>QZDS01000009.1 GCA_009917455.1 bacterium 1xD8-48 | reverse complement strand
TTCTGGGAACACCGGCTATTTTTTAGCCGGTGCTGGGTGCGTTGTTTTTAGAAGGAAGGCTGAATAGTTACGCGAATGGCGCTGCCGGACCGAAACGAAATATATGCGCTAGTTTGCTCCTCCCTGCCGCACAATCCTGTAATAAGTCCTGGCCGTCATCATATAGCTGGCTCCGTACACCGCCACAAACACACCGATTACGCCCACGGTACTGAAAATCAGTATATCGCTCCGATGAAGCGACAGCACCGCCATCATTCCTTTTACCATAAACATTCCCGCAACGGTGTGGGAAATTGCTCCTATCAGCGGCAGAGCAAATACCGTCAGTATCTGCCTGCGGATTGTGGTTCGGATTTCCCCATCGCTCATTCCCACCTTCTGCATGATATCGAAGCTGTCCCTGTCCTCGTACCCTTCCGCAATCTGCTTGTAGTACATAATCAGAATCAGGCACATAAAGAAAATCATCCCGAACAGGATACCGATGAACAAAAGCGCGCCGTACATGATTTCCTGGTCGTTTCTGTTCTCCGCGCCGTTTGTAAGCCTTGAAAAGCCCGGGCGGCTCTGGCACCACTGTCCGAATTCCCTGAGGAAATCCTGTTTTTCACTGTCTTTTCCCTCCAGAAGTATCTGCACATACTGTGTCCCGCTTTCCAGAAAGGACTCCATATCCTCCACGCCGTTAGCCACTCCCCAGTCCCTTATGCACGCCTCCTTTACCTCGTCGTCTTGTACCACCATAAGATAACCTGCGCCGAAGGCGTTATCCTCCGCTTTCGGGTCCGGAAAGAAATTATCAGGCTCCTCCTTTACCGAAAATTCTTTTCCATAAAAAATAACGCTGTCATAGCCATAGTCCCTGCCGCTGCAATAGATAAGAACCTCTCCCTCCCCAAGGGAAATCTCCCTGTTTTCGATATGGTTGTATTCCTCCAGCGTCATAATCCCCAACTCGTAATCCTCCGCATATGCCTCTATCCCGGCCGCCTCATCTTCCTCGTGCCGTACCACGAAGCTGTTCTCCTGCTGCCGGACGGGAAGCGTCATTTTCTCGTAAATATCTGCCCTCTCGGCCTTTATCCCGTATTTTTCCCCGAGAGCTTCTATCTCCTCATACACCTCCCGGGGCGTCACCTTTTCCTCTCTGTAGTGAACCGTCATGTCATAGGGCTGCTCATAGTGCACCAGACTGTCCATACCCGCATAAAGCGTTACCGTGCAGGTTAACGTAATCAGCACCATCGTGGAAAAAATACAGATATTGGAGAGCCCCGCTGCATTCTTTTTCATGCGGTAGAGCATGCCCGATATGGTGATAAAGTTTCCCGCCTTGTAGTAAACTCGCTTTCTGGATTTCATCCACTTTAAAAAGGCAATACTTCCCGCCGCAAATAAAAGGTAGGTTCCCACGATTACCCGGAAAACCGCCTGGAAAAAGTCGGTAAATATCTTACTGTCCACCTTTGAGGTAACAGAGCAGTAATACCCTCCTGCCAGAGCCGCCGCTCCCGCCAGCGCAAAAAACCAGAGGAATTTCGGCTCCTTTTCCCCTTTCCTGCTCCCGCTCATCAGCTCAATGGGGTTCGCTTTCCCGATTTGTATCAGCCCTTCTGCAAAATTAATCATATAGACGGCCAGAAAATAAACCATGGTTTCCCGGAGCGCTTCCATCTGAAAAACAAAGCCAACGTCCACCGGCAGCCTGCACATCCTAAGAAGCAGCATAAACAGCAGCTTTGAAAGCGCCATTCCAAAAACCACGCCGCCTGTGAGCGCAAAGATATAAAGCAGCGCTGTCTCGAAAAACAGCATACTGCCGATGTGCTTTTTTTCCAGCCCCAATATATGATAAAGCCCGAATTCCTTCTGCCGCCTTTTCATCAGAAAGCTGTTTGCATAGACCAGAAAAAGCATCAGAATGAGTACAAGCAGGCTTTTTCCAATCCGCAGCATTATCCATGCATAGGTGCTTTTGGGAAGAATTGAGATAATATCGTTTTTTAATATGGATACATACACAAAGTATGTAAACACCGAAAATATTCCGGCTGCCAGATAGGGAAAATATACGCTTCTGTTTCTCATAATACCCTTCCATGCCATTGCCGGCAGAATTTTCCATGCCGTTGATTTTCCTGTTTTTCCCATAATACTATGCCTCCCCTCCCTCTGACAGAGCCTTTGCCCCGTCAGACGCTGCCGTCCTTTGCAGCACCGTCAGCGCATCGGATATCATTTTATACATTTCCTCATTGCTCTGATTCCCCTTGTAAATCTGATGGAAAACGCTGCCATCCTTGATAAACAGCACGCGCCCTGCATGGCTTGCCGCCTGAATGCTGTGGGTCACCATCAATATGGTCTGCCCTTCCCGGTTCACTTCCCCGAACAGCTTAAGGAGCTTTCCCGACGCCCGGGAGTCCAGCGCTCCGGTGGGCTCATCCGCCAGAATAATATCCGGGTTTGTGATTAACGCCCTGCATGCCGCCGCGCGCTGTCTCTGCCCGCCGGAAACCTCGTAGGGGTATTTTTCAAGGATATCCGGAATGGCAAGCCTGTCCGCAAGAGGCTTTATCCTGTTTTCCATCTCCTTATGGCCGGTTCCGGCAAGTACCAGCGGGAGATAAATATTGTCCCTGAGGGACAGGGTATCCAACAGATTAAAATCCTGAAACACAAAGCTCATATGCTCCCTCCGAAAAGTGCAGATATCCCTGCGCCGGATTTCCGACAGGTCTTTCCCTTTTAACAGAACCTGGCCGCTCGTCGCCTTATCCAGTGAGGCAAGGATATTTAAAAGGGTTGTCTTGCCGGAGCCCGACTCTCCCATAATCGCCACATATTCTCCTTCCTCCACGGAAAAATTCACATCCCGCAGCGCCTGCACCTTAACGGCGCCAAACCTTGTGGTATATACTTTTTTAACGTTTCTTACTTCTAACAATGACATATGATTAAGCCCTCCTTTGCTGCATCCTGCTGTATTTTACTTCTGCCCTGTATTATAGAAAAAGAAGAAATGCCCTGCCATTCATCCGGCTTACATTTCTTCCCTGCAATCTTACATTTTTGTCACATACGCACTTTCAGACGTCAAAGGCTTCTCCCGCCGCCCTTACATCTCCCGCATAAATCCCAAAATTACTTTCGTACCCTTTCCCTGAGCAGACTTTACCGTGATAGTATGCGACATTCTTTTCATAATCTGCTCGCACAGATAAAGCCCAAGCCCCGTTGACCTTTTATCCATCCTGCCGTTATACCCGGTAAATCCCCTCTCAAAAATTCTGGGGAGGTCGCTTTCCCTGATACCGATTCCCGTATCTTCAATGACAAGATAAGAGGCTCTCCCCCGTATCTCTCCTCCCTCCTCATTCGCGCCGTAAATGGCGATACCGCCCTCATGGGTGTACTTTAACGCATTGGAAAAGACCTGCTCCACCACAAAGCACAGCCACTTTTCGTCTGTCACCGCCTTAATCTCAAACTCTTCCATACGGAAGGAAAGACCGCTGTGTAAAAATAAGACTGAATACTTCTTAACCGCCTGCTTCACAATCTCCTGCACATCGTATTTTCTGAAAAGGAAATCCGAAGACAGGCTGTCAAGCCTTGCAAAATAAAGTGCCATCTCCGCATACTGCTCAATCTTAAACAATTCTTCCCTTTCCTTCTGCAGAGAATCTTTACAGGCCGCAGCACCTTCCTCCTGCAAAAGCAGCCGCATGGCCGCGATAGGCGTCTTAATCTGGTGCGTCCACATGGTATAATAATCGGCCATATCCCTTCTCTTCTCGTCGTATTCGGTAAGCAGCTTCCTCTTCTCCTTCTCCGAATCCTCCAGCATCTCCCGATATAACTGCTCCGGCAGGCTTTTCGCTTCCTGGAGTCCCTGGGTTCTCTCCTCTCCCCGCTGCAATGCGCGCATCAAAGCCTGACATCTCCTATAATAAATCAAAAAATCCCACAGAAAAAATGAGAAACCGAAAAATAATGCAAGCTCCAGAGCATACAGCATATTCCGGTAAATCTGCCTGTATCCGTAAAGAAAGCTTACCATAAAAAACAAAAACGCAATAAATATGTAACAGAAAATCAATTTATATTTTTCTTTCAGATAAGACTTCCCTATAACGCCGGCCGTCTCCTTTGTTTTCCCCGCACTCATCTCAGCTGATATCCTACGCCCTTTTTGGTTAAAATGAAATTCTCTATTCCCGCTTCCTCCAGCTTTTTCCGAAGCCGGTTCATATTCACGGTCAGTGTATTGTCGTCCACAAAGCACTCGTTATCCCACAGCCGTTTCATAATACTCTCACGGCTCACCGTGTTCCCCGCCTTTTCATACAGAAGCTGCAGAATGCGGAACTCGTTTTTGGACAGCTCCAGCTTTGTCCCCTGATACAAAAGGCTCATATCCGTAAGATTTAAGATAACGTTTCCATGCTCCATAACCGAAGACTGGTTCTGAAAAGAATAGGTTCTCCGCAGGATTGCCTGCACCTTGGCCAGAAGCACCTCCAAATCAAAGGGCTTTACGATGAAATCATCCCCGCCCATGTTCATTGCCATGACGATATTCATGTTATCCGAGGCTGACGAGACGAAAACCACCGGAACCTGCGAAATCTTCCTGATTTCCCCGCACCAGTAATATCCGTTGTAAAAAGGCAGCCCGATGTCCAGAAGTACAAGCTGAGGCGCAAAGGAAATAAACTCCGGCAGAATATTTTCAAGGTTTTCCACACAGGCTGATTCATATCCCCAGCCTGAGAGATACTTGCAGATTTGGTTTGAAATGGTATTGTCGTCTTCGACTATCAGTATTTTATACATGTTCCTCCTTCGCTGTCGCGGCATTCGCCACATGGATGTGCAGGCGCCCCGCCTGGCTCATTGCTCGCGCGCTCGGCTTCGCCTCGCTGTCGCGGCATTCGTCAGGTGCGGGTGCAGGCGCCCCGCCTGGCTCATTGCTCGCGCGCTCGGCTTCGCCTCGCTGTCGCGGCATTCGTCAGGTGCGGGTGCAAGCACCCGCGTCTGACTCATTGCTCGCGCAAAAAGGCACCCTCCAGGGGTGCCCTTCGCCAAATCCATTTAGTACTCGTTGTTCTTTTTGTTGTTGTCCTTGCAGTTAGAAGAATTGGAAGAGCTGTTCTTCTGGCTGTTCTGGCTGTTCTGATTGGATTTGTTTTCCTGGTTCTGATTGTTCTGATAATCATTCTTAGCCATAATTTTGTTTCCTCCTGATTCATTAGGTTACAGGAGTAGTATTTTCTCTTTTTTAAAATTTTATACTATGTATTTTTAAAATTTATCTGTTCCCCGCCCATAATCCAGTCCGTTCCGGTATATTTCCGGGTTTTTCATCATATCGGCCATTGTCCGAAACGCCTGCATGGCCATCTTTTCCTTATTGCAGGTCCGGGAGTTCTTCCCCGTATCCTTTATGAGATTATAGCGGTTCATCTGCCAGACATACAAGTCGCACAGGGAATAGCCGCACGTCTTCAGCTTATCCGAAAAGGTGTGATGCTCCACATAATAAATAAATTCCTCATACAACTGCTTTCTGCACAAAATATCCGGCCAGAGCCCGTCCGCCCATTCCCGGGAGAGCTCCGCGTAATCGCAGATTGCGTAAAAAGCCTGACATACCTTTATTTTCGTCGCATCATACAAAATACCCTGCATGAAATCACTTCCTTATCTGTTTTTCTGTCAAATACCTGCAGGCAGTCTGACCGGATATCAAACCTGCGTCGCTGCCGCATACCCTGCGGAAATTACAGCAGCGGCGCTGCCATTCTGGAAATTCTCCCCACCACTTTCTGATACAGAGGGATTTTTCTGTAATAATCTATGGTAACCTCCTGACACTTTAAAAGTGTGTCCTGAAAATCCTCTTCCACCCTTGCCGCCATACTGCTCTCGTAAAAATAAGCGCCGCACTCAAAATGATGGTAAAAACTCCGGTAATCCAGATTCACCGTTCCCACCACGGCGGAGGTATCATCAGAAACAAAGGACTTGGCGTGTACGAAACCGGGCGTATATTCATAAACCCTGATGCCCGCCTCCAAAAGCTCGGGATAAAAGGTTCTTGCAATATAATATACCACTTTTTTATCAGGAATATGAGGCAGAATCATCGCTACCTCCACGCCCCGCCTTGCGGCGTAGCGCATGGCATCCAGAAATTCCCTGTCTACAATAAAATAGGGCGTCATAATGTGCACATATTTCGATGCGCTCTGAAACATGGACGCATATACCGTTTTTGCCACCTCTGAGCTTCTGGTGGGCGTTTCTCCGTAGGGTATCACAAAACCGTCGTGAACCCCAGAACTGTCAAACACAATATCCTTCAGATATTTGTCGTATCTTTCATCGCCTGTTTCCGACACGTTCCACATCTGCAGATACATCACCGTAAAGCTCCTGACAGCGTCGCCGGTGATTTTTACCGCCACATCCTTCCAGTGCCCGAAACGTTCCTTCTTATTGATATACTCATCCGCCAGATTCACGCCGCCCGTAAAAGCCACCTTTCCGTCTATCACCACGATTTTTCTGTGGTCACGGTTGTTCTGCGACGTGGATAAAAACGGGACAATCGGCGCAAACATCTTTGCCCTTATCCCGTATTCCTCAAGCTCTCTCGGGTATCTGAGCGGAAGAAGCACAATGGAACACATTCCGTCATACATCACCCGCACTTCCACGCCTTCCTTTACCTTTTCTTTCAGGATATCCAATACCGAATCCCACATATATCCCCGCTCTATGATGAAGTACTCGAGGAAAATGAATTTCTCCGCTTTTTTTAATTCTACCAGTAAATCCGCAAATTTATCCTCCCCCACAGGATAATATACGGCTGTAGAGCTGTTATATACCGGGAAACCGGCTGTATGCTTCATATAATGAGCAAAGCCCTGAAACTGAGGCGGGCACTTTTTAAGGGCGTTTTCGGTTTCTTCGTCCGTATAAAGCTTTCCTTCTGTTTCCCCTATGCGTCTGCCAAGCTTCACCTTGAGACCGAAACCGCTGAAATTCCCCACAATAAACACATAAATCAGCGCCCCCAGCACCGGGAACAGGCAGATAGGAATAATCCAGCTCATCTTAAATTCCGTGGGCTCGTCCCTGTTAATGATAAAAATCACCAGAAACGCTCCCAGAATGCTCATACTTTCCCATATCAGCGGATAATAACTCCGAAGCCATACGAAGCTGCCAAGCAGCGCAAGCGCCTGCAGCACTATCATCAGAATGATAATCAGCGAACGGCCGAATACCATCTTAAATATGGCGTTAAGCAATCGTCTCATTTCTCCTCTTTTCTGCGCCGCATTACCGCCTTTGGGCACTTATGCCCGGAAAGTCTGCCGACACAGCGCAGACACAGACTCTCCAGCGTGAAACCTTTATACTTTCAGTAAATGGAGTATCTCCTCAAAGCAGACTCCGTTTTTATCTTCAATTCCCATTTCCAGGGATTTTTCCATACATTTTTTTATAAATACAGCGGCCTTTTTCACCGACTCCGCAAAAGAAACGCCGTTTACCGCATCCGCGGCAATAATTGCCGAAAATAAATCCCCTGTGCCGCAGCACTCCTTTCCAACCTTGCGGCTGCGCAAAATTAACGGCTCTTTTCCTTCCTCAAAAACATAATTTGCCAGATACTGGCCCTGGCCGATTCCTGTAATTACTATCTTTCGGGGACCTGTCTCCCTGAGCCTGCGGGCAAGCGCCCGAAGCTCCGTTTCCTTCCAGCCTTCCTCTTTATAGGGCGTATCCGTCAGCTTACAGGCCTCCGTCAGATTCGGCGTGACAATATCCGCAAGAGATATGAGACTGCGCATTTTCAGGCACATCTCTTCCGTATAGGTTCCCGCAATCTTTCCATGGTCGCCCATCACCGGGTCAACGACCACAATCGTATCCTTTCTCCGAAAGCTCCTGATAAAATCCTCCACAATGCCAATCTGCGCCCCTGACCCCAGAAAGCCGGACATAATGCCGTCAAACTTAAGATCAAGCTTTTTCCACATGGAAAGGTATTCGGCAAGCCTGTCCGTGTAATCGTCAAAAAAATATTCCGGGTAGCCCACATGGTTGGAAAGAATCGACGTCGGCGCCGGACAGCACTGGATTTTCATATGGGAAATCACCGGCAGCGACACCGTAAGGGCACATCGCCCGAAACCGGTCAGGTCGTTGATTGCCGCAATCTTTTTCTGTTTGTTTTGTGACATTTTGATTTCCTTTCCGGGCTCCCTCTGCCCCGCTGTGCGCGTATTTGGATGCCTGGCTCTCTCCACTCCGCTGTGCGCATTCGGGAGCCTTCGGCTCCCTCATTCGCGGGCTTCGCCCTGGCACTTCGTAAGGAGACAAAATCGCCTGCAAGCAGTCGTTTTGTCGTCTTACGAAGTGGCACAGCTCATTGCCATCGCGTACATTATACCGCATCTGATATAAAAAAACATAGTCTTTGGGGAGAAAATTTATTAATATTTAACAAATTCCTTTTCCATGGGGCGGCATGTGGTGACATGGGGAAATTTTTTGTGTATAATTGTGCTTGTCTTTTCACATTATCTTTTTATATCTTATTTGCGTTCTGGAAAGGGCCAGGCGAAATTATAACCGGAGGTGTTTTATAATGGTGACAAACGATGTTCTTTATGTGGGTGTTGACGATAAGGATATTGACCTCTTTGAAGGGCAGTTTGCGGTTCCGAACGGCATCGCTTATAATTCTTATGTGATTCTCGATGATAAAATTGCGGTGATGGACACGGTTGACAGACGAAAAAAGGATGCGTATCTGGAAAATCTGGAAAAGGCTCTTTGCGGCAAATGCCCTGATTATCTGGTGGTTTCCCATGTGGAGCCGGACCACGCTTCCAGTGTGAAGGCTTTCCTTGAAAAATACCCCTCCGCCACAGTGGTCGGCAACGCCAAAACCTTTCAGATGCTGGCGCTTTATTTTGACCTGGATTTCAGCAATGCCCTCACGGTAAAGGAAGGAGATATCCTTTCTCTGGGGAAACACGAGCTTTCCTTTGTGATGGCTCCCATGGTTCACTGGCCCGAGGTCATGCTCACCTATGACAGTTTTGATAAAATTCTGTTCAGCGCCGACGCTTTCGGAAAATTTGGTGCGCTCAACGCGCAGGAGCCCTGGGACGACGAGGCCGCAAGATACTACTTTAATATTGTGGGGAAATTCGGAATGCCCGTCCAGACCGTGCTGAAAAAGGCCGCCACACTGGACATTCAAATCATCTGCCCTCTCCACGGCCCTGTTTTAAAAGAAAATTTAAGCTATTACCTTGATAAATACAACATTTGGAGCAGCTATGCCCCTGAAAAGGAAGGCGTTTTCATCGCCTTCGCCTCCCTCCACGGCAATACTGCCGGCGCGGCCGGAAAGCTGGCGGAAATCTTAAGGGAAAAGGGCTGCCCGGAAGCAGCGACTCTGGACCTTGCCCGGGACGACATGGCAGACGCCCTTGCCAAGGCGTTCCGCTACGGCAAAATCGTGCTTGCCGCCTCCTCCTACAACGGCGGCGTAATGCCCTATATGGAATTTTTCCTCCATTATCTGAAAGGCAAAAACTTCCAGAAACGCCAGGTTGCCCTCATTGAAAACGGTTCCTGGGCGCCGTCCGCCAAAAAGACCATGACAGACATCCTTTCCCAGATGAACAGCATCACCATCACAGAGCCCTCTGTCACCATCCGCGGCGCCGTAAAGGAAGAAAATATAAAAGAGCTGGAAGCTCTGGCCGATGAGCTGATGAAATAGCGGCGGCGGCACACTTTTTTGCCCAATCTAAAATCAAACAGGAGCATTGCAGCGCATCTCAACCCCTGCAATGCTCCTTTCTGCTGACATAAAGTCAGTTCATGAAGCGTTCTGCCTGCTCTTTACAAATGCCGCAACAGCCCTTCAATCCCTTCTTCCTCATAAATCCCCTTGTAATACTGTACTTCATCTCCAATCAAATCGTCAATCACCCGCATTCCCAAAAGCTCCACAGGCGCTTTGTCGTCCGTCAGAAGATAATCCCCCTTTTCATAAGGAATCAGATTTTCTCTGACCCTGACCATCATATCAGCCAGCTCTTCCTCTCTCTCTTCCCCGCCTGCCGCTTTTGTTTTCAGGCTTTCTATGTTTCTGTCCGCCCGCGCAAGCACTTCCCCCGAATCCGACGCAAACAGCTCCCGGTTAGTGCCGCCTGCAACATCCACGGTATAGACATTTCCAAATACCTCCGCGATGGTGTCGGAGAGATACTGATTAATATTTCCCTCCTCCTGCCCTCGCATATTCATGTTCACCACCATCACTCCGTCCTTTGTCAGGTGTTCCTTCACCAGCGTGAAAAACTCCACTGAAGACATTTGAAAGGGAATCGTGATATCCTGATAGGCGTCCACCATTATCACATCGTACTTTTTCTCATCAACATTCAGGTAAGCCCGCCCATCATAGGTAGTCACCGGAATATCTCCGGGAAGCTCAAAATACTCATAGGAAAGCCGGGTGATTTTTTCATCAATTTCCACGCCCGCCGTACGGACATTGTCAAAAAAACGGGCACACTGAGTCGCATAAGTTCCGGTTCCCATGCCCAGAATCAGCACCTCCAGTTCCTTTTCCTCCTCCACACCCGCCATAAAAGGCGCCATCATGGCATAGTCGTAATACATGCCCGTAAGACCATCCTCTTTTTTCAAAATAGACTGCACGCCGAAAAGCACGTTTGTGGAGAGAATCACATCCCTCTCGCTCTCCTTTACCTGCAGATAATTGTAAACGGATTCCCCCTCGTAGGCCAAATCCTTTTCCCAGAAAGCAAAGCTGTCATGATACCCCAGCCCGCAGCAGCAGAGAAACAGGACAAGTCCCACCGCTGTTTTTTTCACCCCTCTTTTATTGCTGATGAAATAAATCAGCGCAAGGGCAAGCAGAATCCCCGCAAAAATCAGAAAGGTAACGGAAGTCCCCACCGATGGGATTGTGACAAAGGTGGGCAGAAAGGTTCCAATAATGCTTCCTATGGTATTGGCCGCACCCAGCGCCCCTACCGTCTTGCCGCTGTCGTTTAAGTTGTCCACGCTGTACTTTGCCAGCGAAGGCGTCACCGTTCCCAGCAAAAACAGCGGAAACACAAAGATAACCATACAGGCCGCAAAGGCCGCCCATATCAGGAAATTCTGATTCACGGAAAAAATCAGCACCGCCGAAATCCCAAGAATAATATACTTCCCAAGCACCGGTATCGCCGCAATCCAGACAGCCGCGATAATAATTCTCCCGTAAAGCCTGTCCGGGTTGGGATTTTTGTCCGCGCTGCGCCCGCCGTAAATATTGCCCAGCGCCATGGCTATCATTATCGTCCCGATGATAATCGTCCACACTATCTGCGAGGAACTAAAGTACGGCGCAAGCAGCCTGCTCGCCCCAAGCTCCACCGCCATCACCGACATTCCGGCAAAAAATTCCGTCAGATATAAATAGAATTTGTTGTGCAAAATTGATTTTTCGTGCATTGTTTTCCTCTTTTCTTTTTTCCTGCTTCTCTGTACCTGAACTTATGTTATATCATTATGAAACAAGGCAGCCGGACCGTCAAGCCTGTTTCCTGATTTTTATATATCCGGTTTCCTATCTAAATTTTTTAACGATTTCCTTCGATTCTGCCTTGACTTTTATTATATTTCGGCTAAAATAAGATTAAATCGTATTTTAGCCGAAAGGAATTTCATATGGCCTATATTAAAAGAGATTTGGAAGAAAAAATTCTGTCTTTGTCAAAAGAATATGTGGCTATTCTAATCACCGGACCCAGACAAGTCGGGAAAACCACCGTTTTGCGCAAATTAATGCAGAAAAACAGGGCTTATGTCACTTTAGACGACCTTGAGGACCGTGCTATGGCACAAAATGACCCTGCCCTTTTCCTCGAGCTCCATGAACGCCCGATTCTTATAGATGAAGTACAGTACGCCCCGCAGCTTTTTTCCTATATAAAAATTGAAATAGATAACGGCGCCGCTCCCGGAAGCTTCTGGCTCACAGGCTCTCAGGCGTTCCGCATGATGGAACTGGCCCAGGAATCGCTGGCCGGAAGGGTGGCTCTGCTTCGTATGCCATCCCTGTCACAGCACGAGATTTACGGCAGCGGGTTCTCTTCGCCTTTTACAATTGAGCTCAATGCGCTGAAAGAGAGAGCCGGCACACACGCACCAGCCGATATGCGGGAAATTTATCAACGTATCTGGAAAGGCTCTATGCCCGGACTCATCAGCGGCCGTTTTTCCGACCGGGAGGTCTTTTACAGCAGCTACCTTCAGACCTATATTGACCGGGATATCAGCGACCTTATTCATTTGACCGATAAATTAATTTTCAGGGATTTTATCCGTTCAGCGGCCTGCCGCATCGGGCAACTGTTAAACATTCACGATATCGCGCAGGATGTGGGAGTATCTGACGATACCGCCAAACGCTGGCTGCAGGCTCTGGAAAAATCGGATATTATTTTCTACCTCCGCCCCTATTCCAATAATCTTTTGAAAAGAACCGTAAAAACCCCAAAGCTGTACTTTTTTGACACCGGACTTGTCGCTTATCTCACAAAATACAGTTCGCCGGACATTTTGGCAAACGGCGCTTTAAACGGTGCAATCCTTGAAAATTATGTAGTTTCCGAGCTTTTGAAAACCTACCAAAACAATGCAAAAGAATGCCTTCTCTGGTACTATCGTGATAAAGATATGAAGGAAATCGATATGATTATTGAAAGCGATGGTGTGCTTCACCCGCTGGAGGTGAAGCGTTCCGTCAATCCCGGCAAAGAACTGATTGGCGCTTTCGATATTTTGAACAAAAGCAGCGCCCCCAGGGGAAAAGGCGCTCTTCTCTGTATGCGCACCGCACTGTCGGCTGTGGACTCTGATAACTACATTGTTCCTGTGTGGATGATTTGATGTCAGCAGGTGAAGCTATCAACTTTCCCGTATCCGCCAGAAGCACGCGCTTTTGGACACACAATGATAAAGGGACCGGCTCTCGCCGGTCCCCTGATAGTAATAGTTCTTATTTTGCAATGATTTTTTATTAACCAAGTAAGGACAATACGCCCTGATTGCTCTGGTTGGACTGTGCCAGCATTGAAGTACCGGCCTGCGCCAGAATCTGGTTGTTCGCGTACTGCACCATGGTTGTAGCCATATCCGTATCGCGGATGGTAGCCTCTGCGCTTGTGGTGTTCTCCACTACGTTATCCAGGTTTGCAATGGTATGCTCAAGACGATTCTGAACGGCACCGAGGTCAGACCTCTGTAAGGATACTGTCTGCAGAGCATTCTTTACGAATGCGTTCAGGCTTGCGAAATCCTTGGCTACTGCGTAGGTCTTGGAATCTGTTGATACATACTTATCCGAGAACTTTGAAATTACATCTTTAGCAGTAACCTTAATCGAAACAAGTACCTTAGTTTGAGCATCGTTGAGGTATCTTACCACCTTAGCATTTGCATATTCTGCTTTCTGTAACTGGTTAACGGATATTGTCTCTGTACGATAAATCCCCTTGTTACTGTTCGCCTTTAACGATTTTTCAGCCAGCTTGCTCATGGACATAGACGTAATAGAAATATCAATATGCTGTCCTGCCTCTGCGCCAACCTGCAGCCCTTTACCCGTAAAGGAACCGTCTAACAGGTTCTGCTCGTTGAATGTGGTCGTCTCGGCTACACGGTCGATTTCTGTCATTAACTGCTTGATTTCAGCCTGAATATAGGACTGGTCAACAGATGACAGCGTGCCGTTCTCGCCCTTAACTGCCAGCTCGTTCATACGCTGTAACATGTCATGAACTTCATTCAGAGCGCCTTCTGCTGTCTGCACGCAGGAGATTCCGTCCTGTGCATTCTTGGAAGCCTGTGTAAGGCCCCTAATCTGCCTTCTCATCTTCTCGGAAATGGAGAGACCTGCCGCATCGTCGGCCGCACGGTTAATCTTGTAACCGGAAGACAGCTTCTCGGTTGTCTTGGCCTGGCTCTGTGTGTTCACGCCTAACATTCTGTTAGAATTCATTGCTGTAAGATTGTGTTTTACTATCATTGACATAATATATTCCTCCTTGAATGATTACGCAAATCCGTTTGCGTAGTTTGGTTAAAAACATTTATAGTAACCGGATATCAAAAGCCTTTTGGAGACGGGCCCTGCCTCCAAACCGCTTAAGATTCCCGATTATTACCTTTTAAATTTTCAGGGCTCTAAGTTCCCCCGCGTGATGCAGATGCGGGGCTTCTTTTTCTTCAGATACTTTTTATCTGTTTCCGGCTCCGCGTAATACTTTGGCAGTTTTTCATCTTCCCCGGAAGCGGCAAGCCTTTTTTCCAGGACAGTGCTCCTGACAATATTCACATCCTTCGGGGCGTCCACCAGAATACGGATATGGTTCTTTGTCCCTCCCAGAAACACAATTTTAATGTTGTCATTCAGCATCAGATATTCCTCTGTGCTCACCGTCAATCTAACCATCCCAGGCCTCCCTGCTCTCTTTCCAATGCATTTCCTGCCATTTATATAGTCCTGCTTTGCCAAATGCAACTTTCTTTACTATAGTGTTGCCTTAACAAATACCGCACTGCGGAAACAATGGGAAACTATGTAAAAAAACGAAGGGGCGCAGACAATCAGGCGCTGTGGGAGGTTTCTACATCGCCTCCTACAGCGCCTGATTGTCTGCGTTACATTCCTTTCGATATGTCGCCGTCAACATATTCATATATTCTGATTCTGTCTATACTACCGCCTCAATTAAAACCTTATCGCCCAGGGCAATTTCTTTTACGCCGATTTCTTTCTTTTTATTAAAATTAAAGCTGAGCATATATCCTTTTTTTAAATGGAAATAATCAAGATACCCGGAAAGCTGTTCCTCGCCGCGCTCGTTATAAGCATTCCCCCGCCAGACCTTCATTTCAATAATGCTTTGCTCTCCGCGGTAATCAATAACGATATCCATTCTCTCATGATTACGCGTCTCAGATTCCACATAACTGTTTCCGACTCCGTTGATAATCGGCTTCAGAAAAAGCATAAAATAACGTCTTCCGGCATCCTCAAGAAAAATCTCGTCGGCGTCTCCATAGAGATAATCAAAGGTCTCCACAAACTTCTCCAGCACCCTTTTCACATCCAGATGGCCGCCCACAATAAACTGATTCCTTTCCTGTACCCCCGCATCATACATTCTGCTTGCTGCAAATTCTTCAGATATAAACAGGTTATAAAGCACCGATTCAAAAATCCGGTTGGCTATCACAGCGGTTCCCTTTTCATTTTTAATAAACCCAAACATTGCTGCAATATCGATATACTGATTTTGCGGAACATACGGAATTGGCCTGCCCGTAAAGAGAAGCTCATACACCACATTTTTCAGCTCAGGGTAATCCACCAGCTTTCCTGTAAGGGACTGGAATAATGTATTATTATCGTTAATCAGCAGCTTTACCGCCTCTATAAAACCTGCCTGTGTCCATGCACAGCTTTTATCGGGAAATTTTTCTGTTCCGGCAACCTCCTCGTCCATATTCTTACACAGGCAGGATACAAGGTACGGATAGCCGGAAGTATAGGCATATATCATCTGCGATATTTTCTCAATATCCATTCCCGTATGATAATCCGCTTCATATTCTTTCAGCATTCCTGCAATCTCCTGTGCGGAAAAACTCATATCTACCTGAAATTTTGCCGCAATATTCCATGGGCTGTTCATTTTATGCTCCGCATCAGAACGGATTTTCTGCCTGATATTGCGAATATCATAAACTCCGGCAAGGATAACAGACCAGAATGTCGGCGTTGTGTCACGGTCAAGATAGCACGCCCGAAGCTGCGCAAGAAAATCAAGAAACACCTGATTATTTGACGCGCTGTCAACCTCGTCAATAATCAGGACAACCGGCTTTCCCGCTTTCGCACATATTTCTGTCAGACAGCTGAATAATTCATAGAGCTCTATTCTGTTTTCCTGCTCCTCCAACACTTTTTTCAGCGGCATTAAGACCTCCGCCTCCAATTGATTACCCGCTTCTGCCTTTTTTATAAAATCCCTTGCAAAGGTAGCCGAAAAAATATTCTCCGTTTTATACTTGGAAGCCCCTATCCTCTGGAAATCCATGCTGACAACGATATAATCTCTTTTCAGAAAATCTGTCAGTGCACGCAAAATCGTGGTTTTTCCGTACTGCCTCGCTTTATTCATGGTGAAATATTCACCGGCATCTATCATTGCCCTGATTTCCTTAAGCCTCGGTTTCAGCGCAACCATATAATGCCTGCCCGGTTCGCATGCGCCGCTTACATTAAAGATTTTTGCCATCCTCTGCCTCCTTGCGGTTTCCTCACTTCATTCAGCATTCTGTATTTTCTACTATACATTGTATATGAAGTCTGACGGAAATGCAAAAACTTTTCCGGCCGCCACAAAATGATAAAGGGACCGGCTCTCACCGGTCCCCTGATAGTAATAGTTCTTATTTTGCAATGATTTTTTATTAACCAAGTAAGGACAATACACCCTGATTGCTCTGGTTAGACTGTGCCAGCATTGCTGTTCCTGCCTGCGCCAGAATCTGGTTGTTTGCGTAGCTGACCATTGTGCTGGCCATATCTGTATCACGGATAGCAGACTCAGCGCTTGTGGTGTTCTCCACTACGTTGTCCAGATTGTTGATGGTGTGCTCCAGACGGTTCTGAACAGCGCCCAGGTCAGACCTCTGTAAAGATACTGTCTGCAGGGCATTCTTAACGAAGGCGTTCAGACTCGCAAAATCTCTGGTCGTAGCATAGGTGCTGGAATCTGTGGAGACATACTTGGTGCTGAATTTGTCAACCACGTCCTTTGCCGTAACGGCTACGGAAACAGTTACCTTTAAGGATGTGAAATTTTTTGCCAGTTCTGTTTTCTGAGCATCAGTCAGCGCATTACCTGAAACACTCATACCCTGAGCCTTTGCAACAGAAACCAACGCTTTATCCACAGCCGATGCCGAAT
The DNA here is from genome assembly GCA_009917455.1 of bacterium 1xD8-48. Lineage (GTDB taxonomy): Bacteria > Bacillota > Clostridia > Lachnospirales > Lachnospiraceae > Suilimivivens. The sequence continues at coordinate 138,869 of QZDS01000009.1, read as the reverse complement.
AATTTCCCTTAACTGTGCCTGCGGCTATCGCGACTGCTTTCCCGATGGATACCTGTTCTTTCCATGAAATATTAGCCGCCTGCGCCTTTGTAGCCAGATTATTCAGGTTCATTGATGTGATGGAGATATCAATGTGCTGTCCGGCTTCCGCGCCGACCTGCAGTCCCTTGTTGGTGAAAGTACCGTCTAACAGGTTCTGCTCGTTGAATGTGGTAGTATCGGCTACACGGTCGATTTCTGTCATTAATTGCTTGATTTCAGCCTGAATATAGGACTGGTCAACAGATGACAATGTTCCGTTCTCACCTTTAACCGCCAGCTCGTTCATACGCTGTAACATGTCATGAACTTCATTCAAAGCGCCTTCTGCTGTCTGTACGCAGGAGATACCGTCCTGTGCATTCTTGGAAGCCTGTGTAAGACCCCTAATCTGCCTTCTCATCTTCTCGGAAATGGAGAGCCCTGCCGCGTCGTCGGCCGCACGGTTAATCTTGTAACCGGAAGATAACTTCTCAGTGGTCTTGGCCTGAGTCTGTGTGTTAACGCCTAACATTCTGTTAGAGTTCATTGCTGTAAGATTGTGTTTTACTATCATTGCCATAATATATTCCTCCTTGAATTTTTACGCAAATCCGTTTGCGTAGCATAGTTAAAAACATTTATAGTAACCGGATATCAAAAGCCTTTTGGAGACGGGCCCTGCCTCCAAACTGCTTAAGATTCCCGATTATTACCTTTTAAATTTTCAGGGCTCCAGATTCCCCCGCGTGATGCAGATGCGGGGCTTCTTTTTCTTCAGATACTTTTTATCTGTTTCCGGCTCCGCGTAATACTTTGGCAGTTTTTCATCTTCCCCGGAAGCGGCAAGCCTTTTTTCCAGGACAGTGCTCCTGACAATGTTTACATCCTTCGGGGCGTCCACCAGAATACGGATATGGTTCTTCGTCCCTCCCAGAAACACAATTTTAATGTTGTCATTCAGCATCAGATATTCCTCTGTGCTCACTGTCAGCCTTACCATCCCGAAGCCTCCCTGCTTTCTCACATTCATTTATTGCCATGCTTATTGTCCGGTTTTGCCAAATGCAACTTTCTTTACTATAATGTTGCATTACCTGTAAAAGGATGACCTGCAAAGCGCGGGGATTCCTTTTTACTTATTCTGACACTTACAAAAAGGAGGTTTTTATGAGTACAACACAGCCCATCAGAAACACAGAAAAATTAAAATTGTTTAAGGAATATTATAAATGCACAAAACCTAATATCAGAAATTACACTCTGATAATCATCGGGCTTAATTCCGCCTTGCGTATATCGGACATTCTGCCGCTTACTTACGGGGATATTTATGATTTTGAAAATAAAGAATGGAAAACTCACATAGTCTTAAAGGAGCAAAAGACAGGCAAATCAAACAGAATCTATATAAATGAAGAAATTCGAAAAGTGCTTGAGGCGCAAAATTGTTTTTTCAAAAATGCAAAAGACTGGATTTTTTACAGCCGGATGCATAAAGAGCAGCATTTAAGCCGCTATCAGGCCTTTCGCCTGATTAAGGAAGCCGCCGCCTACGCCGGGCTGGACGCCAATATCAGCTGTCATTCCCTGAGAAAAACCTTTGGTTACCATGCATGGAAACAGGGTACGCCTCCGGCACTTCTGATGAACATTTATAATCATTCCTCTTATCAGATAACCAGACGATATCTGGGAATTGACCAGAATGACAAGGACGAGGTTTTTGAAAAAATCAGATTATAAAATAATTTTCATCTGAGGTATAAAGTATTTTTATTTCTAACCGATAATAATAATGAATGTGAATGCAACATTATAGTAAATAATGTTGCATTCACATTCATTATGCCCATTTTTGCAGAAAGTATCTGTTATGGCTTTCGCTTTATAGACAATTCTAAATTTGAAACTACAAACCAAAAAAAATTCCCATTTTCAATAATTTATAATTTTTTTATAAATTGACAATATCGCCAATATCTAATATTATAATTTATGATAGTTCCATATTTTACGAAAGGAGGGGCGGAGATGTACGCTGATTATGATTCTTATGATATGATGGCTGCATTAATAGGTACCGGTGTATTTACCGTTTACATGATTTTTGCGCTTGCAGTTCTTGTTCTGACAATTATTGCAAGATGGAAAATCTACACAAAGGCCGGCAAGCCCGGCTGGGCAAGTCTTATACCCTTTTATACGCAGTATTGCCTTTACGATATTGCCTGGGGTACCGGCTGGTTATTCCTGCTTGGTTTTGTGCCTATTGTAAACATTGTAGTTGGCATCATGGTAAACTTTAAGCTGGCCAAAGCTTTTGGCAAGGGTACCGGCTTTGGCTTCGGACTTCTGTTTTTGAACACCATTTTTATCCTGATTCTCGGATTTGGTGACACAAAGTACGTTGGTCCTGCTGCCTGACGCTACATATCTTGTTCCAAGAACCGCCTTGTTGGCGGTTCTTATTTTCTTACAATAAGCCTGCTCGCGAAGTGTGACAGCGTTTGTTCAGTATAAGGCTATTCCTGAAGCGTGCCGTCTGTTGTTTCCTGATAGAATTTCCGCAGTATAAAGGAATATTCCCTGCCGCCCCGATACTCCAAATCCACCTCAAATACGCCGTCTTCATAAAGCGACGCCGCAATATCTGACGGGACAAAAATTATTAATTGCCCTTTCTTCTGCAAATCAGCTATGCTTTGCTGCGAGTCGGATGCTGTTTTCTCCAGAACCGCCGTACAGAGGATGCCGGAAGCTTTTTCACTTTCCTTATCAGTCTCCTCTTTCAGCTCTGTCACTTTGATAACCGCATGTTTTATTAAAGTGCCTTCTCCCATTTCCGATACTTTGCCATTGTCCGTGCTCTGGTCGGACATGCTGCTTTCCTTTTCCTCTGTCGCCGCCTCTGCCGGCTGTGACGAAAAATCGTCTGCGCTCCCTGCCGCTGCCTCTCTGCTCTTAAGAGGCGCTGCAGCATCTTCGTCTTTTTCGCCGGCTCCCGCGTCCATCGGCATATCGCCGTTTTCATCTGTCTCCCTGTCCGTCTCCAAACCTGCCTCCTTAATACTCCCTGCTTCCGAACCGTCTTCCTCCTGCGGCATTGCCATGTTCTCCGCGGCTCCCGCATCTGCCGCGGCAGACTCCGCAATTTCCTCAGTGGTATCCGCAGCGGAATATCCCTTAAACTGCGGTCTTAACAGTGCCATTACCGGAAGGATAACCGCCACGCAGACTGCAGCAGCAATCACTCCCGAATATCTTTTTAAATATGGAAAGTTGACAGGCATTCTCCTCCTGTCAGCTTTCTTTTCCGGCGCTTCTTCCCCTGACACAGATTCTTTTTCTGTCTTTGCTTCTGATACAATTATATCTCTGTCTGTTTTTTCCTCCGGTACGGATTTGCTTTTAAGTCCGGCTTCGATTCTGTCCCATAAGTCAGGAGCTTCCATCTGCGCCGCTTCTTTATATGCCTGCTCAAAATCCTTACTCATATCCGCACCTCCTTAATTTTTTCATTGCACTCTGGTACTTCCACGTGACGGTTCCCATAGGGATATTCATGCTAGCCGCGATTTCCTTAAAGGTAAGCTCGCCTAAAACCTTCAGGCTGACAATCTGCCGCTCCGCAGGTTTTAAGGTTTCCAGGGCTTTACTGACAGTCATGTTTCCAAGGACTTCCTCTTCCACCGCGCCTTTATCCGTAGAAAAACCTGCATTTCTCTGATAAATCCCCGCGTCCCGCCCTTCCTCTTCCGATCCCGCTCCCAAATCCTGCATCAGTGCGGTAAGCTCCTCCCGTCTGTGCTTTCTTATAAAATCAATGGCCATATTTCTTGCCATAACCGCAAGATATCCCCTGTGACCGCCGCCGGGCCTAAACTGCTCCGCCTTATCCCAGAGCCTTATAAAAAACTCGCTGGTCACGTCCTCTGCGTTTTCCTTATTCTGCAGCACCTCGTAAACAATCCGGTAGATATATCCCACATAATTTTCATAGATTTCTTTTAATCCGGTCTTATCTCCCTGTATCATCCGTGCCACGGCTTTTTCAAATTGTCGCTCGTCCACTCTTATCCCCTCTGTTTTGATACGTTCAGTGCCATAATGATTTATGGTGCAAAAAAAGTAATCCTGCTTGAAATTAAGAAAGATTACTTTTTTCAAATCCGTTTCATGATGATGCAGACTGCTTTGGCAGTTCAGCCATGCAAAGCTGCCGCAATCTTCTACAGCGCCTTAATTCTCTCAACCGCTTCCACGGTATTTTCATAGCTGCCAAACGCTGTCAGGCGAAAGTACGTCTCGCCGCTGGGGCCGAAGCCGGAGCCCGGCGTTCCTACTACATTTGCCTTTTCAAGAAGATAATCAAAAAATTCCCAGCTCGTCATCTTATCCGGGGCTTTCAGCCAGATATAGGGGGCGTTCACGCCGCCGGACACCGTATAGCCCGCATCTTTTAAACCGTTCAGGATGTATTTCGCATTGTTCATATAATAAGCTACCTGCTTTTGCAGCTGCTCTTTTCCCTCCGGAGAATAAACCGCCTCGCCGGCCTTCTGTACAATATAAGGCGCGCCGTTGTATTTGGTTCCGTGCCTTCTTGCCCAGAGAGAATGAAGGGAAACATCCTCGCATTTCAAATCCCTGGGAATCACTGTAAATCCAAGACGCACTCCCGTAAATCCCGCATTTTTGGAAAAGGAATGAAGCTCAATGGCACAGGTTCTTGCTCCCTCGCACTCGTAAATAGAATGAGGCACCTCTTCTTCCGATATATACGCTTCATAGGCGGCGTCATAAATAATCACCGCGCCCACTTTGTTTGCATAATCCACCCACTCCTGAAGCTGGGATTTGGTGATTGTGGAGCCTGTAGGATTGTTGGGGAAGCACAGATAGATCAAATCCGGCGTTTCTCCTTCCCCCGCCGGAATCTGCGGCGCAAAATTATTTTCCGCAACGCAGGGCATATAAATTACGTCGCTCCAGGTTTCCCTTGCGCTGTCATAGGTACCTGTTCTTCCCGCCATCACGTTGGTGTCCACATAAACCGGATAAACCGGGTCGCAGACTGCAATTTTATTGTCAACGCTGAATATTTCCTGAATGTTTCCCGAATCGCATTTTGCGCCGTCGGATATGAAAATCTCATCAGGGGAAATACTGCATCCTCTTGCTTTATAATCGTTTTCGCAGACTGCATTCCGAAGGAACTCATAGCCAAGGTCAGGGGCATACCCTTTAAAGGTTTCCGCCCTGGACATTTCGTCCACCGCCCCGTGAAGCGCCGTGATAATCGCCGGGGCAAGGGGCTGTGTCACATCGCCGATTCCAAGACGGATAATCTTTTTATCCGGATGTGCCGCCGCATAGGCGTTCACCTTTTTTCCTATAGTTGAAAACAGATAGCTTCCGGGAAGCTTTAAATAATTGTCGTTAATCTTAAACATCGCCATTCCTCCTGTTATGAGTTCTGCGGATGCCTTTCCGGTACACCCGCAGTTACTTTTTATATTTCAATTTCTCCTTCAAATACGGTAGTTGCCGGTCCGGTCATATATACCAGATTTTCCTTTCTGTCCCACCGGATATCCAGACTTCCTCCTGTCAGTTTAACAGTAACCTTCTCGTTCGTCAAACCATTTAATATACAGGCCACCGCCGTGGCGCAGGCGCCGGTTCCGCAGGCTAAAGTTTCCCCTGTTCCCCGCTCCCACACGCGCATTTCCACATTATCCCTGTCGATGACCTTCACAAATTCCGTATTCACCCGTTTCGGAAATCGTGCATGATTCTCAAAGCCCGGACCTATCTGGTCAAGGGGGAGTGTTGACACCTCGTCCATAAACACAACTGCATGGGGATTTCCCATTGACACACATGTCATTGTGTATTCCCTGCCGCCAACTTCGATTTTTTCGTCAATGACTGCCCTGTCCCCGGCACCGGCATTACCGTCAAAAATAACAGGAATCTCTTCCGCTTCCAGCACCGGAGAGCCCATATTGACTTTAACGGTCGATACCTTTCCATCACTGACGCACAAATCAAGATACTTTATTTTCCCAAAGCTGCAGATACTGACAAAGGTCTTGTCCGTGAGCTTCTTATCGTACACAAACTTCGCCACACATCGGATGCCGTTTCCGCACATTTCCGCCCGGGACCCGTCCAGATTGTACATTTCCATCTCAAAATCCGCTATGTCGGAGGGATTGATAAAAATCACTCCGTCCCCGCCAATCCCGAAATGTCTGTCGCTCAGCCTCCTTACAAGCTCCGGCTTTTTCTCCGCCGGAATCTTTTCCGTCTGTCCGTCCACATAAATATAGTCATTGCCGCATCCGTGCATTTTTGTAAATTTCAATTTCAATCTTTCACCCCGTTTCCTGTCCGGTATTCACTTTTTTGCGAGAATAAGTCAAAAGATGCAAAGCATCCATCTGACTTATAGTTTACCACCTTATTTCCCACAACAGTACCGCTTTCGTTGCGGAGTAATTTGCAAAAAATGCTGTTATTTCCAGATTATCCCGCGACCTAAATACAGGCATTGCTCTTACCTTGCGTTCACGGTATGCACAATAAGATACCTGTTCTCCCTAAGCTCCTCTGTTTCAAGACTCATTTCGCAGGAGGAAATACCGGCGTCCGTCATCGCTCTCTCCATATACCCCTGCTTATAGGCATCCGACCGGTAAGCCCGATACAGCTCCTCCAGCAAATCGGCTCCTTCGACTGCCAGCGGAAAGCTGTAGGAGCCCGCCCCGTTAGACACAATCCGGCTGTAGCAGCCGTCATAGTAGTCCGCAAGGGTATGTAAAACATCCTCCGGCCTCAGGCCAAGGTCCTCAATTCCCCGAAGATTTTCACCGGCTTCGCTCCCTGCTTCCAGATTGCGGTACATCTGCCCGTTACAGGGCGGCAGATAAACCGACAGCTCCTTCCGCGCGTGGGTGTCCGCATAATCGCTGTCCGTCTTGTTGAAATAGTCGTAATTTCCGCCGTCCACATCGTCCCATGTAGTGTCCACATTATAAAATCCGTCCTCCAGACGGATAATATTCCACGCATGGTTTTCCCCGGCGTAGCCGGTGCAGTAGTAGCAGGGAATTCCCATCTGCTGCAGCAGATACTGGAAAGCCCTTGCATATCCGGCGCAGACCGTCTGTCCGTTTACCAGCGCGCTGTAAGCGCTCTGATTCATCTCCGCGCCAGGATTATAGGTTATCCTGTCAATTAAAATATCGTGCACCAGTTTTTCCTTTTCATAATCGCTCGAAAGGGCAGAAGCCTGATTCCTTATGCTGTCCGCATTTTCCTGAAAAACAGCTTTCGATGCCTCCAGGTTCTGCGCCGTACGGTTGAACCGCAAATCGATTTCCACGCACCGCCCATCCCTTCTGTACTTTCCATAATAAGCGGTTTCCATCCAGAAAAGCTCGGGATGGTCGTTGTAAACCGCCTCGAAAACCGTCTTAAGCTTTGCCGCTCCCACTTCCTCCACCGGTGCGAAAGCGCCGGTCAGAGCGTTTGCGTTCGCATAAATCTGCCGGTAAAGGTGCTTTCCCTGTTCGTCCAACATTTCATAATAGGGATAAAAAAGCGGGTCGAAGGAAAGCCCGTCCCCTGTCTGTCCCGGCCCCAGACTGCTTTCCAGCGCCTTTGCGGACTCATCGTCAACCTGCTCCGCCTCGCTTTGAATCTGCTGATAGCCGTTTCGCCCCGATACCTTTTCCGGCACCATAAGCTCCGCCTCGTCGGGGGCAATGTATTCCGGGCGGATATTTTCCGCAATCCCTTCCTTTCCGGCATTGCCTGCCGAACTCCCCTCCTGCCGCGCCGCGTTCCCGTTTCCCCGGTCCGGTTCGCCCAAAAGAATCCCCTGGGAAAGAGCCGATGCGTCAGAATCTGCATTTCCTGCAGAACCGTCTCCGGGATTTTCCGTTCCGCTCTCAGTCCCCGCAGTTTCGTATCGGTCAGGATAAAGAAACTCCGCAATTTTCTCCGTAAGCTCCGGATTATTGGCACAGACAAGCACCAGAACCACAAGCCCGATAATCAGAGCAAGTAAAATACCGCCCAAAACCTTCAAAAACTTCATGCTTCCACACTCCCTGATATCTTTATAAACTCCCGTATGCAGTCAAGAAACCTTTCCCCGTACTTATCATATTTATATTCGCCCACACCCGAAACCTTCAGCATTTCCGCCTTTGTTCCCGGCTTTAACATACACATATGCACCAGTGTCCTGTCGGAGAAAATAATATAGGGCGGCGCCTTTTCCCCTCTGGCGATTTCCGTCCGCAAGGTACGAAGCCTCTCAAACAAAGCTTCCTCCGCCGGGGAAAGTTCCGCGCTCCCGGCGCCTGTGCCGGATGCACCGTAAGATAATTTTCTCCGTCCGCTCTTTCCTTTCTCCGCTTTGGCCGGATGAGGCTGCTCTTTTGCCAGCTTCATAACCACCGCTTCCCCGCCCGTTAAAATATCATCCGATTTTTCCGTCAGCTTTACCACCGCATACTCGTCGTCGGTCATCGCCAGATAATTATGTATCAGCAAATGATTCAGCACCTGCCGCAGCCTGGGAGAAGGCACCTTTGCACATCCGCCGTAAAAAGGGTTTTCATCCATGCGATAGCTTCGGATTTTGGCCGTATTCGCCCCGTGAACCGTGTCCAGAATCACATTGATTCCGTATCTCTGGCGGCAGCTTTCCACGCACCCGACAAGGCTCTTTGCGATTTCCGTCACATCCGTGTTTTCAAACTGACTGAGACAGTTGGAGCAGTTTCCGCAATAATTTTCCTTGTATTCCCCGAAATATCTTAGGATGTAATCCCGCAGACATTCATTGGTGAAACAATAAAAGGTCATTTTCCGCAGCCTTTCCCTGTCCCTTTCCATCACAAGCTGCCGCAGGCCCGTATCCAGCTCCTGATTATCCTGATTATTCTCGATAAAAAACTGATTGGTAGTCACGTCCTGACCGCTGTACAGCAAAATGCACTCGGCCGGCTGTCCGTCCCGCCCGGCCCTTCCGGCTTCCTGATAATAGGACTCCAGATTTTTCGGCATCCCGTAATGGAGTACAAATCTCACATTGGATTTGTCAATTCCCATGCCGAACGCATTGGTAGCCACCATGACAGGCTTTTTATCATAAATAAAATCCTCCTGATTGCCTTTTCTCTCCTCGTCGGAAAGCCCGGCGTGATACCTTGTGACAGCAAAGCCTTCCCCGGCAAGCCTCTCGCAGACCTCCTCCACATTTTTCCGCGTCAGACAGTAAATGATTCCGGCGTCTTTTGGGTGGCATTCCAGATAATTTTTCACCGCGCCATACCTGTCCTTTACCGACTGTACGCCGAAATACAGGTTTTTCCGGTCAAATCCTGTGGTAATCATGGCCGGATTCTGAAGCATCAGAAGGTCGATAATATCCTCTTTTACCTCCTTTGTCGCCGTGGCAGTAAAGGCCGCCACTACCGGCCGTACCGGCAGAGCATCGATAAAATTTACGATTTTCAGATAGCCCGGACGGAAATCCTGCCCCCACTGGGAAACGCAGTGAGCCTCGTCAACCGCCACCATTGCAATATTTGCATTCCGGGCAAAATCCATAAATTCCGGCGCGGGAAGCCGCTCCGGCGCCACATAAATAATCGGATACCTCCCCTCCTTTGCAAAGGAAAGCGCTTTCCTGTACTGACCCGGCGTCAGGGAGCTGTTTAAATACGCCGCATGGATTCCCGCCTGGTTTAAGCCCTCCACCTGGTCCTTCATAAGGGAAATCAACGGGGAGACTACCAGCGTGACCGCCCCTTCATCCGCTTCGCGCATTAACAGCGCCGGGAGCTGGTAGCAGATAGACTTTCCCGCGCCGGTAGGCATAATTCCCAGCACGTCCCTTCCCTCTAAAATACTGTCGATTAAATATTCCTGTCCTTCCCGGAAGGAATCATAGCCGAAGTATTGCTTTAAAAGCTGATATTTATCCATTTGCTTATAGCTCTCCTGTTACATTTTCAGTACCAATGTTAACACGAATAATAAGCAATGTCACGTTCAAAAATAAATTATCACCTTAAACAAATCCCCGTCAATCTCCACCGAAAGCTTCCCTCCCTGCAGCTCCGCAAAGCTTCTTGCAATGGCAAGCCCAAGCCCGCTCCCTTCCGTATTTCTTGCGCTGTCGCCTCTCACAAACCGCTCTGTCAGCTCCTCGGGCTGAATATTCAGCTCGTTTGCCGACATATTTTTCAGTTCGATAACAATTCCCTTTTTCGTCTTATTTGCGTTCACATAGACTCTGGTGTGGGGCATGGCATATTTGATGATGTTCACATAAAGATTCTCAAATATCCGGTAGGTTTTCTGGCTGTCAAGCTGCAGCGTCACCTTTTCCTCCGGCATACGGAACCGGAAAATCAAATCCGCCTCCTCCACCCTGTCCTCGTATTCCAGATAAACCTGGCGCATCAGATTACAGATATCCACTTCCACAAGATTCAGCGTGACGTTTCCGCTGCTGGCCTTGCTGACCTCAAATAAATCCTCTATCAGAAACTTCAGTCTCTCGGATTTCCTTTTCAGCACCCCCAGATATTCCTTCCGAACCTCCGGCGCAAGATTATCGTCCTCCAAAAGCTCGATATAAGTGGTTATCGCTGTAAGCGGTGTTTTTAAATCATGGGAAACATTGGTTATCAGCTCCGTCTTCATTCTCTGGCTTTTTACTTCTTTATCCACCGCCGCCTTAAAGCCGTTTTGAATTTTGGACAGCTCCTCCTTATACGATTCAAAAATTCCCCAGTCCTCCGAAAGTTCTGTCTGCAAATTGCCCTCCGCAATGGAACGTGTGGCAACAAACAGCTTCCGGTACTGTTCCTGAATCCTGTTCACATATTTTTTTATGAAATAATAAGCCGCAAAGGTATAGATAATCAGTACCGCATAACCGCCCACCCACATGGTGCATGCCGCGGCAAGAACCACGAAGTTGAGTGCAAGAAGCTTGATGATGGTTTTTTCGATCTTTCCTCCCAAATCCACATGAAGAATTTCTTCTTTAAACCGGATGGTTCTCTTTTTGCATCCTCTCACCACCTGGCGCACAAACATCGCAATAAGGCTTCTTTGCCGTATATATTCCTTTACTCCTATATCAAACACCTCCCCCAGTGAGGTTATCAGATAATACCAGATGCCAAAAAACAGGAACATCACAGCCGCGTTAATGGTTTTGGTGAGCAGCGGATAAAGAGCCTGTGGGACAAACCCCATATATTTGCCGTAAATCTCCGGGAAATATCCGCCGTTTGTCAAATATACCAGCTGGATAACAAAATAGATACAGAGGCCAAATACCAGAAAGACAGCCGTCAGGGTAACCTCCAGATGCACCTGGAAAGACGGAAGCCGGTGAAGGCAGTATCGCCTGATTCTGGTGCAGGCAAGAGCCAGTATACCCAAAATGATAAGAAGCACCCAGTAAATTTCCGGCGTTCCGGCCTCATAATAGGCATTCTGCACCTCCCACCTGTATGGAATGCCAAACCTGTCTCCAAAATTGCCGTTCCGCACCATTTTAAGAATGTTTTCCTTCTGTCTGGCAGTAAGGGCATAAATAAAGGTCATATTTTTCGGTCTGTCATTTACATGCAGCGCCAGCTTTTCCGGCGTCCCGTCCTCCCCGTAAAAATAGACTGTATTCTGATATCGGAGAATATTAATGGCCGCATCCGCAAAGCTGCCCCTCAGCCACTTATTCGTCATGGCGCTCTGCACCTTCTTTAAAAGCTCGTCGGAATTTTCATCCCTCACCGATATATTGGAAACAGAACCCGCTTCGTCATAACTCATCATCACATAATAAACATAGTCCTTCCCTGTGTTTTCGGATTCTCCGCTTCCCCTGCTTTCATAAAGCGCATCGATGCTTCTGCCGGTATTTTTTATCATCTCGCCTGTTTCATGGTCAATGACACAGTAATCCGCATACTGGGTAAAATTTCCAAGAACACTGTTTTCCCAGTCCTCGAAAACCTCCTCCATCGCCCTGCTGAGCCGGGATTTCAGATATTCCCCGCTTACTTCTTCCGCCGAGTATACTATCCCCTCCCTGTCTGCCTCCTCCTCTGAAGCCTTCCCCTGCTCCATTGTCAGATACAAATCAGAATAAAGAACCTCCTCCTGCTGCGTCTTATCCAGCATCTGCTTATTAAGGACAAGGTTCCCCTGGTATAAATAAAATAAAAACTGGTCGCTTTTTAAATAATCCGAATAATGGTAATCCGCCTGTTCTCCCATAGCCGGATAAAAGGCAAGAAATACCGCCGTGGCAGCCGCCACAAGAGCGCCCGCTAAAAGGAAACTGAATTTTTTACTGCTTGTCGATTTTGTATCCAACGCCCCACACCACCTTTAAATATTTGGGTTCTCTCGGGTTTACCTCGATTTTTTCCCGAATTTTCCTGATATGCACCATAATCGTATCCGTATTGATTGCCTGCTCGTTCCATACTCTCTCATAAATTTCTTCCGCCGAAAATACCCGCCCCGGATTCTTCATGAGAAGCAGAAGTATTTTAAATTCCAACGGCGTAAGCTTCACCTGCTTTCCGTCCACGGAAACCTCCACCGCCTCCTCGTTCAGCTCAAGCCCGCCAATCACGTAAATCTTTTCATCCTGCTTTTTCTCCCCCAAAGCTTCAAGAAATTTTCCGTATCTGCGCAGATGGGAGTTCACCCGGGCAAGAAGCTCCATGGTTGTAAAGGGCTTTGTCACATAGTCGTCCGCACCCATATTCAGCCCCATGATTTTATCCACCTCCTCCGACTTGGCGGAAAGCATGATGACCGGAATTTCACACTTCATTTCCCGGAGCCGCATAACCATGGTAATTCCGTCCATTCTCGGCATCATCACGTCCACAATGGCAAGATGAATTTCCTCCTGACGGATTTTTTCAAGTCCCTCCACACCGTCAGCCGCCTGAAAAACGGTATATCCCTGATTTCTTAAATAAATTTCTATTCCCTCTCTGATTTCCTTATCGTCCTCCACAATTAATATGTGATATGCGTTCATGGCAATGAATCCTTTCCTTCCCCTTATAATTTAACATGTGGTAAATCATCCGCGGTTGATAAGGAATCCTTACCACATGCTTACAAGTATACCACATCTCTGTTTCTGCGATTGTGTTTTTGCGCCTCTTTTATCTGCCTTATCAAAATGGCTTCCGCATAGGCCGACAGCGCCCTCTTTGCGATTTCGCTCCCCCTGTATTCTTCCGCGGTCCGTCTTGCGCCCCGGCTTAAAACTTCCAGTTCCTTTTTCTCCAGAACATCCATTATCTTTTCTGCGAATTCCACTTCTGACGCATCTGTCATATATCCGTTTTCCCCGTTAATTACCACATCGCTGACCCCTGTTGCCTTTACTGCAATAACAGGCGTGCCGGCGGCCATTGACTCAAGCAGTACGATTCCCTGGGTCTCCGAAAGTGAGGTGAACAGAAATGCGTCGGAAGCACGGCAGTAATTTTTTATCTCCTGGTTCGGCGCCTTTCCTGCAAAGAAGATTTCATCCGTCAGCCCCAGTTTTTTTACCAGCTTTTCCAGCTCCTTCTTCTGAGGCCCTTCCCCTATCAGCGTCAGCCGGAAATCCCCACCCCGGCGTTCCTTCAATATTTTCATGCTCCGCAGCAGAAATTCCAGATTTTTTTCCTTTGCCAGCCTTGCCACAATGCAGAATAAATGCTTTTTTTCGCCTGCAATCTCCCGCCGCAGCAGCTTCGCCTTTTCTTCGTCCGGCAGATAGCTGCCTTTTAAAAGCCCTGTGGGCAAAACCCGCACCCTGCTCTTAATCCCCACTTCTTCCAGATAATTCTTCATAAGAGGCGCAGGCGCAAACACCATGTCGCAGCTTTTCATGCATCTTCGCAGATAAAAGGGCATAGCTCCTTTAAATGCGGACAGCCCCACATAATGAAGATACTGCTCATATCTGGTATGATAGGTAAACGCCAGCGGCACATGATATTTCCACGACAGATACCTCGCCGTATCCCCTATCATCATGGGATGGTGAACGTGAATCAGGTCAAAATCCTCCCCCTTAAACCGCCGCTCGATTTCCGGGTCCAGACTGTCCGGCACGGAAAATCCGTCTGATTTTCTGCGGAAAAGCACCTTGAACCTCACCACGTCCTCCTCCGCTTGCTGTTCCTCATAATAAGGCGCAAAAATCACCACCCGATGCCCCATTTCCCGAAGTCCCTCCGCCAGCCTTTCAACCGAAATGGGTACGCCGCCGATAAACGGCTTATAATTATTTGTCATCATTGCAATCTTCATAATTCCGCTCCTTCACTGCCATCACAGATAGCTTATCACCACATCGCCAAGAAAATACCCGGCTCCTACAAAAAACAGATTCCACACAAAAATCCCCAGCGCCGAGCTCACTGTATACTTTGCCAGATTCATTTTCGCCACCCCCGCCGGTATGGAAATCAGCGTCCTTATCATGGGAATCAGCTTGCTGATAAAAATACCTACGCTGCCCTTTTCCTTCACCCAGAAAAGCTTCTCCTCTATCATGGGTCTTTGCTTTGGAAATTTGTTTAAATACTTCTGCAGGAAAAGCTCGCCTCCCTTATATCCCAACCAGTACAAAATAAGGCTTCCGGTGAGCCCCGCCGCCACAGTGATAATCAAAGCCGGTATAAAGTGAATCTGGCCTTTCGCCGCCCATATACCCGCAAGCGGCATAATTACTCCTGCCGGAAAGCCCGGCAAATTCAAATATTCCAGTAAAACTATCACAAAAATCCCGATTCCCCCGTATCTTGCAAAATACTCCATAATTACTTCCATCGTCATGCTTTTCACGTCCCTTCTTTCATCTTTTCCTGTAAAGCCCGCGCCTTACGGCCGTACTCTCTCTTTACAGCTCTTATCTTCATAACGAATCCTGTATTCATACTACTTCAAAAAACTAAACAAAATCTTGCGGGAAATCTTAAAAACTTCTAAAGATTATGGGAATAAATTCCTTAGATTAGAGGACAGCTTTCTTGCCATCTACTCCAAACTATTGTACAATAAGGAAAATTCAGGTATTCACACAAAAATGCCCGGCTCCCTGCTCGCAGTCGCCAGGCAGCGCAAAACGGAGAATTATGAAAAAACATAAACTGACCACAACCGTAATCATCATGCTGGGATTTCTTGCCGGGGCTCTCATCGGAACCCTGTGTCTTCTGCTTCCTGTCAGTCTGCGTCCGGGGCAGAAAATAGATTTTTTCGACGCTTTGTTTGTGGCAATGTCAAGCGTCTGCGTGACAGGGCTCTCCACTGTAAACATAGGCCAGACCTTTTCCGCCTTCGGACAGGTGGTGATTCTCTTTCTCATCCAGTTCGGCGGACTGGGAATCGTCACCTTTACCACCCTGATTTTATGTGTTTTCCACCGCAGAATCACCCTTTCCGACAGGATGCTGATTCAAAGCGCCTACAATCTGGATACCCTAACCGGACTGGTAAGGCTGACTCTGCGGATTTTCAAAATCACGCTGATTCTCGAGGGCATCGGCGCCGTCGGTTATTTCTTCGTATTCGTACCCCGGTTCGGAATCAAAGGAATCTGGTACGGCATTTTCCATGCGGTATCCGCTTTTTGTAACGCCGGCATCGACCTTCTGGGCGGCAACAGCTTCTGCGCCTACAGCGGTAACATCATATTGAATCTGACCACAGTTTTTTTAATTATTGTAAGCGGCCTCGGCTTCCCGGTATACTGGGAGCTTGCAAGAAGCCTTTTTCCCGGCCGTTTTCAAAAGGAAGGCGGCTATACGCGAAAGCTCAATCTCCACACACGGCTCGTCATTATTGCCACTTCGTCCCTGATTGTGGCCGGCACTGTTCTGACGCTCCTTTTTGAATTTGATAATCCGGCAACCTTAGGCATTATGAGCTGGCCCGAAAAAATCATGGCGGCCATTTTTCAATCCGTCACTCTCAGGACCGCCGGCTTTGCCACCATCCCGCAGGAGCTTTTCCGGCCTGTCTCCTGCCTTGCCTATCTGGTTTTAATGTTCATCGGCGGCTCCCCTGCCGGAACCGCAGGAGGCGTAAAGACAGTGACTATTGTTTTACTGTTTGCCTCCATGTTTGCCAATATCCGCGGAAAGAAGGACGTCACCATCATGCGAAGAAAAATAGCGGACGAGACAATCAGGCGGTGCGTGGCCATTGTCACTTTCAGCCTTTCCACCCTGCTGCTGCTCACCATGGCGCTTCTGGCAGTCCAGCAGAGCAATTTTCTGGATACGCTGTATGAAATGACCTCTGCAATCGCAACCGTAGGCTTGTCAAGAGGGCTGACCGGTTCCTTAAATCCGGTTGGAAAATTAATTGTTGCCCTGACCATGTATCTGGGACGAATCGGCCCCATTACCCTTGCGCTGGCATTTAACAGCAACGCTCCGGCGGAGAATATTACTCATGCGCAGAGTAAAATTATTATCGGATAAAAAGGTTCACTGGCAGAACCGAAGCGGAACCGGAATGGAGGATATATATGAAAAAGCATACCCAAAAGGAATACATCGTTATCGGACTTGGAAGATTCGGAATCAGCGTGGCAAAGCAGCTCGAGGCCAACGGCTGCAAGGTGCTTGCCATCGACAGAGATGAAAAGAAGATAAGGCAGATTGCCGAGTATGTGACCCTCGCCATGTGTGTGGACGTCACCAATGAGGAAGCCCTAAAGGAGCTGGGCGGACGGAATTTTAACGGCGCAATCATATCCATCGGCCACGGCCTGGAGGCCGCGGTTCTGGCGTCTATCTGGGCAAAGGAGCAGGGAATCGGCCTGGTGATTGCAAAGGCCTACGACGAGACACAGGGAAAAATACTCACCAAAATCGGCGTTGACGAGATTGTCCATCCCGAAAAGGAAAGAGGCGTCCATCTTGCAAACGCCCTTGCCTTCAACAACCTCTTTGACGCAATCGAGCTTACCAGCGAATACTCCATTGCGGATATCGATATCCTTGGCAGCTGGATTGGGAAAAGTCTGAAAGAACTGAATCTGCGAAAAAAATACGGCGTAAACGTGGTTGCCATCAGGCGGGGCGGCGCCCTTGTCATCAACCCGGACGCGGACGCTCCTGTACAGAAGAACGATATTTTTGTGCTTCTCGGGCTGAACAATACATTGAAGAGAATTGCAAGTATGTAGTGTTATTCTATGGAAACAAACTACGCTTCATCTGCCTTGCCTGGCGAACGTTCAGGGCTGACCCCATCGCAACAGGGCAAATACACCGAAAACACGGTTCGCCCGTCCGGCCGGCCCGTAACTTTGATGTACCCGCCCTGTTCTCTCACAAGCTCTCTTGCCAGATACAGCCCCAGCCCCACGCCCGCCTTCTGCCCTGCCGCTTCTCCCCGGTAAAACCTCTGGAAAATCTTCGGGTATTCCTTTTCAGAAATCTGCGGCCCCTCGTTTACCACATCAATCCGCACATAAATCTCACCTTCCACAAGGCATGTGGCGATTGCGCTGTCCCTGTTTCCATATTTCACCGCATTATCCAGCAGGTTATAAAAAACCTCTTCCGTCCATTTCCGGTCAAATACGGCGGTAAGCTTCTGATTGCCGGAAAACCGGATATCGTTTCCGTTTTCTTTCGCTTTCAGGGTAATCTGGTCAATGGCGCCAAGCAGCGCCGGAAGCACAGGCTGCTTTACAGGCTGCAGTTTTATAATTCCCGTTTCAAGGCGGGAGAGCTTTCCGAAGCTCTCTCCCAGCCAGACAAGCTTTTCCGCCTGCCAGGCGATGCTCCTTACAAAAGCCTGCCGCTCCCCGGCGGAAAGTTCCGTATCCTCCAGAAATCCGCTGTACAGCCGGATATTGGCAATGGGCGTATTCATCTGATGGACCAAATCGCTGATGGTGCTTCCAAGCTCCTCCTTCTGCCGTCTTTCCCTTTCCTCATAAGAACTGAGTATTCCATACAGCTGGAAAATACCGTGCTGAAACTTCCCTAAAAGAGTATCCTCGGTTTCTGAAAACTTCGGCAGCTTCTTATGGTGAATCAGTCCTTCAATCACATCGTTTACCTGCTCCATTACCAGCCGTACTCTTTGTGTCAGCCTGTGGCAGCGCCGGAGCGCCGCTGCAAGACAAATACACAAAGACATAAGAACCGCAATCAATATCCAGACTCCAAACTGCGTGCCCCCACCGCCGGCCTGTCCGCATAATATAGTCATCCTCTCCCAAATGTCTGCCGATGCCAATCCTGCGCCGCTACTCATAACCGTCGCTCCATTTATACCCAATCCCAAACACCGTACAGATATATTCGGGGTTTCTGGCATCCTTCTCCACCTTCTCGCGCAGGCGGCTGATATTTACTTTAAGCGTCCGCTCATCCACATAATTTTCATAAGCGTCCCACACCTGTTCAAGCAAGGCTTCCCTTGTCAGCACCTGATTGCGGTGTCTCAGGAACACCTCCAAAAGCCTTCTTTCCGTTCCGGTGAGCTTCACGCTCTGTCCGTTGCGCAAAAGCTCCTTTTCCGAAAATCTGTAAACCAGTTCGCCGTGACAATAGACATTTCCGTTTCCTTTTCCCGCCCGCCGCAGCACGGCGGCAATCCTCCGGCGCAGAAGCACGGTAGAAAAGGGCTTGGTGACATAGTCGTCACAGCCCAGATCAAAGCTTTTCACCTCATCCTCTTCCCCGTCCCTGGCCGTCAGCACAATCACAGGCACTCCGCCTGCCCGGAACTGTGAAAGAAGTTCCCGTCCGTCGCCGTCCGGCAGATTCAAGTCGAGAATTACAAGGCGGAGTCTTTCATGCCACGCCCGCCTTGCCTCCTCAAGGCTTCCGGCCTCTCTTACCAGATACCCTTCCTTTCTCAGAGCCAAACCGATTCCCCGACGCAAAAGTTCATCATCCTCCACTACCAGAAGTTCTGTCGGCATCTATTTCTTCCCCCAGTCGTTTTTCCTGCTGATTTTCTTTCTGTTTCCCGCCTGCCGCCCTGTCCCTGTCAGATATTTGGCAGCTTCTTTTGCTTATTTTACTCAATTTCACGGAGTCTTTCAACAATTGATTTTCTGTTTAAATTTTTTACCAGTATGTCCGTCGCCAAAAGAGCGATTCCCGAAATCACCAGCGCCGCGCCCGCAGATGCCATGATAAAAAGCGCCGGGGAAAAGCCCGTAAAGGTCCAGTTGCCCGCCACCATAAAGGCCAGGACACCGCCTGCGGGAACTGCAATCAGAACCGCCGGAAAACAATATTTCATCGCCTCCTTAAAAAGCATCCCCTTAAGCTGCTTTACCGTCATTCCAATGGACTGCAGCGCCGCCAGCTCCCTGCGCCTTGCAAACACGTCGCTGGTCAGGGTATTAATCACGTTGGAAATCCCGATAATTCCCAGAAGAACCGTCAGGAAAAGCCCTCCAAAGGTCATGGTGTATTTGTTATACTGTGCGTCGCTCCTGGACAGGTAACGGGATTCCATCATGAGCTGGGTATTGTACTCCCTGGCGAGAATTCCCTGAATCTGCCCATTCTGCTCCTTTGTGAATTCCGTCTCTCCCATAATCTGTAAAGAAACAATCCGCTCCTCATAATCTGAATAAATCTCACGGAACATGGTATCCGGTATTATCACGTTGCTGTAATCGATATCCGACGTCCCGAAAGGGTCACTGTGTTCCACCACAGCCATCACCTTTACCTGACGGCTTACATAGCTTTCCGTCCCGTCATCCCAGAACTGCAGCGTAAGCTCCTCCCCGGCGTGAATCTGCTTTTCCCTCCACTCCTTACCGGACAGTCCCTGATTCGTCTGCATCTCCTGCCAGACGATATACTCTCCCGTGGCAAAATCCTCCGGGTTCAGTTCTCCCTCCAGTATTTGCAGATAAGGCATGTTTTTCATAAGCCGGCCAGCAGGAAGTCCTAAAACCTCCAGGTAAACGTCCGTTTCGCTGAAATTAATTTTCTCCAAATCCTCGTCATATATTTCCCCGTATTCCGGGCAGCTCCTCATTGCTTCGCGCCACTCCTTAAGCCTTCCCTCCAGCTTTACCCTTCCAAGGGAATGCAGATACTCCCGGCTCCCCCCGTATTCCACATAATCCGGCTGGGTCCTCGCCCTGTAAATCACATCGACGCCGCTTACAAAAGGAAGCGCCCTGATTTCTTCCACAAGGCTTTTGCTCACCGGCGCGTAAGGCTCCTCGCACAGCCACCATTTGCTTCCCTTATGCATAATCCTTCCCTGCTCCTGGTTATAACGCGCCACCATCTTATCTACGGAATATCCAAGGGTGGCATTGCTCACCACCACAAAGATAATAATGCTTAGTGTGAGAGACAATATGGTAAAAATATTCCTTTTCTTCCCCGGCTCAAACCTGGCGGCCTCCACAGGAGAAACGGAACACGCCGTTTTCATAGCGGTTCCGGCGCTGATTCGGATAGTCAGCCAGGAAAATCCGGCTCCTAAAAGCAGTATGGGAATCACCGGAGGCGCTTCATAAAACTGTCCGTACACCGTATGGCTCATCACACCCGGTCCCAGCAGATTTCCAATCAGATAACCAATCCCGTCTCCTGCGCAAATGCCAATCAGCCCCAGCCTGCGTATCTGAATCAGCAGGATTTTTTTCAGCTGCCCGGGCGTGGTTCCGATGGTTTTTATCATGCCGAACCAGCGGATGTCCGCCGCCACCGAAATATAAAAAATATTGTAAATCAGGAAATAGCCGCCAAGCATCAGTAAAAGTACCAGCAGTAAAGCCGGAAAGACCCCCAGCAGAGTACCGGCCAGGTCCGTGGTATATTTGGTCTGGATGCCTCCGCATCCCGCTGCCCGGGAAACCTCCGTCAGCTTTTCCATCACGTCCGACTTCATCAGCAGAGGATTTAAATTGTTCAGATGAATATACACCTGACCTTCCCGCTCAAGCATGGACGGATTGTGCTCCCTGATAAAATCCTCCGTAGTGTAAACCTCGTCATAAACGTTTTCCAGACTGACCAGCGGATTCTTAAAATACCCGCAAACGGTAAAGTCGAAATCTTTTTCCGTCATCTCGTGTGGCTGTTCTTCCCCGGCCACCTTCACCCTGAGGCTAAGCCTTTTGCCCACCGGGCTTCCTGCCGCCCCGCCAGATTCTCCCGTCAGCCCAAGCCGTCTTGCCATGGCATCGGAAATCAGGATTTCTCCGGCCTCTTTCGGGTAATTCCCCTCGATTAATTTAACAAAATTGTGCTCTAAGTAGCTTTCCTCCGCCGCAAAAAGCCAGACCTCAATGCCTGCAAACTCCTCGTTTAAAAGAGGCGAGACGCTGCATTTTTTTGTGTAATCGGCATACGCCACACAAGGCAGCTCCCGAATCTTTTCAAGATGCTCCTTACCGGCCGAAAGGGCTCCCTCACAGCCGGGACCGGGCGCGGACTCCCCATAGTTTACGATGGTGCTGACCCAGCTGATACCCACCGTAAAAATCGCCGTAATCAGAATCGTGGTAAGTACAATGGCCAGAACCGCCACCCTGTTCCTTGTTTTATGCGCATAGTAATTGTCCATTGCAAGCTCTCGCACGGCTTCCCTGTTGTTATTGCGGAAAATCCGGCGGACAGCCCTCTGCTCATACCCTCTCATTTGCTTTTCCTCTTTATTTCGTCCCATGAGCCTGTCCTCCCACGATTCTTCCATCCTCCAAATGAATGATTCTGTCCGCCATCTGAGCGATTTCCTCATTATGGGTAATCATCAGAATGGTCTGGTGAAATTCTCTGCCGCTCCTGTGCAAAAGCCCCATAACCTCCGCACTGGTTCTGGAATCCAGATTTCCCGTGGGCTCGTCCGCCAGAATAATGGCCGGCTTTCCCGCCAGCGCCCTTGCAATGGCAACCCTCTGCTGCTGTCCCCCTGAAAGCTGGTTGGGTCTGCGCCCCTTTTTGTCCTCCAGCCCAAGGAGCTTTAATATCATATCAATATAGGCTTCGTCCGGGCGGTTCCCGTCAAGGCGGATTGGCAGAGTTACATTTTTGTAAACGTCAGATGCCGCCAGCAGATTATAATTTTGAAAGATAAAACCAATCTTTCTCCTTCGGAATACCGTCTGTTCCTCGTCCTTCATCTTTAGCACATCCATGCCGTCAATGATGACCTCCCCCTCGTCCGCATAATCAAGGCCGCCTAAAAGGTGCAGCAGCGTGCTTTTCCCGCTTCCGCTGGTTCCCACAATGGCTGCAAACTCCCCTTCCTGTACTGACAGACTGATGCCGTCCACCGCCTTTACCAGGCTTTCCCCGCTCCCGTAATATTTCTTCAAATTCCTCGCTGTCAGAATTTCCGTTGTTTTTTCCATTACTCCTCTCATCCTTTCCTTATATATTTCTGCCATGATTCTATTTTAGCGGAAAGAGGTTACAAACTGGTAACAAACGCTGACGCTTATTGTAACAAACGCTGGCGCTTATTGTAAAAAAAGTCTGACTCCTGCAAAAAGAATCAGACTTTAAACTTTATTTCTGCGGGCAACGCGCCAGGCCAGGCGGGCATGCCTGCATGCACATTTGGCGACTCCGTATTGCTCCCGCTATGTTTCCGCTATCCCGGGGCGGTTCTTTTGCTATGTAGTCTGCGGTGTGGCGGACGGGCTTGCACTTGCCGACGGCGTGGGAACCGCAGCCTTTCCCAGAGATGTTTTAATGGCATTTAACAAAACCATGGAGGTATATTTGTTATCATCCGAATAGGTGATGTTATCCAGCGACTGATTTTTCAGAATCTGATTCGCCAAATCGTCAAAGGAGGGCTCTAACAGAGGAAACATGGTCGCCACCGCCTCATCCAGATTTACGATGCGGATATCATTGATGTTGGTTTCATCTACCGTCACTTCCACATCCACCGCATTATCGCTTAAAACCAGCGACGTGGTGTAAATGCCGGGTACATAGGAGGGCGCAGGCGCTTCCACCGCATTATTTTCCTTCTTGTCTTTCGGCACAAACATAATAATGAGAAGCACGATAAACAATATTCCCAGCAGGGCAAAGATGCCGGTGTATATTAATTCTTTCAGATGAAGTACAACAATTTTGGTTTTGGAGCTCATAGGTTATCCCCGATACATTCTTTTTACTATAGTATTAACCGGGGAAGGGAATTATGACTTTGAGGAAAAGATTTTCTGTCACTTCGATTGTATTTTCCCCCGGAATAATCAGAGTTAACCTTTCGTTTTCCCGTATCTCTTCACCGCATCCTCTCAATCTCCTCCATCCACACCCTCACGCAGGCATCCGACGGCATCCGCAAATCCCCTCTCGGAGAGAGCGCAACGCTTCCCACCTTAGGGCCGTCCGGCAGGCAGGAACGCTTGAACTGCTGGGAGAAAAATCTTCTGTAAAAGACCTTCATCCATTTCAAAATCACACTGTCCTCATAGCAGCCCGCGAAAGACACCTTTGCAATCCGGTAAATTTTCTCCGGCGCAAAGCCGCACCGCAGCATATAATACAGGAAAAAGTCGTGAAGCTCATAAGGCCCCACCAAATCCTCGGTTTTCTGGGCAATGGCTCCGTCCACGGGAGGCAGAAGCTCCGGACTCACCGGCGTATCCAGAACATCCAGAAGCACCTTTTCAAGCTCTCTGTTTCCGCAGGTATCCGCATAATATTTTACCAGGTGGCGCACCAGCGTTTTGGGAACTCCGGCATTCACCCCATACATGGACATATGGTCGCCATTGTAGGTGGCCCATCCCAGCGCAAGCTCCGACATATCCCCGGTGCCCACCACCAGAGCGTTTTCCTGATTGGCAATATCCATCAGCACCTGCGTCCGCTCCCTTGCCTGAGCATTCTCATAGGCGACGTCATGATTTTGCATTTCCTGACCGATATCCCGGAAATGAACCGTAACCGCTTCCTTAATGTTCACTTCCTTAAGCGTGACGCCCAGAGTCTGCGCCATCAGACAGGCGTTCGCATAGGTTCTGTCCGTGGTGCCGAAACAGGGCATTGTAACCGCCACAATGTTTTTCCGTGAGAGCCTTAGCATATCAAAGCATCTCACTGTCACAAGCAGCGCAAGCGTGGAGTCAAGGCCGCCGGAAACGCCCACAACCGCTTTTTTACAGTCTGTGTGCTCAAGTCTTTTTTTCAGCCCCATGGACTGAATCATTAAAATTTCATTACATCTGCTATCCCTCTCGCTTTTATCAGAGGGTACGAAGGGCATCGCCGGGAAAGCTCTTTTAAGCTTTGTTTCCTCCTTCTTTAGAGAAAACGGAATTTCCATATAAGAGGAATCCGGTCCGCAGGAAAAAGTATTCATCCGCCTGCGCTCCATGCGCAGCTTATTGATATCGATATCCCCATATAAAATCTGGCTTTCAAACCGCTTGCTTTGCGCCAGCACGGTTCCATATTCCGCAATAATATCATGTCCTCCAAAGACCAAATCCTGAGTGGATTCCCCTTCGCCGCCGCTGCAGTAGACATAGCCCGCAATCAGTCTGGCGCTGGCGGACTTCACCAGCATTTCCCGGCAGGCGTCTTTTCCGACGGTTTCATTAGAGGCGGACAGATTTACCAGAAGCGTTGCGCCGGCCATAGCATGGGAGACCGCCGGCCCGTCGGGCATCCAGATATCCTCGCATATCTCGCACCCCACCGCAAGGCCCTCCATTTCCTGCGCCTTAAGAAGCACATTGCAGCCAAAAGGGACTTTCTTACCGTTAAAATCAGCAAAAACCACTTCCCTGTTCCCCGGATAAAAATGGCGGGCTTCATAAAATTCCCCATAAGAAGGGATAAAAGTCTTTGGAATAAAGCAAAGCACTTCGCCGTTTCCCAGGGCAGCCGCCACATTGTAAAGCTTTCCCTTGAATTCAAAGGGCAGCCCTGCAAACACCAGAGCGCTTTTTCCCGCAGTAAATCCGGCAATCTCCGCCAGTGTTTTTTTACATGCGTCAAGGAGCCTCTCCTGCAAAAACAAATCGCCGCAGGTGTAGCCGCTGATGCAAAGCTCCGGAAACACAATCACCCTGGCTCCCTTTTCAAATGCCTCCTCGATTCCCAGACAAATCTGCTCTCCGTTATAGACAGTATCCGCCACCCTTACCTTTGGCGTAACCGCCGCCGTCTTAATAAATCCATGCTTCATACATTATTCCCTCATAATCGCACATTACCTGCATTTTACCAGCAACTCTTTCAGCTCCTCCACCGTAAACACATAGGCGGTATTACAGAAATGGCATTTCACCTCAATCTCTTTGCCTTCTGCAATCATCTCGCCAATTTCCTTTCTGCCAATGCTGATAATGGCCTTTTCCACCCTTTTCTTATCACAGTTACAGTAAAAATGCGCCGGAATGGTATCCACAATTTCCATATCCATCCCCTCAAAAAGAAGCCCCAGCATTTCCTCCGGCGTTTTTCCCGCATCCAGAACAGAAGTAACAGAAGGAATTTTCCCGAGATTTTCCTCAAGCCTTGCCACCACGCGCTCCTGCGTAAAAGGCATCAGCTGCACGATAAACCCGCCGGCCTGCCGTACTGTATTGTTCTTTTCCATCAAAACGCCTAATCCGACGCTGGAGGGCACCTGCTCCGAGGTGGCAAAATAATAAGTAAGGTCTTCCGCAATCTCACCGGTCTGTAAATCGGTCTGCCCGCTGTAGGGTTCTTTTAATCCGATATCCTTGATAACCCGCAGAAAACCTCTGCCCACCGCGCCGCCCACGTCCAGCTTGCCCTTAGGACTTGGCGGCAGCATCACCAAAGGCTCATTGGCATACCCTTTCACATTTCCTCTGCCGTCGGCTGTTACCGTCATCCCTTTTAAAGGGCCGTCTCCGCTGACTTGAAGAGTCAATAAATCCTCGTCGTTTTTCGCCATAACCCCCATCATCACCGCTCCGGTCATAAGCCGCCCGAGAGCCGCCGTCGCCACAGGGCTTGTGTTATGCGCTTTTCTTGCCTTTTCCACCAAATCCCGGATAGTAGCGGCAAAAGCCCTTATCTGGGCGTTTGCCGCCGTTGCCCTGACAATATAATCCACCTTAGTATCCTCCGTTTTTTACTTTTGGCACTCTTTTGCCACAACATAGATTCTCTCGCTGTTTTCCGTGGGAGCCTTACGGGTGTCAGCATCCAGAAAAAGAACCGGCTGCATTCCGGCCTTCTCCACAAAGCTTTTCATCTCCTCAAGCGTATATCCCCTCTGAAAATGAGTTTCCGTAAAACGCCGGAACAGCTCCCCGTCCTCTCTCACAAATATGGTCAGGTCGTATTCGTTCAGCCGCTCCCCGTCATAATAATAATTTTCCCAGATAAAGCTGCATTCATCCCGGTTTTCAGCAATCACCGCGTCGCCAATCACATGCTCATACTTATAAACGGTGTTAAAATCAAAGATAAACAGCCCGCCGGGATAGAGATAATTGTTCACAAGGGCAAAGGCATCCTCCACATCGCCATCCTCAAGAAGATAATTGACGGAGTCGCACACGCAGACCACGGTTCCCACAGTACTGTACAAATCCAGCTCCCGCATATCCTGACAAAGGTAGAGGATTTCACTTCCCGAGTTTTCCTTCTTTTCAAAGGCAACCCCAAGCATTTCCTCCGAATTGTCCACGCCAATCATATCAAAGCCCTTCCAATACAAAAGCTCCGTCAGCGTTCCCGTGCCGCACCCCAAATCCAGAACCAGATTTCTTTCCGAGTCAAGCAGCGCCCCGCGCCGCTCATTTTCCCCTTCTCCGACGTCAGGCGCTTTGCTTTCCGCCGCTTCCCGTACCGGCTTTGAAATCCCGTATTTCTCTATCATATCCGCCAGAAAATCCGCCCACTCGCCGTAAGGGGTCCCGTCCATAAAAATATCATACACTCCGGCAAAATCCGTATACGCTTCCAAATCAGTCTCCCAGTTTCAGTGCAATGACAAAGCCGACAGCAAAAGTCACCGCGCTGGTCAGTATGCCCACTATATTAATTTTTCCCACGTCGCCAAGCAAAAAGATTGCCACCGGGGAAGCCACAATCAAACCGATAATCGCCCAGTACACCTGAGTGGGGAATTTTTCAAAAAGAATTTCAATTATTTTTGCAATCAGGAAAATTCCCGCCACGACGCCAAGTCCCATGGGAATCAGAATTCCGAAGCCTTCAAGGATTCCCGCCATGTCAAAGGCAGCAAGAGCCGTGATAAAGTTTTTAATGGCGGACACAATTGGATTATAATACCCCATAAGGAGCAGCATCATAGAACCGCTTACGCCGGGAATCACCATAGTCGCGGAAGCAATAATTCCCACCGCAAACAGCTTGATAACCGACCAGAGGCTGAAGCTTAAGTCTGCGGCAGCGCCTTCCTTTTCGCCGATGGCGGCAAGCCCCACTACCAGGGCAAAGAAAAGGAGACAGGGAATGATATAGCTTATTTTTACGCCCTTCCCTTTTATTTTTGTAAGGACAGCCGGAAGTCCGCCCACAATCAGACCGATAAACAGGCAGTTTGTCTGCAGCGGAAAATACTTAAAAGCTGGCTCTATAATAAAAGACAGCCCGGCCAGAGCAATCCCAAGACCAAGGAATATGGGAATCAGAAATTTCATGCTTTCCTTAAATTCCTTAAATAAATGTGTGAGACTGTGAATCAGCCTGTCATAAATTCCCATGGAAACCGCCATGGTTCCTCCGCTGACGCCGGGAATAATGTTTGCTATTCCCATTACCATACCTTTTAAAAGATTCTTAATCATTATTTTCCTCCTGTAGATATTTTTCTAAAAATGCGACCAGCGCCCGCATCTGCTCATCGGTTCCGATGGTGACGCGCAGATAGTTGTCTATTCTCGGTCTGTTCCAGTGCCGCACATAAATTCCGTTTTCTTTAAGAGCTGCAAAAATCCTGTCCGCCGGAACCTGCTTATGGGTAACAAACAAAAAATTGCTCATGGAATCTGCAAAAGAAAATCCCAGCCGGCTAAGCTCCGCCTTCGTCCACTCTCTGGTTTTTACGATTTTCCCCACGGTTTCCCTAAAATATGCGTCGTCAAGAACCGCCGCCGTTCCCATCTCAATCGCCGGCATATTCATAGTGTAGGAATTAAAGGAAAATTTCACATCCTTCAGATAACCGGTCAGCTTTTCATTCGCTATGGCATAGCCAACCCGAAGCCCGGCCAGCGCGCGGGATTTGGAAAAGGTCTGCACCACCAGCAGGTTCTCGTATTTTTCAAGAAGGGGCAGTACGCTCCTTCCGCCAAAATCCACATAGGCCTCGTCGACAATCACTACGGAACCGGGATTTGCCGCAATGATTTCCTCAAACATACCGATATCCTCAAAAACGCCGGTAGGCGCATTGGGATTGGGGATTACGATTCCCCCGTTAGGCGCAAAATAATCCTCTTTCTTTATGCGAAAATTTTCATCAAGGGGACATGGCCTGTACGGAATCCTGAAAACCTCCGCCCACACATCATAAAAAGAATAGGTGATATCAGGAAACAAAACCGGCTTCTCCCCGTTGAAAAAGGTCATAAACGCCAGAGCAAGCACATCGTCGGAGCCTACTCCCGCAAAAACCTGTGACGGCTTAACATGATAATACTCCGCCAGGGCATTTACCAGCTTTTCCGCATTCATATCCGGATAAAGGCGGAGGCTTTCATAATCCGCCTGCTTTGCCGCTTCCCTTACCGCCGGTGACGGAGGATATGGACATTCGTTGGTGTTCAGCTTAATCACATTGCTCAGCTTTGGCTGCTCCCCGGCCACATAAGGCGTTACCTTTCTTACATTTTCTTCCCATTTCATAAAGAAAGTCCCCTTTCGCAGTTTCTCTCTATGGTAACATTATCCTTCCTCGACTGCAAGTCTTTCGATGTTAAAAATTTGTATCGGTTCAGCCATGCAGAATTTAAACGGCATGGCCAAAGCCATGCCGCAATTTCCGGTTACTTTTGATTTAAATCATATACCGATTCTTTCTCAAGCAATTCCCCTTTAAAAATTATATTCTTATTTCCGCAGTTTTCATTCACCAAATCATAGAGCTGTTCGAAAATCTTTTCCGCCATTTTCTTTGCCGGCTGCAGATTCGTTGTCAGCTTGGGCCGGATGTAATCTCCGATTTCAATTCCGTCAAACCCTACCACGGAAACGTCATCCGGGATTTTAAGCCCGGCCTCGAACAATGCCCGGTAGGCTCCCGCCGCTATGATATCCGTAGTGGCGTAAATCGCTGTAAAGTGTTCGCCCGACGCAAGGAGCCGCTGGGTAGCCAGATAACCGTCCGTCATGGAATAATGCTCGACTCCTTCGGAATAGGAATAACGCAGATTGGGATTATAGGCAATCCCGTTGTCCGCAAGCGCCTTCATATAACCGGCCATCCGAAGCTTCCCCATGGAAGACGCCTCCTCCTCCGCAGAGAGAATGGCAATCTCACGATGTCCCTTCTTAATCAGATAATCCGTCATCTTATAGCTTTCCGCCATATCGTCCACAGTCACATGGGAATATTTTGCGGAATCCTCGTCACCGTAAATGGACCCGATCGTACCCAAAATGAACGGAACGCTTATTTTATCTATCTGCCCTTCCGGGTGATAATAATTAAATCCCAGGAAAATGATTCCTTTCAGCCTCTTTTCCTTAATCAGCTCCAGCGCTACTGCAACCTCATCTTCCTCATAATCTACCTGCTGCAAAATCATTGTCCACTTATGCCTTTTGAGCTGAAAGTTCAAGACCTTGATAATATCATTAAACAGCGGATTGGTCACTCCCCTCACCAGTACGGCAATAGCGTTCGATTCGATTCTCTTTAGATTTCTGGCACTGTTATTGGGGATATAACCATACTGGGCAATTACATTCTGAATCTGCTCTCTCGTCTCCGGCCTGATATCCGGGTGATTGTTCAGGGCTCTGGATACTGTGCTGACCCCGACCCCGCAGATTCTTGCAATATCCTTAATTGTAATTTCCCCCATAATCATCCTCCCGGTTTTATTTTACAAATTTATGAAAGCCCGACACCTGAACATTTGCACCGGCAAACCTTTCCATATGTTCATTCGCTGTCCGGGACTTTCACAGTATATATATTTTCAATATGCCCTGATGCAAATACTCTGATTTCATCAATGTCCATATCCGTCTCAATATACAGGTTTTCTTCACCGTCTTTCTTATATGCATGAAAATGATACTCCGATAATTCCCCTTTTTCATCATAATCATAGAAAACATCATGCATTTCGCTTTCAAAAAGCAGCCAGACCTCCAGATTTTTAAATCTTTCCTGTTCGTTGGCAGGCATTGACGCTATCTTCTGCATAGGAAGAATGGAATTTTCCCGAAGGTATACAGGTAGTTCTCCCAAATCAGGACAAACGGTGATGAAGCGGCCTCCTTCAAAAATTTCCCCTGAACCTGTGTCCAGCCACTTCCCTCCGGGAAGATAAACTTCATATTGTTCTCTGTCAAAGGGCGGCGCCACAAGAATGCTTTCCCCCAGCATGTACTGAAGCTGTCTGTCCCTTGCGGTCAAATCCTGCGGTTCTTCAAGAAGCATTGCCCGCAGCATGGGAACCGATTTCCTGCCGGAAACACACGCCATACTGAAAAGATACGGAAGCAAATAATGTCTTATTTTATCATATTTTCTGAATATGTCCAGTGTCCGTTCCGAATAATGCCACGGCTCTCTCTCCGTTTTCCCGTGAGCCCGCGATAACGGCATAAAAAATCCCATCTCCACGGAGCGCAGATATTCCTCGTCAGACGGACGGCATTCGTTCCCGTCAGCGTCCGTGCTGTAAAATCCGCCCATGTCAAATCCCCAGAACGCAACCCCCGAAAGCGCAAGGCTAAGACCGCCTCCCAAAATTGCCGCATGGTTGTTTAACGCGCCGGAGGAATCCCCCGCCCATGCCGCCGGAATCCGGTGGGAGCCGGCAAATCCGCTCCTCCCCCATAAAAGAGGCATAATACCTGTGCTTTTACTGCTTTCCTGCATAAAACCGTAAATTGTTTCCGCATATAAGTATGTCAGTTTATTGTGCCCCTGAATTCCATTCGAGCCGTCATAAAATACCACATCCTCCGGTACTGCCTCGGAAAAATCCGTCTTGATAACAGACACCCCCATGGCAAGCACCTTCATCACGCGCTCCTTATACCACGCCAGAAATTCCGGGTTGGTAAAATCAAAACACGCCGCCTGAACTTCCGAATCCGCCGTGGCGTAAAACCTGGCGGCGTCTCCGTTCCTGTCTTTTATAAAATACCCCTTTTTCGCAATTTCCTCAAACGCCGGCGAGTCCTCCCGCAGATACGGATAATTCCAGAGACTGAGCCGCACGCCGCGCTCCTTAAGCCATGCAATCATACCTGCCGGGTCCGGGAAACGCTCCTCGTCCCACTCCCACAGACCGGAATTTTCCTTCTTCTGCCATCCGTCAATATGAATGACGTCAATGGGAATATCCTCCTTTTCCGCCCGAAGTATAACCTCTTCTACCTCACGCCTGCTCCGGTAGGAACATTTTGACATCCAGAACCCCAAAGCCCATTTGGGAATCATGGGGATTTTTCCTGTCATCTCTATATAGCCGGCAAGCAGCCCTTTGTAATCCCTGTCAGAACCGGCAAAGAACACATAGTCCAGTACCCCGTCCTCACAGCACATGGAATAGCTCACCTGAGAGCCCGCGCCCATATCAAAAGCGCTCCGGGTATAGGTATTAAGAAGCACCGCATACCCTCTGCTGCTGATAAAGAATGGATGCCCCTTATAAGAATCCTCCGTATTCGTACACAGCGCGTCCTTCTGCCAACAGTTCAGCTTCTGCCCGCGCTTGTTCAGCCCGGTAAACTTTTCCCCGAATCCCCAGAATGCCTCGTCAGAGTAAAGATACATGCTCTCCCATACCCTGTTCCAGTTTCCTTCCTCATCACAGGAATACCCGATCGGAAGATACTTCCATCTGTTGTCCACATTGGTATCAAAAATCTGCTCCCTGGTCAGGGCCTTTCCGTCAAAAAAGACGGACATTTCCCAATAAGCCTTCCTGAAACGAAGGGTCAGCCGCTCTGTTCCATATTCATAATAATCCCCGCACTCTTTCAGCTTTGCTTCCCTTTCATCAGGGAAATCAAAAACCGGATTGCCTTCTTTTTCTGATTTCCCTGACGGAAACATCTGAAACCGAAACACGTCTTTGCGGGGAAAGGAGATTTTCACGTCCGCTTTCCTGCCTTTCCAGGTGTCAACCGTAAAGGTCAGCCCGTTTTCCGTCCTGCAGTCTGCAATCCGCAGCAGAAAATCAAAATTGCCCTCAAAAATTGTCCTTCTGTATCCTAACTGTGGATTGTATTCTACGTTCATGCCAAATCTCCTGTTCCTGTTTATCTTTTTGCTGTTTTTCTTCCTATCCCTTAACCGCGCCTGCCACGATACCTTCAATAATGTATTTCTGGCACATAAAGTAGAAGATAACAATCGGTACCAGCGCAACTACGATAGTCGCCATCAGATGACCGTAGTCAATGGAGCCATATCCGCTTCGCAAATACTGGATTGCAACCGGGATTGTTCTGTACTTTGTCCCGATAATCAGATAAGGAAGAAGGAAGTCGTTCCAAATCCACATTGCGTTCAAAATCGCAATGGTAATGGAAATCGGTTTCAAAACCGGGAAAATAACTCTTATATACATGTTCAGCGGATTGCAGCCGTCAATCAGTCCGGCCTCTTCAAGCTCTAAGGGAATCCCTTTGATAAATCCCGTAAACATGAACACCGCCATACTGGAACCAAAGCCCAGATACAGGATGTTAATTCCGATGAAATTGTCCAGATGAAGAACGTTTGCCGTCTTTGTCATGGTGTACATAACCATCTGGAAAGGAACCACCATACTTGCAATAAACATAAAGTAAATTGCGGAAGTAATTTTATTTTTCACCCTCACAATAAACCATGCAATCATGGAACAGAATACAATAATCAGGATTACGGAAACCACCGTGATAAAGAGGGAGTATCCGATACTGTCAAAAAAGTGGATTTTCGTAAGTCCTTCTGTATAGTTTTTAAGTCCTCTGAAGCTTTCCGCATTGGGCAGTTCAAAAGGTGTTGTGGAAATATACAGCTTGTTTTTCAGGGAGTTCATCAGTACCAGCGCGATGGGAACAATGAAAATCACCGCCAAAACAGTAAGAACAACATAAATGGTAATGTTTGAAAGTTTTCTCTTTTCCTGCATCTTATGCCGCCTCCTTTGACTGTGTAGCTCGAAGCTGAATCAACGCAATAACAAGAACAAGGACGGTAAATACCACCGCTTTGGCCTGACCGACGCCGGCAAAGCCCGTACGATTATAGTAAGTATTGTAGATGTCCATGGCAAGCATGGTCGTCTGGTCGGCAGGAGCGCCGCCTGTCAACGCCAGGTTCTGGTCGTACATCTTGAAACAGTCTGTAAGAGCCAGGAAAGTACAGGTTGTAATTGATGTCATTACAAGCGGAATGATAATATTCTTTAACGTCTGTACATAATTTGCCCCGTCAATCTTCGCCGCTTCAAGAATATCCCCTGAAATTGACTGAATGCCCGCGATGTAAATAATCATCAGATAACCGATTTTCTGCCAGTTATACAGAATAATAATACCCCAGTATCCGTAAGTAGCGCTGTAGGTTAAGTCCGCGCCTGCCACCCTGATTAAAATACCGTTCAGCAGAAGCTGCCAGATATAACCTAAAATGATACCGCCGATTAAGTTGGGCATAAAGAAAATGGTACGGTAAACATTGGTTCCCTTTAATCCTCTGGTAAGCAGAAGCGCAAGCGCGAAAGCAAGTACGTTAGTGGATATCACGCCGACAGCGGCAACTTTTACCGTAAACCATAAGGCTGAAAGGAATCCTTTCGTGTCGGAAAAAACATAAAGATAGTTGGACAACCCCGTAAATTTTGCGGAGCCAATCGTCTTAAAATTACAGAATGACAGATATAATCCCATAAAAAAAGGAATAATAAATGAGATTATAAATGCAATAAGCGTTGGAAGTACAAAAATCGGAAAATACTTTTTGTAAGTCTTTTGCATGATTATCTCCTTTCCCCATACATTTCTTATCTGATTTTTCATGCCGGACAGTAATGCCCCGTCTTTTTTAAAAAGCGCTTTGTTAAAATGGCGGCTATTTTCTTTTGCGAACCATAAACAAAGCGCTTTCTTTTCAGAAATTATTCAATAGAATTTCTATTCTTCTTAATAGCCGTTTGCAGTATTGGTGATTTCCCTTTCAACTTCCCATTCTGCTACGGCGTCAGCAACTACGTCGTCCCAGCTCTTCTGACCCTGCGCGTAAAGCAGTAAGCTTGCGCCGAAGTCGTCCTTCCATGTCTGGTCGGGAATCAGGTTGCAGACTGTGCTGTAAGCAGTCTTTCCTGCTGCGGAAATTTCATTTTCACTTCCGAACAGGGGGTTGGTGTACTCAGCACCTTCCATAGTGGAGAACGGAGTCACAAACTGCAGTTTCTGAGCAACCAGAGTCTTTCCTGTCTCGGAAGAGAACAGCCATGTAAGGAAGTCGATTGCTGCCTGCTGGTCTTCTTCAGGAAGCTGAGAGTTTACACAGAATGCCTGGGAACCGCCTACGCAAAGTCCCATGTTTTCCTCGCCTGCCGCACCGGTGGTAATCGGGATGAAGCGAACCTTGTCGTTCTCTACAACCTTGCCGTCTGTGTTAAGGATGGTATTCCATGCCCAGTCGCCGTTCTGAATCATTGCGCACTGTCCAAGTGCGAACTCTGCCATGGAATCGTCAACTGTCTTTGTACCAACCAGGTTGGGCTCGGTTACGGAGTTATTTAAGTAAAGGTCAAGAATGTTCTTGAAAGTTGCCGCTTCTTTGAAGCTGAACTCGGGAACAGCGCCGTTGATATCGATGTCTGCGCCCCACTCCCAGTAAAGAGGGATATTCATAAGGTGAGTCTGATATCTCCAGTCATCGCCCTGTTTCAAAGATGTGGAACCGAATACGCCCTGGATTCCCAGCTCGTCTTTCATAGCGGTCATATCTTCAACAACAGCCTTTAATGCGTCGAAGGTATAAAGCTCATCCAGAGAGGTATACTCTGTGGATTTGTTTGCCGATGCAAAGTAAGCGTCTGTGATTGCGCTGTTAACAATGATACCCCATCCTTCAAGTACATATACAAGTCCGCAGACTTTTCCGTCTGCCTCATAGGTATATGCCTTGTTTGTTACGGAAGCATACAGGTCTGTATCGGACAAATCCCTGCAGTAATCTTTCCATGTAGCAAGTGCGGTTGCAGTCTCAACTACGAAAATAGCAGGCGCTTCGGAGCTGTCCATTCTTGCGGTCAATGTGGACTCATACTGTCCTGAAGCCGCTGTTTCAATCTGAATGTCAACGCCGGTCTCAGCAGTGTAAGCTGCCGCTACTTCCTGCATTGCATCCGAAACTTCGGGTTTGAAATTGAGGAAACGAACCGTTCCCTTGTAGTCGCCTGATGCTGCCGAACCGGAATCTTCAGCCGCATCAGAAGAGCCGGAAGCATTCTCCGTGTCCGTGCCTGTGCCTGCGTCAGAACTGCCCGAATCTCCCGAGCCGCCACAGCCGACAAGCAGTGATACTGTCATTACTGTAGCCAAAAGTACTGAAATTACTCTTTTTGCCATAACATCCTCCTTTTAAATTGTTACCGGTTTTATTACCGGTAACGTTTTCATTTTATGTATTTAAGATATCATAAAAATTTTTCCAATGCAAGTACTTTATTCCATTTCTACATTTTCAACGAATTTCAGTTATCGCATTTGTATAGATTGCACAAGCCTGATTTTTTCCTTTTTTACAGAAGCCCCCGGCTCCTTTCTTCCCCGGAGCCTACTCCGGCAGACGCCATGCCGCCGCCTGGACCCGGTAATCTTCCGCCTGCTCTGCAATGCCCATGGCCTCATAGCAGTCCGCAAGGCGCAGAATCGCCATATCCCCTCCCCGGCGGGCGTTCAATATGCTCTGGGTCTCATAGGCGGCATTATAAAACCAGACGGCTGCCTCCTCATATTCCTGTCTGCCAAAATAGTATTCGCCCAGCTCAAAGCAGACCTCGCTCACCCCGTCGCCTGCAATATCCTTCATGGCGTAACGGTACATTTTCAGATAATCGCCCCGAAGCCTGGCTGCCCTGACCACCACACATACAGCCTCCTTCATCTGCTCCTCCTCCGTTTCCCCTCCGTCCGCCACATATGTAAAATATGTTTCCGCCCTCTTAAGGGATTCCGTCTCCCCGGAAATGAGAAGCTCTTTCGCATACATATTGGCAAGACGCTTCGAGAGCCTTTCCCCTCCTGCGATTATTCTCTCAAAAATCTGCAAATCCCTGGAGGTATGGCTCTTCTCCGGCATATGGGTGATTTCAATATCGCTGTCAAAGACCACCGGAAGGAGCCGTACCGTCTCATGCACCGGCTCTATCCACTCAAAGGTCCGCAGCCGTTTAAACAGCCTGGGACGAAGCTCCCTGTCAAAATTGTAAACCGTCCCGTGGCAGAGCTGGTTCCCGTAATACATCTGGACAATCTCCACCTGCGGCAGAATCGTTTCCTTTAATATACGAAGCTTTTCTCTGTTTTCCCCGTCAAGTACCTCGTCCGCATCGGCGCAGTAAATATAATCGCAGCCCGCCAGAGAAAAAGAAAAATTCCTGGCGTCCGAAAAGCTGCCCGTCCATTCAAAATCATATACCCTGTCCGTATACCGTCCCGCAATTTCCTTCGTCCTGTCACCGGAGCCGGTATCCACAATAATAATCTCGTCCATCAAATCACAAATACTGTCAAGACATCTCGCCAGAACCTTTTCTTCATTTTTCACTATCATACACAGACTGAATGTTGCCATATTTCCACTTTCTCCTCTTCTTTCCGGTTGACATACCTGCCGCTATCAATTATTATTTTCATATTAGTGCATTAACGATTTTACCACAATTTTGTTCATCCGAACAGGAGATATTGCTATGAAAATAAAGCTGCATAGTATTCTTATATACACCGCCCAGAGTTTCTTCTCCTCCTGGGCGATTATGAAAGCAAGTCATATGGAGCCGGGAAATATCTTTACTCTCATATTCTTTCTGCTCTGCTTTCTTTTTTTCCGCACGGCAGATGAAAGGGCAGAAAAGGCCGGTTTTTTTCAAAACCGCGCCTATACTCGTACCTGTGCCGTAATTTCGGTGTTTTTTTCCGCTTTCTATATGTCCGTGGACTATCCCCGCTATATAGAAACCCTCACCAACCCCTTATTCCGAACGGGAATTATTATCTCCGCCCTTAGCGGCTACCTGTTTCTTTTTTATTACCTGCTGAAATTTTTATTTTCCTTTACCGCGGATAAGGCCGGCGCGACCAGAATTCTTTTTTCAGACGGCATCCCGGGTCCGCAGAGGCAAATTGCAGCTCCCGGATGCCTTTCAAAGGAGAATCCCTCTCCCCGGACCTCTCTTTCCCCAAAACTGTATTCCTTCTATTATAAGCATACAGGCTTATGCGCTTTCCTTTTGTGTATGTTCTGCTGGCTCCCCTATTTTCTCTACCAGTATCCGGGAATCATGACGCCTGACAGTGTCAACCAGTTTGAGCAGGTGCTGGGACTTATTCCCTACAGCAACCACCACCCCTGGGTGCATACCCTGTTGATTGGGCTCATTTATCATATCGGCTACCGGCTTACCGGAAGCATGCTGGTGGCTCTTTCCCTTTACACTTTTTTCCAGATGTGCCTTCTTGCGGGAAGCGTCTCCTATTTTATAAGCACCCTGAGGCGTTTTCTCGTAAGGCCCGCCGTCTGCCTTTTCGCCACGCTGTTTTACGCGCTGATTCCCTATCACGCCGTATTTTCCGTAACCATCTGGAAGGATATTCCCTTTGCCGCTGCGGTAATGCTGTTCGGATGCTCCCTTTTCCGGCTGCTTTTTGACAAAGCCCCTGAAAAGGATAGCTCAGGCGCAGATTCCCCTGGCTCAAAAAATCTCCCTGCCCTTTGTGTTTTTACCGTGACCGGTCTTATGCTGTGCCTGTTCCGCTCTAACGGCTGGTACGCTTTTCTTTTATGCTTTCCTTTCCTGCTTTTCTGTTTCCGAAAAAAGGCAAAAACCATGTTTCCCGCATTGTTCGGCATTCTGCTGACCGCGGTGATTATCAAATATCCGGTTATGAACGCTTTCCATGTGACGCCGCCGGATTTTGCGGAATCTCTTTCCATTCCCATCCAGCAAATCACAGCGGTTATCTGCAACGACCGTCCCCTTGCGGAGGAAGAACTGGAATTAATCGAAAAGGTGGTTGACCTCACCTATATCAAAAAACTTTATGACCCCCACTATGCGGATAACATCAAAAATCTGGTGCGGGCCGGAAATCCGGACTATCTGACGGAACATAAAGGTGAATTTTTAAAGCTCTGGGCAAAGCTGGGGCTTCGCTACCCGGGCGACTATATGACCGCCTATATCAATCAGACCTACGGGTACTGGTATCCCGATTACTTCTATCTGGTTGCCGAAGCCGAGGGCATCAGCGCCACCAGCCTCGGAGTTTCCCACACCCCGCTCATCCGCGGTCCGCTGGTGGTGAAAGCCAAGGAGATTTCCATCAAGCTCAGCGGCATGGTTCCCCTCTACGGCACCTTATGGAGCATGGGCGTGGCCTGCTGGGTAATGATTTTCTGCATCGGGAATGTGATTATACGACAGGAAAAAAAGAAACTGATTCTCTATCTGCCGGGCGTGGCCATACTTCTGACAGTACTGATTGCCACGCCTGTGGCGACAGAGTTTCGATATGTGTACTTTATGGTGTTCGGAATGCCATTTTATCTGATGAGTTCGATGATCCCGGTAACGGACAGCGGGAAATGAATATCCAGGCCTCGCATATACGGCAGATTAATTTTCTGTTGTCCGCGCGCCTACAGCACCTTAGACAGAAAATCTTTCAGTCTGTCGCATTTCGGGCTTCCGAAGAATCCTTCCGGCGTATTTTCCTCCATGATAATGCCTTCGTCCATAAACAGCACCCTGGTTCCCACTTCCCTGGCAAAGCCCATCTCGTGGGTTACCACCACCATGGTCATGCCGGTTTCCGCCAGCTCCTTCATAACGTCCAGCACTTCCCCGACCATTTCCGGGTCAAGGGCTGAGGTGGGCTCGTCAAAGAGCATCACTCTGGGATTCATGGCAAGAGAACGGACGATTGCAATTCTCTGCTTCTGTCCACCGGAAAGCTGGCTGGGATAGGCGTCCGCCTTGTCCGTAAGCCCTACTCTCGCAAGGAGCTTTAAGGCGTTTTCGCCTGCCTCCTCTTTGCTCATCAGTTTCAGCTTTACAGGAGCAAGGGTAATATTGTCCATGATGGAAAGATTATTAAACAGGTTAAAATTCTGGAACACCATCCCCATGTGCTCCCTTACTTTATCGATATTCACTTTCGGATCCGTGATAAGCTGCCCGTCGAACCGGATTTCGCCGCTGGTGGGCGTCTCAAGCAGATTCAGGCACCGGAGAAAGGTGCTCTTTCCCGAGCCGGAGGGACCTACGATTACTATCTTCTCTCCCTGATGCACGTGATAGTTTACTCCCCGCAGTACGTGGTTGTTCTCAAATTCCTTATGCAAATCCTTAACGATTATCACCTTTGCGCAGCCTCCTCTCCAGCTTATCCAACAGAATCGTCAATATTTTAATAATGACAAAATAAATAACCGCCGCACCAATCAGCGGCATGAAAGGCTCGTAAATTCTGGAAGAAATCTGATTTGCCGTTCTGGTTAAATCCGTCAGGCTCACATATCCCACAATTGCCGTTTCCTTTAAAAGAACGATAAACTCGTTTCCGATAGGCGGAAGCACGTTTTTAATTGCCTGGGGAATGACTATGTAAATCATGGTCTGGGTTTTGGAAAGCCCTAAGGAACGTCCGGCCTCCGTCTGCCCCCTGTCCACCGCAAGAATCCCTGCGCGCACAATTTCCGCAACATAAGCGCCGCTGTTAATCCCGAAAGACAATACCGCCACCAGAACGCCGTTTTTGCAGCTTTTCATGACGATGAACCACATAATAAGGAGCTGCAGCACCGAGGGCGTTCCTCTGATAATGTCTATGTACGCGTTTGCAATTCTCGCCCGAATCGTCTTTTTGCCGCTCCTTGCGGTGGTCATTTTCATAAGCGCCACAATCGTTCCGATAATCAGTCCGAGAATTGCGGCAAAAAATGCAATTTCCACGGTAACTCCCAGACCTTCAATATAAAGCTTCCACCTGTCGCCGGAAATAAACGCCCGCTCAAACAGACTGCCTGTCTTTTCCAACCATTCCTGCATATCCCAAATCCCTTTCTCTCCCAAAAGAGGATAGCATGTGTGACACTTCCGTCAATATGCTATCCCCTGATTTCATTACATTAATTCTCAATATACTGCTTTACCAGTTCGTCAAAAGTACCGTCAGCCTTGATTTCCTCCAGCGCCTTATTTACCTGGGAAAGCAGCGCCGCATCCCCCCTGGGAATGGCGATTGCATATTCCTCAACGCCAAACTCAAACTGTTCTCCGGGAATGGCCTTCACCTGGCCCTCGAAGGTACTCTCAAATACCAGCGCCGGGTTCTTATCGATAATCACACAGTCAACTCTTCCGTTAATCAAATCGTTAACAGCGTCCACACCCTTGTTATATCTGGATACCTCGGAGCCTTCCACATCATCGGTTGCAATAAAATCGCCTGTGGTTCCCATCTGAACGCCGATTGCCTTGCCTGCCAGATCAGCAGCGGAAGCAATGTCAGAGCCGTCCGGAACAATTACATACTGAACCGCGTCATAGTAAGCGTCTGAAAAGTCAACGGATTCCTTTCTCTCATCGGTGACAGTCATGCCGGCAATTGCAACGTCAATCTTGCTTCCGATTGCCGCTACCAGAGAATCAAACTCCATGTTTTCAACTACCACTTCCACGCCAAGCTTCTCGCCGATTGCCTTAATCAGAGCCACGTCAAAGCCGTCCGGCTCGCCGTTGTCGTCCACATACTCAAAGGGCGGAAATTCCGCATTGGTTCCTACCGTCAATACGCCGTCGGCAAGGGCTTCCGATACTTCCCCGCCTTCTGCTTCTTCCGCGTCAGCCCCGCTTTCCGCATCTGCGGCATCCTCCGCATTTTCCGCTCCGGCAGCGTCAGCATCATTCGCCTCGCTCTCTGCTCCGGCAGCATCTGCGCTGTCCGCTTCATTCTCTGCTCCGGCAGCGTCTGTTACTGTCTCGTCTGCCTCTGCCCCGTCATTGCCGCCGCAGGCTGTCAAAAGACTCATGGTCATTACCGCAGCAAGCAAGAGCGCAATTAATTTTTTCATAAATCCTTCCTCCTCTTGCATAAATATGCATTCATTTTTGAACACTACGAGTCTATCACGTTCATTATACAAAATCAAGGCTTTTTCGAGAAATCTCACAGAAACAGGCAGCGATTCCGTCTTTGGCTTCATCGTTACTGAATCCGGCCCTGTACAGGGCCTCCGAAAACTCTGCGTTACAGCGTCACTGTCATCTCGCGGCTTAAGGGAACCACGGCTTTTTTCGTTTCCTTATATACCACAAGCTCCTCATCCTCATCCTTTCCTATCCTGAAAAGCCCCGGCTTTATGCAGTATCTGTTGGTATAGGATTTTTCCACCATTTCATCACTGATGGCAAGGAAATACACGTCCTCCTCTCTGTGTATCAGGCAGCGGCCTAAATAATGCAGCTTTCCTTCGCCGTCGTCATTGTAGATTTTCACGCTGCGGCGCAGATATGCCAGTAAAAACAGAATACACGCAAGCAGCAACAAAGAGCCTGTTGTTATCGTAATGACTCTTACTGCCGGAAAATCAAAAATACTGTTTTTCTTTTTCTCCTGCTGAACCTGTACGGAATCTTCCTGCGCCGCTTCGTTTTCCCTTGCGTCCACTGAAACGGTTTCCTTTTTCACCCTTAACTGTTTTTTGGGTCCAATGGAAGGCGACGGACTCTGACCGGCATTTTCCCCCTTAAGGCTTCCGGCAAACGTGCTGTTACCACCGTCCGGATTTTTACCGGAAGGAATTTCCTCCGGCGTCTCATTCTGCTTTTGTTTTACAGCCGTATTGCCATCATCTCCGCCGCTGCCGCCGGAACCGTCGTCTTCATCTCCGCCTCCGTTATCTTCATTTCCATCGCCATCCCCTCCCTCATCCTTATCGCCATCGTCTTTTCCGTCATTTTCCCCACTGTCCTTATTATCATCTTTGCCGTCGTCCTTTCCGGCATTGCCGCCGGACGGGTCCGGGGTTTTCTCCGGCTGCGGCGTCGGCTTCAGTTCTTCCTTCTTAATACTGTCCACAAGAATACTGCTGCAAAGCCCGGATTCGTCCACATCCTTATTTACCAGATTCAGTGTCACAGAATAATTTCCGTTTTCTGCAACCTCCACAAGACTGCCGTTTCCAATCACATTTCCTTCGTCGTCCCTCCATGTGAAGGGATTGCTGTCGGGAATCAGACTTCCGAAAGATAAGTCCTCCATCCTGGCAGTAATCTGAGCCTTCTCTCCCTCCTTTGCCGTTTCACTGGTGAGAATCAGCCTGCCCACAGGCGTATCCTCCGCAAGCCCGCAGCTTAATCCATAGCCGTCTACGGTCTTATCACAGCTTTTTTCATAGGATTCCACAGCGCCGTCGTCAAAACCACAGTCCTTCTCGTAGCCGTCCACAGCGTCGTTCCCCTCTTTTCCGCAGATAAGGCTGTCATAATCGATATCCCCCTCATCATACGGACAAAGCTTTTGCTTTTCTGAATGCCAGGTGTTCTGGTACTGATTACAGGTCTGGCAGTATTTCACCGTGACATTCGACGGCTCCCTGCCGCAGACGCTGTGGACAACTACAGAATCTGCCAGAACAAAGGTTGTTGTCCCATGGCTCTGGCACTCTTCCTCGGTAGTGCCGTAAGGCGTTACCTGCGTATAGATTTCATCACATTTTATGGTTTGAAAACAACCGTCATTATGCGTATGGGATTCATAACACTCGTCCCGGTGCACATGAGGAATCCCCTTTCCATAACAGCCGCCGCCGGATACCGCATCTCCCTGATGCACATGAAAAACCTCTGTCCGGAAGCATTCGCCGCCGTTTTGTTCATCTCCCTTGTGTTTATGCTCTATTTCCAGCCTGTAGCAGCCGCCGGAGACATCAGGATTTCCCAGATGTCTGTGATAAATATTGGTGGCCACCACTTTTTTGCCCAGGCCGCCGTCAGTCTCATTCCGCTCCTCTCCATATACCGTTAATACCGTACCCGCAAGAAGGCATACTGCCGCAGCAACAGCCGCACACCGTCCGGCAAACCTGCGGATTTTCATTTTATTATATAGTCTCGTTTCTTTTTTTCTCATTTTTCTTTTCCTTTCATTCCGCCGCCTTTTGCGGCACAA
This sequence comes from bacterium 1xD8-48, assembly GCA_009917455.1. Taxonomy (GTDB): domain Bacteria; phylum Bacillota; class Clostridia; order Lachnospirales; family Lachnospiraceae; genus Suilimivivens. The sequence goes on along the minus strand of QZDS01000009.1, from coordinate 95,211 downwards.
AAAAACTGCCCATGGTTTTCCCATAGACAGTCACCTGTTTATAATTCATACTTCATTTAGTTGAAATTCGTCAGCGGTAAGTGTAATCAGAATAGCATGGATATGTCTTTTTTGTCAATTACTTTTTCCCGGGAATCACGGAAATAAGCTGCATTGTCATTTAACTTATTCCCTCCGCTATCTGCCTGACGATCGGGAATGCCGGGAAGCTTTTCCAAAAACAGGCTTAAGGCTCCTCCACACCCATCGCCCCACATTTGCAATCACAAGAGGCAGACCGATTCCCGCAAACAGGTAAAGCCACTTGCCTGCCTCTGAGCCGCCCGCCAGATAAAGGAAATTAATTTCACTGAAAAACATCACGCTGTCAAATTCGCCGCACAGAGGCGTATACAGACTGCACAGGTAAAAAAAGCCCTTCACCAGCATAAAGCAGGCCATGTGATGCATCATGATGGAATACGTATTTCTTCCTATGTAAGCCAGTTTTCCTGAAAGATACATGTTCTTGCTCAGAATCTTTGACACCCGCAGCCAGAAGGCAATGCCGGTTATCATTGTAAGGTACGGCACTACCGGCCCGTTGGCAAAGCTGCTGACCCATACGGCGCTGAAATTCAGCCCGGCGCAGAGTATGGTAATCAGAATCTGCACCGTCATCACTATCAGAAAGTAAGGCCCGTCTGAAAGGGTATCCTTCTCCTCCAGTTTCACCCGGTAGATTCGCCCGAGCTGGAAACCCGGCATCATGAACAAAAGCCTTCCCGGCATCTTGTACCAGCCCCACACATGACCGCCCGCCGCAAGATAAACCGTCGCCATGCCTGCAATCAGGCAGCCTGCAAATATCAGCCACTCATAGTCGAGCCGGAGCAGGAAAAGCAGTTTCCGCGCTGTCACGTTTAAGACCTCAATCATAAAAAGAGCCGGAACAAACCATGCGGGGAAATTGTATAAAAACTGATGCCCGTCAAGGAACGGCGACAGAAACAAGGTTTTCAGGGACAGCGGCTCCCCGATGGAAAATCCGCTCCCGTGCAGAACATCCGTCAGAATACCGTAAAAAAGATTCCACGCGAAATACGGCAAAAGCAGCGTCCGGCATTTCCGCAGAAGATATTTTCCAATGTTGTCCTCGGATTCCTCCTTATAAAAATAGCCCGAAACAAATAGAAAGATAAACACATGAAAAGAATAATAAGGAAACAATTCTCCGATATCAAAAAGATTGTACCCCAAATGTCCCGCCACAACTAAAACGATACCCACTGCCGACAGGATGCGGAACTCCCTGTTTTCTCTGATTGTCGTCTGCTTTGCCATAACCTCTCCCTCAAAAATACTTTTTAATCTCCATGCCGCAAAAGTTACCTGACACAGACAGGAGAACGCTTACGGCCTGTACGCACATTAGCGTACCTCCTGATTATACCATATAACACAAAAAAGGGTAATTATAAATTATCTGCCATACAAACCGTAAAAAACTACATATTTTTCATATACTGTAAAATAACTCCGGAGAACTCCCGGCTCCGCAGCCGCGATACGGGCACCGCCTTACCGCCTTCCATGTATGCCGTCCCGTTTTTATAGCTTTTTAAATATTTCAGGTTAATCAGGTAGCTTCTGTGGCACCTGAAAAACCTGCCGTCCAGCTTTGTTTCCAGCTTTTCAATCCGTTCATAATAATCGACGACCTCTCCCGACGCCAGATTCAGATGGATTTTCCGGTCGATAATTTCGCAGCAAATAATATCCTCCAGAGAAATAATGCGGCTTTCAAAGCCCTTTTGGATAAGCAGGCTGGCCTCGCTCGCGCTGCGCATGGCAGCCACAAGGCGCTCCATCGTCTTTTCAAAATGCTTTTCGTCAACCGGCTTTAACAGATAATCATAGGCCTGTACCTCAAAGGACTGAAATACCATTTCTCCAAGAACCGTTATAAAAATCAAAAATCCCCGGAACCTGCGCTCCCGCAGCCTCCTTGCGGTTTCCATGCCGTCCATACCCTTCATCTGAATATCCAGAAACAGAATGTCTATCTGCCTGTCGTATCGCAGCAGTTCCTCTCCGCCGGAAAACTGCCGGATATTCGTCTCCATATTTTTTCTGTGAAAAAAATCCGCCGCCATTTGCCTGATATGGTCGGACATGTATTTTTCATCATCACAGATTGCAATACAAATCATATATTCTCCCTCTGCTCACAGCTCCGGTTTCCTTTTAACTGTCCTTTCTGCTGTCTTTCTCCTTTTTCCACGCCGCATAGGCGGAATACAAAATTACTAAGCCGGGAACCACATAGAGCGCGGCGTTCTCCAGATTGCCGGAGATGCCGCTTACGAAAACCGCTGCCAGCCAAATCAGACTTATAATTATGCGAATGTATACATGACGCATTGTCGTTACCTCCCCTTCAACTTTAAACATTTTTTTATTTTTTCGGCTGTTTGGAGGATTCCGGTAACGGATATGATGTGAAATGTTTGATGGATGGTGCGGAATGCTTTAAACGCTGCCTGCACAAAAGCACCTGTTCTAAATTAACTCCCCTCCCTCATTCTGAAAATTAGCTTCAAAATAAGTTGTATATTAACAGCAAAAAAATTATAATAGGAATATGAATACAATACAGATAAAACCAAATGCCATAAAAAAAATGAAATTGTCCCTGTTTGTCTTATTTACGGGAATCCTTCTCACTGCCTGCGGCCGTAAAAGACCGGAGCCGGAATCTCCCTATGTGCCGGAAAATTTCCTTGCGGAGTCGGAACGGCTTTCCTCTGACCGCTCTCTTTTAAATGCCATACCGAACAATCCCTTTCCCACTTTAAGCGTTCCCACCTATATTACAAAGGTGGAGGATACCTACTTTATTGTGGACTGCTACAATAACCAGGTGATTTACCATGATAATTTAACCGACCCGCTCTACGAATGGCTGGTGATGACAGGGGATATTTCCATGGGACATACGCTGGCAAGCGACGGTCTTGTTTATTTGATTGACGATACAGAAAAAAACCGGATTCTGGTTATGGAAAAAGAAATAAATGCGGGCGGACATCCTGTTTTTGTTCCCACGCAGGAATTTAACGGCATCGGCAACCGGCCCCATTATATCGTTTATGACAAATATACAGACACCTTTTATGCATGGAGCTCTCAGAGCGGGGAGATGTTTCTTTTCCGTCACCCGGAAAATGACTCCCGGATGTACCTGACGGAAATCCGCTCCATTCCCTCGCTGGACAATACTTATGTGCGCTCCTTTACTATTATTGACGACAGCATCTACTTTGTATCAGGTATCGGGAATACCAGTATCATAGAAGCCGATTTATACACCTTTAAAATAAAAAAGGAATATCCAGTTCCGGATGAGATGGCCGGGATGATTCAGCTCACCCGGATAGAAGATTATTTTTATATCACTATCTCCACCGACAATACCGGCAATCAGGACTATGCCACTATGCTCCGGGTCGAAAGTTTAGACGACCTGACCTCGGGGAATTATGAGGATGTCTATGGCAACTTTATCGGCGGCGGCACTCCCTATTACATTACGCAAATTGATAACACATGGTTTTTAACAGAGCACCGGCTTCCCGGACACTCCATCTGGAGTTTTCAGGTGAAGGATAACCAGATAGTGGATGTGACGGCAGTTTACTGATTCCTGCAGGCCGCCAGTCAAAGCCATGTATTAAACATAGAATTAACATTACCGAAAGGAACTACCAATGAAAAATCTGTTTACAAAAAACACTTTTTCCTCTCTCTCCGAAAATCCGGCCGGATTAACCGGTCTTGCTGTTACACTTTCCATTATTGTCTCCTGCCTTCTGACAGCCATTGCCCAGGGCAGCAGCTTTTTTTACAGTTCCCATTATACAAAGCTTCTGGCGCTGTCCATTATCTTTATTGTTTATGCTGGTATTATTATTTATCTGAAAATTTCAGGACGGCTGTCGGAAAACTGTACCGTGTTCATGATTATTCTCACCGGATGTTTTCTGCGGTGCGGTTATGTCCTTTTATCAGGACTTTATGAGCGCCAGCACGACGCCGGGGCATATACCGGCATGGGAACGGGCTTTGTCAATCCCGGACATATCGGTTATATTGAATATATCTATAAGTTTCACAAGCTTCCGGATATCAATCCCTATGAGCTTTTTGCCTATTATCACCCGCCTCTGCACCATATCATTTCTTTTCTGTGGCTGCAGCTCAATATCTTCCTGGGTGTTGCCGAAGATTTGGCCTTTGAAAATCTGCAGATTCTTACTCTTTTTTACTCCTGCCTGTGTATGGCTGTCACCTGGAGGATTTTGAAGGTTCTTGAAATCAAAGGAAAGGGGCTTTTTATCGGGCTTGCCTTTATGGCTTTCCATCCGGCCACCATTGTTATGGCCGGAAGCGTCAACAACGACATGCTGACAATTCTTTTCATGTGCCTGATTATTCTGGAATCCTTAAAATGGATACGAGCCAAAAACCTGGCCGGGCTTATCAGGTTGGCTCTTTACATAGGCTTTGGCATGATTACCAAATTGAACAGCGCGGTTCTGGCGATTCCTCTGGCAATCATTTTTCTCGTGCATTTTATCTCCGTACTGCGGAGCCGTAAAAAACTCTATATCCTTGAATGGGTAAAAAACTACTGTATTTTCGGTGTGATTGTGGCTCCCATTGGACTGTCATGGATAGTAAGGAATCTGATTCGCTTCGGTGAAAAGCCTGGCGTTCCTGTGCCGGGAGAGACTTCTCCCATGTATACTGCCACCTTCAGTCTATGGGAGCGTCTCGGTATTCCGTCCTTTTCCGACTGGAATTTTGCTTTTCCTTTTCATCCTATCAGCGCCAGGGCATGCAACAACACCTGGGTTATTATGTATCATACCTCCCTTTTTGCAGAGGAATATCCTGCCGGTCTGCCTGATATCCTTCTGATATTGTGTCAGATAACCTTTGTGCTGGCGCTTCTTCTTGGGATTGCAACCGTTATCTTATTAATAATGGTTCTTATAAATAAAAGAACCCGCCGGGAAGACGGTATTTTCCTGCTGGTGGGCTATGTAATTATGCTCATTTCTTTTGCTGTTTTCGTGATTATCTATCCCTACACCTGCAGCAGCGATTTCCGTTACGTTGCCATCTGCCTGGTCTATGTTTCCATCGCTTTGGGGCTCGGCAATAAATATTATCTGACTGTACCTGCCGTTTCAACCGGCGAGAGGGTAAAAGCGGCGGTTATGCATATCATTAACAGCGGAACTGTCGCATTTTGTATTCTGATTACGCTGATTTATACTTTCTGGGGGCGGTGGTGATTCCGCCCCTACAGTTTCTCCTTAATTCCTTGCAACTTCTCCGCCAGCTTCTCACCTACGCCAGCCCCTCCTCCCGGATTCGCGCCCTCAAACTCCCGGACAATCTCTCTGGAAAGACGCTCTATGTCCTCCTTCAGCTCTCTTGAGGACATCAGACGGCAGCCTTCCCCGATAATGATAATCTGTTCCAGTCCGTCCGAGGTAGCCACAGTTACATCATACTTATGGCTGTTTTCATGAGCAAATTTTTCGATGTACTGGTCGGCTGTCTCCGCTTCCTTTGTGAATACCACATGAATGTTGTGATAGTCCGAAACCTCCGTAGGATGCCCGGCCAGACGGTAGGCGTCAAATACTGCAATCAGCTGGCAGCCCTTCACCGCCTGATAATTGCAAAGCAAATCAAGGAGCCGCCCTCTGGCGCCGTCCAGATTTTTTTCCGCCAGTTCCTTCAACTCGTCCCAGGCAAATATCACATTGTAGCCGTCAACCAGAAGATATGCCTCTTTTTTCGGTGTCTGTTTATAAGTGCGCGTCTGCGCCCCCCTTGTGAGAGTGCTCTCCTCTTTTCTTCCGTTCCTTCGCCACCCGTTACGGTTTCCCGTCCCGCTTCCCTTCCGGTTTGCGTAGGCTGTGCGGTTTAAAATTTCGTCAATTTCTTCTGTCCCGATAAAGGAGGAAGCATTTTCCCCTGCCTTTTCTCTGCCGGAAACACGCTCCGCTCCCTTTGCGGTAAAAATCCGGTCCTCCCCGCTTTCTGAAAGCCAGCTCCACTCCTCTCCGTCTGCCGCCGCAGGATTTCCATCCTCGTCTCCTTTATTTTTTATGCAGCTCTCAAGATGCATATAGGAAGGCGCCTCGTCCCAGGCCACCAGAAAACCCGCCCCGTGGGCGCAGAAAACAGACGAGGAGGGATTCTCCACATCTCTTTCCGGATCGTAACCGGCATTTTCCAGAACTTCTTCCGTGTTATGGCATGGAAAATATCCTTTCAGACTTAAATGAAGCTGTCCGGCTCCCTTTGTGTAGGAAACCACTTCCTTCTGATAATCCTGCAAAAGAGCCATGGGCGCCATCCCTTCAAGAACCGCCGTTCCCGTACCGCTCTGCTGCAGGGAAAAGTTTCCCCGCATCTTATCCAAATCGCTCATGGCGCGGCCCACCGCGCTATCCGGCACTTCCAGCCTGAAATCATAATAGGGCTCCAGCAGAACGTTTTCCGCCTGCATCAGCCCCTGACGCAGCGCCCGGTAAGTAGCCTGCCGGAAATCGCCGCCCTCGGTGTGCTTTAAATGCGCCCGGCCGGCCTTTAAGGTGATTTTCATATCCGTTATCGGCGCGCCTGCGAGTACTCCCGGATGTTCCTTTTCCTCAAGATGGGTGAGCACCAGCCTCTGCCAGTTCAGGTCCAGCAAATCCTCCCGGCAGTCCGATGAAATCCTAAGGCCGCTTCCGGGGAGCCCCGGCTCCAGAAGAAGGTGCACCTCCGCATAATGCCGAAGCGGCTCAAAATGACCTACGCCCTCCACGGTATTTGCAATGGTTTCCTTATAAACGATGCTGCCGGTTCCGAAATCCACATCCACACCGAAGCGCTCCCGAATCAGGTTCCTGTATACCTCTGTCTGCACCTGCCCCATAATCTGAGCCTTAATTTCTTTGTTTCTCTCATCCCATACGATATGAAGCTGAGGCTCCTCCTCCTCGAGCTGCCGGAGCTTTTGCAGCATCACAGCGGCATCCATTCCATCCGGCAGTAAAACGCTGTAGCTTAAAATCGGGGAAAGTTCAGGACGAACCGTTCCCCGCTCAAAGCCAAGCCCTTCTCCTGCCCGGGTTTTTGTCAGGCCTGTAACTGCGCATATTTCACCGGCTGTAACCTCCGCGTGAGTTTCAAACTTCTCGCCCGAGTACAATCTGATTTGATTGATTTTTTCCGTCCACGGCTCCCTCCTCCGAATCTGACCTCCGCTTTGAAAGGAAGCTTCTCCCATACCGGAAAGCTCGTCTCTGGCTTTCAGACTTCCGCCTGTGATTTTCATATGCGTCAGCCTGTTTCCCTGAGCGTCCCGGGTGATTTTAAAAATACGCGCCCCAAACCCGGCCGGATATACCGTCCCGCCGGTATAACGCAAAAGCCCGTTCAGCAATTCCTCCACGCCGGTAAGCTTTAACGCGGAACCAAAAAAGCAGGGAAAGATTTTTCTTTCCCTGATAAGCTTTTGTATCGTTTCGTCGCAGATACGGTCTGTTGTCAGGAACTCATTCAAAGCCCCCTCGTCACTGACGGCAATATTTTCAAAAAATTCTTCGGTTTCCTGATTGGTAAAGTCAATACAGTATTCACTTAAATCTGCCTTTAACTTTTCCAATATCGTTTCCCTGTCCGTATCCGGCTGGTCCATTTTATTGACAAACACAAAAATTGGTACGCCGTAGCGGTTAAGAAGCCTCCACAGGGTACGGGTGTGCCCCTGAACCCCGGCGCTTGCGCTGATAACAAGGATTGCCATATCCAGAACCTGAAGCGTTCGCTCCATCTCCGCCGAAAAATCCACATGACCGGGAGTATCCAGCAGTGTGAGCTGCAGAGCCTTATATGAAATTCTGGCCTCCTTGGAAAAAATCGTGATTCCCCGCTCCCGCTCCTGACCGTAGGTATCTAAGAATGCGTCCCCCTTATCCACCCGGCCCGGCTTCCTGATACTGCCGCCAAAATAAAGAAGGGCTTCCGATAAAGTTGTCTTTCCGGCATCCACGTGAGCCAGAATTCCCGTTACCAGCTTTCTCATAAATAACACCCGCTATTCATTCTTGAGCGCCCTTCTGGCAAGCTCAAGGCATCCCATGATTCCCTGGTCGTCATGTAAGCTGGCCGGAACAATGTAGCTGTCCATGTTCCCGATTTCTTCTGTCTTGATATATCCGTTCAGCATCTCCTTCACATAATTTCTAATCATGGGGAAAAGCTGTTCCTGATGCATAACGCCTCCGCCTAAAATAATCATTTCAGGAGAAAGGGTGAGCACATAGCCTGTAAGAGCCTGAGCGATATAATAAGCCTCCAAATCCCAGACCTCCTTCTTATCCTTAAGCTCTATGGCCTTTTTCCCCCAGCGTTCTTCTATGGCAGGGCCTGCTGCCATCCCTTCCAGACAGTTTTTGTGAAAAGGGCATCTTCCCGGATAGCTGTCGTCCGCGCGCCTTTGAATCAGCACATGGCCCGCTTCGGGGTGAAGCATGCCGTGAAGAAGCTTTCCTTCAATAAATACGCCCACTCCTACTCCGGTTCCGATGGTCGCGTAGGCCACGCACTTTTTCCCCTTTGCCTGACCGAAAGTGGCTTCTCCGAGAACGGAACCATTGACATCCGTATCAAAGCCTGCAGGGCATCCAAGGGCATCCTCGAAAGCCTTCACGATATTGTAATTCTGCCACGGCAGCTTGGGCGTGCTGGTGATATGCCCGTAGGTGGGAGAACTCTTATCCGGGTCAATAGGCCCGAAGCAGGCAATTCCAAGCGCTTCCACATTTGCCTTTTTAAAATACTCCACCATCTTCGGAACAGTCTCCTCCGGCGTTATGGTCGGTATGGATATCTGTTCAAAAATTTTCCCTGTTTCATCTCCAATGGCACAAACCATTTTTGTGCCTCCTGCTTCCAATGCTCCTAATCTCATAATCTGCCCCGGACTGCCGGCAAATGCGCCGGCGTCTTATCCTTTCTTTTTCATTTTTATAAATGCAGCTCAATGCGTCTGCTTCCTGCTCCGCGCATCTTGCCGCAAACAACAGCTTCCGTAACTCTAATTTCCCGCATATCTCTGATAAAACAGCTCCTGGTCAAGCTCCACGATACCGGCATTGCCGGTTCTGTAGTTTCTCGCCATATCCTCAAAAGGGGTATCGTAGAGGTACGACATCAGCGTCATAATTACTGCGCTGTGCGTCACAGCCAGCGTATCCTCCCCTCCCTCCTGAATGATATCGTCAAGAGCCGGAAGAAGCCTTCCCAAGAGCTGCTGATAGGATTCTCCCATAGGGGGAACCTGATACCGGCGGTTCTTCTGCCACACCAGATACTCCTCCGGGAAAGTCTCTTTTACCTGCTTCCAGGTATAGCCCTCCCATTTGCCAAAGCTGATTTCCTCAAGCCCCTCCTTCCGTTTCGGTTTAATTCCCAGCTCCCTGCCGATAATGTTGGCTGTCTCCCATGCCCGCGCTTTTCCGCTGGCATAGATTTTTTTAATCTGATATCCTCTGACAAGCTCCCCGGCAAGTTTATCCGCCTGCTGCCTGCCCTTTTCATTTAATTCGGTATCTGTCTGCCCCTGAATTCTATTTTCAATATTCCAGTCTGTTTCCCCATGCCTGACTAAGTAAAGTCTCATCCCACTCCTTACTTCCACCGTATAGACGGACAAATATTTAAACAACTTTAAAATTAACTGACATTTTCTCAAAAATCCTGGTATAATAAGAATATAATGATTTTTAAGGAGGTTTGAATATGTTTGAAAAAGGAGCCTATGTTATCTATGGCAGTAACGGAATATGCATCGTTCAGGACATTACTACCCTGAATCTGACCGGTGTGGACAAGAACAGAAAATATTACCTGCTGAAACCGGTCTATGCTTCCGGAAGCACCGTGTACACGCCGGTAGATATGGCCGACACGCTTCTGCGCCCTGCCCTTTCCAGGGTAGAAGCCGACCTTCTTATCAGGGCCATGCCCGAAATTCCTCCCATCACAATCACCAATGAAAAGACCCTGGAAAACACCTACAAGGAATACATGCGTTCCAACAGCTGCACAGCCTGGGTACAGCTGATGAAAACCATTTATCTCCGCAGAGAAAAAAGAATCTTAATGGGGCATAAAATAACCGCTCTGGACAGCCGTTATTTCAGCCTTGTGGAAAACACTCTCTACGGAGAGCTTGCCGTTGCTCTCGATAAGCCTCGTGACGAAATCAAAGCCTATATTGCAAGCTGTATCGATACCATCTCCTCTTAGAAACCTTTGGGGAGCTGTATGCAGGCACTTCCGGGCGCGTGGCGGCGCAATGCATCCGCCGAACCTGCAGCCTTAAGGAAGCCGCCGGACAACAGCTCCTTATTTTTTATATATTTTCCCCGTTTGCCTCTATCACGGATTTATACCAGTAAGCGGAATCCTTCCATATTCTCTGCTGAGAATCATAATCCACGTAAATCAGGCCAAATCTCTCCGCATAGCCTCTCGCCCACTCGAAATTATCCATCAGCGACCACTGGAAATATCCCCTGATATCCACGCCGTCTGCGGCGGCACGCTTTAATTCCGCCAGATAATTTGCAAGGAAGTCGATTCTTCCCGCGTCATGCACCCTTCCGTCCGCGGAAACCACATCTCTGCAGGATAAGCCGTTTTCTGTAATGTAGATGGGCTTATGATACCTTTCCTGTAAGAACTTCGGCCCCCAGTACAGACACTGAGGCGTCACAGGCCAGTCCATAGCGGTAGTCTGTGCGCCGGCGGGACGCTTCACCTCCTCCGGCTTCCCGTACTGTCCCATACGGACGCAACGGCCATTATAAATATTCTGCCCGTAAATATCGATGGGCTCTGAAATCAGTTTCATGTCGGCGTCCGTAATCTTCGGAAGATACGCCTCATATTTCTTTAACCCCTCCTCCGGGTACGCGCCGAAAATCACCGGGTCCGACCACCAGGACACATTCCATGACCAGTTCTCTACATCCGGCAGGGAGAAATATGCCTTTCTCGCCGCTTCCACATCCTCCTCATGCTTCGTGGCAGGATAAAGAATGGTACTGGTAGGCGCATATCCGACGGTAAGCGGCTGCTTTCCAAATTCCCGAAGCGCCTGAACCGCCCGTCCGTGCCCCTTTAAGGTATTATGTGCCATCAGAAGCGTATCCTTCACAGGACACCTAAGCCCCGGCGCATGCTCCCCCTGTAAAAATCCGAGACCGATAAAGCACTGAGGCTCGTTTAACGTAAAATAATGAGTCACCCTGTCGGAGAAGTTCTCCGCAACCACCTTTGCATACTCGCCGAACCACTCGGGGCTCTCATCGTTCATCCAGCCCCCTTTTTTATAAAGCTCATAAGGGTAATCCCAGTGAAACAGCGTAATATAAGGCTCGATTCCGGCCGCCAGAAGCTCGTCAATGAGCCGGTTATAAAACCGGATGCCGGCTTCGTTTACCTTTCCGGTTCCCTCCGGCAGAATCCTCGGCCAGGATAAGGAAAAGCGGTAAGCCTTAAGCCCCATTTCCTTCATAATCGCCACATCTTCCTTAAACCTGTGATAATGGTCACAGGCCACGTCGCCGGTATCCCCTCCGAAAACCTTTCCTTTTTCACGGCAGAACACATCCCATATATGCAGCCCCTTGCCGTCCTCATAGGCCGCTCCCTCAATCTGATAGGAGGATGTGGCCGCTCCCCATGCAAAATCCTTTTGAAATCCCATTCTCTCTTTCCTTTCCCCATACTGCCCGCTAAAGCTTTTCGCAGACCTTTTTGTTGTTTGCTTATGCATACCCTGCACACATTACATTATATCTTTCCTACTATCGGATGTCAAACATGCCACACATTCTTACCCTTATTGCCGTCTTATCACAACGGTTGACCAAGACTCAGTTTTTCGATTTTGCACTGGTGTTTTTTACTCTCTTTATCATAATTAATTCCCACAAGAAGCAGATTCCCCTGATACCCTTCAAGGGCTTTCACATACTTTCGTTCTTTAATCTGCCCGATTGCACTGTCCGCCGATTCGTCCCACTTCAATTCCACTAAAACAGCCGGCTTATCAGGATAATTCCTGCCGGGAAGCAGTACAATGTCTGCAAAGCCTTTCCCTGTCGGCAATTCACGAATAAATGTATAATATCTTTTGGCACTGTAATAGGCCAGCGAAATCACACAGCTTAAAGCATTTTCGTTATTATATGCCAAAATAGATGCCGCTTCCATATGCGCCGTATCTATCGCTTTTGCCACAATGCTCTCATTTCCCTCCAGGGTTGCTTCCAGCAAGCCCTCTGATTCAGAAAGCAGTCTCACAATTTCACCCCAGCCTGCCCCCTCAATTGCATTTGCAAATTCAATTTCTATCTCCCGGTTTGGAATGAATACGCTTTCTCTCTCCGCCTCGTAAGCAAGATAGCCAAGATAAACCAGAAGCGTCATCACATCGTCCCTGCTCTGAAAGCTTGTCATATCATTTTGAAATTTATACGGATTTATTCTGCAAAAACCACCTCCAAGCATCATTGTCACGGCATCCTTCAGCCCGTCAAAATTCATTTCAAGATAAATTTTCAGGGCCTCATATGTCTCGGTTTTCGTCCAGTAGCCTGCGAATTTTTTTCTACGGAGAGCTTCCACCACGGATTTAGGATTATAAATATGAAGTCCATCCTCAAACAGATAGCCGTCGTACCACCTTTTCATCTCATCAAAATCCAGTTGATACTGACTGCAAAGCTCCCTCACTTCATTTTCTGTGAATCCTGCAAACGGCGCCAAGACCCCCTGGTCCGTCATGGAATACTCATCGAACATATTCAGAGCCGAATGTGTTCCGTATTTTTTTACAGGTAAAATTCCCGTCATATAAACCAGCCTGACATAGGATTTGTCTTTCAACAGAGCGCGCAAAAAGTCCAGATAACTGGTCTGCGCTCTCAAATCGTGCTTTTTTTCCCGAAATATACAATCCCATTCATCAATAATAAAAATAAAACCTTTCTGATTTACATTATAAACCTCTTCCAAAGCTGTAAGCAAATCGCTTTGCTCCCAAAGTCCGTCAAAATCAGGATACGCTTTCGCCAAATCCTTTAGCACGCATTCCTGCAAAAACAGCACAAAGCTGTCAGCACTTTTCGCCCTGCTTAAAAAATTCTGCATATTAAGGAAAATAACGTCGTACTGATTAAGATGCTTTTTAAATGAGACATCCTTCTCAATTGCCAGCCCTTTAAACAGCTCCCCGGACTCGCATTCCCTGCCATAATAAGCCGTAAGCATTCCAGCCGCCATCGTCTTCCCGAATCGTCTCGGACGGCTGACACAGATATATTTCTGCGCGGTCCCAATCACCCTGTTTGTATACGAAATCAACCCCGTTTTATCCACATATATTTGAGAATTTAAGGATTCCGCAAATCCCTGATTTCCCGGATTTAAATAAATCCCCATTGTCAGACTCCTTTTTAAAATTATCAGACTTTTCCTCTATAGTTCTTCCGTCCTATAAATGCTGTATCCTTCATAATAGTAACTGTAATCGATGCCCTTCATATAGATTTCCCGGTCGTCTGTTTTATCGGTCAGAGCCTGACGCAAAACGTACCTGATTTCAATATCCCTGACCGGACTTCGCTCCATTGCTAGAAGGTAATCGTCTTTATCCACCTTCCTCCAGTCAATAACCTGACCTGTTTCTTTTTTCAACATCATATCCAGCCAGATTCTCATGCTCCTGCCGTTCCCCTCCCGAAAAGGGTGGGCGACATTCATCTCAACATACTTTTCTATGATTTCATCAAAGGACGACTGAGGCATTTTTTCAATATTTCCGATTGCTTCCCGAAGATACATCACGGGCGCAAACCTGAAATTTCCTTTTGCAATATTTACTTCCCGCAGCTTTCCTGCAAACTCATAGATTTCTCCGAACAGAAATCTATGGATTTCGGCAAGCGCTTTGTATGTACCCGCCTCAAGGTTTTCCAGATAACCATTTTCAAACAGCTCCGCCGCCTTTTTCTTGCTTATTTTTTCTTCTGTTTCTGCAAGCTCTGCGGAAGATGTGATTCCCAGTTTATTTTCAAGCGCCATAATTTTCACCTCTTATAAACTATTATAAACTATTTTCCGTCTGCTTACCAGAGCTTCCTTCTCTACACCAAATTAATCTTCTCATTTTCAAAATACACAACATAATCCGTAAATGCACTGAGTTTTAATTTTATCGGCAATCCTGTGCCGGGAAACTCCTTTATATCTGCTATCCCCCCTTCCCACAAAATGCACTTACATTTTATTGATTCCCCGTCGTTTTCAAACACATACAAACCGTTTTTATCGTATGTGCCATAGGTAACGCCCTTTCCATTCTCACCGGCAGAAAACAGCAGTCGATTTTCGTTCAGATTATCCAGGGGACTTAAATAAATATCACCATTTAACGCCAGATAAACAACGCCGTATTCGCAGACTAAAACATCTCCCAGACATCCGGTCTTCTTCACTGACCGTCGCGCTTTCGTGTCGCAAATATACAGGGTGTCCGTCTTGCTGTCCCTCAGGGTAAATACATGGAAATTAAATATAGAATTAATATATCCAAAATTAACAGTGGAAGCTTCTTCCATCAAGCCCTTAAAAGTTTTCATATCATCTGCTATTTTATTCTCATATCCGCCCGCTTTTACTGCCTGTCCTTTGTCTGTCAAAAAGGCTTCGCATTCATCCCCCAACGCTAAGTAAAGGCAGCCTTCCCTTGAAAAAATCTCCGTACAGGACCAGTATTTTTCCTCCCAGGGAAGCAAAATCCGCCGTTCCATGGTCGTAAGATGCATCCTCCCGATGCCGCTTTCTTCCTCCGCATCCGCCGGATATTTCATGTAATACAAATAACCGCCGTCTATGTTTCCCAATAGGAAATTCCCTTTTTCCAACTGCCTGACAGCCTTTGAACCTAAATCCATACTGCACAGGTAACCTTCCTGGGTAAAATAAAGCGCTCCCTCATTTTCTTTTGCATTGTTATAATAATTATTTTCTTCATCAGCCTTTTTCTCTGCAACAGCGTTCAGAAATTCCGGTGTTTCCGGCTGCTTACCGCCCGTAAATTCCCTTTCCGAGGCTTTCTGCTTTTCAGAGACGCTTACCGGCTCTTTTCCGCCCCTTTGTCCTGCCATAACGCTGTTTCCCATTAACGAACAGCCGGTCAGTAATATACAGCCTGCCAAAGCTCCCAGCGGCCATCCGATTCCTCTCCGGTTATGCAATGGTTTTGATAAAAACAAAATCCTCTCCCTCATCAGGCTCTTTTTTCCTCCCATGAAGATTCCTGCCGCAAAGCGTTTGTTTCCTCTTTTTTCTTTTAACAGTTTCAATAATGTCATACCATAATCCTGTCGCCTGTCCGCACCGATGATCTCTGCTACCGCTTCGTCGCAGGCCAGCTCGCAATCCCTGTTTATATAAGATATTGCCAGCCACACAAAGGGGTCGAACCAGTAAACGGCGCATAGAAAATATTTTATACAGGAAAAAAGCAAATCTCCCTGTTTCAAATGACAATATTCATGCAATATCATATAACGCATAGCTTCTGCATTATCTGTCATATCTGGATGCAGGTAAATGCTTCTGCCGAATAAAAAGGGAGTTCCGCATTCCTCCAGCAGGTAAACCCTGACTTTCGTTTCCCCGTCTTTCTTTAAAAAAATTCTGCTTCGAAACAGCTTCACCGCAAATATCCCGTTGGTTCCCAAAATGATACAGAAAACAGTAAGCATTACAGCCATTCTGACGGTTCTCAAAACCTTTTTATCATAAAAGAATTGCCAGCCTGTCCCTGCCTGCTTTTCCTCTCTCCCTTCTATCCTCTCATATAAATCATTGTATTTCTCTGATTCGCGGTCGTTTCCCTGATTGTCCGTGAAAAAGGTACTTTGCCAAAATATTTTTCCCAGGGTATCCGTATTCGCATCGCCAGCCTCCCCCTGCGCTGCTTTTCTGATTTGACTGGCATTTTCTTTCAAAGCCGGAGCGGGTATCCGAAAATAAGGAAAAATCAGCAATACTATCGGCAAAATGCCCCACATATAATATTGAAGCTTTCTTGATATTTTCCCCATAGCCAATTTTCGGATAAAAAGCAACCCCGTCACAATAATTCCCGAACGAATAATCACTTCCATATCATTCTCCCTTTGCTCTTTTCAGCATATCCTCTAATTCCTCAATCTCCTCCTCTGAAAGCTTCTCATCTTTTATCATAGTCTTTACCATCAGTCCCAGACTGCCCGAAAACGCTTTGTTAAGGAAAGAATCTATCTCCTGCAACTGCGCCTCCTTCCGGCTTATATCCGCAAAGAATAATTTGGCCCTCTCTCCTTCCTCATAACGAACTGCTCCCTTCGCTTCCAGACGTTTTAAATAAGTAATCACCGTATGTTTTGACCACCCTGTCTCTTCCGCAAGGGCTTTGGTAAGCTCCGTAATTGTCCGGGGTTCTTTTTCCCATATTAAGTTCATCATTTTCCATTCATAATTTGACAGTTGAATCATAGCTTCTCTTTCCACCTTCCCTTAATATTCCTGTTTAGCAGACACTGCCTTTTCAGCGCCCTTGCCTTATCCCCTGAAAATCTTTAAAAAATGCAGGTTGACATATGTACACCTATATGCTATCAAAAAGGTATACTTATGTCAACCCATATTTTTATGAGGAAATATTCCTTGACTCTTCCCCCAAAATGGAGTATTCTTTAATAAACAACTAAACAGCAATTATGTCTTCAGGGCAGGGTGAAATTCCCGCTCGGCGGTTACAGTCCGCGGGTGCGAAAGCACGGGGTCCGGTGAAATTCCGGAACCGACGGTTATAGGCCGGATTAAAGAAGGTGTGTTGAATTGTCAGGATAATTCTGGCCTTTTGCACTCTTTTTTACTCATCAGACTGCTCTGTTGACATTCACCACACCGATACTTCCGCACCCGAAAGGCATCTTTTGCATTTTGGGTGTTAAATTTTTTAAGGAGGTATCCCCTATGGATTACAAGACAAAAAAACTCACTGCAACCGGCATGTTCTGCGCTCTGGCCTATCTGACCGTCGCCACCATGCGTATTCCTCTCATTCTTTTCTTAAAGTATGAGCCAAAGGATGTGGTCATCACAATCGGCGGACTGATTTTCGGCCCTCTCACTTCCTTTTGGATTTCCCTGATTGTTTCCTTCGTACAGATGCTTACCATCAGCGAAAACGGCATTTTAGGTTTCCTCATGAATGTTATTTCAAGCTGCTCCTTTGCCTGTACAGCATCATTAATCTACAAGAAAAAGCGCACCCGCCCCGGCGCAATCACCGGGCTTTTATCAGGGTGGGCATGTATGATTGTTGTTATGCTGCTCTGGAATTACCTAATCGCCCCCCTTTATATGGGAACCTCAAGGGAAGATGTTGCCCGTCTGCTTTTGCCTGCTTTCCTGCCTTTTAATTTCATCAAAGGCGGCCTGAATGCGGCCATTACGATGTTTCTCTATAAGCCTGTGGTTACCGCTTTAAGGCGCGCCCGTATGGTTCCCGAGAAAAGGTCTGCGCCTTTGGGGCGTTCACCCAGGGATTGTTGAAAACAATGATAATTCTTGAGTGACATCCTCAAGCAGCGCCAACAGAAAGACCACACGACAGGCTTTTGACAGTCTGCCGTGTGGTTTTTTCTGTGATGCTATTTATCAGACAACTTCACAATGTATTCATTATTTATTGCTCGTGCAGAAATTAAAAGTTTAGATTTTTCCACGAATGCCAACTACTACGGAAGCCCTCTTATCCCTAATATTTATATGAGGAACATCTGAAATATTATTTGTCTATCTTACTTATGCAAAATTTATAGAAAGTATCCGCTGTAAGTCTCCTTCCACGTTTTTTATCTGAAATAATCTGTATAGAACGGCTTGGAATATTATAATCAAATGGTATCTGCACCAGTTTTTTTTCTGCCAATAACGGTTTTGCCAATTTTTCCGGCACAAATCCAATGCCTAAATTTTTTTCTATTAAAGGCAGCATAAGGTCAGATGTAGCAACTTCCATATCAGGTTCCAAATCTATTCCTTGTGTTATGAAGAATTCTTTATAAAAATGGTATGTTGCACTTTCCCTGCCCAGCCCAATCAGCGGATACTTACATATGTCTCGAAGTTCCAGGGAAATATTACATAAATCTATATATTGTGTTCCGCCTACCAGAATTTCGTCAAAATCCAATGCCTTTACGGCAGAAAACGACTTATGTATTTCTAAGGGTGTTGTGACCACTGCAAAATCAAATCTGCCACTGATAAGATGCTTAACCGTTTCAGGTGTTGACTGGTTATAAATCTTAATCCTGACTGCCGGATATTCCAGCTTAAAGCTATGCAGAAAGTTTAGCAGAAACAAATGTAAAGCAGTTTCTGTTGCTCCTATCGTTACAGTGCCACATATTTGCGAATCCTGTCTACATATTTCCTCTTGTGCATTCAATAGGTGGCTGTACGCAATTTCTACGTGAGAATAGAGGGTTTTTCCTTCCTCTGTCAATCTGATTCCTCTTGCTTCGCGGATAAACAGTCTACAATTCAACTGTGATTCCAATAGTTTTATAATTCGTGTTACATTCGGCTGGTTACTGCCTAATGCAATGGCCGCTTTTGTTATATTTCCATACTTAGCCACAAAATAAAAAATTTTATAGTATTCAAAATTTATATTCATATATTTTTTATATTCCTCCTATGTATTATATATATTTTTCATATTTCGCAAAATGTATTATAATTCATTTTTGAAAAGAAGTAAATTGAAAACATTGAAAGGATATCATGCTATGAACAAAGATTTGACAGTGGGAAATCCACAAAAAGTATTATGGAGATTCTGCCTGCCATTATTTGGCAGTATTATTTTTCAACAGCTTTACAACATAGCGGACAGTTTGGTTGCAGGTAAATTTATTGGGGAAAATGCACTGGCGGCTGTTGGAAACAGCTATGAAATTACGCTTATCTTTATTGCCTTTGCATTGGGATGCAATATGGGTTGCTCCGTTATTGTTTCACAGTTATTTGGTGCAAAAGAATACGGCAGATTAAAAACAGCGGTATCTACAGCCTGTATTTTCAGCGCCTTTCTCTGCCTGATGTTAATGGTTACAGGTACTTTGGGCTGTGGCTTGCTGCTCCATTTAATCAGAACACCGCATGAAGTGTTTTCTGATTCAAAGTTATATTTAGATATTTATATATGGGGGCTTCCATTTGTATTTTTTTACAATATTTCAACTGGAATTTTCTCTGCATTGGGCGATTCCAGGACACCGTTCTATTTTCTTGCAGTATCGTCAACATCAAATATTGCTGTGGATATTCTATTTGTAAAAGCCTTCCATATGGGCGTTGCCGGTGTCGCATGGGCAACTTTTTTATGTCAGGGAGCCAGTTGCATCCTGGCAGTCTGGACTGTATGGATAAGACTTAAAAAAATTCAAGTAACAGAAAAACCAGAATTATTTGACAGGGGACTTATGAAAAAGATTGTGGTAATAGCTGTTCCAGGCATTTTGCAGCAAAGCTTTATTTCTGTTGGCAATATCCTCATACAGAGTGTTATCAATGGCTTTGGTGCTTCTGTCATAGCAGGTTATTCTGCGGCAGTGAAATTGAATAATATGGTAATCATATCATTTACCACAATCGGCAATGGAATTTCCAACTTTTCCGCACAAAATCTTGGCTCCCATAAATACGGGCGAATCAAAGAGGGTTTTCATGCCGGTATAAAAATGGTATGGTGTCTGTGCATCCCGTTTTGTATTATTTATATTTTCTTTGGCAGATACCTTCTTCTTTTATTCATGGAAAGAAGTTCTGTGGCAGCCCTTATGACCGGAAAAGAATTTTTGTGGATATTATCTCCGTTTTATTTTGTCGTATCCGTTAAATTAGTTGCAGATGGTATACTTAGGGGAGTGATTGCCATGCGCCAGTTCATGGCTGCGACATTTACGGATTTAATTCTTCGGGTGGTTTTAGCTTTTGTTCTTTCAGATTTAGCAGGTTCTGCAATCGGCATTTGGTGTGCATGGCCGATTGGCTGGACAATCTCCATGATTCTTTCTATTTCTTTTTACAAGAAAGAGTATAAAAAATATGCATTGAACTAATTTTTTCAAAAATGGTTTTGGAATCTGTTGCTAAAATAATCAGAGATTAAAATGCTGTATTGTAAACTATCTCCGCATTTTTTCTGATTCGACATTTTTGCTTATTGATTTCCCGATTTTCAGCCTGCAAAAGGAATTTATAATGCGGATTTTTTCCCGCATTGATATTCAGCTCTGTAAATACCCGATAAAGTCGGTTTTTACAGCTAAATTGTTTTTAACTGGATTTTTTTATTGAATTGTTTCCCCATTCCCGCTGTCGGTCAGATTTCCGATGAAACGGTAATGGATTTCGATAGACTGAACTTTCTCACCATTTACCCGGCGTTTGTCGCCCACTAAAATCTTTGTGATAAGTTCATTGATGATACAAAAATTTAATTCCTACAGGTCACTGTACTGCCGGATCAGGCTTATCCACTTCCCCGCATTCTGCTCTGTAGCGTCATACTCTGCCGACTGCTCCTGCAATGCGGAAAGCTGTTTTTTGAGTTCTTCCTGCTCCCTCTGGTACTTCGGCATAAGGTTGTCTATGCTTGCCCCCGCAAGCCTGCCGAGTGCGTAATCCTCATACAGCTTGCTTATGACTTTCTCGATTTCCCCAAGCCTTTTCTCAATAGTTCGCCTTTTTCCCTCAACCAAACCATAATCCACGGTACTGTTAATCTGTTGCTGTTCCATAACCCTGCCAAGGACTGCCTGCTTGTCCGACAGTGCCATTGCTGCCCATCCCCCACGGCAGGATTGAAGATTGTGTAAAATTTTTTTTAAAACCCAGCCGCAGAAAGGAGATAAAAAATGGCAAACAGAGAACGCAAAAATGAACTGAAAATATACTTGAGTGACAAGGAACAATACATACTGGAGCAGAAAGTAAAAATCTCCGGCATGAAAAGCAAGTCCACTTTCCTCCGCCGCCTGATTTTGTACGGCTTTGTCTATGACATTGACTATTCAGACCTGCGGGAATACAACTACACGCTTGGAAAAATCAGCGGCAACTTAAACCAGATCGCCAAGCGAATAAACGCCACAGGCAACGTCTATAAAGCCGATGTGGAGGAAGTGAAAAAGCTGATGAAACAGGTGTGGGATACACAAAAATCCATGCTCTCAAAACAGCCCACCATGAAGCAGTAAGCCCAAACGGAATCCCCCTCCAGAATCAAAATTGTTCCAGCCAGATTTTGCACACAAATACGCAACAGATAAACTGTAATAAAAGCCAAAATCAGACAAATTTCGCACCATTAAAAAAGGTGTACCGCAGTGAAGTTTATTTCTTCCTTGCGGTACACCTTTATGTGTGCAATTATTCTTTATTTTTTGTCTTTGGTGTGTATACAGTTTTTGCTTTTTTCTAATCATATCTTTTCCCTTACTGATAGTCTATAAAAAAGAATGGCAGTTTTACATTCAAATAAAACCGCCATTCTTAAGCTCATGCGCTATATATTTTTCATAAAATTACCGTCAGCGTTTGCTTTGAATATTTATAAAGATAATTTTATGAATGCTTTGTAAAATATAAAAGTTATGTTTTGTATAATTTATGTAAAATACAGGTTTTTTAGGAAAACTGCACCACATCACTTTTATCTTGCTGAAAAATAATCTGTATAACCGTTCCTTGCCCCAGGCTGCTTTGCAGTTCAATCTTGCCATTCAAGTATTGTACAGCATGTTTTACAATAGATAGTCCTAATCCCGTTCCACCTGATTCCTTAGAGCGGCTCTTGTCTACACGGTAAAATCGTTCAAAGATTCTTGCCTGATGTTCCGGCGGTATGCCGATTCCCGAATCCTTCACCGTAATCGAGGCACTATTTTCCTGACTGCTTATAGCTACTTCTACCGTACCGCCGTTCTTATTATACTTGATAGCATTATCACAGAGGTTAAAAATAATTTCTGTTAAGAGCCGCCGGACACTTTTAATATAAACCTTTTTTCCTGTTAAAGCCACTTCAATATCTTTTGCCGCTGCTATATCTGCCAGTCCTGCCATCACCTCAGATGCGATCTCACATAAATCAACATTTTCAAACGGCATATCGCATCCCTCGTCTAATTGGGATAAACGGATAATATCATCAATTAATGTTACAAGCCGCCCTGCCTCTGTGCGGATATGCCCTACAAAACGTGTCATATCCTCCGATTTTACAAGACCGTTCTCCATTAACTCCGCACTCCCCATTATGGATTGCAGCGGAGTTTTCAATTCATGTGATACGTTGGCAGTAAACTCCCGTCTGTTCCTTTCTGCGAAAGCTGCTTCTGTTATATCAAAGGCAAGAACAACCGCCCCAATTACAATACCGTTAGATTCAATGCGGTTGACATGGATCTGATACTCTTTTCCCTCACGTTCTATGCGGATTTCGCTGTGTCCACTTGAAAATGCGTCCTGTATGGCGTGGCTCACATTATGGCTTCTCTCTACTGTCAAAAAATCTTTACCTATGCTGGAACGTTTCGTATGAAACAGCTTCAGCGCGGCAGGATTAATGTTCAGAATTATATTTTTCTCATTCAAAAGGACAAGCCCTTCCGTCATGCCATATGTAATCTGTGCAAATTCATCATTTTTCCTTTGGAGTTCCGACAACTGCATATCAATCTGCTTATGCTGTTTATTGATACGGTTTAATAGGGGAGCCAGCTCCTCATAAGTATCGTTTTCCAGCGGTTTTTCTAAATCAAGTCTGTTTAACGGCTCCATGATATGTTTAGAAATACGGCTTGCTAATACTCCTGATAAAATGAGTGCTACAACAACTACAATTAAAATCGGCTGTATCATCCCCAAAACAAGCACCCATATCGTAACGCTGCTGACAGAAATCCTTAATACTGAACCATCATTAAGCCGCCTTGCACAGTAAAGTGTTTTTTCTAAAAGAGTCGTGGAATAACGTGAGCTTTTTCCCTCTTTATTCCGCAGGGCTTCTTGAATTTCTTCCCTGTCCGCATGGTTTTCCATACTTTCCCCGTCAGACTGTGTATCATATATAACATCTCCATTTTCAGCAACCCATGTCAGACGGTACTCCCTTGACTGTAATTCCTCCAGATAGTTCCGTCCATCCTTTTCAACGGCTATGGCAGCTAAAGACAGTTCATCCTCCAACTGTTTTCCCTGAACATTACTGAAATAACTGTAAAGACATCCCATGATGATAACAAGGCTTGCAATCAGGACAGCCCCCGCTACAACCATAATTGATTTAAAAATTTTCTTTGTCATGCCTGCACCTCTAACCTATAACCAACACCACGCACTGTTTCAATCATTTTCCCATAATCCCCCAGTTTTACACGCAGAGTACGGATATGCATATCAACCGTTCTCGTTTCACTGACATAATCAGCTCCCCATATGTCATTAAAAAGCTGGTCACGGGAAAATGCGATGCCCGGACGGGAAAGGAACAGCCGGAGAAGTTCAAATTCTTTTAAGGTAAGCTGTATTCTTTCATTATCAATGGAAAATGTATGTTCGTCCAGATTGACAACAAGCCCCCCGGCTTTCAAAAGATGTTCTACCTCTGTAGGATTGCACCGGCGGAGTACCGCTTTCACACGGGAAACCATCTCCATCATCCCAAAAGGCTTTACAAGATAATCATCCGCACCTAAATCAAGGCTCTGGATTTTATCATACTCCATGCCTTTTGCAGTTGCCATGATGACGGGAATCCTGCAAGTGTCAGGGCTGTCTTTTAAAAATTTCAGCAGTTCCACGCCATCCTCTCCGGGCAGCATAATATCAAGAATTATCAAATCCGGCTTTTCCATAGATAAAGCGTCACGAAAGGCTATTGCATCCAAAAATCCTTTTGCTTCAAAATCAGTGGAATTAAGCGTATATACCTCAATATCCCGGATACTGTCATCATCTTCCACACACCATACTTTCATAATCATGCTCCTTTATGTTCTCCTGTCACGGAAAAAGCCACCCACTCTGCAATATTTACCGCATGGTCCCCGATACGCTCAAAATATTTGGCAATCATCAGTAAATCCAGCGCATATCCTCCGTCTGTCGGTTTTTCTGCTATCAGCTTAATCAGAGATGACTTGACCTGTAAAAACAAATCGTCAACCACATCATCACGGTCAATCGCCGCACCAGCCAATACTACATCCTGTTTTACAAAAGCGTCAATGCTTTCTGTAACCATCTGGCTCGCCGCATCTGCCATAAACCGGATCTGTTCACATTCCCCTCCAGTCCTTCCGTCAAGAAACGTGATAATTTCCGCAATATCCGCCGCCTGTGTTCCAATACGCTCCATATCAGTAATCATTTTAAGGGCTGCAGATATTTGCCGTAAATCCCTTGCTACCGGCTGTTGCTGTAACAGCAGTTTCAAACACAGTGTTTCGATTGTGCGCTCCATCCGGTTAATCTCTCCATCAAGGGATAAAACCTTGTCTGCCAGCTTTATGTCGCCCATAGTTAATGCTTTTGAAGCAGCGGCAATCGCTTCCTCACACATTGCCCCCATTTGGGTAAGCTCTTTATTCAGCATAGCAAGCTGTTCATCAAAACGACTTCTCATTATCCAAACCTCCCCGTAATATAATCCTCCGTCCGCTTGTCCTTTGGTTGCTCAAACATCTTTTCCGTATTTCCATACTCAATTAAATTGCCAAGGAGAAAGAAAGCCGTATTATCGGAAATTCGCACAGCCTGTTGCATATTGTGCGTTACGATGATAATAGTATACTTTTCTTTAAGTTCCATTGCAAGTTCCTCTATTTTAGATGTGGAAATAGGGTCAAGTGCGCTTGTAGGCTCATCCATCAGAAGCACATCCGGCTCTACCGCTAATGCACGGGCAATGCAGAGCCGCTGCTGCTGACCGCCTGACAGTCCTAATGCCGATTTTTTCAGCCTGTCCTTTACTTCATCCCAGATTGCCGCCCCACGCAGAGAGCGTTCTATTATATCGTCCAATTTTGCCTTATTTTTCACTCCGTGTGTCCTCGGCCCGTAAGCAATATTGTCGTAGATGCTCATAGGAAAAGGATTCGGCTTTTGAAAAACCATGCCAATACTGCGGCGAAGCTCATTGACATCGACATCTGCATCAAAAATATTATCGCCCCTATAATACACTTCTCCTGTAATCCGTACACCAGCGATAAGGTCATTCATTCGGTTTAACGATTTAAGGAAAGTAGACTTCCCACACCCGGAGGGGCCAATCAGTGCCGTAATGCTCTGTCCTTCAATCTCAATATTTACATCTTTCAAAGCCTGTGTACTGCTATACCACAGGCACAGGTCTTTTACCACCATGGCAGGATTTTTGTCATGATTCATTATATTATTCATACATTTCTCCTTTTTTGGAAATATCTGCTCGCCAGTGTAGCCGACAGATTGATGAACATGGTCAAAATCATCAGGATAGCGGCAATTGCAAAGGCTATACCAAATTCCCCGTTTTCTTTTGCATAGACATATAATGCGACCGTCAATGTTGCCCCTGCACTGCCAAGCCCTTCAAGAATCCCGTTCAGGGCATGGGCAAAACCAGCCGTAAAAAGAAGTGCCGCTGATTCTCCCAAAATTCGCCCCACTGACAATATACAGCCTGTTATGACTCCATCAATACAACCTGGAAGCACAACGGTATAAATCACACGCCACTTTCCAGCTCCCAGCCCAAAAGCACCTTCACGGTAACTTTGCGGTACTGTTTTCAGGCTTTCCTGCGTTGTGCGCATAATCGTAGGCAGATTCATGATTACCAAAGTAAATGCCCCCGCTAAGAGGGAAGTTTTCATACCAAAAAACTGACAGAAAAACAGCATACCTACAAGTCCATAAATAATAGACGGAATCCCTGATAAGGTTTCGGCTGCATACTCAATCATTTCTACCAGTTTCTTATTTTTGGCATATTCTGTAAGATAAATCGCCGCACCAACTCCAAGCGGGAGAACAAATACCAAAGTTGCCGCTACAATATAGACTGTGTTAAGAATATCCGGCAGTATCCCGATCCGGTCAGACAGATAACTCGGTTTCGTAGTAAGCAGCTCCCAAGATACATTCGGCAGCCCTTTCCACAATACATAACCAATCAAAAATAATACCAATGCACAAGTAATGCATACGGAAATCCCCATCAACACACGCATGGCTGTAATATATGTTTTCCTTCTAAGGGAAATTGATTGTTTTTCCATCTATATTTACTCCTTGCTTTGTTTCAAAAAGAAATTTAATACGGCATTTATCAGCATGATAAAGAGGAATAAAACCAACGCAATCGAAAATAATGCCTGTTTCTGTAAACTTCCGTCAGCCGCATAAGACATTTCACTTGCCACAGCGGTTGTAAGGAAACGGACGCTCTGAAAAATTTTCGGCATATTTGGGGCGTTCCCCGCCACCATCATAATAGCCATAGCCTCGCCGATAGCCCTGCCAACGCCTAACACAACAGCCGCCGCAATGCCGCTTTTTGCCGCCGGAACGGATACACGGAAGTATGTTTCAATCGGTGTCGAACCAAGCGCAAGGGAAGCATCCTCATATTCCTTTGGAACAGCTTCTAATGCCGTAAGCGACACTTTAATGATTGAGGGTAATATCATAATTGCAAGTACAATGATAGCAGCAAACAGGCTGGCTCCATCGGGGATATGGAAAACAATCCGTATCCCTGGCACAAGCACCATCATTCCCACAAGCCCATAAACTACCGACGGAATGCCAGCCAATAAACTTACCGCTGTTTCAATAACGGTTTTTATTTTTAACGGCGCAATCTTAGCAAGATAAACTGCTGTCATAAAGCCAATTGGCACTCCAAGTACGATTGCGCCAGCCGTACCATAAATACTGGTAAGGATAAACGGAAAAATCCCATATTGCGGCTGTGCTGCTGTAGAAGCCCATTTCTTCCCGAAAAGGAAATTCAAAACTCCTATTTTTCGGATAGCCGGAATCCCTGATATGACAAGGTAAACAGTAATCAGGAGTACACAGCCAACTGTAATCAGACCAAGTATCAGGAATATGCCATGTATGGCATTCTCCATGAACTGTTTTTTGTTCATTTGACTTCACCTTCCAAAACCTTTCATAATCCGCCGGATTATTTATTTACTGGTACTGCACCCGCAGATGAGATAATCTCACCTGCTTCAGATGAAGTAATATAATCAAAGAATTTCTGTGCAGTTGCCGAAAGCTCTGCGCCGCTCTTTGTCACTAACACAAACGGACGCTGCACCACATAGCTACCATCTTTTACCGTTTCCTCCGCAGGTACAATACCGCCGACAGAAAGGGTTTTTACCATATCCTTTACAGATGCAAGGGAAGCATATCCGATTGCCGCCGGATTGCCTGCCACCGTTGTAATCACATCCCCGGTAGATGTAAGCTCCTGACGGTATTTGCAGGCATCCTCCGTGTCCGTAATGGATTCAAAGCCATCTCTTGTACCGCTCCCGGCTTCACGTCCAATCAGGACAATTTCCAGATCATTGCCGCCTATATCCTGCCAGTTTGTTATTTCCCCTCTATAAATCCTGCTAATCGTTTCAAGGTCAAGGTCATTTACCGGATTATTCGGATTTACAATGACAGCAATCCCGTCAAGCGCAAGCACCGTTTCAGTCAATCCCTGCGCTTTTTCTTCTTCCTTTAAGTTACGGCTGGAAAGACCAATATCGCAGCGTCCTTCTGCCACAGCCGTAATTCCGGAGCCGGAACCGGTAGGGTTATATGTAAAGGTTACACCGGAATTGTTTTCCTCAAAAGCTTCGCCCAAAGCACCGATTACTTTTTCCATAGAGGTTGAGCCATCCGTAGATACTGTTTTGCTGTCCGCCTTCCCGCATCCGGTCATAGCTACGAGTGCAAGTGATAAAGTGGCAACAAAAGTAACAATTTTTTTCATAATAATTTTCTCCTTTTTTCTTTGTGATATTTTCTTCTACGCTTTTTATCATAAATACTGCTTGTAAAATCAAAAACATAACTCATGTCAAATTTTTGTAAAATGAACAGACTTGCCATAAAAACTGCATCATGGAAATGTGCATAACTGACTATTCCGTCATGGATAACTCTATTCACAGGACATGGAAAAGCAAAGTGCAGCTTTCCCACATCCTGCAAACAGAGTTACCCACAACTCCATAAGATAGCCAGTTATACGACATTTCCACAATGCCGATTACGGCGAAATCCCACTCATTCATTCCATTTTTTCATAAAACACAAATAAGAAAAGCTCTGCATCTCACAGAGCCTTTCTAACCTTTGATTATTCGCCAACTACCGTTCCATTTTCCTCACAAAAACAACATTATAGATATATCTCTGCCGCTTTTGCAAAAGTAGCTTTCCTCATGATAAGTTCCGACTGTTTTTCTTCCGGCAAACCCTCAAACACACCTTTATAGCCCTTCTCCAGCAACGGTGTGCCTCTTGCCAGTAAATACAGTTTTGTATTCAGCCATTCTTCCCACAAATCTTCAAATAGTTCCACACTGTCTGTAAAAGTTATGGCATCTTCAAAACCATGTGGCAGATTATAATATTTTAGCATTACAAAGCCATACCTGCCTACATCAAGCACTACGATATTCTCCATCTCATACAGCTCTGCAAACGCATCTGCCACCTTTTGACACTTTGTCCGTTCTTCCTCTGTGATATAAATTTTCTTTTCCATATAGCCTTACCTCGTTTCTTATAAAATTTTACCATATTCATTTTATAAGAACCACCTGCACACCAGCTTTTCTTCCACTTGTTTTTGGCAAAACCCACTTTACTAACAATTCACTTCTGCCAATTGCCCTTTCGGTACGGTTCTGCAGCAGGTTGTTAAGGATACGGCTATAAGCATTTACATCAATGCGCATATTAACCGTTTATACGCCTGTTCAGACTGTTTTTGTTTAATAAGCTGTGTCTGGCTGTTCATTGCAATCTCGTTAATACCATAGCAGATTAACATTCATGTTATGCCTCCCTGTTAAAACGATAGCCCACGCCACGAACGGTTAAAATATCCGATAGCGGCTGTGGGCTTCAAAAGTTTTCCTCCTGAGCAATATCCTCATCTCTGAGCGGATTTCCCAAACGCAGGTATTGAGGAAATGCCCGCAGCATTTGTCTGTAATCTCTGTCCCAGTTCATGCCGCCGTTAGAAATAATTTCCTCAGATTGCCAACAGCGGCGGACAGGGCACGAAATGTGGCTTCTGCCCCCCTTTGAAACTATTGGCGCTCCAGTTCCTCGCTATTTTGTAAACCTCCCTGCTTCCGATTGAGCCCGCTGTCAAAATATAGTATAATATCCCCCGTGAGGTGATTTTATGCTGCATATAGCCGTTTGTGACGATGAAAAGGAAACCGCTTTAAAACACAGGAAAATCGCAGAAAGCTGTCTGAGAGAGTGCGGGAGCACAGGAAAAATTTCGGTTTATACGGACAGCGGCAATCTTCTTTATGATATTACGGAAGATGGCTTTTATTTTGATTTAATTTTACTGGACATTGAAATGCCAGGAAGTACCGGAATGGAACTTGCAAAGAAAATAAAGCCCCGTCTTCCAAATGTAAAGATTATTTTCATCACTTCCCATATAGAATACGCCATAGACGCTTTCGAGTTGTCCATCTTCCGCTATGTCCCGAAAAGCGATGCCGAAAAGCGGCTTTTTCCGGCCATATGCGATGCCGTCAGGCTGCTTTTACTGGAAGCCGGAAAATCCTATACGATTCAGACCAGCAGCCGCCTTGAAAAAATCCCCTGTAAGGATATTTACTATATCGAGCGGGATGGGAAAAATGCCTGCATCACCTCTGCCTGCGGCGTTTCCAAAGTACGGAAAAGCCTGCAGCAGGTTTATAAGGAATTAGGCGCGGAAGAGTTTATCTACATCGACAGGGGATGTATTGTCAACATAATACATATTATGCAGATAAAAGACGGCATGGCCGTCCTGAAAAACGGCGCGGCGCTCCCCGTAAGCCGCTCTCATCTGCAGGAAGTAAAGGAGCAGATTAACAGTTATTGGGGGGCGCATATATGACAAACCTGATAATAGCCGTTTCCCACATTTCATCCGGGCTGCTCCAAACTGCCCTTTATCTGCTCCTTATTTCCCGGCTGCTGCCCTCACGCAGGCCGGAGAAAAAAGGCGTCCTGGCCGCTCTTGCCGGTACTGCCGCCTTCCTCATTCTGCTGTCGTTAGCGGGTCTGCCGGATTTTTACAATGCGGGCCTTAAGGCGCTCCTGCTGACATTTTGCGCCGGACGACTTCTCAAGGCGAACATAAGAATGAGTCTGTTTATCAGTATTTTTTATGAGATTGCCCTTTCCTTCTGGCAGTTTCTTTTTGCTGCATGGCTGGGCGTTCTGCTCCGCTGCCCGGTTCTACCCGATGACAAAACCGGAACAGGACAGGCGGCTCTCTTTTTGTTGCACGGACTGCTGGCTGCCGCTGTCTTTCTTCTTTTAAAGCACAAAAGGCCGTCGGGGGCAAGGAAAGCTTTCCGCTTTGCCTCGGGAATTGCGCTGGCAGGCTTTTTGGCCGTCATTACCTTATCGGAACAGTCTGTCCTTGCCATCACGGACGATACCCTTGATATGTGGACGCTTCTGTCGGTTATCCTGATGATGTCCGTTCTTGTCTTTTACATCAGCCGTCAATATGAGATGGAAAAGGAGCTGGCAAGGCTCAAATCGGAACAGGCCGGACTTCTGGAACGGGATTACGCCGCCTTAAATCAGGCCTACGCCGTCAATACAAAGCTTTTCCACGATTTCCACAACCATATCGGAGTGCTGCAGCAGCTTCTTTCCCGGCAGAAAACGAAAGAAGCTGTGGAATACCTGAACGCGTTGCAGGAGCCTGTGCGGGAAATGGCGGGCAATGTGTGGACGGGCGATGAAACCATAGACTACCTGATTAACAGCAAAGCAAACAAAGCCAAATCTGACGGAACCGACTTCCGTATACAGGTGGAATTTCCCCGGCATACCAATTTAAGAAGCGCGGATTTATGCGCAATACTGGGAAATCTTCTGGATAATGCCCTGGAAGCGGCAAGGCAGGTGCCGGAAGCGGAAAAAAGATATATCCGGCTTACTATCCGCCGTATCAACCAGATGATAATCATAAAAGTGGAAAACAGCTATGCTTCCGGCCATGCCTCCCCTCTTATAGAAAAAGACGGCGCGCTGAAAACCACAAAGGAGGACAGCGGACTTCACGGCTGGGGGCTGAAAAGTGCCCGGACTGCCGCCGAAAAATACGGCGGCTGCGTCCGGACTTCCTATACTGATACCGACTTTCAGGCAGTCGCCACCCTGTCCTATGAGGGCGTGCCGATACCGTAGTCTTTCCTCACGGCTTTTTTCGCGGTCAAAAACCTGCCGTTTGCGGACACTTCCGCACAGGCTTCCTTTTCTGATTATGATAGGTTCATAAGCAGAGAAGGAGCAGACTGAAATGAAAAATTCTCTTTTGACAATCAAAAACTTAAACGCCTGGTATATTCCTGAAAAAAAAGTTTTGTCAAACTTTTCCCTGGAACTGGCCGACCATGAGGCGGCGGGGCTGATTGGACTGAACGGCGCAGGAAAAACCACTTTTATTAAAATACTCTCGGGGCTCATTCCCACTTTTCAGGCGGATGAAATTTCATTTGAAGGAAAAGCCGTCAATCTTCGGGATAGCGACTTCAAGGCCAGCCGATATACGGTTTTTGCCGAGGACAATTCTTTCCGTTATTTTACCTTTCGGGAATATCTGTCTTATGTCTTTACCTCCTACGGCAAAAAACAGCCGGAAATTTCGGAGCTGATACAGGGATTTCATTTTGAGGATTATACGGATATTCTGATGAAAGACCTGTCAACCGGCAATCGGAAAAAGGCGTTCCTGATTACGGCGCTTGCGTTAAAACCGGCGCTTCTTTTTCTCGACGAGCCGGTCAACGGACTGGATTTTCAAAGTACGGAATACCTGTATCAGCAGATATCCGGTTACAAAAAATACGGAACCGTCCTTTTTTCCTCACATATCCTTGAAAGCATCACGTTAACCTCTGACCGCGTATTTGTTCTGGAAAAGGGGCAAATCCGGCAGACCTTTGAAGCCGGCCAGATAGACGCCGCAAACATCCGGGAGGCGCTGAACTGTGAAAACAATCTTTAAAGCATTTGCAAAAAAATTATTCGGAACAGAATACGAGCGGTTAAAATCCACGCTTTTTGTCTGTATCGCTGTATTCCTTGGATTGTATATTACTGATTTTAAGGTGGAAATTGCGCCTTTCATTCTGTACCTGATGGTCACTGCCCTGACATCCGGCATCATGTGGCAGATGCTTTCTTCGGAGGGAGCCTCGGGAGATATGCAAAATATGCTGATGCTGCCCTTTGAAAACCGCAGCTTTGTCGCTGCCTATGTGACCGCTCTGGGAATCCACACCTTTCTGACCAAAACAGCGGTGCTTCTTTCGGTCATATTTGCCCTTTCGGTATGGCGTCCCCTGGAAATCCTCGGGAGCATTCTCTGTATCATCAACGCTGTCCTTGCGACGGCTGCTGTCTTTTCCTTAAGAAAATGCCGGTATACAGGATGTCTCTGGGCTGTCGCCTTAATTGTCTCCATTTTCTTTTTATGGAATACTCCGTATTTCCTGCCGTCTGTAATGGGCAGTTGCGCTTTGGCATTGTTGATTTTGCGGAATACGGACGGCTATTCCTTTTATTCCTGCAGATATCAGGACAGAAAAATGCCGCCCTATGGTTTTGGGCGGGCCGGAAAAGACAGCAGACTTTCCCGCACAAGAATGCATCACTGTATCAGACCCGCAGGAGGCTCTGTATCGTTCGCATGGCGTTATCTTTTCCGCTACCTTCTTTCCCATAAAAACTATCTGGCAAACACCGCAGTCATGTGGGGCGTGGCCTGTGTTCTTCCCTTGTTTTTAAGAAATGCGGAAAGCCTTTTTGTCCTTCCTGTCGGCTTCGCTATTCTTTCCCTCAATACGCCGATTTGCATTCTGTTGTCCGCCGACCCGGATTTCGAGCAGGCCGTCCGCACCCTTCCAGGACAAAAGAATGCGTTTTGCCTGCCCTACTGTCTTTTCATTTTTATGTGTAATCTCATTGCGGACGCATTGTTCCTTTTAAGCTGGCAGATACAATTTGGCGGTATCTCTGCCCCTGCGGCAATACTTGCACTTTTCTTCGCTTTCCTCAGTGCCGTTTTGTCTGTGCTTCTGGAATGGTTTTATCCCCTTCGCAACTGGAAAACGGAAAGCGACCTGTGGCACCACCCCAGAAAATACGCCGTGCCCCTCGTTATGCTTTTACTGGCCGGCATCACCGGAACGCTGTCCCTGTAAGGAAATTCCGTACCCTACATTGGGCCGCATGGCGCAGTAAGCCGCGTCCGCCACAAACGCCAGCAATAGCAGGATGCAAATTGCCGTAAGCCACTTTTTAGAAAGCCTGCGGTAGATTTTTTCATAAAAGGGAAGAAAAAGACACACCAGCGCCGTCCCGAAAAGCCCGAAGATTACCGCGCCGGTCAGACAGATTCTTCCGTTAATGTTTAAGAAATGCCCGCTATAATCCCACCACCTGATTCCCCACCGGCGTTCGAGAAAATAGCCGGTCAGGTATTCCAGCACGGAACAGGCAAGAGACGACAGAAAAAACACCCTGACAGGTTTTTTGCACAGGGAACGGAAAAGGACGCACAGCAAAAGTCCGCCTGCTCCGTAAACCGGAAGATAAGGACCTCTGTATACGCCTCTGTTGATAAATGCATGTTCCGTAAAAAAGAATAACGCCACCTCCCAGAGCCAGCCGGTAAAGGCGAGGATAAAAAACAGCAGCACATAATATTCAAATTCAAGAGAGAGCTTTTTCTTTTCCATAAGAGACAGGATATCCGGATTTAACAGCATTATTCCTGCATGGAAGAAGGAATTTATCAGCGTTGCTTCCGATGCCATTTACCAGCTCAGTCAGGAGGAAAACGGAAACGGAAATTATAGTTTCCCTCCCCATCTTTTCATGGTATAGTAAATTATATGATAAGACTATTTAAAGGAGGTTTCACACCATGACAGAACAGGAACGGCAGGAACGGGTTGCAAAGGGTCATCTCTGGCTTGATACGGAGGAGTTTATTGCCCATCAGGGGAAAATCAAGGATTTGATGTATGAATTTAATATGTCAAAGCCCAGCGAAACCGCCAGACGGGCGGAATTGATGAAGCAGATATTCGGCGCTGTAGGAAAAGATGTGTGGATTAACCAGCCCCTTTCCCTGTTAGTAGGTACATCCGTTACCATTGGAGACGGCACTTATGTCAACGCCGGGCTGACTTTAATTGACGACGCTTCTATCACAATCGGAAAAGGATGCCTTTTTGGAACAAACGTGACCCTCTGCACCACAGGGCATCCCATTGACCCGGAGGAACGGGCAAAATGCAGTATGTATTCCTTCCCCATCACCATTGGCGACGGCGCATGGCTGGGGGCCGGCTCTATTGTCCTTCCCGGAATCACGATTGGAAAATACGCTGTGATTGGCGCCGGAAGTGTGGTGACAAAAGATATTCCTGATTATACGGTAGCTGTGGGGAATCCCTGCCGTCCCATTCGAAAAATAAACGAGCATGACAAGGAATACTACTGGCGGGACAGAAGATTCGACGAACCGGGAAACAGCTTATTGTGAGTAAAAGCCCTCCCTCCACGGCGCGGAGGCGAATACCCGCTCTAACAGCTCTTCTCCCGAGCCTCCCGCAGAGACCTCCGATATACCCGCAATCAACGTCCTGTAAGCCTCCGGCTCCATGCGTGAATCCGTGGGCAGCAGCTTTTCCGGCGCGTTCTCCACGTATCTGGCGGCGCATTCCGCTAACGGGCTGCGGCTTTTGAGCGCCCTCACGTCCGCGGCGGCCACAAGGCTCCCGCCTCCCGCCTCATAATACCTCTGCACCGCATCCCGCCGGGTATGGGCCATCACATATTTTACAGCCGCGTCCCGCTTGTTCAAATCGTTCCAGGCTCTTCTTGTAATATAAAATCCCGAGGTAATTCCTCCTATCATGGCGCCGGGCTCCGCTTTCTGATTTGGCACGCCGGGAAAGGGAATCACCAGCGTATTTTCCGTATCTGTCACCGACGGAAAATACCAGCTTCCCTCCAGCAGCATGGCCGCTTTCTTATTGACAAAAAGCTCCCCGGCGTACTCATTGGTGATACTGTCCGTATCCTCCGGAAATGCGCCGGCTTCCCGAAGTACCTGGAAAAGCGCCAACGCCCGCACCCAGTCTTCCGGCGCGGCGGCGCCCGGATTCAGATATCCCTCTTTTCCCGATGTGTATAAAAGAAAATGTTCCAGCCAGTAGTGGGGCACGTTGGCAAGAGCGCAGGATATGGGCACGATATCGTTTTCGCGGAAAACGGATACCGCATACATCAGGGAATCCCAGTCGGAAGGCAGTGGCACTTTGCAGCGTTCAAACAGCTCCCGGTTTACATACAGTCCCTCCCAGAAACCCGTGGTCGGCACGGCACGGGAAACGCCGTCCTGATTCGCCGCCTGCGCAAGCGCCCAGTCGTAGGTATCCGAGGCATATTCGGGATACACCTGCCGGATTTCTTCAACCGTGACGAATTTGTCCATAGCCACAATCTGATTCGCCGTTGCGTCTGTAAAAAACTGCAGCACATCCGGCTCGTTCCCCACGGAAAAGTCTGTCACAACCTCGTTTTTCCACTGTTCGTCAGAGGTCCGGGTTTCGTCCTCAATGTAAATATTAGGATTCTCCGCCATAAATTCCTGTCTGATTTCCTCATAAACTCCGGCTCCTGAAGCGGATCCCCCCGCCATTGAAACGGTACGCAGCACCACGTTTTGGGTGTCCTCGCCGATATAGGTTTCCACATTCTTACCACACCCGGGCAGCAGAACCGCCGCCGTCAATAAAACAAACATATTTAGCAGCCTGATTCCGTGCCTTAGCTCCAGACTTTGAATCAGACGCTTTTTTCCATTAGCCATCGTTATCCTCCTCAAAGGTTTTCGTAATCTTAACAACAATACGGTGAAAGCTATCGCTGTCCGCCATATCCCAAAACCACACATAGCGCTCCCCTTTGTCATAATAAATACGCTTTTGTCTGTTATTTATTATAACATCCGGGCGCCTTGTGAACACCTTAATTTGTAAAAATCCACATTAAATTTCTTTCTCACCCTTGACAACTTCCTTTCCTGCCGTTACAATAACACACAACTTCATATGAACGATTTATAAAAGCAATGATAAGAAGAAGTAGAATAAAGTGAATCATACAGAAAGCAGCCGGCTGATGAGAGGCGCATGGGAAGCTTTATTCGAATACATCTTTGAGCTTCGCACCAAACGGCTCATGGCCCTGTAGGCTGCGACGGTTCCCGCACCCGTTACCGTGCTAGAGTATACGCCTTAAGGGCCGTACTCGAAAAGGCAGACAGTGCGAGCTGTCTGTGAAATCAGGTGGTACCACGAGAATTTGCTCTCGTCCTGTATTGGACGGGAGTTTTTTGTTCTGAAAAATCAGCGAACCCCCGGAATGTGCACAAATCCTTTCCTGAATGCGGAGCGCGACCGGAAGTCTATGGAAACGGAGGTGTGCCTGACAGGTTACGCAAAACTGCAACAGGAGGATAACTAACAATGAAAGCTATAAAGGAAGTAAACGAAGAAGCTGTAAACAGCGAAGCAGCCCGCCAGATGCGCATCATCTCACAGGGCGCCGCCCAGATAATCGGAGAAGATGATTTGAAAGCAAAGCTGGCGCGTTCCGTCCGCACAGGAACGCCCCTCACTGTCAAGCTGGGACTGGACCCCAGCGCACCGGACATTCATTTAGGCCATGCCGTGGTGCTTCGGAAACTGAAGCAGATGCAGGACATGGGGCATCATATCGTAATTATTATCGGCGATTTTACGGGCAGAATCGGAGACCCTACGGGAAAATCCAAAGGCCGCAAAGCCCTCTCCGACAGGGAAATTATGCAAAACGCCCAGACCTATCAGGAACAGATATTCCGGGTACTCGACCCGGAGAAAACAACGGTCCGCTACAACGGGGAATGGCTGGAGCTTTTAAAGCTTGAGGAAATCCTTAAGCTGGCCTCCACCGTCACCGTGGCCCGCATGCTGGAGCGGGACGACTTCCAGAACCGCTACCTTAACAACACGCCTATCGGGCTCCATGAATTTTTTTACCCCCTTATGCAGGCTTACGATTCGGCCGCCATCAAAGCCGACGTTGAAATCGGCGGCACCGACCAGACCTTCAACATTTTAATGGGACGCTCCCTTCAAAAGGATTTGGGCATGGAGCCCCAGGCCGCTCTTTTCATGCCCATATTGGAGGGGCTTGACGGCGTGGAAAAAATGAGCAAAAGTCTTGGAAATTACATTGGAGTCAAGGAGGACGCCAGCGTGATGTTCAAGAAGGTGATGGAGGTGCCTGACCGGCTGATAATCAGATATTTTGAGCTGGCAACAGATATCCTGCCCGACGAACTGGATAAAATAAAAGAGGCTCTTAAAGGCGGTGAAAATCCCAGAGACTGCAAGATGCTTCTGGCCAGAACCGTTACCGCTCTGTATCATACGCCGGAGGAGACTCTCGCCGCAGAAGAATTTTTTCATCAGGCTTTCTCTCAAAAGGGGATTCCTGAGGATATCCCCGTATTACGGATTGAAGCAGACGCTGTCGCCCTCCGCGAGCCGGCTCATTGTAACAAATGCCGCCTGGGCGACCTCTCCCCCCTTCTCGTTCAGGAGGGATTTGTGGCAAGCGGCAGCGAGTTCCGCCGCCTTCTCGCACAGGGCGGCGTCCGCGTAAATATGGAAAAGGAAAGCTCTATGAACAGGGAAGTAGAAAACGGTGATGTGTTGAAAATCGGTAAAAAGAAGTTTCTCAGGATTTGCTTTTAATAAATCCCTCCGATTCCCGTATCATTGTCCAGTGTGTTCATATTGTAAAGCAGAAGCACATCGGTAATCTGCCGGTTTTCATTGATGAACTTACTCGGCCCTCCCTTATAGTATCTGGTATCGAACACATAGACCTTCCGGTAGTGGTTCACCAGAAAAGGAACCAGACAGTTGGCATAGCTGTCCTTGACGACCGCCAGCTCCTTATCGGAATCTGCTGTCTCATTGGTTATCTCGATAAAAGGATGAATATTGTTAAGAAACATGGAATATTTATCCTTTTTATCCAGATACTCAAAGTTGTAAAGAGAATCCGTTGTCTCCTTTTTATCCTCATAATAAACGGTCAGCCTGTTTTCCGGGTTCTCAAAAATGGTGATGGTGTCGGCCTTTATTTTCGCATCATTTAATTTGGAATAAATGGTTCCCTTAAAGTCCGTGGAAACCTCTGTGATTTCAAACCGTTCAAGGGGCAGAGGCTCGATTTCTCTGGCTTCGCAATAGGCCGTGTAAGCGGCATAAGCGCCGTACCCTGTCCAATGGTGGTCGGTACGGTAATACAGTTCATTGTCCTTTTTGGCCCCCATCAGGGCGTCATAGCAGTCAATTGTGGAAAAATCAAGCCGCCCATAGATTTCATCCCGGGTCTGCATCTGGCTCCGCACAGGGGCAAGGGCCGGAAGCTTCTCCTCGTAAATCGTGATGGCGGTGGGCGCCAGCATCAGAGAAACCTCAGCGCTTTCCAGGCTTTTTGCAAACTTTTCAAACTGTCCCACGATTTTGTCCGTGTTCTTCGGGGCGGCATAATCTTCGATAAGATAGCCGTCCTTTGCAATATAGACGCCGCCGATTTCCCTTTTGCCGAGGGCAATCTCGGTTTCCGCCTTTAAGCCCATAAACAGATTCCGCAGCGGAAAATGGTCGGACAGATAGCTCTGAAGCTTTTCAGTGTATTTTCCCTCTTTTAAAGAAGAAAAGGTAAATTCGGGGAATTTTTCAAGATATCTGTTCTCCCCCTCGGAGAATTCCTGTTTTTCCGAAATGAGGAATGCAAAGGCAAACAGCAGAACAAAAGCCGCAAGGAAAATAGCGGTTATGGATTTTATGATTTTTGAAGGTCTGTTTTCTTTCATTTCGTTTCTCCACGGTTCTCAAAACCGAAAATACAAAAACGGATTATAGGTGTCGTTTACCAGATATGCCGTGGTCAGAATAAATAAACCTGCATATCCGACAGTTGCGCCAAGGGACAGAACCGTCCTTCCCCACTGCGGCAGGCTCTCCGCTTTCTTTTTTAAATACGGATACAGGGGAAAGGCTAAGAGAACTGCCGTAAGAAGCAGCGGCGCATAATTTTTTACATACCAGATAAGCTCCGTGCCAAAAAGCGCATTCCCGCCTGCTCCAAACATAAGGGAAAGATAGCCGCCGAGCTGTCCCATATCGTCAAACACAAAAATCACAAAGCCGAACACCACAATCAGGATTGCGTAAAGATGCCGGAGCCATTTGGGAAGTCTGTCAAGTTTTTCTCCCCACACGTATTTTTCCAGCGTCAGAAGAACTCCGTAATAAAGCCCCCACAGCACGAAATTCCAGGCGGCTCCGTGCCAGAGGCCGGTGAGAAACCACACAACAAACATGTTCCGAAGGTGCTTTGCCGTGCCCGCACGGTTGCCTCCTAAGGGAATATACACATAATCCCGAAACCAGGTGGACAGGGAAATATGCCATCTGCGCCAGAAATCCGTAACCGAAACAGAGGATAAGGGGTAAAGAAAATTCTCCGGGAAATGGAAGCCCAGCATCCGCCCCATTCCGATTGCCATATCGCTGTAAGCGCTGAAATCAAAATAAAGCTGCAGAGTAAAGCATAACGCGCCGAGCCATGCCGTCACAACGGAAACACTTTCCGTTGAAATGCCTCCTGCGGAAACTGCGCCTGCCTGCGCTGCCCTTATCGTTTCCCAGAGCGCCCCCACATTATTTGCAATCAAAACCTTCTTAAACAGACCCTGCACAAACCGGAGCGTCCCCTGTACAAAATCGTTCCAGCCGATATGCCTGCTGTGAAGCTCCTCATTTACAGTAGAAAACCGGACAATGGGGCCTGCAATGAGCTGGGGAAACATAGACACGTAGGTCAGATAGGTAAAGTAGTTTTTTTCCACCTTCACATTCCGCCTGTACAAATCCACGCTGTAGCTCATGGTCTGGAACGTAAAAAAGCTGATTCCCACCGGGAGCCCAAGACCCAGGGGCTTTATGGAAAGATGAAGCAGCGCGCTCACCGTCTCTACAAGGAAGTCAGCGTATTTAAAAAATCCCAGCATGGAAAGGTTGATTACCACCGACGCGCACAAAAAAAGCTTCCTGCGTCCTGCGGAAGTCCCAAACCGCTCCATCAGAAGTCCGTTTGTATAGTCAACCGCCGACGCAAAAAGCATCAGCACAATATAAACCGGCTCGCCCCAGGCATAAAAAATCAGACTGAAAGCGAGCAGGACATAGTTTTTCACCTTATATGGTACAAGATAGTATAAAATCAGACATGCCGGAAGGAAAAAAAACAGAAAGGGTATACTGCTGAAAACCATAATCGACTCATTTCATCCTTTCTTCCTGTTATTTCAATACTACTGCAATGCCGCTGAAATCACGGCTTCGATATCTCCGGCATTCTCCGCAATCACAAGATAAACATAAAGTCCTTCCGTCTTAACGGCGCTGTCGGCAACAATGTCGTACTGCTCCGGAATATATCCCTGCATTTCCGCCGCTTTCTGGTCCTTCACGGTATTTAAGGAAGCTTCAAGAGCCGCCACCGCATCCTCGCTCTTTGCTTTCATGATAATGACAGAGGTTGCAAGGGTAGCGTCCTCTGCACTGGCAAATACATAGGAATCCAGATTAGCCGGGTCGATTCCGTAGTAGTTGGAAATAAAATCGTCGTCGCCTTCCACCATGGAGGGAAGCTCTGTGCTCTCGCCAACGGATTTATAAATATCCTGTACCGATACTTCCTTTGCAGATTCCCCGTCACTGTTTTCGGTCTCCTCTGTATTTGCCGCGCCGCTATCGTCTGCCTTACCGCCTTCGCCGCCGCAGCCTGCCGCAAACAGGGAAATTCCCAAAAGTATTGCTGTCAGCACAGCCGTTTTCCTGTATTTCATAAATTTTCTCATAAGTCTCCCACTCTTTTCTGTCTTTATTTTTCAAAAAATCCGTTAACCGTCATTTTCCTTCTCTGCCAGAAAGCTTCCGAGGTAAGCATGCAGCGTTTCCGTCCAGATATCGTATGCCTTCGGCGTCTGATGGACAAAGTTATCGCTGCAGTACTCCGGCTTCAGATTCCCTTCCTCATCAGCTAACGGCGTTGCCAAATCCACAAAGCCCCAGCCGTTTTCTTCCGCCATCTGCGAAAGCCGGGAATTGTAATCCCGTATGTTATCATTATTCAGCTTTCCCACGCCCTTGTCCTTTAATGTGTAGGTCATGCTGATAATATGTACATTCACCTCCGGCGAAGCGGTAACAATATTGTCTATCACCTGCCGGTAGCATTCGATGGTATCATCGTCAATGTTCAAATCATTCAGGCCAAAACAGATAAATACGTTTTTGGCCCCCATCATGGCAACCGAATCCCACACCGGGCGCTGCTGCCCCTGATAAAGAGGGTGGACGCTTTCACTGCTCACCGGCCACAACGCGTTATGTGCGGAAAAGCTTCCGGCAGCCAGAAATTTGATTCCTTTCAGCACTTCGTTTCCGCTTTTCATACAGTAGTTCCGGTAGCCAAGCACAATGGAATCGCCGATTATCACGCTGTCCGCCAGATAACCGTTGATTACGGCATCTTCCGCCGTATTGTCCGGCAAAATCTCTGCGGGCTCCTGCAAGCCTGACGCCGCTTCCTGTCGCCTGTTTTCCATTTCCTGCGCCGCTTCCATCAGGCGCTCTTTTGCATTGGTATCCTTTAACATAGTTACCGCGATGTTGCCGGCGGCT
This sequence comes from bacterium 1xD8-48, assembly GCA_009917455.1. GTDB lineage: Bacteria > Bacillota > Clostridia > Lachnospirales > Lachnospiraceae > Suilimivivens. Next base: position 52,861 of record QZDS01000009.1, on the reverse strand, counting down.
TCCGCCTTTGCCGGAAGAAGCTTTTGCTCCTCTGTTCCCGTGTTGCCGGTGTCCGGACTTCCCGCTCCCAAAAGCATCGCCACACTCAATCCGATAAGGACTGCTATGGACAAACCTTTCTTCATAATTCCCCTGCTTTCCTGCGCAAAAAACCGGGTTGCTTTTCTTTTGCACACCCCTGACATGCGGCAAATGCCGCCGCTGATTCTGTTTGGTAAGAACCGATATTTCCCTTTTTCTGTCATGTAACTTAAGCAAATATGGTTTTATTCAATTATATACAATTGATATTCATTTGACAATATACTTATTGCTACAAAATATGCTTTGATTTGAACTTTGCGGGCCGATATGTGACAAAGGCTGCCAGCACAGGCGCTTAGCTGCATTTTACTATGCAGCCTTTCTTATAAAAACACACACCGTATTTTTTCACGTTCCCACAGCCTTCCTCAATAAATGCCTTTTCATACTGCCGGCTCTCTATCTGCTTAAGAGCCTCCATGCAAAGCGGCTCCATATCGTCGAATTTTTTAGCCGTTTTCAGCTCAAGTATAATAACCTGTCCCCGGAATTTCATTTCCCGCATAACGATATCCGGCCTCCCGAGTCCGCTTTCAGGATTGGAAAAAACCTCATATTTATTCTGACTTTTCAGCAGACCTGCAAGAAAACCATGGTAATAGTTTTCAGCGTAATCAAAAAAACTGATTGTTTCCATAAGCTGGCCTGAGAGAAAATCCCCGACTGCTTCACAATCTCCTTTTTCCAATGCAGAAATAAGCCCCGGCACATCCGCCTTTCCAATATTTTTATCAAACCACATCAAAATCGTCTTTTTATATATGGAACGGACTTCCCTGTTTGGAATGGCCAGCCTCAAATAAATCATGTCATCCTTCTGAAGCTCCTCCAGTTTTCGTAAATAGCCCGTAAAATAGAGAAAATTCCACAGATTTTCCTTTGACTCATGTATGTCCTCATAAGTTATATCCTCATGAACCGGTTTTTCAATCGCATCTCCGGCAATCAGCGCCTCGATTTCCCTTCTGGTTTCCAAATCCGCTTTCTCAATAAGCTCCCGGATAATACTGTTTGATGAAGTATTGGACCAGTACGGCCTTGGGTAAGCATTCCTGTCGCCCATAGATGTATGTGCATAATTGATAATGCTCCATGGATTATAAATCTCCGCATCACCGAAAAGGTAACCGTCATACCAGCTTTTTACTTCTCCAGACTTATCTTGAAGATTATAGTCCTTCAAAAGCTTCTTTACATCTTCCTCCGTAAAACCAAAATCCTTTGCATACCACGGACTTAAAATCGAATAAATGTCCAGATTATTTAAGCCGGTAAAAATGCTCTCTCTGCTGATACGCAGGCATCCCGTAATCACACCAAATTCCAAATTGGAATTTGTTTTAAGCGCCGACTCAAAAAGCGAACGGATAAACGATGCCATCTGTTGATAAAAGCCCTCAAAATAAGCATTTTCCAGAGGCACGTCATATTCATCTATTAAAATTATTACTTTCTCCTTATAATGCTTCGCCAGACATAAAGATAAAAAATCAAGGGCTTTTGCATATGCAATTCTGTCTGCCTTCCGTCTCATAATCAACAAAAAACGTTCTTTTTCATCTTCGTTCAGGCTATCACTATCAAGCAGACAGGAATGTCTGCCAAATTCCTTTGCCAGCTCGTCCACCATACTTTGGTATGCCATCTCAAAATCCGGCTGTCTGGCCGCTTTAAGAGAGAGATTTATTACAGGGAATTTTCCCTGATATGCCATATACTTCTCCCCGCTGGCAGCAATTTTCAGCCCCTGAAACAATTTGCCGTTATCAATCCGATTTCCCTTTTCATCTGACTCGTATTCAAAAAAACGTCTGAGCATACTTAAATTCAGCGTCTTGCCAAATCGCCTTGGCCGTGTAAAAAGATTCACCTTTCCATGTCTGTCAATCAGATTCTTTATCATCAGAGTTTTATCTACATAATAAAGATTCTTTTCAATTATTTCCCTGAAATCCTCATATCCAATCGGTAACCCCTGCATCATTTGGCCGCCTCCGTTACAAAACTCAATAGCCTGCTTTATACCAGACATCAATTTCCTCTCTCACCGGCGCTTCGAATCTGGCAAGCAATTTTCTCATAAGCCCTTCATCGACATAAAAATCACTTCCGCCATTACCGGCTTTTATTTTCCTGTTTCTCTCATCGATATTTTTATGCCAGGTTTTCTCGTCAATATCAACGTAATGCCATTCATACGCTATGCCATGAGCCTGAAAATATTCTGATATTTCTTTTCTCCCGGCCCTCGTCCAGAATCCCCAGTCTAAAATCACACTGGCGCCTGCTTTAACAATTTCAACTGTTTTTTTCCTCAGATATTTGTTAACCCTGTCCCCAAATATATTATAAAATTCACCCTGCTCATTATCTATCAAATCAAATGTCGCCTCGTCGGTTGATAAAATAACAGCATTTTCCTGTTCTTTTATTTTCCTTGCATAATAAGACTTGCCGCTGCAAATTTTACCGCATATCAGCATTACCTTTGGCATAATACAACCGCCCCGCTTTCCTCATCTGCATAACCATGTATTTTGGGCATTTTCCTCATCGCCGACAATTTCTTTTTTGTGCGGTTTTCCATATTTCCCCCGTTCCGGTTCCGTTACTGTCCGGTCAGCTTTCAGCTTTCAAAAGCTATGCTTTCTTACTAATAAAATTGCCATATTGTTAAATCTTTTCTTTCCACAATTATATCAAAAAAATACTGAATGTTCCATTTAATTTTTCGTTTTATTGAAAATCATTCTCTGTCGGTTTCTTCTCCCAAAGACGGACGCCGCTTATTTCTGATTTCTTTTTCCATGCCTGATAATCCAATCCTGAGCCTTACTATTCCCCGATTTCTCCCATTGTGCAATTATAAAATCCGCCTTCTCAGGGGCATCCTTATACAGGTCGTTGAGGTTATTCCCCACGCTTTTCCGGACAAATTTTTCCGGGTCGTCTTTTAAGTTGGTAAGAATAGTTGTATATCTTTCAAATTCATCCAGCGCAACATATAATTTCTGCGACCAGGGCAACCGGATTCTGACGCCTTCACTTGCAAGCCGCCTGACATGAACATTTTTATCAGACGTCCATTTTATCAGTTCGTCCATTACTTCCTTCGGGTGCTCCCGCAGTAAGGGACGGACAGCATATTCTCCGGTAAATCTTTTCGTCAATTCTTTTAAAAATGAAAGCGATAAGACCCAGTCCTCATTTCCGTGCCGTTCAACATATCTGCCCACAGGCCATAGCCACCACCCCAAATTGAACATCCCTTCCGGCTTTTCCAGTTCAGGTCCCAGCATATCAAAAAATGCCCGGATATTCTTTGAATAATCATCCGTCATGTTTTCCTGCATGGCGTCCACAATACAGTCAAGCCTTGCAAATAATTCCTTGTCGTCCAGCCTGCCGGTTAAGGCGTGGCAGAAGGCTTTGTCATCAAAGTCCGGCATCACTGAATGTATCTTTTGGGAAAAACTGAAAATATAGTCGTCATTATAATGGTCTTTATGCTTCATCTTCATTTGCTCCTTGCGAGTTAATACCGATATCATAACATACAGGCGGTCTGCATGTGAATATGTTCTCAATATTTATGTTGAATTAAGGGGAATACCGGTTTATCCGGCTGTGAAAATTAACAGGGAACCGGAAAAGATGCCATAAATCAAGTCCGGAAACCTGAAAACAGATTCCCGGACTGCAGATTACAGGCAAATGTCAATTTATTTACGGTTGGAAAGCGGCTGATACATCAGCTCCTCATACCGTTTCGCCGCCTTGTTAAAAATGGAATTTGGTACAACAAAATGATTTCCCGCTTCGTTTATCCTTCCGTTCACCACTTCGCATTTTGTCTAATTAATGGTAAATTCTTTGCTGGTATCCACCCCCAGCTCCCTTAGAAGTTCCAACAGCATAGGAGTGCTTTCCTTATCTATCAGGCTGGAAAACCATTGCTGGTCTGCAAAACGGATTAAGGCGTTTAAGCCATAAACCAACTGGTTCATTTTTTTATCGTCTTCGACGTTCTCCCGCCCATAGCCTTCGCCGTAAATGCTGTCCTCCATCATGGTCATCCTGTAGCCGTTCCCGAGATTGATTACATCCCCTACCGCAATGTTAATACTGTTATCCTCCGGGTTATAGCCTTTTGACTGGCGGGTCTTATAGGGACCTGTGGAATTTAATCCCCCTGAGTTCCTCGTAAGTATAGACCACAGCTTTATAAGAGGTAAAAACCTTTTTTCCGTTTACCGAATAAGTTGCGGTTACTGCATCAACAATCTCGTCCGATATCTCATATTCACAGCCGTTAGCATCATTGAAAACCTTGTTAAGAACCTCAACCATGCTTATTATATCCTCTTTTCGTCATGCATCAAATCCGTTTAACTGGCTTCTTGTTTCGTCCGACCGGTCTCCATTAAAATAGTCCACAAAGGCATCTTTTGTTCCGTCTTTTGATGACAGCTTTCCGGTCTGTGAATTGTAGATGTAGGTACAACTGTTTCCGATTCCGCTGATTGCCATGTTTTTCTCCTCTCTCTGTCCTGTTATCTGGTGAAATTTATGTCTATTATACTGTTTATTTCGATAGCTTTCCTTTAAGTTTACACCACATTTTCTGGATTTAAAAGAAGTCTTCCGCAAAGAATATCTGAATTTACTATGGCAAAGAAACCAGTTAAAAGTTTTCAAAATATCCAAGCATCTTAAAAATGTCTCATAAACTAATCATTTTAGTGTGAGCAGGAAACCCATGCCCTATCTGTTTCTGTTTGGGTCGCACCACAATGAGTTCTTTCACAGAAGCGCCATCTTTTTATTCTGGACAGACAAGTCCCAGATGGATAATGAATTCTTTCAAATTCCTCCCAAGCGCCCCAACCGCTCCACTTATGCCCAAAAATATTACTACAGCTTTTTGATGGCTCGTCCAACTCAAAAGGGGTAATCGTAGATTCATAGGTTGTTATTACTGTATTTTGACTGGGAGAAATCAATCCGGCATTCAATTGTTCCAAATACTCATCAATATCATCAACATATGGAATCTGGTCTGTATCACTTTGTGTACCCACTTCCGTTTCAGGTTCGCCTGTTTCTGCAAAAACAGCCGTTGAGGGAACAACAGATAAACACATAATCAAAAATAATTATATCTTTTATTAATTTACGAAAATTCGTTATCCACTAAATTCTATCTATTCATCAAAATCCCTCCTTTCCCTTTTCCCAGAAGTATATGTTTCAACATCTATGGATAGCATATCGATATTCTCCATATCAAGGTTGAGACTTTCTGATACCAGAAGCTTTAACTCATCCTCATTTGTAACTTCCTCACAGCTTTCAATAAATATGCCTGCACTGGTGATTTCACCGTCCGAAGTCCCCAGATATATTGAAACATCAACGATATTTTCGTCAAAATCCAATAGTTCTTCTTTTAATTTCATTTCACTCTCATACTTTTGTCTCTCTAAAGAAGTCGGGTTAACATATGTTATATTCCTCCCTCTCTCGGCATTTTTAATACCACTACTTACACCAAGATAAAATGTGAAACTCAGAATAATAGCACCGAGGAAAGCACTTAATAAAACAATAGATTTTTTTGAAAAATTAAAATGTTTCATAAATGAGTTTAACCTTTCTTTTAATACTTCTTTCCGATTCCACTTTTTACTTTCGTATTGGTCTTTTCGGCTGATGCCATATTCCTGTGCAAGAAGGTGGAAACCTATCCATTCTTGCCTTCTCATTTCTTGCCATATGCTCTACAAGCTTCAGCACAGTCCTGTTAATTTTTTTCATCCTCTTTCACCTCCTGTTTTCTTATTTTGGCTATACACAGCAAAGCTGCACACAATATAACAGCTATTGCCATATAACTTATAAAAATTCTGTCCACTCCCAATAAAATACAACTGCAGATTATACTTCCTTCCAATAAACCTATAATTCTTGCCGCCTTTTTAGATTCCATAAGTTCTTCTGGATTCATCTTCATATTGGGATGGTTTACTGTACCCACTATTTCAATAAAAATTACCGATAACGCCAATCCGCCAAACAGTATTTGAATATGATTTGCCCAACCTGTATCTACCCACAATATAAGTAAATAGGAAATTATGGTGGCTAAATAACACTGATAAAATCTGTTTAAGTGATAACCTCCGGTTCTTTGTCTCAATGTAAGGAAAAAAATCAAAAAAAGCAAAGTCGGGAAAAATTTCCTGACAGCCATACTGATTACAATAATTGTTCCAACTGTAAGAAAGCTTTCTACCCATGATACCAAAGCATAAACATAGTATTCTCTAATACTATTATCTATCAGTTTTTCTTCTTCCATCTGACTTACCAAATCTGTTACCATTTTCTCAATCACGTTTCTCTCTCCTGTTGAATTCAGTATAATTTCAACCGAATCAAAATCAATACCCATTGCAGAAAATGACCTCTTATTGCAGAAAATGACCTGTCAGAAGCTTTTGTGGCATAAGATAACGGACAGTACGCTTCGCGAACTGTCCGTTTCCATTAAAACAATATCATTACATTTATCACATATTTTTAATAATATATGGCATATCGATTTTTTTCTTTCCATCTACTTACGCAATCAGTTATCATTTACAATGCACGGTATCACAACCGAAAAGTAAAATTCATATCGTTGCTGACTTCCCGGATTTTCTGCGCCGCCTCCATTCCGTCCATGTCGTCCATATTGATATCCAGAAAAACAATTTTATATCCGATAAGCTCTATCCCAAGGTCAACAAACTCTTTTCCCGACGCAAATTCGTCAATTTCATATATTCCCCCGTTCCGTTCTATATAGCCGGTTAAAATTTCTCTGATAAATTTTCTGAAATAGCCTTCGTCATCACATATGGCGATTTTAAGCATCTCCTCAACCCCCGGAATTCTTCATATTTGCATTGCCCTGCACGGGATTCCACACCCTCCCGTGCCCGAAAAAGATTTTTCCGGCATTCATGCTCCGTACAATCGCCGCGCTCTCCTTAGCCTTTTCATAATCCTCATAGCACCATGCGGCAGACGGGAAAAGGATATTCTGCATGGCGTCCCCCACAAACAGTTCCCCCGTATCGCACAGTACTCCCACGCTTCCGGCGGTATGGCCGGGCAGCTTTACTGTCTTTGCGTCAACGCCATATTCCCCAAGGGACATTCCGTCCTCTAAAATTACGTCCGGCGTAACTGCTTCAATCTCATTTTGCTCAATATTCCGGTTGGAAGCGTCTGCATAAAATCTGCCCCATATTCCTTTGCCGTATACCTTACGCTTTTCGTTCCTTTCAAGCAAGGCCGCATCCTCCCCGGCAATCCCTATACTGCACTTTAGCCTGCGGGTCAGGTATGCCGCGCTCTGGCAATGGTCAAAATGCCCGTGTGTCAGCAAAATCAGCCTCACACCGGCATTTTGACAGGCCTTTGCGACCTTCTCCCTATACTTTTCCGCTCCCGTATCTATCAGAATACTGCCGCCGTCACCGTGCAGCAGATACGCGTTTGCCATTCCGCAGGCAATCCGTTCTGTTTTCATAAGGCACCTACCTCACACATTTCTTCCGTCTGTTGGTTCATTTTTTATTCATTATGAACTGCAAAGCCGAAAATAGCAAGGAAAGATATTTCAGTTTCCGATTTTCCTGACCGGATGCCTGATAACCGTGCGCAGCTTTTCTTCCGCCGCCCTCCTGGGGTCGCTTAAATAAATCTCATGGTGAAAGCGGCTCCCGGAAATATCGCCGGCATAGCCGTTTTCCGCCGCATATTCGTCCATCCCCCTGATGGTGTCAGGTTCCTTATCGTAGCTTCCGATATGCATACACTGTACGCAGAGCCCCTCATGGTAAGTAAAAAATTCCGCTTTGGAAAAATCGCCGCCTTTCTTCTGCTCCGCCTCACGGACAGCCCATTCAAATTCCTCCCCTGTCACAAACTCCGGCAGGCGAATCATGGAAATCCACTCGAAGTTTTCCTTACGGGAATAATCAATCTCCCGGCAGCCCTTCTGCCACCACAGGCCTTCAAGGGGCGGAACCACATAAGAAAAATAGCCGTCGATTTTGTGGCTTCCCTTATAACTCATCTTGACGGTGAACGCGATTCCATAAAGCAGCCCTATCGCCGCCTTGTATTCCCCCTCCGGCTCGTTGGGGTCGCCCTTCCCCCTGACCGCAACATAGTTCATGGCGGGAATCTCTATGATATGGGGCTTTTTCGGAGGCAGATAAAATTCTTTGTATTCTTTCTTGTAATCAAAGGGCATTTCTTGTTACTCCTTCCTTATTTATTTGTTTTACAGATAGAGTTTATCATATAAAACATGTCAATGGTGTGTCACGTTTCGTAAACTGACCATTTCCGAACCAGAACCGTTTCCGTTCCCGTAAACCTCCAGTATTTTCCTCAAAGACATATAAATTTCCTCCCGTAATTCCACAGGCTCTAAAAGCTCCGCCTTCTCCCGAAAAGTCAAAAGCCAGGTGACCAGCTCCTCCCTGTTGGTATAATCTGCATGGAACAGCAGCCTTCCGTCCTCCTGCTCCTTAAAGCAGTCCGGGCCGAATTCCTCCACCAGCCGCCATTTGCAGCTTTTATCAAACAGGGCCTTCACCCGAATCCCTCCGGGAAAAATCTGTTCGTTTTTCAATTCCGGCAGCGGGGCGCTTCTTCTGGTAAAAGCCTCCCCGGACATCTTAAGCCCATCCATCCGGTTCAGCTTAAAAAGCCTGAAATCCTCACGCCGCTCGCACCACCCCCACACATACCAGTTCGACCAGCGGAAAATCAGATAATAAGGCTCAATCACCCTTTCGCTTTCCCCCCAGGGAGAATAATAAAAGAACGCCAGCTTCCGGCAGCCCTCAATGGCGCTGCGAAGCAGTTCGATTTTCGGCGCCAGAGACGCCTTGTTCCAGGAGGACAAATCAATCAGAACCGACTGGTTTCCCGTCATAAAATCCGAGGAACCCACCGAGAGCTTTTCCATCAGCTGACCATAGCGGTTGGTTCCGTTGATACTGTCAAGGCTGCGCAGCCCCGCCAGAATATCCTGCATTTCCCCGTTGGTCAGAAGCGCCCTTTCTATTTTATAATTTTCCATGATAGAAATACCGCCGCCCGCTCCCTGCCTTGTCACAATCGGGATTCCCGCCCGGCACAAGTCCTCTATGTCGCGGTTGATTGTCCGTCTGGAAACCTCAAACTGCTCCGCCAGATACGGGGCCGTAACGCTGTCTTTCTGCAATAACACAGATAAAATGCCTATCAGCCGGTCGATTTTCATAATTTCTCCTTCGCCTGTAAAATTGGGGTTGAAACAATCAAAAAGAGTGCAATCCCTTTAAACTTTTAATCGGATTTGCACTCTCGCTTTGCCGTTACTCTTTTATTCTGTCAATATCTGTAAGATTAATGCCGGACGATGTAAGTATAACTTTTAACGTATTATACCTTACTTTCATAGCTTTATAAACTTCCGAGTCCTTATCAGCTAATAACATATAGCTTTGCAATAATACGAATTCTTCAATATTTTTTTGCATCATCTCTTTTTCTGCCATATTTTCACCGCCTATTATATCTGTTAACCGGTCGTTACAATTTTATTATAACAAATCAGATACAAAGTGTAAACCTTATTCCCTTTTTCCGCAAAGGCCTGAAACCGGCTTTCAACTAATGCCGGATCATCTTCCTGCGAATCCCCGCATAGACGCTCCCTGAAATATTATGCCACACGGAAAAAATCGCGCCCGGCAGCGTGGCAAGCGGATTTGTCGCAAAATTAGCCGTGGCAAGGGAAATCGCAAGGCCGCTGTTCTGCATACCCACTTCAATCCCGATTGCCGTCACCTTTCTCTCCTCCAGCTTCAGCAGCTTTGCCACGCCTGTTCCAAGGCACAGGCCTACCACGTTATGAATTGCCACCACAACCATCACCAATGCTCCGCAGGTTACGATTTTCTCCGCATTGCTTCCCACAATCCCGGAAATAATCATTACAATGGCGACCACCGACACCAGCGGAAGCAGCTCCCGGACCGCGTCTATCTGCTTCGGGAAAAGCCGGTAAATCAGTATGCCCAGAAGAACCGGCAGAAGAACCACCTTTACCACGGACATCATCATGGTAAGGAGCGAAACCTCCACCCATGACCCTGCCAGAAGATATACCAGCACCGGCGTGCATACCGGAGCGAGTATGGTTGACACAATCGTCATACCCACGGAAAGGGGAACGTCGCCGTCCGCCACATAGGTAATGACGTTGCTTGCCGTTCCGCCCGGACAGCACCCCACCAAAATAACGCCCAGCGCCAAATCAGCGGAAAGCCCGAACGCCTTTGCCAGCGCAAAAGCCGTAAGGGGCATGACGGTGTATTGAAGCACAAATCCGATACACAAATCCTTTGGCCGTGTAAAGACAACCTTGAAATCCTCCGTTTTAATCGTCAGTCCCATACCGAACATTGCCGCCCCGAGAAACCATGTGGTATAGCTGGTCGCCCATGAAAATCCCTTCGGATAAAAAAATGCAATTACAGAAAATATGATAATCAGCACCGCAATATTCGACGACAGAAAGCCGCACATCTTTTTTATTTTTTCCATCCTTTTCCTCCATAATAAAAGTCTTTTGTCAGGCTTTCAGCACACCGTGCTTTTCATAACGCGCCACGGACGTAATCCGGTTGCTTTCATCCACGAAAACCACCTTCGGCGGATTTTCCTTTCTTTCCTCCGGCGTCATGCCCGCATAACACATGATAATAACCTTATCTCCCGTGGAAACCATGCGCGCCGCAGCCCCGTTCAAGCAGATGGTTCCGCTCCCGGCTTCCCCGGCAATCACATAGGTTTCGAATCTGGCTCCATTATCCACATCCGCAATCTGTACCTTTTCATATTCATAAATTCCCGCTGCCTCCATCAGGCTCTCGTCGATGGTAATACTTCCCACATAATTAAGCTCCGCCTGAGTGACCGTGGCGCGGTGGATTTTACTCTTTAACATTTCAAGAATCATGTTGTTTCACTCCTTTTATACCGGCATCCTGCTTCCTGCAGCATGATATGCCAATCTCTCATCATAATGATATTTCAGTCTTATACTCTCATCATAAAATTATCAATCAGACGGGTATTTCCAATATAAACCGCCATCGCCACAAGGACACTCCCCTCCGCCCTTGTAAGTGGCTGTATACTGTCCGAATCCACCATCTCCACATAATCAATCCTTGCAAGCGGCTCCGACTCTATCAGCTCCCGCATTGCCGCAAGTACAGCTTCAGCGTCCCTCTCACCGTTTTTCATCATACTTTCCCCGTGAAAAACCGCCCTTGAGAGCACCAGCGCCGCTTCTCTTTCTTCCTTATTTAAATAGGTATTCCTTGAACTCTTAGCCAGTCCGTCCGCCTCCCGTATAATGGGACAGCCCACAATCTGGATATCCATGTCCAAATCCCGCACCATCCGGCGGATTACAGCCAGCTGCTGCGCGTCCTTCTGTCCGAAATAAGCCCTGTCCGGCATCACAATGTGGAACAGCTTGCATACCACTGTACATACACCCCGGAAGTGTGTGGGCCTCGTCCTGCCGCACAGGCCCTCGCTTACTTTCTGCATTTCCACATAAGTTGAAAAATCCGGCGCATACATTTCCTCCGCCTCGGGGTGAAAAATCAAATGCGCTCCCGCTTCGCCGCAAAGCCGCTTATCCGCCTCGATATCCCTTGGATAAGTCGCCAAATCCTCGTTTACCCCAAATTGTATGGGATTGACAAAATCGCTGACCACCACTCTGTCATTTTCCGCAACCGCCCTGTCAATCAGGCTTTTGTGTCCTTCATGCAGATAACCCATGGTGGGCACAAGCCCCACCGTCAGCCCCTGTCTTCTCCATTCCTTTACCTGCGCTCTTACTTCTCTGATACTTCCTGTGATTTCCATAATGATTCTCCTTTCAGCGCCCGGCCTTTCCTCGCTGTCGCGGCGTTCGCCAAATGGGGATGCAGGCATCCCCGTCTGGCTCTCTGCTCACACCGCTCGGCTTCGCCTCGCTGTCGCGGCGTTCGCCAAATGGGGATGCAGGCATCCCCGCTCGGCTCTCTGCTCACACCGCTCGGCTTCGCCTCGCTGTCGCGGCGTTCGCCAAATGGGGATGCAAGCATCCCCGCTCGGCTCTCTGCTCACGCAAAAAAAGCCCGGGCATTTTACTGTCCAGACATACAATGGAAAACCCTTATATGGAAATGTGCCGCCCGACGGTGCAGCCATCTGATATAAGAATTCGTTTATTTACTTTATGTATGCGCTGGTACAGTTCAGCTTCTTTGATACTGTCCGTCAAAAATAATAACATATGCTTTTATGAAATGCAAGAATGTACGGAAAACAATACAATGGTGACAGCGCACAGCCCATTCAGGCGGCACAGACCGGCAAAAAATCACTCTATGACAAAATGCCTCCCACCGCAGCCCCGTATGCAGCCTCTTCCTCATAAGGCGCCAGTGTCAGCTCCGCCTCAAACATCTGACTGAATATTTCACGCAGAACCCGGTTTTTCCGAAGTCCGTTTCCGGAAGCCACAAGGCGCTTTACTTCAAGTCCCATTTTTGCATGAATCTGTCCGTACAACTCAAAAAGCTCCCGCGCCATGCCCTCGAGCACTCCACAGACCATCGCCTCCGGGGTAAAATTATCCTCGTCAATTCCGCTGATGCTTCCCCGAAGCCCCGGATTTACTCTGGTTCCCCGAAAAGCGGTGACCACCTTCATCCTATTTTTGCCTGCAAAGCCTTTTTCCGCAAGCTTTTCCATGACCCCGTATTGTTCTTCCTTCTGCTCCACGCATGCCGCGGAAAGATAGCTCCTGAAAAAGCTTTCCAGAATGGCATAAGCCCTGCCTCCGCAAAGAGAGACGCCTGTAAGGAGATATTTGCCGTTAAGATAGGGTCTTGCCTCAATCCCCGGCGCTATGCAGTAACTGTCCGAAATCGCCGAAATCTGCCCGCCGGTTCCCATATTCACCAAAAATGCGCCTTCCTCCATTCCCACCGAGCCGAGAAAGCTGGCCTGGCTGTCCCCTAAAGCCGCCGTCACGGGAATTCCCCGGTACTCTCCAAGTACTTCCAGCCGGCCTGTCACCTCGGGCAGTATCTCCATGAATATCCCCGCTGCCGTAATCGCATCCTTTCGAAACGTTCCCTTTTCCCCGTCAAAAAATCCAAGGCTGTCCGCCATACTGATATGTATCAGAGGCTTACGCCGCCCTGTCAGCGTCATTCCGAAATAGTCAGCTATGGTGCATAAGGAAGCCGCTTTCCCCGATACATTCCTTTGCCCGGAGATTAAAGCGCTTTCCTCCTTCTTTCCATCCGTGCCGAACCCCCGGTAATTTCTCATATTATAAAAATGGGTCACCAGCCCGTAGCCGGAAGCAGTTTTTACCTGATACTTTTCATAAATCTCCTCCACCAGACTCCTTCCGCCGGGCCCTGGCAGATTTCCCCGCCCGTCCTGCCAGGTATAAAGGGGGCTGATGCATTTTCCCTTTTCATCCACATATAAAATCCCATGCATCTGCCCGGTGAGCCCGATGGCACACGCCCCGCCGCTTTCCGCAAGCAACCCGTCCAGCAGTCCCTTTGCCTTTTCCACGATAAGCCCCGCATCCTGAATGCGTTCCCATTCATGCTCTGTCTTTATAAAGCTGCCGTTCTCGATTGTCTTTGCGAGCACAACCGCTCTGCTTTCCGCGTCAACTATCACTCCGCTGATAGTTGTTGTTCCGATATCGATGCCGATTGCCTTCATGACATGTATTCCTCCCGAAAAATCCGCTTTTATTATTTTAAAATACAGGAAAAAATTGAAAATGGCAAGACAAAGGCTTCTGTCAATTTTTATTCCAATCAAAACGCCGGGAGCATTCCCCGAAAGGAATTTTCCCGGCGCAAATCTTTAATCCTACTGCCTCTCATCTCCGCTTCCCCGAAATCCGTTCCGAAACACAGAGGGCGATTCTCCCTCCACATTTTTGAACACCTTCGTGAAAACCCGGTAATCCCGAAAGCCCACTTCCCCGGCAATCTCCGAGATACTTTTCCCGGTTGTGGCAAGAAGTGTTTTGGCTTTATCCATGCGCAGCTTTGTCAGGTAATCGTGATACCTCATTCCCAGCTCGTTCTTAAAGAGCTGGCTGATATAGGAAGAATTCAGATGAAATTCCCCGGCGATGCTCTGGAGCGAAATATCCTCGGAAAGATGCCTGGAAAGCCAGGCGGCAAGCTGAAATATCAGCTTGTCCCCGTGCTCCTCCACATTCCGGCACTTGCTCTGAATCAGCCGCAGCTTGATATTCTCGATGACCTTTCCAAACTCGCCAAAGTCCACCGGCTTTAATATATAGTCGGTAATCTGGAGCCTCAAAGCCTCCCGGCAGTACTCAAACTCGTCATAGCCGCTGACAATGATACAGGCGCAGTCTCTGTTCTGCTCGCGTATCAGGCGAAGCGCCTCGAGACCTGACATCACGGGAATATTGATATCCATAATGATGATATCCGGCTGATAGGTTCTGGCCTGATTTACCGCCATTACTCCGTCGCATGCCTCGCACACTACAATGCAGCCGTATGCTTCCCAGTCAAAGAGCCTTTTAAAACCCTCCAGAATCGTCACCTCGTCATCCACAAGCATCACCTTGAGCATACTCCATACCTCCTTACGCTTCCCGCATCAGAGTCACCTTTACTGCCCCGGAGGAATGTCTTCCCTCCAGGGAAACCTCCACAATAAACTCCAGCCTGCTCTCCGCAAACAAATCTGTATTAAACTCGATTTCCGCCTCTGCTTTTGAGCCGTAAAGGTTGTTCAGAGGAAGGCTAAAGCCCTTTCCGTTTACCGTCTCCACGCCGGCCGGCATATAAACGCTGATTTTTGCCCATTGCTGCTGACGCATGGTGTGGGAATTGGTAACGGTTACTTTTACCTTGCGGTTTTCGCCTGCCTTGAAAAATACGGAGCCCTCATAATCAATCATGATGTTAAAGGCCGGGAAGGAATACCGCACCACGTAAGGAGAAAGACTGCATAAATCCCTGACGGGAAGCGCCTCGTCCTTGCCGTTTCCGTTGATTCTGTGGAGATAATCGGTAGTCTTTCTGCAGTAAAGAGCATCTCCTTCCTTACACTCAATGGTCATTCCGCCCTCGGCAAAGATGTCGCAGATATCCTGTCCGAGGAAACCGGGAACCGCTTTCATCACTCTCTCCGTCAGCTCCGTCACCGTTTCGGGAACCCAGATGCCGCGGCTGGTCTTGTCGATACAGAGTGTGGCAATCTTGTCGTCAAGAGGAGCCGTCCATTTTTCCGGAAGTCCCGATGCGCCGGAAATAATTCCCAGAACAGCCCCCAGGGTGGCGCAGGTACAGTCCGTGTCCTCGCCGCAGGCTACCGCCAGGCAAAGACTCTTTCCGAAATCCTCTTCTCCGTAAAGCCAGCCGGCAATGGTAAAGGCCACGTTTTCCGGCGCGTCAAAGCCGGGAGCGCCGATTTCCATGCCCTCGTTTCCCTCCACGGGGATTTCCTGCAAGGTGCCTCCCTGAATGCCGAAGGTGCCGGGAGCCGCATTATGAATCTGCCTGCGCGCTTCCATAAACTCCGCATGGCTGTCATAGCACTCTATGGCCTTTTTGATTGCCGCTGCGGTGACACTCTCCTCCGGTATGTAGGAAAGCCCGATGTCGATGAGCTTTCTATTGTCGCTCTCCACAAACGCCGCACTTTGAAGGGCCGCAAAGAAAATTTCCCCGTACATGCCCTCGCCCTCGTGGTCAACGATGGCGTCCTCGTAAGCATAGCGGGCAGCCAGTTCAGGATTGCCAGGCGCAAGACAGGCCCAGATTTCCGAGCGGATGTAGCAGCCGCAGCTGTCCTTGTAGGTGTTGTCAACAAGGCCGGAAAGGGGCGGCTGCAGTCCTGCCCGCAGGTTTGCCTTGCCGGTTCCGTATTCCACCCAGTTGGGTATTACATAGGAGAGCCAGTACTCGCCTAAGATAGAAGCGTTTACGTTTCTTCCGTAACGCTCCACAGCCGCCAGCCAGATAATCTGTAAGTCCAAATCATCATTGGGGGGAGGCCCCATGGACAAATCCTGGGTGTAAAAGGAAATGTCGTTAACCTGACGCAGTCCCTCAAAGGGCGCGCCCAGAACGCCTCCGATAT
Source organism: bacterium 1xD8-48 (assembly GCA_009917455.1). GTDB lineage: Bacteria > Bacillota > Clostridia > Lachnospirales > Lachnospiraceae > Suilimivivens. Next base: position 36,496 of record QZDS01000009.1, on the reverse strand, counting down.
TCTTTCCCGCCCAGCAGCCCATCACCTTGTCCTTGTAGGTTGCAAAATCCAGTTTCATTTACTCATTCCTCTCTTTCTATATTATTTTTTATAATTAATATTACCGTGACCCCGCCTTCAGGGTTGTCGTGGTAGGACAGTCCTGCCGTGTCCGGATAATATATTTTCAGTCTTTTCTGCACATTTACAATGCCGATATGCTTGTTCTCATTTTCTTCGCGCAAGTCTCCTCCCGCATTTTTCAGCACATCCTCCAGATGCTTTCTTGCTTCCGGCGACATTCCCGCGCCGTTGTCGTAAACCTTAATCACGATATTTTCAGGATTTGACCCGTCCCGACTCACGGACAGCCTTATGGTTCCCCGGTAGCCCACCTGCCGCATTCCGTGCATCACACTGTTTTCCACCAGGGGCTGTAAAATGAAATTAGGCATTTCCACCGATAGAAGATTTTCATCAATCTCATATTCGCAGTTAAGCGCCGGATACCGGTAACGCATAAGGTTTAAATAGGACTGAATCAGACGGATTTCATGGTAAACCGACACCATCTCACTGTCCGCGTTCACCCCGAGACGGAAGAAGTTCACCATCTGCATAATCATGGCCGACACCTCCTTGTCCCCGTTAAGCTCCGCCTTGATTCTTATGGTGTCCAGCGTATTATACAGGAAATGAGGGTTAATCTGATTTTTCAGATACAGCAGAGAAATCTTCTGCTGCTTGAGCTGGGCCTCCCTTAAACGGATTTTACTCTCGTACTCCGACTCTATGAGCTGATTTAAGGTATCCATCATTTTGTTGAAAGACGCCGTCAGCTTTCCCGTCTCGTCTTCCGTGGTGACCGCAAAGCGCCGCCCCATATCCTTCTGGTTAAAGTGCGCCATGGAATCCGACAGCTCTGTGAGGGGCCTTAGGGTTTTCCGCACACTGCGTCCAGTCAAAGCTGCGGCAAGCACCAGAAGCAGCAGAAAAACTGCAACGGTTATTCCCGTAAAACCCATGGCGGCCTTTTCTATCAGCGCAATTTCCTTGCGGGTCATCAGTACAAGTCCGCTGTACTCGGATTTCTGGTAGGCCATGAGATAATTTTTTCCGTCCTGTCTTTCCTGGAAAACGCCGGAATCCCCCTCTATATACCGGTAAACCTCCGGGTAGAGGTCTCCCATATTTTTCCCCAGATAATCCGCTTTCTCGGAACAGACGATTTCGCCTTCCTCGGTGAGAAGCGTGTAGAATACATCCTCATAAATATACTCGTTCAGGGATTCCCTGATTTTTTCCATATTTGTTACCAGAAGGATGTGCCCGATAACTTCATGGGGGGAAAAGCTTTTAATCTGCCTCACCAGATAAATGCAATGCTTATTGTACACATTTTCCATGAGCCACGCGCTGTAACGCATAAACTCAGGCTGTGTTCCCACCACCATCCTGCATCCGGAAAGACTTCTTTCCTTTCCCTCCCATTCCTCTATCTGCCGCAGGAAAGTCGTCATTTCATAATCGTTTCTTATGGAGGAATCCAGATTGTCATGCCGGAAAATCAGAGAATCCAAATCAAAAATAAAAACGGAATTGATATCCTCCCGGATACTGATAAGAGAGGTGTACTGACCTCTTAAATATTCCATGCTTTCAAGTTGCTTCTCATATTCATAAGCGTCATACCTGCGCAGAATCTCCTGTGTCCTTTTGTCCGAAAAGGTCATCAGGGAAACCCTTCCCATGTCCTTAAGCTTATTATCCACGGAACTTAAGGTGTTGGAAATATAAATATTCATTTTCTGCTTTTCATTTTCCAGAGTATATTGATAGTTAATCCCCACCGCGGCAAAAATCAGGCTCACAAACACCAGCAGGATAATTCCTGCGTTCGTCCATATGATTTTCGCGCTCAGGCTTTTCCTGATGCGAAAAACAAACGGAACATTTTCCATAGACAATCCTCCCAAAACCCCTGCGGCAGCCGCCGAATGTGCATGCAGGCATGCCCGACCGGCCCGTCCTTCACAGGAATAAATCTATCCCTTGATGGCTCCCTGCGTCAGCCCTTCAATCAAAAACCGGGAACCGAAAAAGTAAAAGACGGCAATGGGACTTAAGCATACCACTAAGGCAGCATACATAACCTCCAGCGGAAAGCCCTGTACGCCGGCAGTCTGGGTAAACCGAAGGGGCACTACAGATATGGGCTGCACCGACGTATCATTGATGAAAATCATAGCCATCTGCAGTTCGTTCCACGCATTTAAAAACGTCTGAATCAGAACAAAGGCCAGCCCCGGTATTGCAATAGGCATCATGATACTGGTAAAAATTTTTCCTTTGCCGGCTCCGTCAATCCTCGCCGACTCCATCACCTCGTTGGGCAGCGCGTCAAAATAATTTTTCAGCACCATCAGATTGAAACAGCAGTTCAGCGTCGCATAGGGAAAAATCAGCGAAAAAGGCGTGTTGTTGAGACTAAGCCCCTTTACAATCTGAAACAGCGGAAAAATAAGCGCTGATGTGGGAATCATCATTCCCGTGAGGAGCGTATAGTAAATTGCCTTTTTAAAGGGAAAATTCAGCTTTGAAAAAGCAAACGCCGCCATTGCCGCCACCGCCGATACAATCAGGAGCGTTCCGAACACTACAAGAAGGCTGGTAAGGAAATTGGGCGCCAGATTCACCGTCTCAAATACCCGCACATAGTTATGCGCGCCTTCTCCCTGAAAAGAACGAATCAGCATCAGCGCCAGCGGGAACAGAGCAACCGCCGTCGCGAAAACGCAAATAATTTGTCCGCTTGTCTTAAATAATAACGATTTTCTCATCAGCCAGCCAACTCCTTATCTTTATCGTTTCTGTAATAGAATTTTAACTGTATCAGTGTAATTATCATTGCAATCAAAAACATTACCACCACGATTGCCGAGCCCAGTCCCTGCCTGAAAAGATTGAAGGACTGCCGGTATATATAGGTTGAGAAAAATTCCGTGGCGTAGTTAGGACCGCCCTTTGTCAGCACATACGGAAGGTCGAAACATTTCAGCGAGCCCAGCATACCCATGATAAACAGGGTGTAATGAGTTCCCCGAAGAAGCGGAAAGGTGATTTTCGTAAACTGCTGCACCTGCCCCGCGCCGTCAATGACCGCCGCCTCATAAAGGTCCTGCGGGATATTCAGCATATTGGCATAATACATGAGCATACTGTATCCTGTCCACTGCCAGATATTGACACAAATCACGCAAAACAGCGCCCACCTGGGGTCTGCAAGCCATTGCTGGCAAAACCCGTCCAGATGCAGAAAGCGCAAAAACACATTTAAATATCCCCTGTTTGTCTCGAATATTTTTGAAAACACATTTCCCACAATCGCCGGGGTGGCAATCACCGGCATGTAAAGGATAATCCGGTAAAAGGATGAGAATCTTAATCTTCTGATAAAAAAATTGGCGAAAATAAGACCTGAAAACGCCTGTATAACAATGGTAAAAAGCGCAAATACCACAAAGTTCTTAAGTACCTTCAAAATCACAGGGTCATGAAACACCGTCTTATAATTTTCAAACCCCACAAAAGCCTTTTCTATATTAATGCCGTTCCAGTCATAAAAGCTGATATAAAAATTATAGCAGATAGGATAGACAACGAATATTGAAAAGAGGAGTACAATCGGCAGAATAAATAAATAATCTGTAAAGGATTTTTTCAAAACCAGCCCTCCGTTTCGGTTCGCATCCGCTCTTTGCAGATGCTGTTTTCCAGTTTTCTTTTTGGAGAAAAAGCGCCCCTCCCCTGACGGAAGAGGCGCTCTTTGTTTTTTGCCAACGAATAATGCAGCCAGTCGGATATTCCCACATCTTAGTCTGGCATCCGTCGCAAAGGCTTTATCTTGCCTGTGCCTGGGAAGCGGCTTCAATCGTGGCTGCTGCCTCCTCGGGCGTGGCGTCTCCCAAAGCAAGAACCGTAAGCTGGTCGGAAATCACCTGCTTTAAGTCCGCATAAGCCATTTCGCGGTATCCGCCGATGTTAGTCTGGGACTGCTCCACAATGTAATCCAGATTCGCCTGTCCGTCCTCGCTTATACCGGCCACGCTAAATTCCATATCTTTTCTGGACGGTGAATACTGCAAGTATTTGTTTATCAGAATATCCTGTCCTTCATGAAGCATGAAATCAACAAAAGTCCATGCAGCTTCCTGATTCTTTGAATTTTTGTTAATACACAGACACACGTCAACAGAAGCGCTGACCGGGCAGGGCTTGCCGTCGTTGTTCCAGTCCATCAGGAAAATATCGTGGTCCGCTCCCTCGGAATTAAATACTCTTTCGTGGTCAGGGTCGCCGTCAACATAAAAGCCTGTTGACCATGAACCGTTCTGAATCATGGGAATGCTTCCCTCTTTTTCAAACAAATCACTGGTATCATTGTACACGCCTACGCCAAGCGCGCCGTCCTGGAAAATTCCGTCTGTAAAGCAGGACTGCCAGATTCGGAAGGATTCTACCAGGTCAGAGTCTGTAAAAGGCGTTTCTCCCTCAATTGCAGAGTAAAGCTTTTCGGAATTGATATCGTTTGCCATGCTCATCCATGTGTCAATATTAATCCATGCATCCTTTGCGCCTATGGTCAGAGGGTACTGGCCGTTTGCCCGCAAAGTATCCGCACACTTTTTCAGCTCGTCATAGTTCCTGGGCACTTCCAGACCGTTGTCCTTCAGCATCCTGACATCCGCCCATGTAAAGCCCGCATAGGTCAGTCCCAGAGGAAGTCCGTAGTACTTGCCGTCCTCGTTCAGCAAATCCATACAGAAATCTATGTACTGGTCCTGCCAGCCGCTTCCCCACGCTTCCTCTGCAAGCGGAGTCAAATCCACCTCAAAATCACGGAACTCCCTTATTGTTGCTCCTGTCTGCATACCAAACACGTCAGCGCCTTCGCCGCTTGCCATGTCGATTTTCAGTTTTTCCACATGGTCTGTGTAAGGCATAAACACATGATTTACCTTGATGTTGGGATATTTTGCCTCAAAAGCGGCAATAACCTCGTCGATGGGCGCTCCCTGTCCGGGATTCCATGTCTGGAAGTTAATCGTTATCTGCTCGCCGCTACCGCTATCCGCGGCCGCTTCGCCGCTTCCCGCCGCATCGTCAGATACCGCAGTATCCTGCGCTGCTCCCGAATCCGCCGTATTTCCTGCGTCTTTGCCGTCTGAACCTTTGCCGCCGCAGCCTGCCAGTAAGGAAGCCGTAAGCAAAAGCGCAAGCCCCATGCTAACTGTCTTTTTCTTCATAAACAAATCCTCCATTCGAAAATCGGTTTTCAGTTTCAAATTTATTATAAAAAGAGGTTTTGTGCAGGTATACTCACTTTTTATTATAAAATGTGTTTATTTTTTAGTTTCACGAATTTTATGTCTGATTTTACCTTATTTTGCCTTTATCTGTTTGTTATTTTTACCTTTTTACAGGGGTTCTATACAGCTTTCATATGCATTATATACAACCTGATTGCAAAAAAATTGTTCCCTGTCTGCTTATATAACAGACAGGGAACCTTTGTGCTTTTCGAGCGCATTATTCGTCATTTTTATGTTGTTTGGCATATCAAAATTCCAGGCTGTCCGAATTCAGAAGAAAATACTTCATTCCCATGATGACAAAACCTTCTTCATTTCTCCAGGGTTTTGCCGTTCCGTCTACAATCACTATTTTCTTAAAAGAATCTGGAATATTACGGAAAGAACGAAATTCCTGCGACTGCTTTTCCTTTGATGCCATATCATAAGCCACCTGAACATAATATCTCTGGCTTCCCTGATTAACAACAAAATCAACCTCAAGCCGTTTACGGACACGTTTTCCTTCCTGAGTTTTTCCAAACACATCTATAATGCCCGTATCAACATTGTATCCGCGAATCAGCAATTCGTTATAAACAATGTTTTCCATAATATGGGTCGGTTCCTGCTGCCGGAAGTTCAGCCTTGCGTTTCTAAGGCCCAAATCAGTAAAATAATATTTTAAATTCGCGCCAACATATTTTCTCCCTTTAATATCATAACGATTGGATTTCGATATCAGAAATGCTTCCTCAAGATAATTAATATGGTTGGATATTGTCTTATTCGTATAGCTGGTCTGGCGTTCACTTGCAAAAGTATTGGAAATCCGGGTTGGATTTGTCGGAGCTCCGATGACAGATGCCAGAATATCAACCAGCGTACTCAAAAAATCATATAATCGCTCCATGCATCCTCATATTCTCCATCGTAAACAGAATAAAATTCTGCAAAAGAAAGGGGATATACCCTGATTTCATCTCCCCGCCCCCGAAACTCCGTTACAATATCACTGGACAGAAATCTGGAATTGCTTCCAGTCACATAGATGTCAATATTGCTTATGCGGAGCAGGCTGTTCAAAACCTCTTCAAACCGGGGCATAAATTGTATTTCATCTAAAAGGAGATAATAACTTTCATTGTCCTTTATGGCAGCTTTCACGTACTGATAACATATTTTAGGATTACTCAATTCTTCGTTTTCAATGCCATCCAAAGCAATCTCGATAACATGGTCTTCAGCCACGCCATTTTTCAGCAGATACTTTTTAAATATATGAAACAGTAAAAACGATTTTCCACATCTTCGTATGCCTGTAATAACCTTTATCAACCCATTATCTTTTCGCAAAATAAGCTGCTGAAGGTAACCATTTCTTTCAATTTCCTGTACTGCTCCAGAAATTTCCCGTATCTCTCCGCCGCCTTCTGCTTTTCCATAATCCATCATCTTTGTTTTACCTCCCGACCATCTCAGAATCCATACCTCGTGCGGCAAAATGGCTCCGCAGGTTTTACCCTGCATGAATATCTTACCGGAGAATCCACCGCCGCGCAAGGATACGGCAGGCCGCGAGGCTTTCTGTTATTTGGAACCGCTGGCAGCTGGAATGGCTTCCGACATAGCGCGTCTGACTGCCAGCTGTTCCAGCGTCTTTCCCAGGTCCTTTTCTCCCGAAAAAAAGCTGGTGACGCGATAAATGGTTTTCCCGATCCGCACCTCTTTGTAGGAGCTTGTCGGGGTTGTCTGTTTGGTCATAAAGACGCACCTCCGTTCAAAAATTGTTTTTACTCTATGGTTAAAAAGCAGCCGTATCGAAAGATAAGGGCGGCGGTTGCCGCTGGATACCGTCCGGTACGGCTGCTGCAATTCTGTTTGGATGGTTCGTCATATTTGCCACGCCCCCTGACGACGGGGACATAACAGGCCGCTCCCGGCAGAGCTGTCATAACTCCGCAGCGCCGTTTTTCTCGTGCGCCGCAGGGTTCCCCCCAAGTCTTTGGCGGGCCGTGAGGAAGTATCTTTAAGCCCCCGCACCATCATCGCGCCCGGAACGCCATCTCCGGGTTTAAGGCTGGACGTAGATCGCTCGGATTGCCTGTCTGTCATCACCTCCTGCAAGCAACCGTCCTGGCGGCGCGCCTTTTCCGCTTCGATACGGGTTATGTACCTGTTATGCCGTATATTCAGTTGTCAAGCTGCAATGAGGGGCAAGAGGACTTGTCCCTTCAATGTGTAGGCATTAGGAAAGGCGATTTGTTAAGCCTTTTTCAAAAAAATCTTGATTTTATTTATTCGCTGTGTGATTGCGCTCCGGGAACAGTTCCACAGCCTTGCGACATCGGCCTGCCGGTATCCGTCCACAATGAGCAGGGTCAGCAGTTCCAGATCGTCCTCCGGCAATTTGCAGAGCCGCCGGTACAGCAGTTCATCCTCCAGGGAGGACAGCCAGCCAAACCGCTGGGCGTCCACATCGCCGGTGTCCCAGGTGCAGGACAGGGATTCAAATTTTCGGAACAGGCAGGACTGCTCACTCTCGTCCTCACACTGTTCGCTGGGAAGGGTCTGTACGCGGTTCTGATAGGTCCGCTGGCTGCAAAACCAGGTCCAGTCATATTCCTTCATCGCCGCGATCTGCCTATCGTTCATACCGGCTGCGCGGTATTCCTGTTCCAGCCGGGTCCATTCTGCATCAAACTTCCTTTTCTCATATCCATAGTGAAAGCCCATAGTTTTCCTCCATTTCGATTCAGGCGTGGTTGACGGGTGAATCGAATGGAGGCGGGGACCGGCAGCGGTACACATCGGGAGGTTTCCCTAAAAATCGACAATAAGAAACGCTAGCTTCTCGCAATAAGAAACTGGCGCAACAAAAAAGACCATGGTTATGCTGATTTATATGGATTGATAATACTGATAGATAACTATAATATCCCGGAGGAGGGCCTATGCTTTTTTTAATTGATATATATCATAGCTATTACAAATGAATATTGCAGACATGGCGGTATCCTCCTATATACCGCCCCTGCTGATTGCTGAGGGTCATCGGGGGTCTGCTTTTAGGCAAAAAGAAACGGCGGCTTTGATCTGATCTCTCAAAAGCCGCCGTGTAGGAATAGGCGTGTAAAAATACCTCTGCTGTACGACGGCTTTTTTTCTTTTGCCGTCGTGCGGCAGATTACTTTATAATTCAGTTTTCTATAAGCTGTTCTTACAAGTCAGTGTTAAGAAGTTCAATTACAATGACTTCCGGGCGGTTATTAAAGCGGATAGGAATAATGCTGTTACCTAATCCACAGCTAACAATCATATTTGAATTATTTAGTTCGCATTTTCTCGAAGAAACGAAATCAAATCGCTGTCTGTTTTTTCCATAAACACCGCACCATGCAATTTTGCTTCCATAACAATACGTTCTTCCCGCATAGCAGACATAAGGATAAACAGCATAGAAAACTTTTCCTGTCTGCAAAATTCTAACAGTTCAAGCCCGGTTCCGTCCGGCATAGCATAGTCAGAGCAAATCACATCAAATACAGTGGTTGACACTTCCTTTTTAGCTTCTTTCAGATTGCCAGCGGTTGTTACTTCATAATGGTCTTTCAGAACATAGCTTAATCCCTCTAAAATATCAGGGTAATCATCTACAATTAAGATTTTTTTCATAGTCTGTCACCCCGCATTTACTACATTGACAATGCTTGTCTTTTTAATCTTCCGGGACGGTGCAATGACAGCAATAAATGTAGTCAGGATTGCCGCTGAAATTACTACGGCAAGAACCAATAACGGCGGTTCCCATTCCTGCCCCCAATTAGAAGTAATAAGCATTTCAAAGAAAAAGCGGTGCAGGAATAACCCTGATACAGCCCCGGCAATGCTGCCAGTGATAGCGTAAGCTGCGGCTTCTGCCCGTATTACCTTTTGAATTTGTTTCCCCGACATTCCGACTGCCCGCATGACACCATAATGATTGATCCTGCTGGAAACGCTCGCATTGACTGTGTTAATAATATTGATTAAAGCCACCAGCGCAATCACGATCAGAAATCCATAGACAAAGACCGCCATAGCAAAATACCCGGTGCGTACTTCCTCGTTGTGCTGCCGCATATCAAGCAGTTTCATATCAGGAGTAATCAGGTTCCTGATCTGCCCAGATATGTCTGTACTTGCCTGAACTTCGATAATCTTATAATCTGTAATACCCGTTAAAGCGGTAAACATATTTTCGGAACAGACAATAATCCACTCCCCACTCCCAGAATCCAGCGGAACGTCAGACACAATGCCGGAAACCGTCGCTTCATGCGTTGTGCCGTTTATGTCCAACGTGATAATGTCGCCAATCTCCCAATGAAATTCCTGTGAATAGCCATAATCCACTAAAACGCCGTTTCCATTCTGAACATTTTCAATATCCCCGGAAATCAACACATCACTTGCCCATGAAAATTGAGGTTCATCATAAGAAACTAAAGTTGCCCTGTTGGAGCCTTTTTTGTCATTTGCGGGAATGTCCGTGCAAAACATTCTCCCATATACTTTTTCTGTTCCCGGAAGCTGTTCTATTTCTTCTTTCAGGGAATAGGGCAGAGAAATATGTGGTTCATTTCCCTCTACCGTCAAATCCGGCGCATAAGGCTTCAAGGGGCTTAACGCATGGTTCATAAACGTAATCAATATGGTAAAACATAAAAACAGGGTAATGCTGATCGCAAAAGAACCCGCAATCAAAATCATGCTTTTCTTGTTAGAAAACGCATGGCGCAGTCCCATAGCCGTATCTACATGAAATGCTTTTGTATTGGACGCTTTTTTGAAGTTTTGGTGGGCAGTCTGATTGATATTCCCTGTTACGGCTGTTTGCGGAGATACCTTTGCGGCATTTTTAGCCGGGGAACTTGACGCAATCATCACAACAAAAACACCTATTACCGTCCCCGCTAATATGCCGGGGAAGCTGAATTGAAACTGCGGCATTTCCGGGAGATATTGTGAGTTAATCGCATTTAATACATAAACAGCAATCCATAGAATGACACTCCCCGAAAGTAACCCAACGGGAATTGCTTTCAGGCAGTATAATAATCCCTCCCTGCGGATATACCGTTTAATCTGCCGCTTTGTAGCCCCAAGACAGCGCAATAAGCCGAAAAACTGTGTCCTCTCCAAAATGCTCATATTAAAGCTGCTGGCGATCATAAATGTTCCAGTCATGGCAACAAGGACAAAAAGGATTGCCGCAGTAAGGTAGACTTCCAGCATGGTAGTGTCTTTGCTTTGCCCCATTAAGCCAAGAAGCATAACATTTGTAGAAATCTGTTCATCTGTCAGGGAAAATTCGGCTTTTATTTCTTCATTTGCACGGTTGATATTGGTTCCGCTCTTAAATTGAATATAATTATATTCCTGATATTCTGTTTCCGGCAGGAAGCGTAGCCCACCCTCTGCCAGTTGTAATCCGTGTGCGTCTGTTCCCTGCAAACTGGAAAAATCGCCATAAGTACCTGAAATCTGATATTGCCTTGTCTGTCCGTCACTATATACAATTTCAATCGTATCTCCAATAGACAGCCCGAATTGCTCCAAGCCCTGCCTGTCTAACAATGCTTCCGTTTCCGAAACAGGGTAATGTCCCTCGGTAACTGATAAATTCATTTGTTTCGCAAGTTCCTCGCTGCTGCTTTGGATAATCAATTCTTTTCCCTGATAGGTTGTACTGGAAGCCATACCCAAAAAGCCGGAAACAGACACGTCTTTTCGGTTGCTGATAGCGTCCGCTGTTTCTAAAGGGATATTGGAAATGATCGTATGCCAGTTTCCATACCGCCGTATGGCTTCCTCTTTTTGGGCTTTCAGGCTCATATCTGCCATTCCGAAAATTGCCGTTACCAGCATGACAGAAATAGCAATGCAGATAATGGTAAGGCGGTTTTTCTTCTTATGGACTTTTGCATATTCTGAAACAAGACCAAGATAGCCTTTCATTCGCCGCACCTCCCGAAATCTGTTATGATACCGTCCGACACTTGCAGTACCCGGTCAGCGGTAGAAGCAATGCTCCTGTTATGCGTAATCATAATGATTGTCTGTTCATACCGTTTGGACGCATTTTTCAAAAGCGCAATGACTTCATTACTGTTCTGTGTGTCAAGGTTCCCGGTCGGTTCGTCCGCTAAGATCAGCATAGGACGGGTAATCAATGCCCTGCCGATTGCCACACGCTGCTGTTGTCCGCCTGATAACTGCCGGGGGAGATGATACCGCCGTTCCTGTAAATTCAATACGGTTAATATTTCCTCTAAATAAGCAAGATCAGGCTTCTTATAGTCAAGCAGCAAAGGGAATGTAATATTTTGTTCAACATTCAATTCAGGTATGAGATTAAACGCCTGAAAAATAAACCCGATATTCCTGCGGCGAAAAATTGTAAGTTCTTCATCTTCCAATGTAAATATTTCTTTTCCGTCAATAAACACTTTGCCCGAAGTCGGCGTATCCAGCGCACCGATCATATTGAGAAGTGTGCTTTTTCCAGAGCCGGACTCTCCGACAACTGCAACAAACTCACCCTTGGAAACAGAAAAATTTACCTCTTTGAGTGCGTGAACGGCGGTTTCCCCCTCGCCATAGGTTTTACAGATAGAATTTACTTCCAATAAGTTCATTTTGTACCTCCATTGTTCTTGTTTCTATAAATCAGTCCAAGCAGTAATTCAATTACGCATGATAAAAATAATAGACCGCTGAAAATTTTTGCAAATGGCTCTAAGCCGCCAAATCCAAAAGTGAATATCACAAGTGCCATGCCGCCGCCCACAACAAGCAGGGAAAGAATGACTAATAGAGCTTTCAGTCTGCTTTCCGCACACAAGGCAGCTATAAAGTATACGACACTTTCAATCAGCAGCAATACGCCCGAAAAAACGGGCATAATACTAATCAGGTAACGGAAATAAACAATGCTTAAAATCCCAAATAGGATTGCCGCAGCCGTTATGAAAAGATTTAAGTATGCAATATGCTTTTCCTCCCTGCCCCTGCCGGAAAGAAAGTCTAAGATACCTAATGCGCCATTCAAAATGGCATAAGCCGCAACCGCATAGATTATGCTGCCTTGTAGAAATTCCGGGAACAGAAGCGTTACAAGCCCCATAGCCCCAAGCAGGGCAGCCCGTAAGCCAGACCACCTTGCAATCTTTTTGAATTGTAAAAAAGTCATAGATGTTATCCTCCTTTCGTTCTACAAGAAGAATAACATCTATTTCCTACTCCCAAGTGAATTGAAACTTACAATTTTGTAATTTTATCTGAATTTAGAAAAGTGATATTGAAAACACTTCCCTTGCCTAACTCGCTGTCTACGGTAATGTTTCCGTCGTGGGCTTCTATGATCGCTTTGGCAAGCGGCAGACCAAGCCCTATCCCCTGTGTGTCTTTAGAAAAACGACTGCGGTAAAAGCGTTTGAAAATGTAATGTATATCTTCCGGGTGAATACCGCTGCCAGTATCTTTTATTGTAATCTGCGTCAGGTCAGGAAGCCCTTTCCAATCAATCACAACCCGGTCACCTGTGCCTGTATGGTCTAAAGCATTTTTCACAATGTTGCTGATTGCTTCGATAATCCAGTCGCGGTCACAAAAAAGCGTGATGTTATCAGCCCCGGATAAAATAATTTCTTTTCTTTCCTGCTTCGCCCGGTATGCAAAATGTAATTCAATATCTTTTACCATATCAGCTACGTTTTCAACGCTTTTTTCTATGATGATAGTACCAGCGTCTAATTTCGTAATTTCCAGCAGATTTTGTACCAGCGTTTCAATTCTGTTTAGCTCCTGCTCTGATAATATGGTAAATTTCTTTATTTCAGGCAGTCTTTCCGCTTCTCCCTGCACCATTTCATTATATATGCTCAAAGCTGCAATGGGCGTTTTAAGTTGATGTGAAATATCTGATATGGTATCTCTTAAAAATTCCTTTGAGCGCAATTCATTTTCAGCATGGGCGTTTAATACAGCAGCCAAGGTGTTCACCGAATGGAACAGTTTATATAATTCACCCTCCCTGTCACAAGCAATGCGGGCGTTGGTATCGCCTTTCAGGTATTTGTCGATTGCTGATACAGCTACCCCGATCAATTTATGCTGCTGATAAAAATACCAAAAACAAACAGCCGCTATGCCGCCTCCCGATATAACAGAAAGAACGGAAATGAACGGTATGCAACTATCACGGAATACCCATATCCCTATCTGCGACAATAGTAAAAAGCCAACTATAAAAACGGTTATCCCTGTAAATAAAAATTTGGTATCTCTGTTTGTAAACAATTCCATGCTCCACCTCAACAAATAATGTTCCATTTATACCCCATGCGCCTGATATTGAGAAGCATTTGCGGCTCGCTGGGATTGTCCTCAATTTTGATACGCAGTCTGCGGATATAAACAGTCAGTGTATTACTGTCAACATAATTTCCGTCACCGTCCCATAATTTCTGTAATATCTGCTCTTTAGACAACAGGACGTTAGGATTTTGCATGAACAGGCAAAGCAATTTATATTCCGCTGCGGTCAAGTCCAATAGTTCCCCGTTTTTATATGCCTGTCCTTGCAGGAGCAGGACTTTAATACCATTTGAGTGAAGCTCTGTATTGGCAGAGCCAAAGTCATTTGCCCGGCGAAGCAGGGCATTGATCCGCGACATTAGCACACTAACCTTAAATGGTTTCGTAATATAGTCGTCACCGCCTATATCCAAACCCATAATCACATTGATTTCCTCGTCTGAAACCGTTAAAAATATGATTGGTACTTTTGATGTCTGCCGGACTTTCCGGCAAATTTCAAAGCCGGAACCGTCAGGGAGAGAAACGTCTAAAATCAGTAAATCATACTTTCCCTCCGTCCATGCGGTATCAGCTTCTTTTATTGTCCGCGCAATGTCTAATTCAAATCCCGCCTTTTGAAAAGCGAATGTCAGTCCGTTAATCAAGCTCAAATCATCTTCCAACAATAATATTTTATTCATTTTTGTCCCTCGTTTGGTTCTGAGAATTGTTGTCCCTGTCCCGTTTTTTCCTATATTCTTTGATAACCTTATTTCTAAGCGGTATTCCAACACCAATCAAAAGCCCCACGATCAAAACAGTAAAATCCATGTTCTCACCTCACATTTCTCTATTTTTCAATATCTTAATAGACACCAATATGGAAACAACATACATTGCAATAACAAAAATGACAGCTAATAACATTAGCAGAATAGGGGAATTGATAACTGTAAAAAGCAGCTTACTTTCGCCAACAGGACTTTTTGTAATGAGTAGCAAGGTTATCAAAAATCCTGCAACCGGGATATACATAAATACCCTGCCTTTGATAGAGCCGTATTTGTAATATCCCGGAATCTGGAACACTGTGTAGAGTGCAAATAAGAATACTCCTGCAATAGCGGCAGTCACAATGTCAAATACACCAACTGTTTCCCCCAGCACTTTCAAGACAAGCGGCTGTACAATCAAAGAAATAATCAGGGAAAGAAGCCCCATTGCAAGGACGAAAACATATCGTCCGATTACAAGCTCGCTTTTACGAACAGGTAAAATACCAAACAGACGATCCATGCTGTTTTTTTCTGTGATGGAAAAGGTATATCCCGTTGTCATGGCAATAAAGCACATAGCGAATGATACCCCCGTCAGCAAAGAACGGTTGATTGCGGCAAACACAATCGGCAGGAGCAGGGTAAAGCAAATTGTCTTAAAATATGGTTTTACCAATGCAATATCTAATTTTGTGGATTTCAAAATATTACTCATAATCGTCACCTTTCTTGCTTGTAAACACTACAATTTCATCAATGGTGGCAGGCTCAACAGTCAGGTTGGAGAAACCGTTAATATCTTCGTTTTTCATCAGAGCCTCAAATCCCGTAGGGAATGTACGAATACCAGCCGCCTTATTTTTCAGCTCATCGGACAGTTCCTCAATTCCACCTTTTACAATGCGGAACATATCTACAAAATCATCTTTGCTGCCAGTAAAGTACAGCTCGCCATAACTGATGTAGGTAATATAATCGGCTGCACGCTCCAAATCGCCTGTGATATGGGTAGAGAACAAAACACTATGCTCGCCATCTTCAATATACTCTGAAAGAATTTTCAAAAGTTCATCTCTGGAAACCGGGTCAAGTCCACTGGTCGGCTCGTCGAGGATCAGCAGTTTAGCGTCGTATGAAAATGCACAGGCAAGCATTAACTTCATCTGCATACCTTTGGAAAGTTCTTTTACCTTTTTGGTGGGTGCAATGTGAAATTTCTGCAACATATCCGCAAATTTCTGCCTGTTCCAATTTGGATAAAATACCGAAATGGATTTTTCAACCTGCGACACTTTCCAATCATCACTGAAATAATTTGTATCGAAAACAACGCCCAGCTCTGATTTTACTTTTTGTTCTTCTGTGATATTATCCAGCCCCATCACTTTGACTGTTCCGTCGGTGCGCCCCAGCATATTCAAAATCAGTTTGATTGTCGTCGTTTTGCCAGAACCATTCGGACCGATCAAGCCCATAATATAGCCCTTTGGCAAAGTAAAGCTGATATTGTGAAGCTGAAAAGAATCAAAAGATTTTGAAAGGTTCGTTACCTCTAAATAATTAGTCATCTGTTTTTACCTCCGTTAAAATGTCCAAAAGGCGATGTAATTCCTCTGTGGATAGATTTGCCATTTTTGCTGCTTTTATTGCTTCGGTAAGATTGTTTTCTACTTTGCAAATAAGCTGCTCCTTAATCAGTTCTGAACCAGACCCCATTACGAAACATCCGCGTCCCTGCACATTTTTAACAAAGCCCTCTTGTTCTAATTCTGTGTATGCCTTTGTCACGGTTAAGACACTGATTTTTAAGTCTTTGGCAAGTGTTCTAAGAGAGGGCAAAGTTTCTTCGGCTCGAAGTTCGCCAGATAAAATAGCTGATTTGATCTGCTGTTTAATCTGTTCGTATATGGGAATGCCAGATACATTTGAAATAATCAGTTTCATTCCTGCATCCTCCATGTGTTTTAACTGTTATGCTGTTATGTATAACAGTATAACATATCACTTTTCAAAATGCAACATGGCTCAAGAAAAATTCACAATAGAAAAAATTGATCGGGACAATAAATTTACTGTCCTGAATGATTTCCTCTCAAAAGAAAGCATCTATTCTGTCCACAGATTTTCAATACCATTAGCATCGTAACATAGATCACCAAGGATACAAATGAGCCTTCTCTATTCCTTTTGAAATCAGTATAATCAAACCTATCGACCGGCATAATAAGGTTATTCCTTTGTGTAAATCGGCACGATAGAATATACTTGAGGTGAATGATTATGCCGATTGATGATTTAGCCGCCTTAGGGCAAAAAATGCGGGAAGCCCGAAAAGGAAAAAGCCTGACACAGCAGGAGCTTTCTGATTTGAGCCATGTATCTGTAAAGCAGATTGCCAAGATTGAAAAAGGGCAGATGAATCCGTCCTTTTTGATTTTGAAGGCACTGGCAAAGGTACTGCCGATTTCTCTGGATTCTTTAATCAATCCGGATGTTTCCCCGGAAGATGAGGGAGCCGGTCAGATGAAGATGCTGTATTGCAGCTGCCCGTCAGAAATGCGTGAAACCCTCTTGCACCATACGCAGGAAACCATGAAAGAACTAACCGAACTATCCGGGAAATTTGAAACGAATTGAGCCGGTGAGTGAATTTAACAAATTCCTCACCGGCTTTGTTCTTTTTCGAGAAAAAGAAGGTTATCCCGTTCCGGGATAACCGTGGCAAGCAATGCCCCAGGATAGCCATCCGGCTCCTGGCGCTGCTTGTTGGGGATTCCCCAAGCCCCTTTTGAACACAGAATTTCATTCTGTGGCTGCGCGTTCCTGCGGAACGCTTTTCACCTGCCTGCGGCGGTGAGAAAATACGAAAAAACGGGCGCGTCAGCGGTCCTGTCCCTGTTCCTTTTCCCGGTCATTCTGGCGTTCCTCCCCGTATCCCATCAGCCGGTCCACGTTTGCTTTCGCGGCCAGCAGTTCCCGCATTTCCTCGCGGGAGCGCCGGTACTCGGCATAGTCTTTTTTCTTTCCTTCCAACAGCTGGGCATACTCGGCCTGCAAGCTCTTGACGGTGGGCAGCTTCTTGATACCCAAATCGTCAAATGCCTGTTTTGCCGCCTTGTGGAGCAGAATATCCGCTTCATGTTCCGCTAAAAATTTCTTGGAATACCCCGCCTTGCGGTAGGCCACATAGACCTCGCGGGTTTTCACATAATTGATGATGTAAGTCCGCAGTACGGCTATCTCCGCCATGCGGGTTTCCGCCGCCTTGATCTGTGCCGACAGCTCATTGTGGCGGGTGGTAGCAGCAGCCGCTTTTTCCTCCAAGACTGCGTATTCCAGCAGGCCATGCTCGGTGAGGTAGTTCATTGTCTGCGCCATCTGTTTGAGATTAAATACCTTTGCCCAGCGCGCGTAGCCAGCGCCTTTTCCCGCCTGCAATTTTGCCTGAATATCCACCAGAAGATTGACCTTGGGCGGCTCTGATTGAACAGCCGGTTTCTTTCCTGGGGTATGCTCTTTTTCCCCAGCCAGTACCGCCCGGATTTCATCTTCGCTGTACCCTTGTCCCAGCTTTTCATCCATGCGGGCAACATTCTTCCAGCCGGGGGCTTTGAGCCGGATTGCCTGTCCCCGGCGCGACACCTCACAGCCCATTTCCGCAAGCAGCTTTAACAGCGCGTCAAAGTCTGCCGGTTTCTGTTCCAACGCCTGGTCAATCATCATGCGGAGCTGTTCCCGGTGGGAGGGCTTCGCCTGATCCCCCAGCCATTTGTTGTAGCTTTTTCCATGCGGTTTTGGGTCCTCTACAATGGAATAGCCGTTCTCAACACAGATGGTATCGTTGAGACCGCCCAGCGCATACTCCGCCGCAACACCGTCTTTGTCGGTACAGAGGATAATGCCGATGGGCGGGTTGTCATCATGGTCATTGACTTCCGCCGCATAGTAGTTAAGGTACATATTCAGCTGTCCGGCAGCCTCCGGCGTCAGCTTTTTTGTTTTCAGTTCAATCAGCACATAGGCCCGCAGGATTTTGTTGTAAAAAACCATATCCACATGGTAGTGGGTATTATTTAAGGTGATCCGCTGCTGGGTTCCCACAAACATGAATCCCCGGCCAAGTTCCAGCAGGAATTTTTCAATCTGCATCACAAGCGCCTGTTCCAGATCGCTTTCCAGGTAAGGTTTGTTTTCGGGAATCCCTAAAAACTCGAATACATAGGGATCGCGGATAATATCGGCTGGCTGTGCGATTTCAATTCCCTTTTGAGCCAGCGAGAGAACCTTTTCTTTGTTGGCGTCGCCGCTGGATAATAAGAGGCGTTCATACAAGGAGCTTTCAATCTGCCGTTTCAGCTCCCGTACCGACCAGCCGGAATTGACAGCCTCTTTTTCATAAAAACTGCGCTTGTCCTCATCGGAGATTGTCAAAAGCTCGCAATAATGGGACCAGGCTAATTTGCCAGACGGTGTCTGGCATTTCTCATAGGCCAGATAGAACGCCCTCATATTTTGAAGATTGGAGCGCGAAAAGCCTTTTCCAAACTCCCTTGTCAGTTCTTTGGAAAGTTCTTTTAAGGTCTGCTTTCCATACTCTGCGCGGAGCTGGCTTTGCTGCTCATAAAACCTTGAAGCAGAAAGGCAAGCAATTAGCCGGGCTGGACAAACAGCTTACGGTCACGGAGAAAGCCAGCGCAATGTATAGCGAACTGGAACGCATGGGAAAGAAGAACCTTTGGGGACACATGGAACTACTCCCGGAAGAATTTAAAAAGCTGCTGACCCTTGCAAAGTCCGGGCTTGCGTCACAAGGGAAACTCCTTGAATTGCAACGGCAGCTTACCGAAGCAGTGAAGGGGCTGGAAATCTACCGTACCCGCTGGCAGGACTTAAAGGGCAGGACAAAAGACTATATGGAACTGGAACGGCTGCACCCGGAACAGACAAGGATGGCACTGGAAAGCCTGAAACGGCTGGAAAAAGAAACCTCCGCGCCCGCCCCTACCCTCAAAAGGAAGCAGCAACAGGAGCGGTAATACCCTGCCTGTTCTTTGGATGAGGTCGGGGGTGTGGGGGGGCAGAGCCACCGCATAGCACTAACGCCGCCGGTACACCAGTGGAGCCGGTTTTGCCGTAGAATGGAGCGAACGACAGCGGGAAACAGTTCTTTTTCCTGTTCCCCGTTGTCGGCAGCGCAATGGCACGGCAAAAATCCAGACGGTCAAGGGGGAAAGGGTGGAGATTTTCAGAGCGGAGCGGCGAAAATACGCCCCGACCCTTGACGGGCTGGATAGGCGGAACGGAAGGGAAAGACAAAAACTTGAATTAGCAGAAAGGAAATCTAAATGAATAAAGCAGATACAACAGCTATCACCACAAGACAGGAAGCGCCGCGGCTTATCCGACGGATAGGCACGACCACTTATGAGGTATCTATACATTTCAGTGATACCAGCAAGGAAACAATGGCAGATAAAATAAAGCGGTTGATTGAACAGGACATTCAGCTTGTGTAACGGTAAATATGTCCTTGACACACCGTCCGAAAAGCGTCAGTCACAACGTCAAATCCCTCCAAATCCCCTGCTGTCAGGTCAAACAGGTCTTTCCTTATAACCTTTTCGGCAGCCGACCGGTTTTCTCCGCGCACAACGGCGGTAACGTCAGCCCCTCTTGCAACAGCCTCCTCAACAGTGAAATCCGGAGGTTTTTATGGAAAAAAATTTACCGGCATGTCCGGTGGAAACTACCCTGATGCTCATCAACGACCGCTGGAAGGTTTTAATTATCCGCGATTTGCTTGAAGGCACAAAGCGGTTCGGAGAACTGAAAAAGTCCGTGGGGAATATCTCCCAGAAGGTTTTAACCGCAAATTTGCGTTCCATGGAGGAAAGCGGCCTGCTTACCCGGAAGGTTTTCCCGGAAGTGCCGCCCCACGTGGAATACACTCTCACCGAAACAGGCTGCAGCCTGAAACCGGTTCTGGACGCCATGGTAAAGTGGGGGACCGAATACAAACAAAAATTATAAGCGCCTTTTGTCAGGGGGAGCGTAAAACTTAAGAGGCGGTGTGACTTCCATACGTCACAACCGCCCCCTGTTTGTGATTGTCTGTTTCCAGGCGCTCCACAAATTGCTTTTTTATAATTTTCATTTGCTTATGTTTACAGCTATGCTTATAGCTGTGCTTACAACAATGCTTACGGCTCTCTCCAGCCGGCATACAATGTAACCGGTTCCATAATGACGTCTTCCTCCACATTCCATGGAATGGTAAGGTTCATATCCCTGTACCATCCGTCAAAAACATACCCTTCCCGGGTCGGCGGCTCCGGCGCCAGCAATGCTTCCCCGTACATTTGCTTCTGGCTTTCCACAGCGGTACCTCCCAGAGAATCAAAGTCCACCTGATATCCCCGGTTGGCAATGCCGATGGCCATGCACAGCACCAGCAGAATACTCAGAACTATGATGATAATATTTAAGTTACTTACGGATATATTCACACGGTCGTAAAGTCCCCGCAGTTTTCTCTCCGATTCCTCCATAGTCTGTATTCCTCTCCTTCTTTTCCAGGCCGGCTTCCGGCGGCAGACTCCGCCGTGCCAGCTGCCCTGGAGCTTTTCTTTTACTTTCTTACCAGATATTTTCTCATATCAATTGCGCAGGCAATTAAGATAATCAGACCTTTGATGATATAAAGCATGTTTGCGTCTACCGAAAGGAAATTCAATCCGGCAAAAATAATCTGAAGCAAAAGCACGCCTACCACAATTCCGCTGATTCGTCCGATACCGCCGACAAAAGATACGCCGCCGATTACGCAGGCTGCAATCGCATCGCACTCGTAGTTCCATCCGGTACTGGCATTGGCGGAAGCAATACGGGCACTGTCTAAAAATCCTGTGATGGAATACATCACGCCCGCCAGCATAAACACCATGATAATGGTGCGGGACACGTTAACTCCCGATACGTTGGCCGCTTCTTCGTTAGAACCCACGGCAAACATGTTTTTTCCAAAGGTGGTCTTGTTCCAGATTATCCACATGATGACGGTCAGAATCACAGCGTACAGGACATACATGGGAACAGCCACGTTTCCGATTTTAATCAGGGTTCCTGTAACCAGTGAACGATATCCCTCGGAAAGCCCGCTCAGGGTCTGTCCGTTGTTGGTGCCGTTTTTCAGGTACATCAGGATAACTCCGTACACAATAAGCTGGGTGGAAAGCGTCACGATAAAGGGATGTAGCTTGAATTTCGCCACGCTGAATCCGTTGACAAAGCCTACCACTGCCCCTACCGCCAAAACGATTAAGAGCACTACGAAAATCGGCGGCGCGCTGGTCATATCCGGGAACACCTTAAAGGTTGTGGTCAGAAGGGAAGCGGAAATACAGGCCGCAAGTCCCACCACACGTCCGGCGGAAATGTCGGTTCCCGTCAGCACGATACAGCCGCCAATTCCCAGGGCTATGGGAAGCTTGGCCGCCGTCAGCGAAATTACATTAACGATTGACGACAGTCCCAAAAATGCGGGCACTTTGATTGATATGTAAACCACCGCCAGTATAATGATGATATACATGGCGTTATTAAGGAGAATATCTCCAATTTTTTTTCTTTTATCCCTGGACGAAAGCTCCGCAAAGGACTGGGCCTTCGTCTTTGTTTTTACATCAGCCATTATTCAGCACCTCCTATATTATTCTTTACTACGCATACTTCGCAGCCAGCGTCATGATTTCTTCCTGCGTTGTTGCTTTGGCATCCACTTCTCCGGCAAGCTGTCCGCCGGACATTACCAGAATCCTGTCGCAAACGCCCAGAAGCTCCGGCATTTCCGAGGATACCATGATAACCGATTTTCCTTCCTTGGCCAGGTTCAGAATCAACTGATAAATCTCATACTTGGCGCCTACGTCGATTCCTCTGGTAGGCTCGTCTAAAAGAAGAACCTCCGGCTCTGTCAAAAGCCATCTCGCCAGGATTACTTTCTGCTGATTTCCGCCTGATAAGGAACGAATCTGCGTCTTCTGGCTCGGCGTTTTGGTTCTCATAGCCTGAATTCCCCATTCTGTTGACTCGCTGAGCTTCTTTTCACTCAGGAAAGGACCCACCTTGTACCGCTTCAGGCTGGATATGGTAGTATTCGCCTGAATATCCCGGATAGCAAAAATACCTGTGGCCCGCCTCTCCTCCGTCAGCATGGCAAACTTGTTTGCCAGAGATTCCCTTGCGCTGCGGTTGAGAACCCGCTTACCATGTAAGTAAATTTCGCCCTCCTTGCGCTTTGCAATTCCGAATATATTTTCTAAAAGTTCCGTCCTCCCGGAACCGTCAAGGCCCGCCACGCCGAGAATTTCTCCCCGTTTGGCCTCAAAGGAAACATCCCTGAGGTGAGAGTATACCGCCGTCAGCCCTTTTACCTCCAGAAGGGGTTCTCCAATCACGTTGTCCTTTTCAGGATAACGGTTGGTAAGCTCACGGCCTACCATCAGACGGATAATTTCATTCATTGTCAGCTCTTTCGCGGGACGTGTCGCAATCCACTGTCCGTCGCGCATAATCGTTACTTCATCGGAAATACGCAGGATTTCTTCCATCTTATGAGAAATATAGATAATTCCGCATCCCCGGCTCCGAAGCATGTTGATAATTCGGAACAGGTGCTCCACTTCCTCCTCTGTGAGGGATGAAGTAGGCTCGTCAAAAACAATCACCCTGGACTTGTAGGAAACCGCTTTTGCAATCTCCACCATCTGTCTTTGTGATACCGGCATCCGGCTCATAACCGTTTTCGGATCCACATGAACATCCAGCTCGTCAAAGACTTCCTTCGTCGCCGTATACATCTTTGTCTCGCTGGTGAGCGGGCACCACCTGGATATCTTCGGGAAACGCCCCAGCCACATATTGTCCATTACGTTTCTCTTGAGTGCCTGGTTGAGCTCCTGGTGCACCATGGCAACTCCGTTTTCCAGAGCCTCCCTGGAGGTCTTGAAGTTTACCTCACTGCCTTCCAGATAAATATGACCGCTGTCTTTGCTGTAGACGCCGAAAAGGCATTTCATCAAAGTGGATTTACCGGCGCCGTTCTCCCCCATTAGAGCATGGACGGTTCCCGCTTTTACCGTCAAGGATACGTTGTCAAGCGCCTTGACGCCGGGAAATTCCTTACAGATTCCCTCCATCCTTAAAAGAACATCGCTCCCTGCTGCCTTACCGGCAGGTGCTGTCGTCTGTTTTTCCAAATTGCCACCCCCTGACTTTTATATAAGGAGCCTTTAAAGCCCCCGGCAGTTTTTTACATAAGGCCGTTCCGCCAAACGCGGCATGCCTCCCTTCCTGTGCGCCTTTGGCACAAACACATGCAACCGCACTAAAAGTGCGGCTGCAATGGTTTAAAACTTATCATTCACCAGTGTAGGCAGCGTAAGGAATATTTACACGCCATGTTCCTACTACGTTATTTGCGTCCACATCTGCAAAGGTTTCAGCTCCGCCTGTAAGGTTAGCGGAAATCTGTGCAATTGTATTTGCCATACCTTCAGCATCCTGCTTGATGGTTCCTGTCATTGTTCCCTTGCCGATTGCTTCCTTTGCCGCATCTGTAGCGTCAACGCCGAATACGGGAATCACGGTAGCGCTGCCGTCCTCTAAGTTGTAGCCTGCATTCTGCAGAGCGGTTACTGCGCCGATTGCCATTTCGTCGTTGTTGGCGATTACCAGCTCAACCATGTTGTTGTTGGCTTCGCTGTACTGGGAAAGGATTGTCTGCATATAGTTGTTGGCTGCCGCTGCGGACCATGCGCCGTCCTGGTCAACCAGGTACAGGTTGGAGTTGCTGCTGTCATAGAAGGAGAGTTTGGATTTTCCGGCCCCTTCCAGAACTGCGTCTGCATCTTCCACGCCAAACTGTGTACGGGCAATTGCCTCTGCATTTCCTTCCTGGCCCTTGAACATAACATAGGAGATTGTTCCGTCGCCGTTAAGGTCAAGCTTGTCGTAATTCTCTACCAGATAGTTACCAATCATTTCACCCTGCATATGGCCTGCCATTTCATAATCGGTTCCTACGAACACGCATTTGTCATAGCCGCTTACAACCTCTTCGCTTACGGAACGGTTGAAGAAGATTACCGGAATACCCTGAGCGCTGGCCTGGTCGATAATGTTCTGAGCCGCATCATCGGAGCCGCTGTCTACAAGGTTTACAACCAGAAGGGATGTTCCCTTTGCAATCGCTGTGGTAACCTGCTCGGTCTGTGTTGTCTGGCTGTTGTTACTGTCGTAATCCTGGTAAGCGATTCCCTTGGATTCCAGAGCCGCGTCCAGAGCGGAACGTACGCTGGAAATATAGGTGTCGCCGTAGGTGTAATAGAATACGGAAACCTCGCCGTCCAGTGCCGGTGCGGCAGCTTCGTCGCCCGCAGTATCTTCCGTTTCTGTCTCTGCCGGAGCCGCGTCGTCGGTTGTTACGGCTGCGTCATCCGTGCCGGATGTAGCGGCTGTCTTGTCGCCTCCGCCGCAAGCTGCCAGACCAAGCATCATGCAGGAAGCCAGTAACATAGCAAGTACTTTCTTTTTCATGTTTTTTCCTCCCTTTTTGATAAAAATGATTTTCTGCGTCAGTTTAATCAATATGTATCACTGACACTCTCATTATACTGATTTCTTCCGGCACTTTCTATAAGATTTTTTTCGTTTCTTATCGAATTTTTCAATTTTAATCCTTATTTTTCATTTTTTTACTACAATTTGCCACGGGCACTGATAATATTTCCCGTCCTCAAACTCCAGCTTTGCATCCGGCTCCCATCCCAGCGCCTCGCCCGTCGCAATGGCCAGAATCGCCCCCGCATACTGGGTCCTGTCGATGGCTACGGTTCCCATGAGCTTTCCGCTCTCCACCGCCGCAAGCCCCGGCGTGGTTCCGTCGATACCCACAACGGCGATGCCTTCCATTCCCGCTCTTTCCATTGCGTCGATGGCGCCCAACGCCATATCGTCGTTGTTGCAAATCACAAGCTCAATCCTTCCGGGATATTTTTCCAGCCACTGTTCCATCAGCGCGGAAGCCTGGCTTCTCTCCCAGTTGGCAATCCCGCCTGTAAGCTTTTCAATGGGAACGCCCCCGTCCTTTAAGGTCTGCACCGACCATTCCGTGCGAATCAGGGAATCCTGATGGCTGCTCTCCCCCTCCAGAAGCACGTAGCTCACCACGCCGTCTCCGTTCAAATCCAGCTTTTCCGGGTTTTTCCTGTAACCGTCCACCACAATACTCCCCTGCAGAACGGCGGACGACTTCGCCTCGGCCCCCACGTAAAAAATTCTGTCCCAGCGGTCCATATCCTCCTCCACCGGCTGGCGGTTGAAGAAGATTACCGGCGTCTGCGCCGCCATCGCCTTATCGATGAGCACGGAAGCCGCCGTTCTGTCCACCGGATTGATACAAAGCACATCGCATCCCAGCGCAAGGAAACGCTCCACCTGGTCGTTCTGCGTATTCTGGTTCCCCCTGGCATCCTGGATATCCAGAGTTACCTTCACGCCCTTTTCCTGCTCAAAATCCTTGGCGCACCTTTCAAGCTCCCCCCGGATATTGTTCAGAAAGGTGTCGTCCCCCCGGTACAGGCTGACGCCGATTCGGATGGACTTCTTTTCCTCCGCCCCTTTCGTCCCCGCACAGCCGGTAAGCAGGAAAAACGCGCACAGCCACAGCTCACTCAACAGGATACAATATTTTTTCATACTTCTCATTTCGTAAATCCCCCCGCCGGATGAAATAGCTGTCCAGGTAATTCCCCGTCTGCACAGAGCCCCCTTCCGCAAGCTCTATGGCCGCCTTTACGCTCAGATACCCGGCGCTGAAATCATCCGTTATACATAACCCCTTGATAATTCCCTTATCCAGAAAATTCAGAATCGGAACGCTGCTCCCCCTGCCGTAAAGGCCCGCGACCCATTCTTCCGCCCCTTCTGTATCCTCAATCATCTGCGCGGCCTCCAGAAGGCTTTCCGGCTCCGGCGCCACAAGGATAATTTTCTGCGTCCGGCCCTCCGTCAATTTTTCCAGAATTTTCGTTATTTCGGCGTCCGGCGTCCATGCATAAGAAGCCGCAGTTCCCTCGCAGCCCTCCACCACGCCGCTTCGAATCCCTTCCATGAATTTTCGCCCGGCCACGCTCATTGCCTCGTTTTCCAGAAAGTAAAGTTTCTCATCAGGACCGCAGACTGTGGCAATTTCCTTCCCCAGATTTTCCCCCATAGTGAAATAATCGAAAGTAACAGCCGCAGCTGTCCCCGACTCTCCGACGGCCTCTGAATTTATGAAAACCAGAGGCAGGACAAGCTGATTTTCCTCCTGCATTGCAAGAACCGCCTCCCCGTTTACAGGCGCCACAATCAGCGCGCTGCTTCCGTCCTGCTGCTCCCTTTTGAGAAGCTCCTCCTGCTGACGCCTGTTTCCCTTTTCATATAAGGTAATAAAATTCACGTCGGCGTTCAGCTCCACGGCCGCCAAATCCATCCCTTTCCTGAAATTCACATAGTTGTCGTCCGAATCCGCCTCCACAATCACCGATATCGGATGAACCTTAGCCTCCTCCTCCTTGATAATCAAATCCGTGGAGGACAGCAGAAAAAGTAAGGTCAGCCCAATGCCGCAGGATATCCAGAAAAGCTTTTCTTTCCCCGTCATATTTTTCATCATCGCCCGCTCTCCTCCCGCATAAGCTCCTGGCAGGAAACTGCCGGCAGGCTGATTTGTACGGTTGTTCCCTCGTCCGGCTCTGAAAAGATGGAAAGACCGTACCCTTCCCCGAAATACAGCCTGATTCTCTCGTTCACGTTTTTCACCCCAATCCCGGAGCCTTTTCCCGAAACGGAATGAGTTTCTCCCGTCAAAAGCCCCTCCGCCTTCTCCTTCGTCATGCCAAGACCGTTGTCTCTGATAATAAAAATCAGCTTTTCACCCTCCTGCCATACCCTGATGAGAATTTCACCGTCTCCGTCCATAAACTCCATCCCATGATAAATTGCATTCTCCACAAGGGGCTGCAGCATCAGCTTTAAGGAGGCCATAGGAAACACCTCGGGCCCCGCCTCTATCTGATAGGTAAACTTGTTTTTGAATCTTTTCTGCTGAATCATAAGGTAATTGCGCACGTGCTCCAGTTCGTCCCTTACCGGAATAATGCTTTTGCCCTTGCTTAAGCTGATGCGGAAAAACCTTGCCAGCGCCGTCACAACCTTTACCGCCTCCTGCTTCTGCTCGTTTTCAATCATCCACACGATAATGTCCAGGGTATTGTAGAGAAAATGCGGATTAATCTGCGACTGAAGCGTATCAAACTCGCTTTTTCTTTTGGACTCATGCTCCATCACAATATCGTCCATCAGCGTCTGAATCCTTTTTGCCATATCGCTGATGGAACGGCCCAGGTGCCGGATTTCATAGGAACCTCCCATGTATACCTCCGCATCCAGCTCTCCAGCCTCAAGGGCGTTTACGGATTTTTCCAGCTCCTGAATGGGCGCCGTAATTCTGGCAGAAATATATGCGTTAATCACCGCCAGCAAAAACAGGAAAAACGCCGCCATAAACACCATGAAAAGCTTTACCTTCAAATTGTCCAGAGACAGTCCCTGCTCCGGTATCACTCCGATAATTTTCCATCCCGTATATCCTACCGTCTTGACAATAATATCCCGCTTTTCCCCCCGGTAAACCTCCTGATAATCGCCGTCCCTGTAGCCTCTGGCTGTCCCAAGGTTTTCCTCTGCCAGACCGGCGTCAATGAGCTGCATCTTTGGATGATAAATCAGTCCGCCATCGCTGCCGAGCAGATACAGATATCCCCGCTCCCCCAGAGATATATTGTCCAGCATATAGCGAAGGCTCTCGTAGGTCATATCAATCAGCAAAACCCCCTGAGAGGTGGAGGTTCCCTTTGTGACCTCCACTGCCCGGGACAGGGTGATTACCCACCGGTACTGATTCCCGCTGCTGTCAAAAATATACTGCACATGAGGCATGGAAAAATGCAGATTTTCCGAGCGCTCCAGTGTGTCCTTAAACCATTTTTCTTCCGTCACATCCAGGTCTGTTTTCAGCCGCGCCGCCGGTACCGCCGACAAAAGCTCCCCTTCCCTGGAAAGAAGCGCGATATTGGACACAAAGTCCTTGTTATTGTCGTACAGCAGCATCATTTCGCTGTCCACCATCTCCGCTTCCGCCTGATAATCGGCGTTTTTTATCACGCCGTAATACAGGGAATCCGACAGACGCATGATTGTCCGCAGATAGGAGTCCACGGAAAGGTTTATCTGATTAATCACAACCTGGTTTTCCTTCCGAAGCGTATCCGAAACCCAGCCCGCAAGACGTCCGTATACCGCCGCCCCTATCAGAACAATCATAATCAGCGCGCTGACCGTAAAGTAAATAAAAATCGTATAGCGGATACTCGATTTCTGAAAGAGTTCTGTTTTTCGGGGCTTTTCCATCTCATCCTCCCAGGTTACGGCGCTGCCGGGTTATACCTCCCTGAATTTCGTGGGAGAGACGCCGAATTTCTTTTTAAACACATAGCTGAAATAATTCTGCTCCGGGTATCCCACCTTATCGGCAATCACATAGGTCTTGTCGCTTGTCTCCCGAAGCAGCTCCACCGCCCGCTGCAGACGTATGTCCGTTAAATAGGCCACACAGGTTTTCCCCGTTTCCTTTCTGAATATGGTTGAAAAATACGCCGGGCTCATCTGGAGCTGTCTGCAAATCATCTCCACCGACAAATCGGGATTCCGGTAATTTTCCTTTATATATTTCTTTGCTTCTTCAATAACCGCTCTGGCAGTATTGTCCCGGCGGCGGTTTATCACCTCGTTCATCCGGCACGCCGCCTCAATCAGCCATCCGGTAAATTCCTCTCTTTTCCCGGCGGCGTCCATCCACTTTACCAATCCGTTCTGCCCGTCAAAAATCTGCCGGGAATCCATATCGTACTGCTGCATCATGCGCATAATGCAGTTGACCAGAGACAGCATATATACCTGATACTGGCTGGCGTGGACTCTGGTGTCCTCCATTCTTTCCATCATTTCCCGCACCATCTGCTCAATGGTTTCGGGGGTTCCGAATTTTATCTGCGTTTCCAGCGCAACCTCGTCTTTCTGGCTGAGCTGCAGCCTTCCGCGATTTACCGGCTCCATATCCCTTATGAAAATAGGGCCGCCCGTCCCCACAATCGCCTGATAGCCCAAAGCGTCCACCGCCGCCTGATAGGACTCTCCGATTTGCTCAAGCTTCCCGCTTTCGTGTCCCACGCCAACGGTTATCGTCACCCCGAGAATTTTCCCGGCCTCCTTACAGGTATCCTCCAGCGCGTCAATAAAGCCTGTCTGAGTGTTAAATTCGTCAATGGCCACAATGATGATGATATTGCTGGTAGAATTGAATATGGCAAACCGGAAATACGGTTTTAAGGAATCCTCCATAAACTGTTTCACGGAAATCGGAATCAGCTCCCGCTTAAGGGGAAGGGAATCCTGTTCCTCCTTTTCCGGCATTTCCGTGCTGATAACCGCCGCCATCCACCTGGATGCGCCCAGAATATTTACGCCGTACTCCTCCAGTCTGGCGCGGACTTCGCCCTCCGGTACATTCCCCTTTACCAAATCGTTTAAAAAAATTTCTCTGAGAATAGGCAGACTGTTCTGATAGCTCTCGCGAAGCCGGCGGACATTCCGCCTCTGCTCGATTTCCTCATCCAGATTATCCCTGACACGGTTCAGGATTTCCGTCAGCTCCTCCACATTTACAGGCTTTAAAATATACTCTGTCACATTGAGCTTAATTGCCTGCTGGGCGTACTCAAAATCGTCATATCCCGAAAAAATCAGAATTTTGGTGGAGGGATATTTCTGGCGGATTCTTTTTGACAGCGTAAGGCCGTCCATATACGGCATACGAATATCCGTCATCACCACGTCAGGCTTGAGCTGCTCGATTTTTTCCAGCGCCTCCTCGCCGTTTTCAGCGTCTCCCACCACCTGAAATCCCAGATTCTCCCAGTCAATTTTCCTTATAATCCCCTTGCGAACCTCCTCCTCGTCATCCGCCAGTAAAATGCTGTACAAACTCATACTCCGCCTGTCCTTTCACACTGTATCTTTACACATCCTCAAATCAGAGCCTCTTTCAGACCAGCTCATACTTCACGACATCCATCCGCACAGCGCCGTCCCCGAAAAATGAAATCCCGTCCGCCTGCTGCTCCGTATAGATAATCGCTGTCATCACCTGCTCCCCGTCGTTGACAAATACCTCCACACTGAATCTGTCCAAAATAATCCGAAGCTTTAATTCCCCGTTCCGACTGTTTACCCGGCTTCTTCTCTGATGAATAATCGCCCTTCTCGAGCCGGAAAACTTTCTGTCAATCTTCAAAATGGATTCCCGGGGCCGGAAGCTCAGCGAAGTCTGGTACTTCTCGTTCTGAGCAAACCGCACTGCAAATTTCCGGTACAGCTCCCCGGCGTCTTCCGGGCGGATGACAAGCTCCATATCCACCTTCCGTCCTTTGATTCCCTCTAACCTGACAGTGTCTGAAACGGCAACATTCTGATAAGCCACCTTACCCCGGCGCATTTCTTCAAGTTCTCTTACCGGCTTCTGGTACAGCCTTCCGTTTTGAACCGACAGCTCTCTGGGCAGGCTCATCTGACCGAACCAGGAAATATTCTGGGTCCTGAAATTGCAGGTATCCCAGTTCTGCATCCATCCAATCATAATGCGGCGTCCGTCCGGCGCAAGAACCGTCTGGGGTGCATAAAAATCAATCCCGTAGTCCACGGACTGATTGTGCTCCTCTGTAAAGGTTTCCGTATCCTCGTCAAAATTCCCCAAAAGGCATAAGGTTCCGTTGCCGTTGTGATACTCAAAGCCGCTGGGAAGCATGTCCATAGGGCTGGTAATCAAAACCCATTTCCCGTCCAGCGGGAAGAAGTCCGGGCACTCCCACATTTTCCCGAAGCGGTTATTGTTGGCGGCAAGCACCTTTCTATACTGCCAGTTAAAGCCGTCCGGGCTGGCAAACAGCAGGATTTGCCCGCTGCCGTCCGCGGCGCGGTTCCCCGCAACGCAGTAATAAGTCCCGTCCTTCTTTTTCCACATTTTCGGGTCTCTGAAATCGTAGCGGCTCGCGCCCTCCGGCAAATCCTTTTCATCCAGCACAGGATTTTTCTCATATTTCCTGTAATCCATGCCGTCCCCTATGGCAAGGCACTGAGTCTGCACTTCGCTAAGGCCCCCGTTTGCCTGCCGCTCCTTTATCACCCCGGTATATATCAAAAGCTGCCTGCCGTCCGGAAGAGAAACCGCGCTTCCCGAAAAGCATCCGTCCCTGTCGTAGGGCTCATCCGGCGCCAGCGCGGCCGGAAGGAACCTCCAGTGCAGAAGGTCGCCGCTCACCGCATGGCCCCAGTGCATAGGCCCCCAGATATTGTCATAAGGATGATACTGATAAAACATGTGGTACTGACCGTTATAAAAGGAAAACCCGTTGGGGTCGTTCATCCAGCCCACGCGGGCTGATAAGTGAAACTCCGGGCGGTCGTCCCCGGATATCATTTTTCCGGTTGCTTCTTCATATTTTCTTGCTTCTCTTAAAGTCTGACTTATCATACCAATCTCCCATGATGCCGGCCCTGTAAATCCGGGCTCCGGTTAAACTTCATTTCTATCGTAAAACTTTATATCTAGAGTATAGCAAAAGTATCTGGGTTTGGGAAGAAATTTCAGTTGACCGGCCGCCACCGGCGTGTATAATGAAATCAGACGCAGATTTTGATTATATCTGCGGGCTGAATATGGCACAGCCAAAAACACAGAAGCGAGGATAAAACCATGAAAGCAAAACTTCCCGATAAATTCCGCCCCCGTATTGTCATGACCATTGCGGGCGTTGTTCTGTGTGCCATTGCCGTTGGATTTTTCAAATGCTCGTTATTCGGCGTAGACCCTTTCCAGTGCTTTGCCCAGGGAAGCTGGCAGCGTTTTATGGGCGGTATCTCCTACGGGACTTATTACACCGGCATCTGCTTTCTTATGTTGGCGCTGGATTTCTTTCTGGATAAGCACTACATAGGCATTGCCACCTTTATTAATATGTTTCTGACCGGCTATATCGCCGATTTTTCACAGGCTGCAATCAGCCGTCTTGCGCCCTCTCCCTCTATGCCGCTGCGAATCGCGATGCTGCTTGTGGGAGTTGTGTTGATGTGCTTCGCCTCCTCCCTGTATATGACCTCCGATTTGGGCGTTTCCGTTTACGATGCCATTCCGATTATCATTTCCAATAAAAGCAAAAAGCCTTTCCGGTTCTGCCGGATAGGCTGTGACGTTATCTGTGTGATTGTGGGCGCCCTCTGCGGCCTGCTTCCCGGCGTCGGTACGCTGGTCACCGCCTTTTTCATGGGGCCTTTGATTGAGTTTTTCAACGTGAAGTTTTCACGGCCCCTGCTGGATAAGCAAAAGTCAAATACCCCGCAGTAAGCTGCGGGGCATCAAGTCAAAGCCCCCGCAACAAGCTGACGAGGCATCAAACTTCCGCCGCTGCCAGACTGCGGGGTTTTCTACAGAAGGCGAATCAGCTCCTCAAGCTCCTCCCTCCCTGTTGCCCAGCTTGTGGCAAACCGCACCACAGTATGGTTCTCGTCATATTTTTCCCAGAAGCTGAACACCACGTTTTCCCGAAGCTTCGCCATTCTCCGGTTCTCCAGTATGACAAAAATCTGGTTGGTGGGCGTATCGAGAAGCAGCCGATAGCCTTTATCCGTCAGCGCCTTTTTCAGGATTTTTGCCGTTTCTATTGCATTTTTGCTGATTTCCATGTACAAATCATCCGTAAAAAGAGTATCAAACTGGATTCCGGTAAGTCTTCCCTTTGCAAGAAGCGCGCCCTGCTGCTTCATCATGGTCAGGAAATGAGCCGGAGCCTTTTTCGGAAAAACCACGGCCTCGCCGCACAGTGCGCCCACCTTTGTCCCGCCGATGTAAAAAACGGAGGTATAACGGGCGATATCCTCCAGAGTCACATCGCTGTCCGGGCTGACAAGACCGTATCCCAGCCTTGCGCCGTCCAGAAAAAGGGGCAGGTGATATCTTTCGCATACGGCGGAAAGCTCCTTAAGCTCCTTTTTCGAATATAAGGTTCCGTACTCCGTGGGATGGGAAATATAAACCATGCCGGGAAATACCATGTGCCCGTGGCTTTCATCCTGATAAAAGGTTTCGAGGTAATCCGCCACCGCCCCGGCCGAAACTTTCCCGTCTCTTTGAGGCAGCGCCAGAACCTTGTGCCCTGTATACTCGATGGCCCCCGCCTCGTGAAGGCTGACGTGGCCGGTAGCCGCCGCAAGCACGCCCTCATAGCGTTTCAGCATGGAGCCGATAACCACCGCGTTCGTCTGGGTTCCTCCCACAAGGAAATAAACATCTCCGTCGGGACAGCCGCAGGCCTTGCGTATTTTATCTTTGGCGGACTCGCAGTACTTATCCCCGCCGTAGCCGGGCAGCTTTTCCATGTTGGTTT
The DNA here is from genome assembly GCA_009917455.1 of bacterium 1xD8-48. Taxonomy (GTDB): domain Bacteria; phylum Bacillota; class Clostridia; order Lachnospirales; family Lachnospiraceae; genus Suilimivivens. The sequence goes on along the minus strand of QZDS01000009.1, from coordinate 2,446 downwards.
CCGCCAGTCTTTTCAAAATGGACTCGTGAGCCCCTTCACAATAATCGTTTTCAAAATATAACATGATTTTTCTCCTCTTTTTCCCTACAAAGCTTCAACACAGGCGTTAGCCGGTTTTATACGCAATTGTCCGTTTCCGCAGCCGGCTTTATCCCCGGGTCATCCGCCCGGCCTGCTCCTCCGTAATCTCGTAAACCAGCTTTTCGCCCCTGACAAATCTCTGTATGTCCTTTGCAAGCTCCGCAGCAACCACCCTCCGCATATCCACGGTGGGGCCTGCCATGTGGGGCATCAGCAATACGTTTTTACATTGTCTTATGGGATTATCCTCCTTTAAAGGCTCCTCCTCATAGACATCCAGCGCCGCGTGGAACCGCCCTTTCTTGAGAAGCTCAAACAGCGCCTTTTCATCAATCACCTTGCCTCTCGAGGTGTTCACCAGAAGGGCGTCCTCCTTAAGGCTTTCAAGAAGCTCCCTCGTAATCAGCCCTTCCGTAGCCGGGGTCAGGGAAGAATGGATACTTACCACGTCGCATGTGGAAAAGATTTCCGATAGAGACGCCTTCCGCCCTCCGTACCTTTCCGACTCATCTTCGGTCAGATGGGAGGAATAAATCAGCACCTCGCAGCGAAACCACCGGATTAATTCCAGAAAATACTTTGCAATGGCGCCGAAGCCCACAATCCCCACCTTTTTTCCAATCAGTCCCTTATTTTCAAAGCCGCTCTCAAGCCACCTGCCCTTTCGGATTTCGCCGGTATAGTGCTCGATTCTCCGAAGGGCGGCAAGGGTATAACACAGACACCCTTCCGCGACGGACTGCGCAAAAATATCATTTCCGCTGACGACCCGGACGCCGGTTTCATAAATTCGGGGAGAAGCCAGAATCGCCACGGAGCCGGCGGTATGGGCAATCAGGCGCAGCTTCGGAAGTGCCGCCACGATTTCCTTTTCCAGATAGCAGGTTCCCCATCCCGTCATGAGAATCTCCGCATCTTTCGCCATATCGATTAATTCTTCCGCTGTCAAATCCCTGTCGTAGGGGTTACGGCAAACCTCCCCCGAGCGTCCCAGCTCCGCCATGATTTCCGGCGTGAAAAAACTGTCGGGTATAGGTGCGTGGGGCATGGTAATAAATATTTTCACTGTCTGTTCCTCCTGAATTTCCTAACATTTACATAATCTTTTCTAAAGAATTTTCGCACATTATTGACAATTACACAAGTCAATAATATTCTGAACCCCAAAGCAATTTTCGGTTAGAGATTTTTTAGAGAAAAAGATGCTATGCTGTCCTACAGATTAAAATCCGGCTGCCAGAGGCGCCGGCTCCTTCGCAGAAGACAAAAACATTCACATGAGAGGTAAAAATGGCTCAGAAACGCAGAAAAAAGAAACATGTAAAATCCAGAAAAAAGCGCTACAGACTGCTGATATTCAAACGTATCTGCAATATCCTTCTTGGCGGCGTGACCCTTGGTCTGGCGGCCAGCCTGATTGTAGTTCTCCTTCCCAGGATTTTACCTTTTAACAATAAACCGCTGAAAGAAAAAACAGCCGCGGTTTACGACTATATCACCGTATCCCGCGCAAATGCCACTCCCCTTTCCGGGAAGAATGACAACGCCAGAACCGCTCCCGATACCTTAAGGCTTCTTGAGGATAAGGAGGTGGAGGAAACGCTGGCTCAGCTTGCCCGGGAAAATGAGGATATTGCCGGAATTTATGCCGAGCGGGCCAAATATCCCGAGGAGCTCCTTGCGGCCCTTGCAGCCAACCAGGAGATGACAGACTTTGTAAAAGGGTATCTTACCTCCGACGGCACCGTGACAGGCGGCATCAGCGGGGAAGAAAAAGGACAGAGTTTTCCGCTGTTTCTGCAATGGGATAAGAGATGGGGATATTCTCCTTATGGGAGAAGCAGCATCAGCATATCGGGCTGCGGCCCTACCTGCCTGTCCATGGTGATTTTTTCCCTGACAAGAGATGAAAAAGCCACACCGGACGCCCTTGCAAGATTCGGTATGGATAACGGCTATTATATGGAAGGCCAGGGAACTCTCTGGAGCTATATGACTGAGGGCGCCGCCCATTACGGAATAAACGCCAGAGAGCTTGGACTGGACGAAGCAGCCATGAAGCAGTATCTTGACAGGGGATGCCCCATTGTCTGCGCCATGCGCCCCGGCGACTTTACCACCACAGGCCACTTCATCATGATTTATGATTATGACGAGAACGGCTTTATGGTAAACGACCCTAACAGCATTGCAAGAAGCAGCAGACAATGGGATTTTGAAACTATCCGCTACCAGATTAATAATCTGTGGGGATTTTCGTTGACGTAACGCTGTGTCATACCGTCAGCTTCTCAATGACGCAGCTGTGGGGCTTATTACTATTGTTTTTATCGTAATTCACACCAACAAGCAGAATTTCACCGCC
>QZDS01000099.1 GCA_009917455.1 bacterium 1xD8-48 | reverse complement strand
TTCTGGGAACACCGGCTATTTTTTAGCCGGTGCTGGGTGCGTTGTTTTTAGAAGGAAGGCTGAATAGTTACTCTTATAACAATAAGAATGAAAAGCACTATTGACATTTAGGTAAATTTGCTATATAATATTTTGTTTGGGATGAGGAAAATGGCTAGTACAAAAGATGATACAAAACTTAAGGAGACAAAATTTGTTATATTTATTCCTTTTTTTATAACTGCAATATGTGCTTGGTTTGATATCTTGTTTACAAATTATGAATCACTTTTGTTGATATTTAGATGTATTTATACTTATTTTTTCCCTTCAATTGCGGGATTGATGATTACTTTAATAATTCAAAAAGCATTTTATGATCAAAACGCATATGGTATTGCAGAGAATAGAATATTTTTATCGAGTATTTCTTTGGTTATATATTGCGTAATTTTCCTTTCCTGTTTGCAAAACTATAATTTTGGTACTGCATTGTTTTTTGGTGTAAGCTCTTTCTTATACATTATCATAGTTGTAGTATTTTGTTTAGATAAAAGCATAATACATCCTATTGATCCGGTAAAAGAAGAGAGAGATGCATACAAAAAAATTTTAAAAAAATAAAATCACACAGGAAAGGGAGACATTAAAATGGCAGAGGCAAAGAAAGGTAGGATTTTACAGAATTTCTTTTCTAAGGAATCCGAAAAGGAGATGGAGAAAAGAGTTGATATTCTTAGTTCTATTGTTGAACGAAACAAAATAAAAAATTCTGGAGCATGCATTGATGATGTGGTAGCATCTGCAAAGAACCAGAGTGTTAAGTACAAAATATTTTATTAAAATGCGAGGGATAATATGCTGGATATTACTTTCGATTATATTTGGGATAACATTGTGATTCCAATGTCAAATCGCATATATGATAAGGTTTTGGAAACTGACAAGGATGCTAACATTTCAGTTCATAATCTACCACAAGACAAAGATGCAGTATATGAACTGTATGAAGAGGTAAGAGGCGCATTAAAACAAAAATACCATTATCATGAGCCAGGAGATAAAGAAAGAAGAATAGATATTCACAAAGTATCAGCTTGTTTTGCAAATGTCATAATGGAATATAAAATATACCGTTTTGAAGTAGATGAGCAAACCAGCGATGAGCTTTTTTTATCTAATGCAAAGCTCGCATATAATGTTAGTCTAGCAATAATAAAAGACAATCTTGTCCATAAGTATGAAGGCAATGACGACATATTGGATAAGTTGCAACGACAAGATTTAATGATGCCAAGAACAACGGATGGACATGATAGATTTAATTTAGGAAGAATAAAGACACTTGTATTAAATGATATTTTTCTTAATGATTTTGATATACTTTCATATTCAGATATGTTGTATTGGGTAGAACTTTTTAACATTATGTTGCTAGAAGGCAAATCTGCAAGTAATTATGTGGAAGATGATAAAGAGAGATTTTGTTTTGATGTGTAACAGTACAAAGTAGGAGCAAGTAGGGATAGAGCCGCTTGCTCCTTACTTGTTAGTAGTTTATTAAGCTGAAAAGAAAATGGAAAATTAATGATTTGTCGAATCTAGTTTGTCGAATGTCGAATTGGGTGGGGTAAATTCCTCATAGGTGGGGTAAAAGGGGTAAATCATTTACCCCAGGGGTAAAAGTCATCAAAATCTAACAGCGGCACAGGCGGCAATAAAAAAATAATGCCATAGGATTTTTGGTACTCGCAGGCAAAAGTATGGAAGAATGGCTTAAAATAAACTGAAAGCAAGGCTTTCAGCTAGGCTTTTTAGGTTTGGCGGGGGTCATCACGGTGGGTGGTGGGCCCCAATTTTTTTGTTTTTGGATGCCGCTGATAGGATGGCGATAGGGGAAAAAATCGTACTATCAGGCAAAAGTATACTTTCACGCAAAAGTCTGGGGTTTCCGTGATAGTATAAAACGGAAAGGTAAAAAGGAGTAGGATATTGGCGATTTTGGCTGAAAGGCGTATTAGCTTGACGGAAAATGCTGTCGGAAAACGGGATATATGATACAAACACGGAAACTGCTCGGAGTTTTCGTGTTTGTATATGAGTTTCCGTGATAGTTTGGGGTTTTGCGTGATAGTATATAGAAAAATTGAAAAATGGTAGCGGGAGGAAAAGGCCTGTTTCAGCAGTCCTTTTTCTCATGTCTTAGGATTTCACAATTCATTTCTTTACATTTCAAATTTCACAGATATTTTTATAGCGGTTCAGAAAATAATAAGTTGGAAAGCGGGGGAATCAGAGGTAATATGCTTACACGGCGGTTTGCGTTTCCCCTATATCGGACGAATGGCGAAAAACTTTAGGGCTGATTTGGGCGTTTAAAAATAAAAAATCTGCGATTCACGTAGCCAGATTAACCATTCACGAAGTAGGCGTTAGAAATTGCCCTTATTTTTCCGATAAGTTAGTTGAGGACTGGAGGTGGTAGAAACGATAAAAATTGCGGTGTGTGATGATGAAAAAAATATAAGGTCTTACCTCGTTTCGCTCATCAAAAAGCAGGGCGGGGAATGCAGCATCACAGAATATGCCTCTGCCGATGAGTACCTCTCGGACGGTAAGGAGCATGACATTATTTTTCTGGACATAGAGATGGGCGGCTCCGGCGCAAGTCTGGACGGCATGGGGCTGGCAAGGCATATCCGGGGCATGGAGGCGCAGAAACAGCCCGTCATCATTTTTGTAACAGGGTATGAAAAATATGTGTATGACGCGTTTGACGTAGGGGCCTTCCAGTATCTGGTAAAGCCCGTGGACGAACAGAAATTCGCAGAGGTGTTCGGACGGGCGGCGGGGCAGGTTTTATCCGAGGCGGAGCAGCGGAAGAAAAAACTTGTGATCCAGTATGGCGGCGAGGGAAAGGCGATACCGTTTAATGACATTTACTACATGGAAAGCCGGAACCACAATATCATCCTGTACCTGAAAGACGGAAGTATGGAATACTATGCGAAGAT
>QZDS01000098.1 GCA_009917455.1 bacterium 1xD8-48 | reverse complement strand
TGTTGTTTGGCAAATTAAATGATGCTTTCAGCGTCACATTAAATGTAGCTATTTTGTGCTGAAACTACACAGATGCAGCAGATTATATAAAGCCGGATGGTCACTTTATTTAAAGTTTCAAAATCCCCCACGCACATTAAATGCATGAAGGATTCCGGGTCAGCCAAGTTCGCAGTCATTGATTGCCTGCATGGCGATGTCGGCGGTAATGATTTCTGATTTGCTGCTGTCACCAATGAGCAGTCCGGCATTGCACAGCTTATTGATGATACGCGGTGTTCCGTCAGCAGCGTTCAGGATTGCTTCCACGGCAGCTTCATGGAAAACGGTCTGGTTACAGCCCGCGCCTTTTAACTTTTCGTGGATATAGGAGCGCCCTTCCTCTTTGGACAGCCCTTCCAGATTATAATTCATGACCAATCGTTGGTAAAGCGGCTCATGGATTGCCAGCCGTAAGGTGGAATTCAGTTTAGGAAGCCCGGCAAGGAGAACGGCGGCCCTGTCCCTGGAATCCATTTCAAAGTTAAACAGGATTTTCAGGTCGTTGAGGATGGCATTGTTGATGTAGTTGGCTTCGTCAATGATAATGACAGGGGTCTTCCGTTTTTCAAGGGAAAGGCGGGCGATTTCCTCCTGAATGGTTCTGAAATTATCGGGTTTGCGGAAGGAAGGCTGTGCGCCCAGCTCCTGAGCCAGATTTCGGTAGAAATCGTTTGCCGTCAGTGTGGAAAGACTGGTATAGATTATCTTGTAAAGGGAAGGGTTCAGTCCGGCAGCCCATGTGCGGATGACGGTTGTCTTGCCGCGTCCGGCGCCGCCGGTCAGAAGGCCGAACCCCTTTGTTTTAGCCAGATAATCCAGCCGGAAGAGCGTCTCCCTGCGCTCATTCGTATCCACTAAGATTTCCCTGGAATTCTTTAAAAATGGATTGAATTCCAGACCGTACCTTGTAAAATATTCCATCATTCCTGTTCTCCTCTGCATAAATGTATTTTTTCGCGTTTCACAAATGCGTTTTCCGTTTTATTTAAAAGCCGTATGGGTGTGAGTGTTCTGTCTGCTTCCACAATAAAGATATCCCTTAAATCCGGGGAATAACGCAGGGTAATGCGTTGTTTTGCAAAGCGGCAGTCCACCTCATACTCCACCTGGTCAATTACGATAACGCTGTCAGCAGATACCCTGCGCTCGATTTCCAGAAGGAAATTTTTATCAAGCTCATCTTCGGGAAGACGATGGAAGCATTCAGGCTCAGAGAAAAAGCGTTCCTGCGGTGATTTTCCCTTCAGTGAGGAATGGGGGGCCCGGTTGTAGGAATCCACGTAGGCAAGCAGATTTCCGCGCAGCTCAGCTAAAGAATGGAAATCCCGGATATCAAGGGAAGCCATCCACTGGTCTTTCATGGTACGGAACCACCGTTCAATTTTAGCCTTCTGTGTAGGGGTATAAGGCTGGTCGTAATGCAGGACGGAGCCGATTCTTGCCGCAAGCAGTTCCATCTGCCTGTTACGGTAGGATTTGCCATTGTCAAAGTTGAATATCCGGGGGCGCCCATACTTTGCAACAGCAGATTTGATAACGGACATCAGATTTACAAAGTTGTCATTGAAGAATACATCAATACCTACAATGAAGCGGCTGGCATCATCGATCAGGGCGGTAATGTATACCTTGTGTTTCTGCCCGTCGGCAGTTTTTAAGTAAGGCCCCACGCTGGAGTCGCCGCACCAGACCTCATTGATATGAGGGCGCTCATAGCGGCGCATATCCCGGCTGGTGGTTGTTTTCAGTTCCAGTGCAAGCTGGTTGACATAGCGGTTAACGGTGGACTCGGAAACTTCACCGGTAATAATGCTGCCATTGTCATGAAGCTGTCTGAAAATCGCAGATGCAGACATGCGCGGATAGTTCAGCTTAAGATATTTAATCTGTTCCTGTAAATCTGCATCCAGTTTTCTGGGTTTTCCCTCGTCCACGCGCCCCTGTGGGATGAGGGCATCAAAGCCGCCGTTTTTGTAATTACGGTACCAGCGTTCAATGGTGGCGGCTGAAAAATATTTCACCGTGCCGTCGGGTGCAATGGCGCCCTTCTTTGCGGCATCACGGTAAAAGGCATCCAGGGAACTGCATTCCTCTGGAAGCCCGTTTATGATGGGCGAGATAACAGAATACCGTATCAGGGCGATATCGTGCTGTTTTTCCTGTGTCATGTGAGGATCCTCCTTCGTTTTTCTATAAGTATAGGAAGAAACGGAAAGGAAGTCGTGTCAGGTTATGTGGTATTCAAAAAAAGAATATTTGGGGTGCAGTGAATCTGCATAAACTGTCTGGCAAAAGCGGAAAAACAGCCACGGCACAGGGCAGCTTTATTGGAAAGGGTTATCTTTTCGGAAAGGAGACGCTGTTTCCAGTGGCGCAGGAAGCAGCGGATGATATAGCGGCAGTTACTCTCATCGATGGAAGGATTCCTGTTCAGGAGGCTTTCCATCCCCCCTTTTGCTTCGTGAGCGGAAATGACTTCAGCCTGTTCATTCATGGAAATCTGTGAATAGGGAACCATGAAAGACGGAAGAAGCGCATGGGTATGGTGACAGCAGGAACAGATAACCCGGCAGATCCGGAAAAAGAGCTTTCCAGCGGGTACTTTCAGGGAACGGATATAGTAGCCATGAACGGAAAGGCAGCCAGAGTGACCGCAGGTACAGGTAAGCCTGTGGAACTGCAGTTGTGCAATAAGATTATTATAAAAATTTGGCGTTAAGGGATTGTTTTCTCGTACAAATATGGTTATCATAGTCTTGTACCCATAGGCGTACCTATGGTGTGTGAATGAGGCAGGAAACCAAACTTTGGACGGGGAGGATCCTGCTTCTTTTGTTGATAGTGGCTTTGATATGATAACAGAAGGTACAGGATAAAACAATCTGACATAATATTCATCAGAATGAATTATGCTGTACCTTCTTTTAATTTGAAGAATTTTCGGGCAATTAGGAGTGGGTAAAGTTACGAATAACA
>QZDS01000097.1 GCA_009917455.1 bacterium 1xD8-48 | reverse complement strand
AATGCGGTGAAAGCTGCACGTTCCGTTCTTTGGGGAGGGGCTGGCTGTAAAGTCAATTCCTTACCCGACAGCGGGGAAGTTCCTGTAATGGGAATGGAGCGAAGGGCTGAACAATCAATCAGTTGAAGTACGTTCCACTTCGTAGCCGGAGCATACGTCTGTCGATAACTTCAAAGGCGGCAAAGGCAAAAGGGGCAGAAAGGAAACAACGCATGGACACAAGTAGTCTCATGGAGCAGATATTAAGCAAAGATAATCTCAATGGGGCGTATCTGCAAGTCGTCAGAATGACTATCGTAGACAGAAACTGGCGGAGTATGTCAGAGGGTGGGTAAATTACTATAAACTTGCGGATATGAAAGGACTGATGACGGAGACGGATGAATGGCTCCGACGCAGGATACGGGCAATCTATTGGAAACAATGGAAAAGGGTGAAGACGGGGTATCGAAACTTGAGAGCATTAAAGCTGGAAGAGTGGCAGGTACATCAGATTGCCAACAGCCGGAAAGGTTACTGGAGGACAGCGCAGATGCTAAGAGTAGCCCTTACCAATAAAATAATAGCCAAGCTGGGGTATATTTCCATGCTTGACTATTATCTGAAAGTTACGTGAAAACTATTGAACCGCTGTATACCGAACGGTACGTACAGTGGTGTGGGAGGTCGGCTGCTCAACTAATGGGTAGCCTCCTACCCGATCCTGAAATGTAAATTTTCTATGAATTTGATTAAAAGTCCTTTACAAAACGTCACTGGCAAGACAGCGAAAAGCATTTTAATGAACTGCGGCGCACGTTTAGCTCCTTTGACATCAAGGGGCTGCGTGACCTGACAAGCTATGGTTCTGATTTCCGGAATACAGTAAAAATAATGTAATATAAATGTCTTATGCTTCTGCTTTCAATTGTTGCAGAAATGCACTGGAAGCTCTCGAAAGAACCTGATATTTTTTCCAGACAATGCAAAGCTCCGCCTCCAATGCGGGGAAAAGCGGCTTGAAACATAAATTGCTGTCCCCGGTCGTATTAATTATCCTGTCCAGTGCAATCACATATCCAAAGCCCTTTTTGACAAACTGAGCGGCGTTGTAAATCAAATCATAGGTTGCAACAATATTGAGTTTGGAAATATCAGCCTTTAACCATTGGAACATTTCTGTATTGATTGAGGTCTGGTGTGATACAATCAGGGGCTTATCCCACAAATCCTCTGCGCAAATTGTTTCCTTTTCTGCTAACGGACTGTCTTTTCGCATCAACACGCCCCACAAGTCTTTTTGTGGAAGTCTGAGGTAATCATATTTGCTGATGGCCGCTTCTCCAACCAGCAATCCAAAGTCAATTAAACCCTTATCCAGTTTTTCCATAACCCGCTCCGCATCACCGCTGTAAATGTGGTAATGAATGAGAGGGTGTTTTTTCTGTAAATCCTGTGCCGCCTGTGCCAAAAAGGAAATGCTTTCGGTTTCCCCGCAGCCAATATAAATATCACCGCTGATGTTCTCGCTGGAAGATGTAAGCTCCGCCTTTGTCTTTTCCATTAAGTCAACTAATTCTTCCGCACGTTTGCGCAACAGCATTCCGTCCTCAGTCAGTGTGATTTTTTTACTTCCGCGAATGAATAGCTGTTTCCCTAATTCTTCTTCCAGATCTTTTAACTGTCTGGAAAGCGGCGGCTGTGTCATGCGCAGGGCTTCCGCTGCCTTTGTGATGCTTTCTTCCCTTGCAACTGCAAGGAAATACTGTAATACCCGAATATCCAAGTGTCAAACCTCCTTCTTTCATTAAATGAAGAATAACAAAAATTAATATACTTTTCAAGTATGGAATGCCATTTTGTATATGCATTTAATATTGAGCGTTGAACCCCTTATGATAATGGCAGGAGGTAGATTGTTATGACTGAAATGGAAAATAAGGTAAATTTAAGCGCATATAAAAAAGAAATGAAAGACGTACTGCAAAGGCTTGTGAAAACGATGCCTGCATATAAGGAACTGCGGTTTTTTGTGGCATGTGTCATCAATCATTATCTGACAGACCTTGAAAAAGATAGTTCTGATATTGTTGTGATTGGTTCCAACATTCCGGAGGAGTTAGTCCTTGCGTCGGGAAAGATGCCCTGCTGGATTTTGGGCGGGAGCAGGGTAAGTTCCATATGGGCGGATGATATGGTGCCGGGGGACACCGATCCGGTCAGCAGGTCAGGGCTTGGGTATATCCTTTCTGGCTTTGCCAAAAAATCATTGATTTTGATACCTTTGGTCAGCGACAGCACGAGGAAACTTGCCTATATCCTGAAATCAAGGGGATTCAAGGTACATACCTTTCATTTCCCGCCTGTGAAAGACGCCCAGACATTTTGGGAATGGCGGCGGCAGTACGAAGCGTGTCGTGATGCGGTTTCGCTGCATCTGAAAAGACCATTGACAAAACGAGTCCTGCAAAAAGGCAGATGAAGGATTTTTATGGAAGCATCACAGGATACGCTGGACGGAACAGGCAGAATGTTTATTTTAGGCAGTTATTACTGCACGGATAATCTTTCGGAATCTGCGGCTGTTTTCACAGGCTGCCATGAGTGTGATTGGGGTAGTCCTGGCAGTCCGCTGGTTTTTAGAGCTGAAAAAGCAGAAAAAGTGCGGCGGCTGTAAGGAGTGCAAAAAAACAGTTGGAAAGTCCGGTTTTGTGCCAATGCTTGCTGCAGGGCTGACTTATGGCATGACGCCCTGCGCCCCTCTTTTACCGATGATAGGTTATTGTTTTACCCTTCCGGTTTCTTTGGCGGGGGTGACGGGCGTTGCCTTTAGCCTTTCCAGTATGGTAAGCCCTGTTCTGCTGCTGGTGGTGGTAACAGGTGCGCTTTCAAAGAAAATGAGAAAGGAAATACCGGATGCGGTAAAGTGGTTGCGTCTGGCATCTTATGTTGTGCTGATAGTAATGCCGTTTTTCCTTACATCACGGTATTAACTATAAATACTTTTTAGGTATGAAATCTGATATTTTATATGTATTTGATATTTTATTTGCGGTGAATTAGAATTAGAGAAAGAGAAAATTTAAAATAAAAAATTGAAAATAATAACTTCTCGGAATCTCAATGAATGTGATTCTAACTGAAAATTGACAACTGAATATGGTGCAGGAAAAGA
>QZDS01000096.1 GCA_009917455.1 bacterium 1xD8-48 | reverse complement strand
AGGGCGCATTATCCGAGATTTTTAATTATCCGAGGAAATTCTTAAAAACCTTTTGTATGCGGGGGTTCATGCAAAAAATCTCGGATAAAATTTATCCACATGGGCATAGTACAGTTAAAGCTATCAAACAGGAGGTTTTAACTATGGGTTACCATACAAGGGAAACCAACACAGTGCCATGCGGATACCACGAATTGAATCCGGAAATGGAGGCTCTTTTAGCGGAGTACCTTGAAGACGGGAAACGCAAGGGGCTTCAGGAAAGCAGCATCCATCTTCACGATAAGATTGGGCACTACTTTTTATCCGCCCTGGCTGATACAGGCTGCGCAGCGCCGCAGGCAATGAACGCCCAAAATGTAGGAGCCGCGTGTTTAATGGTCAGCAGCAAATGGTACCTTTCACACATCCGGACATTCCTCAGATATGCATATCAGGCCAGACATACCGACAGGGATTACAGCGGCATCGTTCCTCTTTTCAAGAGGCCGCAGCCGTACCCTTCTGTTTATACAATAGAAGAAATCCTGAAAATTGAAAACAGCGTAGGCCGGGACTCCCCACATGGAAAGCGAGATTACGCAGTGCTGCTTCTTGCGACACGGCTGGGGATCAGGAGCGGGGACATCTCATCCATGACATTCCGGGAACTGGATTTTGGCAGGAACCTGATTCTGCTTACACAGCACAAAACCGGCGTTGACATTGAACTTCCCATGGTCCCGGATGTAAAGGCCGCCCTGAAACAGTATTTAGAGGAAGAACGGGCCTGCTATGACAGCCCGTATGTATTTCTCCGCATCGTTCCCCCTTACAGCCATATCTCTGTGCAGGCAATCACCAAGATCGTCAGGACTGCCATTATGGCAGCTGGAATTGATCCGGCGGGACGCAAACAGGGCGCACATGCTTTCCGGTCGTCCCTGGCAAGTTCCATGGTCAATGACAACATCCCTTATGAGGCGGTAAGGAAAGCCCTTGGGCATACAGACCAGAACGCCATCCAATCCTATGCCAGTCTGGATGTGGAGCAGCTGCGGAACTACGCCCTCCCGGTCATGGAGGCGACAGGTACATTTGCTGCTTTTCTGGAGGGGAGGTGGCGCCTGTCATGACACAGTTCCAGTCGTTTCTCAAACATGAGCTTGCAGAATATCTGGAAATCAGCCAGGGGACTGTCAGCGATGATACTTTGCGGAGTACACGCAGAACCCTTCTTTCGTTCGATTCACTGCTGGTGGCAGAAAACGCCGACAGGGTTACGGAAACAGCCATCAATCACTGGATCAGGGAACTCCAGCAGATAAACGCGCCCAAAACGGTCAGCGATAAGGTAAGCTATCTCCGCAAATTTTTGCGGTACCTTCAATACAAGGGGTACAGTGTTTTCATGCCCGCCTGCCCCAAAACATCAGACAGCTATGTCCCATATATTTTTTCGGACAGGGAAATCCAAACGCTTCTGTCCTGCGCCGACAGCTGGGCCAACAGGCATACAGACCCGAAAACCCGCCGGACGGACATGGAGTTCTGTATGCTGCTCCGGATGCTCCTTGGGTGCGGGTTCCGCCTGGGAGAACCGCTTGCCGCCAGGGTAAAAGATATAAATTTCCGCAATGGGACCATCCTGATCCGTCATGCCAAGAACAACAAACAGCGTGTTGTTCCAATGGACAGGACATTGACAGAGATGCTGGAAAGATACTGCATTGCTATGGGGATCAAAACAGAACCGGAAAGCTGTCTGTTCCCGGCAGCCAGGGGCCAAGAGTTTTCCGTCAGTAAAGGAACCTTTGATTTTCGGTTTCGGAACCTCTTGCGGGAAACCGGCCTGTATGTACAGGAAAAATCCCATTCCAGAGGGCAGTGCCTTCATTGCTTCCGTCACTATTTTGCCATCCATTCATTTGCGCAGGCAGAGAAAAACGGACGCCCGACAGATGACTCTGTTCCTTTCCTGTCAGTCTATCTTGGGCACCATGACATGGACGAAACGGAGAAATATCTGAAATTCAGTGGTGATATGTTCCCTGAATATACGGAGCTGTTTGAAGATTATGCCGCTGGCGTATTCACGGAGGTGGCGTATGAGGAAAAATAAACTTCCTGAATTCATGCTCCTCCTGGAACAGTTTTTTACGGAATATATGCCGCTCTCGTCAGGGCTTTCCCCTAATACCACGAGATCCTATAAACATGCCTTCCGCCTTTTGTTCCAGTATGTTTATCAGGAAAAGAAGAAAAATGCTGGTGAAATCCTCTTCCGGGATTTGAATTTCGAGACTATTGACGGCTTCCTGAAATGGATCGAAGCAGAACGGGGATGCTCAGTATCCACAAGGAATCTCAGGCTTTCAGCATTGGCCTCTTTTGCCGGTTACGCACAGAACAGGAATTTTGAAGCAGCGACTGTGTTTGCAAATGCGGTGAAAAGAGTGCCTGTAAAAAAAGAGGCCGTCCAGCCGAGGACCACCTTTACGCTTGATGAAGTTTCAATCCTGCTCCGGCTTCCTGATCCCGAGAAACGGATGGGCTTCCGTGACCAGGTTCTTTTGAACCTGATGTATGCCAGCGGAGCCAGGGCACAGGAAATCTGCGATCTCAAAGTCAGGGACTTCCTGGCCGAGAAAAACCTCTATAAGCTTACAATTACTGGAAAGGGAAACAAAACCCGGAGGATCGTGATTGCAAGGCCTAGCGGAACTCTCCTGGAACGATATCTGGAGGAAACGGGAAAGGCCGGTCGGTTGGAGGCCTACATCTTTTCCAGCCAGACCCATCCGCAGATGAGCATTTCCTGTATTGAGGAGATTTATAAAAAATATATCATGCTCGCAAGAGCAGGGCATCCGGAAATGTTCCTTGAAAAACGCTACACCCCGCACACCATGAGGCATACGACCGCCACACATATGTTGGAAGCCGGGGTACCAATTATGGCAATCAAAAATTTCCTCGGACATTCCTCGATCTCCACAACAGAACGGTATGCTGAACTTTCACAGGGAACCGTAAACAGGCATATCCGGGATTGGAACGAAAAGTGGTTTTCCCATCAAAAAGAAAATCCTGTTACACAAAAGAAAGAGCATCAGATCCCTGACTTCCTGAAATAGTTCTTACATTATCCGAGGCAACTTCTCTGAAAGCCTTTTATGCTGGCGGTTTTGAGAGTTTCCTCGGATAATTGATTATCTCGGATAATGCGCCCT
>QZDS01000095.1 GCA_009917455.1 bacterium 1xD8-48 | reverse complement strand
TGTTGTTCGGCGAATTATCTGCACCTAGATTCTTCACATTAAATGCGCCGGTTTTCCGTATGGTTTGGATAAACATTCAAAATTCCTGAATCTGTTTGTGCAGTTTATTTAAGGTCAGTATTGTATAAACAATTCCAGCCAGTTTTCTTTTTCCGCAGCCTATCGCATGGGAAAAAAGAAACAGCATCTGAATTGTCAGTACAATTTAAAATCCTCACGAACAGACGTCTCATAAGAATTGCACATCTTCCAGGTGCAATTCAGGAAAACAGGGCATTCCCTGTACTCTGGAATCCCCTGTTTTCATCAGCTGATACTAAATTGCCTGTTGTATGTTAACTATTCGCAAAACGTTGGATTTACGAATGCTTACCCAAGCTGGACATCATTGATGGCCTGCATGGCAGTCTCGCCAGTTACTGTATGAAGCTCCTTGGAGTCAGCAATGAGCAGGCAGGCATCGCATATACGGTTGATGACGCGTGGCGTACCGTTGGCAGAGTTAAGGACTGCCTCAAGGGCATTTTCCTCAAAGACCGTCTGCCTGCATCCTGCGCCTTTTAGTTTTTCCGTGACATAAATGCGTCCTTCCTCCTTTGAGAGACCCTCCATGTTATAATTCATGACCAGCCTCTGGCGGAGCGGTTCATGCGCATTCAGGCGCAGGGTATTGTTTAACTGGGGCTGTCCGGCAAGGAGGATAACAGCCCGATCCCTGGAATCCATCTCAAAGTTGAACAGTATCTTCAAGTCGCTTAAAACGGCTCCGTTCATGTGGTTGGCCTCATCGATGATGATGACCGGGGTGATCCTTTTTTCAAGGGCAAGATAGTTGACCGAGTCCTGTATGAGCTTAAAGTTGTCTATCTTTCGGGATGCAGGTTCCGCCCCGAAGGAGGAAGCCAGAAGGCGGTAGAATTCCTGTACGGTGAGGGTGGAAAGGCTTGAATAGACCACCTTATAGCGTGAAGGGTTCAGGGAAGCGGCAAAAGAACGAAGCGCCGTTGTCTTGCCGAGTCCCGGGGAGCCGGTCAGGAGGCCGAAGCCTTTGGTCTCCACAAGATAATTCAGTCGAAAGCGTACCTCGTGGGATTCCTCATTCTCCACGAGGATCTCTTTGGAATTCTTTAGGAACGGGTTGAATTCCAGGCCGAAACGTGCAATGTAATCCATCATTCATCACCTCTGCAAAGATAAGTCTTATTTCTTTTGATCATGGAGTTATCGTGTTTGTGCAGGAGCTTTACAGGCGTAAGGGAGGCGTCCTGCTCCACAACAAATATCTCTTTCAGATCGGGGGAATAGCGGAGCCGGATGCGTCTTTTTGCAAAACGGTAATCGACTTCGTATTCCGTATGGTCAATAACGATGACGCTGTCTGCGGAAACTGTTCTTTCAATTTCCAGAAGGAAGGCGCGTTCGATCTGTGCGTCATCCAGCCGGCGGATATGATCAGGTTCTGAGAAGAAACGGTCCACCGGGGACTTTCCGCCGAGGGAGGAATGGGGGGCCTGATTGTAAGCATTGACAAATGCGTACAGGGAGGCGCGCAGTCCGTCAAGGGAATGGAAGGTGCGCATGTCAAGGGAAGCCATCCACTGGTCCTTCATGGTGCGGAACCATCGTTCGATCTTTGCCTTTGCAGTGGGTGTGTAAGGCTGGCAGTAATTAAGTGTGGAGCCGATCCTTGCGCAGAGAAGCTCCATCTGCCTGTTCTTATAGGAACTGCCGTTGTCAAAGTTGAATGTCTTTGGTCTGCCGTATTTGGAGACGGCAGAGCGCATGACGGACATGAGGTTCACAAAGTTGTCCTGAAAAAAGATGTCAATGCCGGTGATAAAACGGCTTGCGTCATCGATCAGCGCAATGATATAGACTTTCTTTTTTCCGCTTTCCGTGATCATCCTGGGACCGACGCTGGAATCGCCGCACCAGACCTCATTGATGTGGGGCCGTTCATAGCGGCGCATATCCTTATTGTTTGTCATCCTGTTTTCAGCCATGAGCTGGTTCACAAAGCGGCTGACAGAGGATTCGGAAGCGGAAGTCCTGGAGATGAGTCCGTTATCGAGGAGAGAGCGGTAGATCATGGATGCGGGCATCCTGGGATAGCGTTCCTTCATGTGGCGGATAAATTCCTGGCATTCATCATCCAGGCAGCGGCTCCTGCCGGAGTCAGAACGGCTTTTTGGCATGAGTGCGTCAAAACCGTTTTTTAAATAAGAGCGGTACCATCTTTCGATGGAAGCGGCGGAAAAATGTTTTGTGGAGCCGTCCGGAGCCGGATAAGACTTTGCGGCCGCCTCCCTGTAATAATCGTCAAGACTCTGGAAATCATCCTTCGTGCCGCTGACCAGAGGAGCAATGGCGCCGTAGCGCATCAGGGCGACAGCGTGTTTTTCATCCTGTGTCATGTAAAAAACCTCCTTATAAAAGTGTATGGATACAGTATAAGCGCAGGGACAGGGGCTGTCGTGTAAGGTTATGTGGTCATTGGGAATAAGATATTCGGGGTGCGTTTAACCTGCATGAACTGGCGGCAGTAGGCGGAAAAACAGCGGGAAACGAGTTCCTTTAAGGGACAGATGGGAATGCCGCAGGAAAGAAGACGCTGTTTCCAATGGCGCAGGTAGGAGCGCATGATATATTTGACGTTGTTCTCATCGATACAGGGAATGCGGTCCAAAAGGGAACGGAGTGCGTGTTTATCTGGGAAAAAATGGATGATATCCGCCTGGTCGGGAGCGGATACCTGTGAATAAGGGACGATGAGGGATGGGAGGAGTGCATGTGTCCTGCGGCATTCATGGCAGCGGAGACGGCAGATGCGCAGCCGGATAATGCCGTCAGGGGTCTTCAGACCACGCAGGTAATAGCCATGGACAGAGAGGCAGGCGGAATGGCCGCATGTACATGTGAGCTGGTGGAACTGGATGGAGGAAAGGATGTCATCATAGTTTTTTTGGTTTAAAGGGTTGCGTATTTCAACGGATAAGGTTATCATAAGCATGTAATAAAGCGGCGTAAGCCGCGATTAGATGATGGCAGGAGCTTAACTTTGGACGGTTGGGGCTCCTGCTTTTTTAATCGGGTCACAAAGGTATGATAACACAGAAAACGCAGATGTAAAGAAGGTGACGGATTCTCCGCCTGGCTGGATACATCCGTAGATTCAACTAATCTGGGTAAAAACGGTGATTTGGGATGTAGATAATCTAAAGAATAATA
>QZDS01000094.1 GCA_009917455.1 bacterium 1xD8-48 | reverse complement strand
TCTTTTCCTGCACCATATTCAGTTGTCAATTTTCAGTTAGAATCACATTCATTGAGATTCCGAGAAGTTATCCTCTTATGACAGGCCAGAATATCTGTCCGTCAAAGTATGCATTCAGTATAGCACAGGCTTTGTCTGCCGGACAATAACCCCACAGATACCCTTGACTTTTGTTTTTCCAAAAAGTATAATAAGTTATACAAATCGCACTTTTACTTATAAAAGGAGAATTGTTTATGAAGAAACCCAAGGGAAAATATGCCTGGACTGTAACGGTAGGTGAAAAAGGTCAGATTGTAATACCAAAAAAGGCTCGGGAGGTCTTTGATATCAGACCCGGAGATAATTTGGTCATTCTGGGGGACGAAAGCAGAGGGCTGGCCATCCCGCCCAAAAGCGCATTTGCCCAGTTTGTCTCCGCAGTCTTTGAAACGGATACCGATGAGGGGGGAGAGGATTCTGATTGAGAAAGGTTTATCTTGACAATATACGATGGGCAACTGTTTTTCTGGTTTTAATCTATCATGTATGCTACATGTTTAACGGTGCGGGTATCCCCGGCGGCATTCCGGGAGCAAAAAGCCTTCCCGTCTTTGATGCGGCGGCCGGCGCGGTGTATCCGTGGTTTATGGTGCTTTTGTTTGCCGTTGCCGGAATGAGCGCCAGATATTCTCTTCAAAAGCGGACAGGAAAGCAGTTTCTGAAAGAGAGGACAGTTAAGCTGCTTGTTCCCTCCACATTGGGGCTTTTCGTCATTCACTGGATTACAGGCTACCTGAATATCAGGATGGGCGGCGGTCTTGCCTATATCCCGGCCTCGCTGCTTTATCCGATTTGCGCCATAAGCGGCACCGGGCCGCTGTGGTTTATCCAAATGCTGTTTGTGTTTTCCTGTCTGTTTGTTTTATTGAAAAAAGCAGATAAAAAAGACAAAATATGGATAATCTGCGGAAAGGCAAATCTGCCGGTTATACTGCTGCTCTTTGTACCTCTTTTCGGCGCGGCGCAGATTTTGAACATGCCATTCCTCACCATGTACCGGTTCGGAATTTATTTTGCCGCTTATCTCATCGGTTATTTTATCTTTTCTCACGATGAGGTTCAGAATATCCTGGAAAAAATCCGCGTTCCAATGCTGTGTCTTGCACTGACGGGCGCTGTTTTTTATGCCCTTTATTATCAGGGAACCAATTTTACATCCTCCGAATGTCTGCAGAACATTTTGACCAATCTGTACCTATGGATTGCGATACTGGCGATTATGGGATGCTTCAAAAAATATTGTAACCGCGAGACGGCGCTGACCCGGTATATGACGAAATCCAGCTTCGGAATATACATTCTGCATTATCCGGTTTTGATTTCCGCCTGTTATGCGCTGCATTACTTTTGTAAACTGCCTGCCATAGGGAATTATCTCATTGCCCTCGCCGCAGAATTTGTTATGACATTTATTTTATACGAAGTGATAATCAGAATACCGATTGTGCGTTATTGTGTGCTGGGAGTCAGGCGCACCTGACCCCCGGCTTTTCTATTTGGCATCTTTCTCAGGCACCGGCAGCGTAAACCTTTTTTCCAGCCAGCATCCCGCCAAGTCCGCCCACTTGGCGGCATCCGCATTGACCATCGTTTTTCCCCCGGCGGAAGCCGGTGTTGCCAGAGAAAGTCCGTGAGGCCCTTCCTCAAAAATATGCATCTCAAACGGAATATGGCTGTCGGCCAGCGCCGTGGCCATCCGCATAGTCTGCTGAATCGGCACCAGGGCGTCTGCGGCAGTTGCCCACAGGAAAGTGGGCGGCGTATTGTCCGTCACATGGCGGGCCGGGCTCACCTCAAGGAGCTTTTCGTCCGAGGGTATGGCTTCTCCCAGAAAAGCTGTGTTGGAAACCCCGAAGAAAGCCGCATCCTGCGGGCTGCTTGCCTGCACCGCTTCTTTCATCAGCAGATAATCGCTCAACGTATATCCCAGTATTGCCGCTGCCGGACGGAATTTTTCCTTTTCTTCGCCAAAAAATCCACAGATGATTTCCTCATGCCAGCGGGTGGCATACATGGCCGCATTATGAGCTCCCGCCGAGAAGCCGCAGACGGCAATCTTTTCCGTATCCACCAGCCATTCTGCCGCATGTTCATGGATTATCAGCATGGACTTGCCAATCTCCCGCATATGTGTGGGATACAGACAGTGTTCCTTTGGCAGCGGCTTCGACATCCGTCCGAAGAAATCCGCCTTACTGCCGTCCGGCTCCGTGCCGTATCTGGAATAGCGCAGCACAAAGGTATGGTAACCCATGGACGCAAACTTCATTGCCACCGGCTCCGCCTCCCTGTCCGAGCAATCAAGATAAGCTCCGCCCGGACAGATAATGATTGCCGGACGCCTCCCGCCCGCTAAAAGCTGTGGGGAATCCTGTAAAATGTAAGTAGTAAGCGTTACATCGTTTCTGTCTTCATACAATTTGATTACTTCTGATATCATTTTTATTCTGCCTCCTTTTTAAGCTTTTGCCTGTACATCATCTTAACCCATTGTACCACAAAATCCTGACGCAGACTGTCAGGATTTTGCATGTGGGTAAATATTTTCAAGTGAAAAATTTAAAGCCTGTTTCCGTGTATAGAAAGCCTTCAGCGCCTCTCCAAAAAATTCTGCAAAGCCTTCGCCGTAAACGTCGTCCTGCATTTTCCGAAATTCCGGTTTTTCACGGCATCCTCTGGCATATTCCAGCATCATCTCCGTGACGTCCTCCATCTGATACATCTGCTTTGAGAGAAAATCATATTCCCCAATCAGTGCCTTTACCTCAAAGGAATTTACATCGCATTCCCTTTTCGCCACCAGCTTTTCCATAATTTCTCCGAACCGCTTCTGATAAGCCGGAAAAAGCTCCGAATTGCCCGGATGCCTGCTTGCCTCCAGCGCCTTCTCCTTGCTTCCGTACCAGCCCACCACGATTTCAAAATTTCTCTGCGCCTCTTCGCTTGAAGCATTTTCAAGGAAATTCTTCCGCCACGCCTCCATACTTCCGTATTTTCCTATAAACGCCTCTTTCTGCTCCTCGCTCATATTGGAAATCATATCGTCCGCCATTCCCTCAAGCTCCGTTTTACTGAATACCTCAAAGTCCATTTTCTGTTCTCCTTTCAGAATGTTGTCAATGCTGGCAATCAGGCGTTCCATACGCTCCTTTTTCATCGTCAGCATTTTCCGCTGCATCAACAGTATGTGGTTTCTGTCAAGAGCCGGGTTTTCAATTACCGCTTTGATTTCTTTAAGGGGAATATCAAATTCTCTGAAAAACAATATCTGCTGTAATGTTTCCAGCGCCTTATCGTCATAAAGCCGGTATCCCGCGTCACTTTTTTCCGTGGGCGCAAGAAGCCCGATTTCGTCATAGTGTGCGACTTGCAAGTCGCCATTTAAATTGTGATAAATTCACTACTACTTCCGTTTGTAGTATTCC
>QZDS01000093.1 GCA_009917455.1 bacterium 1xD8-48 | reverse complement strand
GCAAGTGCTGTGAGCGGGCGACGTAGGAGCCCGAGCACAGTGCTTGAGTGCTTGCACCGGGGTAGTTGATTATTTCGCACAATTATGCTATTATTTAAAAGGAACCACACAAACTTTTCTACAAAATAAGGAGATTTTTTATGGCGAAAATGAAAAAATTATTTGCGATGTTTTTGACTTTGTGTTTGATATTCAGTTTCAGCACAACGGCTTTCGCTTCATCAGTTGATGAAAGAGAGGTTCCTGTTGCCAGTGCTGATTTTAAGAGGGTGTGTGACCAAGTATTTGAGGGAAAAGGTGAAGTATATAACGCTAACGGAATAGACATAACAAATAGCTTTTTAACAAGATATAATGCAATTTACCAAAGTGGAAATTATGATGCTATTTTATCTGGATGTTTTAAAGAAGGAATTTCTCAATTGACTGGACATAAGAATATTGTTCCAGATGTAACGACTCGCACAGTTTTGCACCCTCAGTATGAAGAAAGTGTAGTCCATTTGGTTAAACAAAATGGCTTCCCTTATGATGGTAAAAGTTGGTATTTAGTTGTTACTGCTACTGGCTCATATGGATATCAAGATTCTACAAATGAGATTATTGATTTTCCATCTCCTACTATAAATGTGTCTTTTAGTGATTTAGGAGCACTTTTTTCTGGAAGTTTGGATAGCATAAGGACTACAAAGCCAGCTATCAATAGCAACAAAACTTCGGCTTCGTTTACTGTCACAACAACACATACTGTTAGTTGCCCTATTCCGGGAGTTGATTACGTAACAGGTACGCTCGGACCGTTTACTAATGTATCGAATTTCACGATTGAAGTATGAAGAAACAACTGCAACTGTTTCTCAGAAAATGGATTTTAAATCCGGATCGTCGATATGTTTTATTTATAGGAATTTCATTTGGATTGGCATTTTTAATTCCAATTTTAGGATGGAATCCATTGCTTCTATTGTGGATTGTTAATGGGTGTTTAAGTTATAAAGAAGCAAAATCTAATAGCATAAAGATTTTTAATGCTGTTTTGGTGTTATTGTTTGGCGTATTATTTATAATCAATTTGTTTTTAGGTTTTTTGGCACTGATGCAGTATTTTGGATACTTTATCTAATAATACAAAAATTTTTATCAATAATTAGAGTGGAATTCTTTGAATTCCACTCTCTTCTTTTTGGAGTAAAAGGTAGCCACTAACAGAGGAACTCTATCTGTGGCTGCTTCATTGTTTTTCTGCCTATTTGTCCAGTAGAGGTCAAATATAGAGCAAAAATATCTATTGTAAAAAAGTATAAGAAAAATTTGATTAGATAATCACAGCACAAATGATGTTACATGGGAAGCAAAAAACAACCATGCCCCAGCGATTATTTTACCGTTTTTTTCTCTGATTGATAGGCGTACCCATTTTCTTTGACTTTTGAAGAATACGGATAAACCAGCGAAATTCTTCTTCCGACAGATTTTTATAGTTGATACCGAGCTGCTTGCAATAAAGAAACACCAGCTTCTCCTGACGGCTGCCCTTGAAATTTTCCACCGCGTCCAGATTTTCTTTCAGTTCATCGGCAACCGTGGTCTGGGGCGCGCTCTCGCTGTCGTTTTTATGAGCTTCCCGGATGTCGCGGATAATCAGGTTTATATCGTCCAGCACCATACGGCTGAAATATTCATCATCCGTCACATGGGCGGCTTGCAGCACTTTCAGATATGTGTCATCTTCACCGGGACGGTGGCGTTCAATGATTTCATGCCGGATAGAATCAACAAGGGAGTTAAGGTTCTGGATTTGCATGTTGGTAATACCGTCCACATAAATTTCAATATCCGCCAAAAATTTGATAAAATTCTTATGAGTGGCAAGCTCACAGAGCAGCCGGTTATTGATACGCCCGTTTTTTGGAAGCTCCACCATTTCATCGCTCAAATGCAGCTCCATTAAAGGCGTATTTATCTGCTCCCGGTTTTCTGTCCGGCAAAACAGATAATCGAGTGATACTCCATAAAAATCAGCCAGCGTAATCAGATTCCCGTGGTTGATTTCTTTGTAATCGTTGGCTTCATAGCTGGCGAGGGCTGATTTTGAAATGCCGGTCTGCTTTGCCAGCTCTTCCAGCTTCAAGCCCTTATCCTTGCGTAGCTCCCAAAGTCTTTCCTGAATTGTAGTAGCACCTTTCACGGCGCACGCACCCCTTTCTGCGGCTGGCTGCCGCCGTCAATCCCATTATACCATACCATTTCCATAAGCGTGGAAATTTTTGATTTTTGCCGCGATTTCCTACTTTATGGACATACGGCACAGGGTACAAAAATGACCTATGATAAAGGCAGTTCATCGATGGATTATTCCAATCGAATGACCGGCCTGTATGGGATATGCTTCCCCGGCGAAGTGCCGCAGCGACTTTTATCAGGGAGATGGAGGAGCCTTGACGGAAACGAGCGCACCAAGGGGAGCGATACGCCGCTGTGAGATTCAGGGGAGGAACGACATCAGGGAGAACCGGCAAAAATGAACACCGAAACGCTACCGAAACACAACAAATTCACAGGGGATAGTTCCCCCTGTCCGTAATACTATGGGGGATTTTTAAGCGGCTCTATGCCCGTATTTTCCTTGAAAATCGCCCCGAAACGATACACAAAAACCTGCTATCCGCCCATTCCCGCTGTTCTGGCTGAAATGGGCGGATTTTCATGAAAGGAGGTACAATGCCGAGAATGCCTAAGAAGTTGAAGAAAGAGCTTGCTTTCTTCCTCAACGACCGGGAGCGTAGAAGCTACAACGAGCTTTGCCGGAAGTGTCAGCACGAGTGCAAGCAGAGCTTCCGGGCGGTTATCATTGACTGCCCCCGCTATTTATCCAAACGAACAAAAAGGAGGACACCCACTGAATGAACTATGAATTTATGACAGCCGACACGCCCCTGCCGCCCTGTATGCCCTTGCCGTGGGCGGTCTTGCGTCTGCCGGTCAGCAGCACAGCCAAAGTCATGTACGCCCGCCTGTTAGATGAAACCCTGACAGACGGGATTGAGGACAGCAACGGGATTTTATTTATCCGTTTCCCTGTCCTAAAACTGGCCGCAGCCCTTTCCCGCAGCTATCAGACCTGTAAGCGTTCTTTGAACGAGTTGGAACAAGCCGGAATGATTATGCGTGTCCGTCAGGGCGTGGGGGAAACCAATCACATTTACGTTTTACTTCCAAAGGAGGGACGCCGTTATGAATGAGAAGCTGGAAAAACTCAATCAGACGATTGAAAAAGGGGAAAAGAAGCTGCGCCGGTTGGAGCATGAAGAAAAAATGTTGCAGCACCAGGCGAAGCAATTAACCCGGAACGAGCGGACGCACCGGCTCTGTACCAGAGGGGCGGCACTGGAAAGCTACCTGCCCCACCCGGAGCTTGTGACCGATGAACAGGTCAGTCTGCTTTTGAAATTGCTGTTCCGTCAGAGTGAGAACCGAAAAATCATGGAGCAGGTACTTGCCGGGGAATCGGAAAAACCCTAAAAGACCACACGCCGGAAACGGCGAAGATGGCTTCCAGAGCGGCAAGCCGGAGCTTTCCCCTCTGAAAGAGGGCGCATTATCCGAGATAATCAATTATCCGAGGAAACTCTCAAAACCGCCAGCATAAAAGGCTTTCAGA
>QZDS01000092.1 GCA_009917455.1 bacterium 1xD8-48 | reverse complement strand
CTTTTCCATGTGGAGGGTTACGATAAGACGGAGGTAAGGATGGCGAACGGGGATAAGCTGCTGCTTTCAAGATATAAATATGACGGCTTCGTGCAGGCATATATTGATTACATTTCGGAGGAAAGCCTATGAGCCAGCCAGCGTTTGAAATCATAAACGGTATATTGGATATTTGGAAGATTGCCATACAAGCTGTAATGTTCCTTGTTTTGTGGGCGGCGGCTTTCAGGGAGAAAAAATCAAAAAGGGATGGCATTGCGGCAGTGCTGTTTATCCTTGCCAATATAGGGATTGGATTCCTTCCGTGTGCCGGATGGGTGCGGTATGGCGTTTCTGCTTTCGTAATAATGGGTTATGCCGGGATATGTCATAAAAAGCAGATTGGAAAAGCAGTATTTGTGATGCTCGCTTTTTATAACCTCCATTGTCTTGGCTATTTGATGGCGAGCAGTATTTACGAAAAAATAATAAATGCAATGATGAAAAGCCTGGATATGATGCAGGATAGTTATTTGCAGGAAATGTATCACTGCATGACAGTTGGGATGTTCTGTTTGGTATTTGCTTATTCGGTATTATTTGTGGCAATGGTGCTTATTTTGTACAGACTTATGAAGGATGTAACCATAATGGCGTGGCAGGATGTTATCCTGCTTTCCATCCTGAATTTTGTCGGGAGTATGATTGCAAACGTGGTCAACGGCCTGCTTATTGTAAGAATAAATACAGATGCTTTTGTGCTGTTTGATGAAAAGCCAGACCTGCTTTGGAAGATTCCCATGATAGCATTATGTATTTTTGCAGGAGAGGCCGCCCTGATCTATTTCTGGCAGAGATACCGAATCCTGCTTGCCGAGAGGCAGAAACATTTTGTGGAGGAGCAACAGGTAAAAGCCATGAAGAAGCGTCTGGAGGAAGCGGAGAATTTTTATGGCAGCATCCGCAAGGTAAGGCATGAGATGAAAAACCACATGGCGAACATTAAAGGGCTGGCAGGGGCCGGGGAGTATGGAGAAATAGAGGACTATGTACGGCGGATGGATGAGACCATGCAGGAACTGGAATATAAGTATGTGACGGGGAATGCGGTGACGGATGTCATCATCAATGACAAATGCCGCAGGGCGGAAAAGGCGGGAATCCGGTTTGATGCAGATTTCCGGTATGGCGGGGAAATTCCCGTGTTTGATATGGGGATCATATTGAACAATCTTCTGGATAATGCTATTGAAGCCTGTGAAAAACTGGAAACAGGTAAAGGATTTGTACGCCTTTCATTAAAGCGGAAAAAGCAGTTTTTGATACTGTGTGTAGAAAATAGCTTTGACGGTGCTGTCCCTGTAAGCAAAGGCAGTCCGCTCCCGCCTACAACGAAACAGAGTATCCTGCCGGGAATCATTACGGAGCATGGGATAGGGCTTGAAAATGTGCGGGATATTGCAGAGAGGTATTTCGGCGGTGTAAACATAAAAGTGAAAGGGGATGTGTTCCATGTGACGGTAATGCTGCAGCAGGGGGAGGTGGGGGAAGGTAAGTAAATGATGTTGCATGAAATGAAACTCAAAAACAGATTAAAATGGAGGATTAAAAATGGCTATCAGTGGAATAGGACAGAATTATTACCAGAACAATGTGGAAACAAAGAGAAACACGAAAAATGTGAATGGTACGGAAAAGTTCGCACTGGAAAAAACAGGCAGTACACAGGAACTATCGGAAGCGGAAGAAATGGAACTGTTCAAGAAAGAGTTTTATGCTGAACTTGAGAGGATACCAAAGAATAGAACAATCACCAATTTGGCGGTCAATATATCAGAGGAAGCATTTAAAAATATGAAAGATGATCCGGAATATAGGGCAAAGATAATGTCGGCGCTTCAGCGTGATTTGACTTCATCTTTTGCCCCGCTGAAAGCGTCACTACTTATAACGGTAGGAGCAACTGAGAAAGATTATAGGGGGGATTCTTGGTCTGGCCCCAATAATGATTCGGAATTTTTTGCACGTTCACAGGATAGTTTTTATAAGAAAACAAGCGGGCAGAAAGACAGGAATAAGGAACTGCTGGAAGAATATCTGGAGAAGCGGGCGCAGGCTAAGAGACAGCAGCAGGAGTTATTGGATGAAAAGATTGCAAAGGCGGAGCAGGAGAGAAGCAGGCTGGCAAAGGCATGGGCTGGTGACAGGCAGATGGCGGCGGCATCCAATGCTTATGATGCAAATGTCATGACGGAGACAGCGGCAGGCGGAGATACGCTGCTTGGTTAATGAAGGGCATCATGCCCGGACTTACCGCAAGGGGGCATGGGCGGCCCTGAATGACAGAGGGGGCGCAGGTAAGATTTTTTGAAGGAGGATGAAAATTATGTCAATGGAGATCACAAACAATTACAGTAACTATGCGGCAAATTATACTGATGCCGTGAAAAAGCCGGATGGCAGAGCGGCAACAGAGGTAAAGACAAGCAAATCAACAAACAGCAAAGACAAGGTGCAGGCGTATTATGAGAAATTGTGTAAAAAGTTCCCAAACATTACTTTTAATACAAGTAGTGGTCTTATGAGTGGGAATGAAAATAAGGTTGTATTAAATCTTTCCAGTCGATGCTTAGAAAAAATGGCCAATGATCCGGAATTTGCAAAAAAAGTGGAATTTAATTTGACCGGTGTGGTTCAGGGACAGAATAATATGTTTGCACAAGCTAAGGCAGATAATGCAGTAATACATGGCGTTACGGCTGTAATGGATGCCGATGGGAATGTTTCCGTTACTTGTGGTGGTATGACAAGAACCAGTGGGACAAAACAAAGTTCATCTGTAATGGGTACAGAAAAGAAACAAAAAGAAAGATTAGAGAAAAAGCGTGAGGAAAGAAAAGTATTAGAAGAAAAAGCGGTTAAGAAGCGGACAGAGAGAAAGGCGGAGGAAGAAAAAGCAGCGAAACGGCGGGCAGAAAGAAAAGAGCAGATAGAAAAACTGACGGAAGGGACGTACAAGGTATCTGCCACTGGCACGGATGTGAAAAGTGTTACACAGAATATTGTTGAGGTGGTTTCAGGCACATCATCATCCACAGGGGGCAGTTTTGACATAAAGGCGTAATAATCTTTACATCCAATTCCGCAGAGGTGCATAAAACTTTTCCCCTGCGGATTGCTCAGGCATATTGCATGGGGGGCGAATGTGGCTTTAACGATAGAGGGCTGCTACATAAAAGAAATCGGAGGACATGAAAAATGCGTGTCAGCAGAATACCGGCATTACTTATTACGGCAATGATGATTCCCGCGATCAGCGGATGCACCACACAGGGAAGCCCCGCCCCGGATGCCGTGCATCAGATTGAGGATGGCGCTCCGGCGGTCTATGATGATGACCCAATAGCGGTGGAGCCGCAGCTTGACGAAGATGAGCTGGACGGGGATTCGGATGGCTTCAATATGCAGGAGGAGATCATTTCGGCGGAACCGCATAAAGGGAGTGCGGATTGAAAAAAGTATTTACTGGATTTATATAGAATTTCGACAGAACGGCAAACATAATGAGTCAAAACAAAGCAAAGGAGAGTGCAGATTATGAATATTGATTACAGCCAGTTTTACAGAGGGACAACAAATGTCCCCGCATATGGAAGCGGTGCGTATAAGAAGGATACCCTTGTAAAATATGAGTTCAACACAACGGATGAACATGGCAACAAGGTCATGGATAAAATGTCGAGGGAGGAAACTCTGCAGGCGATGAAGGACATCCGTTCACAGTATGGGGACAGCGTTATCGTGGAATTTTCGGGAGACGGCATGGCGGCCCTTGCGGAGGGCAGGAAGGGCTGGATGGTGCCGGAAGATAAGGAAGCAGTGGAGGCAAGAAATGCGGCATTCCAAAAGGATATCGTGCAGGTTGACA
>QZDS01000091.1 GCA_009917455.1 bacterium 1xD8-48 | reverse complement strand
ATCACCCTTTTGTCTCTGATAAAGCAAGTTACGATGCAGAGCATCGGGGAATGTACCCTCCTATGATTCAACCCACCTCCGGTTCTTTCCTTAGAAATTATGTGGTTATCCACATAAGCAGTCAATCAGGATATAGTCATAATCCTTTTTCAGTTCGCCCAGATAGAATTTCATGGTGAACTCCCTGCTCATGGCGTTTACAAGCATAATTTCCATGCCAGACAACTCGATATTCGCCGGAATCAGGTCTACACCCTCGTCATGGTGTAAAATTCCTTCGCCTGCATCCATCGGTTCATCACGGATAATCTTTTCCATCTGCGTTGAGAGCGTGACCGGAAGGCTGTCCTGAGCCGCCCACCCCAAAGAGGTTGTCAAATCCCCCTGCGGATCGGCGTCCACAAGCAGCACTTTCTTCCCCTCATTTGCAAGCCCTACCCCTAAATTTACGGCAGTCGTGGTCTTGCCCGTCCCGCCCTTCTGGTTGGCAAGAGCGATTACCTTACATTTAGACATCACGGTTTACCTCCTTTCCTGAAAAATTTAATAGCCACCCTGAATATGACAGAATGGCTATGTATGGGCTTTAGGGAAATAAAAAAAGCCGACTGATTCTCGTTTTGAAAATCAATCGGTCTTTCTTAATCTAAATCCTAACCCGGATAAACCGGAAAAGATTTTGCAATTCCTCCACATTTCAAGTACAATAAAGAAAAACGTTGGAGGATGTGTTCATGTTACTTACAGATAAATACGCTGACAAAATTTATGGTACAATCACCTGTTATGACCGCATGATCATCCAGGGGTATATCCCCGGATGGAGCCATGCTGAAGGCATGACAGGCTATCTGAATGCCAACAACATCCGTATTTTTGATTTTTCAAATTTCTCCCAGCCTCTTACGGAACAAATCCGCGCAAACGCCCAGCGCATCGCAGATGAAAACGGCATTGAAATCGAATTCATTCGTAAGCTTCGGGCTTTCCGCAAGGATGACCGGATTCAGCAAATCATTCAGGAAACCGGAAAGACCAAGGGTCTGATCCACATCTTTTCCGCCATGGAACAGTGCAATACTTATAAGCCTTGGCATGATAAAACCACAGGGAAGACATTCCTTAAGTTTGACCAGAGCAAATGTCTTCATTATTATTTCTATTTCATTGACAAGGAACTTGGACTCTGCTATCTGCGTGTCCCTACCTGGGCGCCTTTCCGCCTGCAGTTCTATATGAACGGCCATAACCTGCTCGCCCATAAACTGCAGAAGAAGGGCATTACTTACCGCATGCATGATAATGCTTTCCTGGAAATCTCGGATGTGGAAGCCGCCCGGAAACTCTCAGACAGGATCAATCCGGAAGACCTCCATAAGGTTCTGGATGCTTTTGCAAAACGCTATTGTCCGGTTCCTGAAACACTCGGCCTCAGCTACACATGGACGATCCAGCAGATTGAGTGTGCAACAGACGTCATGTTCAAACAGCCGGGTGACCTGGAACCCCTTTATGACGAGATCATCCGGACGGCAATCTTTACGGTAAAGCCGGACAACATCGCCACCTTCCTGGGACAGCATATTACCTATAACTGTAAGAAAGAAGTCGGCACGAACTATAACCAGCGGATCCTCGGAACGAGAATCAAACACCATATGGGTGATGTATCAATCAAAATGTATGATAAGTTTGGTCATGTCTTACGGATAGAAAGCACCTGCAATGATATTGGGACTTTCCGGGTAAAACGGAAAGTGGAACACAGGGACGGCAGTTCATCGGAACAAAAGGCTCCATTGAAAAAAAGCATTTACAGCCTTTACCAGCTGTTCACGATTATGAAAGCTGCAAACTACCGGTACCTGGAATTCATCTCATCCTTTGATGACCACAGCGGCGGGAAGGAAAACCTTACAAAGGTTACCGATTCCGTTGTGGACAAGGGACGCTCTTACCGCGGGCTGAATTTTTTTGCGGAGCGTGATCTGCAGGTGCTGGAAGTTATCAGCCGGGGCGAGTATATGACTTTCGGGATGCAGGGAAAGGATATCCGCCAGCATCTTGAAAATATCAGTCCGTCAGCCATGTCCAGGATTTTTAAACGACTCCGTCTTCATGGAATCATCGAAAGGGTGCAGGGCACTTACAAATACTTGGCCACAGCCTATGGCAAAGAAATCATTGCCGCAGGACTTACCGTCAAAAACCTTGTGCTTATACCAGCATTGGCATAGGTATTTTTCTTACGCAAAAATTTTGCCATTTTGCGTCAAAAATCATTGATAAGTGGCCTAACTGCTGCGAATACCGCTCAAGCAATTCATGTTTTGATTTCAATTGCTGCTGTATAAAATCAATTCTATTCTGAATCATTGTGTTATGAAAATTAACCATATCTTCAAAATTCTTCTGTAACTCTGGAATATAACTCTTTGCTTCATCATAAATAGCACTTAAAGTATCAAAATCAATATCCCTTTTTTCTTCAGAGAGTTTCAATATACTTTTTTCAATATTATCAATTTCAAATTCCAATAATTC
Source organism: bacterium 1xD8-48 (assembly GCA_009917455.1). Taxonomy (GTDB): domain Bacteria; phylum Bacillota; class Clostridia; order Lachnospirales; family Lachnospiraceae; genus Suilimivivens. Next base: position 1,469 of record QZDS01000091.1, on the reverse strand, counting down.
CATTTTTTCTTGTATGTCATTAATACGCAATGTAAGTTTTCTCTTTGTATCCAATTCATCCCGATATATATCCATATAAGACAATTTCTGCCTTTTATTATACAAATCATCCAAATCAGAATTTATAATTTCAAGAGATTGTTTTAATACGCTCAATGATGTTATACTTTTACTTTTTTCTAATGCCTGAACTGTCTTTTGACACTCCGAAATCTTTTCTATAATCTCACTTTTTTGATTTACCAATTTATCACTATATATTTGAAATAAAAAGCAATAAATCGTATCATAGACATCATTACTTGTCATCATTGGTAAAAACTTAATCATACTATCTTCAGCAGTATTTTCCAACCTTACAAATTTAGGTATTAATTGCCTAAAAGTTGGTCTTGGTTCATTCAAACCAAAAATAATTTTTTTAAGTTCAGCTCCAAATTCATCTTTATTATACTCATCATCAAAAATATACTTTTTCCCATGCGGAAACAAATCTCTTTTAATTGAATAAATATTTTTATTTACATCTAATAAAATTAATTCTGCCTGTACTTTATTTTCACTCAAAAAATCCTTTACTTCTATATTTTCACTTCTTGTGTCAGAATCATAATATAGTTCACGTACTGACTTTGCACCTAAGCATAAGTCAATTATTTTAATTGCAGTAGACTTTCCCACACTATTACCACTTTCGATAATATTTTCCGGCGTATTATCTACTATCAAACTAAGCCCTTTTTCATTAAAAGTAATTTCTCTAATTATTACTTCAGAAGGTTTCGTTTTGCGTACTATCAATTTCTTTATTTTCATAATACACCTGTCCTCCTTCTATTTTAACAATAGACAATAAAAACAACTAATCTAACGCATAATAAATAAAATCCACATGAATCTTTTCCTTTAATTGATTCTGCATTTCTGATAATAAATCTTCAATTGATATAACAGGCACTTGTTCTAAAATAGCAAGTAAAATGCTTCCTAAATAATACAATGAAAAATCAGGTTTTCTATCAATATTTATTATCATAACGGTTTCTCCAATATTTTACACTCCATAAAACAAGCTATTCCTAAGTGCAGATCTTCCATGTATATAGAATCAATTTCCTTTGAGTTTATAACAGTTTCAAAAATCCTATCTTTCACCATATCTATTATCCTATCAGAATTTTGTCGTATAACTTCAATATCACTTTTATCTGTGTCTTTGTTCTCTGCTAAAATTTCTCCCTTTGCATCCAAATACCATAAATGAACACATTTTAATATTCTTGCTTTACCCCTAATATTTGAATCATCATATGCATTTAAATAGCTTTCACAAGTAGAATAATATGTTGCAAACTCTTTGATTACATATTTATATCTTATGACACAATTATATTCTATCCTGAATTATTCATACCAACTTAGCAGGAAGTGCTACAAGTCGCATCATTACTACATTTTAAGCGATTGTT
>QZDS01000090.1 GCA_009917455.1 bacterium 1xD8-48 | reverse complement strand
AATCTATAAAAGTAAAAATAGCAGGATACCTTCCTGCCATTCTTTCCTGCTATGTATATTTATCTTTTTCCTTTCGGTTTCCAGTACACCTTTATTACCCTGCCGCAGTTAGGACATTTCAGTGACACGATAATCCAGCCGGAACCCGTCTCCCCAATGTCACAGGCCCGTTTCTTGCACCATCTCTCCGGGCATTTCATTTTCCGTATAATACCACCTCCTCTCCCCCCAAATACATCTATTGCTATCTCCCCGCACTGATATGGAACAAGGGAACCAAACATGAAGTGTTCCTGCTTGGTTCCCTTTTATCGTTTGTGCATTATTGGTTTTCTTCTTATTGCATAAATCGATAGCCATTCCTGTCGCCATTCATACTGTAATGGTTCAATTGCTCCGTATCTATGTCAAGCAGTCTTGCACTATTGAACTTGCTAAGCCATGCCTGGTAGTTTGAGGCTTCAATCCCCATTGCAAGGTATTTCCGTGCTACACTATAATCCGAACTTGGGATTTCAATTTCCCATGCCTTATCCTTATCGCCATCATAAGGGATATAAGTAATGCCATTCGGTGTCAGGAACGTCATCCCTTCCCCTTCCCGTTTCAGGTTGCCGGATATTTCAAGCAGTGCATACAGCCCTGCTGTAGAACGCTGTGAACTGACTGAATACTTGGTAAATTCATCAGCCAGCTTTTCAATAATCTCCAAGTCCTCTTTCGATGTCGCAACAACAGACATCCCCTTTGCCTCATTGCCCTGTATGGATAAATAGCGCAGTCCGGTTCTAGGGTCTTGGTTCACTATCAGTCCGCCTTGCAACGGCACTTCCTTCAGATCAATCCCTCTTTTCTCGGCTATCTCATTCAAAATCCCTTTAAGTTCTCCCGTCATTGGCACATTACAGGAAAACGGCTGATCCATATTGATGACAAATTCCAGTCCGGTCTTTTCATCCTTCTGTATCATCAACTGGTCTTCCCTTATGTACAGCCCTCTTCCTGTTTCCTTATCCATGATCTCATATGCTGGAACCCCGTCCACATAGCTGGCATCCTCAATCTTATACCGTTCCGTTTCGATTGGCAGATTTAGGTTCTGTGATACCGATATATCTTTCCTTGAATACACGCCCATGTCATAAACACTGGCTGCATCCCCTCCTACATAATTGTCGCGCCCAGAAACGGCATTCGTTTTCCTTCCACTTTCGGAAGTATTCGCACCAACTATATCTGCCATCCTGCTTGCAAATCCTACTCCCGAATTGTTCTTTTGTCCCCTTCCCGCTTCCTGCCATGCAGGATAGTGTGAAGTTCCAATTCCACTAATGCTCATTATCTTTAATCCTCCACAATTTTAATATTGCGGCCCCTCTGTCGATCAGAGCCGCCTCTGCTCTCTCATAGTAAGTCCGAGCAGTTTACTCCTTCATACAGAAACACTTTATCTACGTTCCACGGCAACACCTCCTCTTACTGCTCCCCGATTCCCCAATCTACCAGAAAACCGGGGAGACCTGCCCTATCCATCCACTGTGGCTTATTGGTGATATGAAACAAGATTAAGACATTTCTTAAAAATGAAATTTCCCCTCATCATATATCAGCCGTAAAATGGCGACATTTTTAACTTTCTCCACAGCACATAATTGTTCCGGTGCAAAAAGGTATAATAATGTTTTTATAGCAAAGGCATGAGTAACCACTAAAATACTACCGTTCTCATTATACGATTCGTTTTGAGCTATATCTTCAAGTACACCTTTCAGACGACTTGCTATAGCAGTAAAGGGTTCTGCCATACCTGTTGAATCATGCTCATAAATCGCCGCCGCAACATCCGGAAGCCTTTTATTTAATTCCGCAAATGCCGAAACACCTAACCAGTCAGAGACCACTTTTATAAAAGTTGTATTATGCTCTGCATCCATAGAACCTAGACACCACTCCCGTAGCCGCATATCTTTCTGAACTTTAATATCACTATTCCCACTGATTGATAAAATCATCTCCGCCGTCTGCACAGCTCTTAATGTGTCACTCGCATATGCAGCGTGGAAAATAGTGCCTTTAATTTCGAGCCCTAAGTCCTTTGCTGCCATTTTCCCATTATCAGTAAGCGGTGAATCACTCCAACCCTGTGCCCTGCCCAGACTGTTCAGCAAGGTTTCCCCATGCCGGACTATGTAAAAAGTAACCACGCTATCATCCCTTTCCTACCCGAAAAAAAATTACTTATGCGTCTGCATATACTCTGCTTTCACCTTATCAATCGTTTTTCCGCCAATGCCAAAATTTTTGTCCGGCACCTCCTTAATTGTCGTAACAAAAAATTCCTGCGGCACTTTCATAATCTCAGAGGACACTTCTGTCAACCGCTTTATCAGTTCTTCTTTCTGATTATCTGATAAAGTTCCGCTTTCAACTGTAATGTAAGGCATTTTACCTCTCCTTCCCATTGTTATAAAGTCGCCCCCACTCCCCGATCTGCCGGAACGCTGGAGATGCCTGCACTTATCGGGATATAGGGGCAAAGAATAACTTATTTATTATCCAGAAAATCCCAAAACTGCTTATAGTCCAGATATCCTTTCAGATTCCCGGCATCATACTGCGTCTGCATCTTCCCGTCAAAAAACGCCTCTGTCTCTTTTCCCGTCATGAAGTATACCGGCTTGTTCCTGAAAGCCGCTCCATATGCGGAACCTGCATCATTTACTGAATTAACTCCCATTTCAAATCCTCCATTATTTTTATTATTGCGGCCCCTCTGTCGTTCAGAGCCGCACCCGCTCCCTTGTAATAAGTCCGAGCAGTTCATTACTTCATAATTACATTTTGCCTATGTTCCCCCGTCAAATTCCATACCGACATTCACCTCCTCTCCCCAATCCGCCGGAACGCTGGGAATGCCTCCCCTGCCTTGTCCGGCTGTGGCGTATCGGGGATATTACTTTGTGACCTCTAAAATATATTGATACGCAAATTCAATCCCTTTACCAGTCAAATTTTCACACATATGTGGCGGATCACTTTCTGAAAATCCCATAGGACGTAGTTCAAAGCATCTTAATGAACCGAATGTTTTTTCAAAAGCAGACGCAAAGTTATAGCAAGCAGATACAATTTCATCTTCTGTTTTCCCCATCTTATGGAGATAAATCCCTATAAACATAAGTGTGCCTTCAACCAAGCCACACTGCGCCCTATAACCGCCAGCACCATGCAATCCAACCGCAGACCAGATTATCTGCTGTTCAATAGCCGTTTCAAATAATTCACTCAAACAGATGATTGCTGTCCTCGCGCAATTTATATTATCATTCCAGTACAGTTCATGTACCCGATTCTTTATATATTCTTTCATAGATATACCCTCCCCCTGCCCCCTCGATTCCCCGATCTGCCGAAACGCCGGGGATGCCCGCCCTCTGTGCCATATTAGTAATATGCACCCATAAACAGCCATCCCCTCCATAACCCTAGAATCCCCAAAACTTCGATGCAAGCTCCCGGTTTATGATAGATGAGAGGAAATTAGGATTGCTGCTGTGGAACATTCTCAGGCTTTCAAAGAAAGCGGCCTTGCTTCCCGTCTTTAATCCTGTGAAAGTCTTATCCAGTTTCTGGTTTTTCACATTCTTCTCCACATATTCCTCCGACTGCTTTTCGTAATTATCAACCATCGAGGGGTTCTTCTTTACCGCGCCCGCATACCAGTTTGTAAGGTATTTCAACGAACTAAGCCCGCCGTCATCTTTTTCCCCCATCTTCTGGTACTCTGCGTATGCGTCTTTGTCCATCGTCCGCATCATGTCAAGCGCGCTTGTGGTCTGGACAAGATTGCTCCCATGCCCAAGATACCTGCCTTTTGCCACACCGTAATCCATGTTTCCGTTACTGTCCGCTTTTCCCGCGCTTGCCAGTTTCGCAATGGATTCCATTGCCTCCAGAAACGCATCCCTGCTGTCCTCCGGAATAAAGTTTTCTGCCGCATATTCCGCTTTCTTCATGCCGAGCGATATGTTCGCCTGCCGCTCTTCTTCCGT
>QZDS01000008.1 GCA_009917455.1 bacterium 1xD8-48 | reverse complement strand
TCCAAATAGGTTGATATAACCATTATAGCAGATGTGTAAATTTACACAAGAACTTTTAATACGTTATACTAGACCCCGTGGTTCGGGATGAGATACTGGACTTATTTCTGGAATTCATACAGGACGAGGAGCGCTCCATCTTTTTTTCCTCCCACATCACATCGGATATCCAGAAAATCGCCGACTATGTGATTCTCATTCATCAGGGCAAAATTATTTTTGAAAAATCCAAGGACGATTTGATTTATAATTACGGTATTATCAGGTGCGGAAGGGAAAAATTCACCGGCATTTCTCCTGATGACTACATTATTTACAGGGAAGAAAAGCTTTCTATGGAATGCCTTGTCCCTGACCGGGAGGCGGCAAAACAAAAATACAAAAATGTGGTGGTTGATTCCGCAAGTTTAGAAGACATTATGCTGTTTTATATCAAAGGAGGCAGGGGCGAAAAATGATAAAAGGATTGATTTATAAAGAAATTTCCCTTTTTTACAAGAGTATTGACAAAAAGCTGCTTTTTATTGCCGGAGCGGCAATCATTTTACTTATCTGCAACGCTGGTCCCTATGCCGGTATGCTGGCTTCCGTCATGCTTTCAATCACTATCGGTATGCAGCATATCATGTGCTTTACCGTTGACGAACGGGCCGGCTGGAAAAAATACCAGCTTGCCATGCCTGTAAACGGCTTTCATGTGGTGGCCGGCAAATATCTTTCCGTTCTCTGCACGCTGTCCGTCAGTCTTGCAGGAAGTATTTTGCTGAATCTCCTCCCCGGCATTTTTTTCCGAAGCTTTGACTGGAATATCTGGAAGCTTTCCATTCTTTCCGCTGTGGTCATTCCTCTGGTGTGGACCGGCGTCTGCCTGCCTATGACCTACTGGTTCGGGTTCCAGTCCGCGCAGGTAATGGGATTTTTTGTGTTTATCCCCATGTTTTTCCTGATTAAATATTTCGAAGACGGTCCCGGTTTCGCAGAAATGACAGGCTTTCCGCAGGGCTGTATTCCCGCCCTCTGCCTTGGAGTTGCGGTTTTATTCGGGATTTCCATGGTGGTGAGCGCGGCGGGGTATGAAAGGCGGCGCTGAGTCGGAACGGATTTGAAAGCATACGGGATATTTGCGGTATGACACAAAGAAACAGGCTGTAACTGCCTGTCAGGTACAATCTGTTTCTTTTGCTTTTGCCTGCGCGCCGATTCATTTCCCGTCATATTCTTAATTTTACACCTTTTAGAAATTCTTCTTATATTCACGCTCCAGTTCTTCCGCAAGATAGCCGTCGCTCATGCAATGCATATCCGATACGCCATCTTTCAAAAGCTGATAAGTATCAGAATGATAAAAAAACGACAGTGCTTCATCCAGGGAAATCTTTTCCTGCTCTGCAAAAAGCTGAATAATATCTGCATATTTCATCTGCAAAATCAGAGGTTCTGCATTCATTCACGTTTACTCCTCTCAAAATGAAGATACCGGTCGATGGTTTTCTGGTTTTTCAGGCAGATTTGCTGGTTTGGTTTCTCGTATTTTAACCTGTCAATCGCTGTATCCTTGTCTATATAGTGTTTAAAATACAACTCACAGGTATTAAATACCCTGTCATTCGCCACACCGCCAATTATCAAATCATAGTCTGACGTGTCTTTTCCCTGACGACAGGCTGTAATAAAATCCAGCCATTCGCCGGAATAAGTGTCAAAACAAAGAATCCTTGTCTCTGTCCATACAGCTTCATCCAATTGATAAATATTTATAATCCCCTCGCCTCCGCCCCGGCGAAAACGCTCCACCCATTTTTCCGCCTGCGGCAAAAGAGATGTTGTATAAAATCCTTTTCCAAAATCCAGTTTCAGACGGGAATGCGCCATATCCGGCTTCATAATTTCAATATTGGAACCATGATACACCGTCATACAGACACACCCCTTTTCTCCATCAACGCCAAAATATCCTCTACAATATACTCTTTTCCCTGAGTATGCAGAGCGTCATAACACGGAACAATATATCCGTTCAAAATATCGCTGTTCTCCGACAGCGCAATATACACCTTTTCCGGGCTGACACCAAGCGCCAGCGCTATATTTTCGATACAGAATACCACAAACTCCAACTCTCGTTTATCATGAATCGGCTCATTTTTTAGTTGGTTCATTTTCCTCCTCACCCGTTCATCAAATCATAATAAAAGATATACTGCTGCAAAGTCCCCGCATAACCTTTGTACCTATCGAAAGGAAATCCCGACGGATACTGCGCCGTAAGCACCTTATTGATATGCGTATCCACCGGAAACGCCTCCGTCTTATGCAGGGCAAACAGACAGATGCATTCCGCCACCTTGATTCCCACACCGCAAAGCTTCATAAGCTCCGCCTTTGCCGCCGGATAGTCCATTTTCCTGACCGACTCCAAATCCACGACTCCTTCCGCAATACTCACGGCGGTTTCATGAATATACCGGCTGCGGTAGCCCAGATTACAGGCATATAAATCCTCAAAAGACGCCCCGGCAAGAGCCTTTGCCGTGGGAAAATCATAATAACGTTTTCCCGAAGCCGCCGCCTTTTCCTCTCCGTACCTCCGGCACAAAAGAGAAATGCATTTTCTTATCCGTTTGATATTGTTCTGCTGAGAAACAATAAAAGATACTATCATCTCCCATAAATCCTGCCTGAGAATGCGGATTCCGCTTCCATAGGAAGCCGCATTAAAAAGATAGTCATCCTCCCCGTCAATAGAGGCGATGATTCTCCCGTAGTCCTCCTCCAAATCAAAATAGCTTTTCCACAGGCTGTCAAATTCCTCCTGTGTGCAGTCAAAGGAAAGCTGATTCCCCTCCTGCGCGATTTCCAGGTATTTTCCAAAAGCGGTAAGCCTGTAATATTCTTCACCCATGCCCCTTGACATGCCAGTTCCGCTTTCCATGCCTGCATCACACCATTTCCCCGGCGTATCAAGCCGCTCCAGCCGGAAGCACTGTCCCGATTCGCAGATTTGTTTTATGGAAAAATTATCTTTTGTTATGGTTATCATAGATTTCTCCGTTATACGCTAATACTCCCAGGCAATATCAAAAAAACCGGCTTCATTCGTCTGTGTATCAATCTGAAAAGAAAATGCAAAGCCCAGAATCACCTCCGCATCTCCAATGTACTCTGCTTCATCTCCCCAATCTGCATATCCGTTAATCAGCGCCGCAATTTCCAGCAGGCCCTCCACTGTCTGTTCTCCATCCGTTTCTTCATCATCATAATTCTCCACATTTATGTCATAAATGGCCGCTAAGCAGGCTTTATCTGCATATTCTTCAAAGTAATCGCTAAGCTCGCCTTCGTCCATCCTCAGAACGGATTCTTCACAGCAGGCAGTTACATCATTCATAAAATTCGTATCAATAATTTCAAATACAATATTATTGTTCAGAAGCATATTCGTCTCCCAACCGGTCAGCCCTTCGCCTCAGTCCACATATTTCCATGCCCGGCCTTCCTGATTCTGATATTGTTTTAAGTCATTATACAAATCAGTTCTCACAAAATTTCTTCTTTCATATTTTTTATATAGAATATCTCTTACTTTCTTCTCCCCTAAAGGCCCTTTTCCGCCTTCGCATATCATCCCTAAAATTTTGTATAAATCGTGACCATTTGTATACTCATATAATTCTTCATCCGTCAAATTTGCCGCCAGCCGCAGACAATGCTCATAATACCCTTTCCAGCCGCAGTCAGTAAATGCCTGGCAAATGTCAATATTATGTACATCCAAATATTTTCCAAACTTCAATTTGCGAAAATCAATTTCCTCTATTCCCGCATTTTTCTGTGCATTCTCTTTTCTTAACATACTGACAGGCGCAAGCTGCCGCAATATTCCTGACAGAACAGATGTATAATCTTCCTCTCCATTATAATATAAATCACAAAATTTATGCCACACCTCGTTTTCGCTTATCACCATCAGCTCCAGACAGCATTTGTCACAATAAAACATTCTGTCCGCCTGTTCCTCTGAATAATCTCTGTCACATATTCCTATTACCCTGTCATCCTTCATGCTCTCGTCTGCAAGAGCTTTTTCTATTCCGTGCTTTCCGCCGGTTCCATAATACTCAATCCCTATTGCCACATCTGATAATTGTCTCCTGAAAAATTTAACGTCGTCCGGCCCTTCCAGAAAGACAAATCCTTTTGTATGCCTGAAATCCTCCGCAAGAAGAAGTCTCATGTTATCAATATCATAACATACGGCATCTTCCAGCTCACGCCTGATTGAGTCTTTTGCAAGCTCTCCCATATAATTCTCCCAAATCTATCTGTACATCCCTGTGTCCGTTGATAATCATCGGCGCATGCGTTGCCGCCAGTATCCTTATTCCGCGTTTTTTGGCTATTGTATACATATCCTCCGCAAACATTCTCTGCCACGCGACATGAAGCGATATTTCCGGTTCGTCCAGAAGCAGCATCGTACCCTCTTTTACTTCAAAAATCAGTTTATAAAATAAAACGATAATCTCTTTTTCCCCGGAAGAGAGCTTATTTAAATCCAGAACATCCTTCTCGTTCTCTTTATCGACCACCACGCAGCCCTTATCCTTATCAATTCTGATTTCATCAAAATAAATTCTTTTGTTGACCATGTCTGTAAACATGTCCAGCTTTTCAATCAACTGCTCATAAGTTTTATATTTTTCATTAAAATCTTCAAAATAAATTTTCAAAGCCTTCTCGTACTTTGCTTTATATTGCGCCTCCATTTTTCCGAACTGGGAAATTTCATATTTTTTGAGCTTATCCAGTTTTTCGTTCATAAGCTCCCGCTGACGTTTATATTCTTCCTCCGAAAAGCTGTCGTCGCTGTCGTCAAAAAGCCTCTGCGGGTATGTGGCGTCCAGAGAATTCGCTTTATTGGCATACTCTCCTGCAACGGTGTCCAGATACCCTTTAATTTTTCCCGGTATGAGTTCTATGATACTCTCCCAGTCCCCGCTGTTTTTTTCTGTTCTGAACATTCCTTTCGCATCAAAATAGAAACTGTTTTTTTCATTTTGCTTCCTTTGAATCAATCTCTGTTCTTCTATGAAAAAAACATCGCCAACAATATCTTTCATTGTTATAAGTATCTTTTTATAATCACTTTTACCGAGCTGCCCCAAATCGGAAGTATTCTGTTCGGATTCATCCCATATCTTTACCATATAATCAATCCTTCCATCAACGCCGTTTCTGGGATACGGACTTTTATATTCCAGCATGATTTTTTCTGTGATATATTCTCCATTTATTAACAGCTGCTTTTGGGCGTTTTTCTCTATCAAAACCTCTTCTTTTATTTCAGAATTCCCTATCCTGATACTCTGAAAGGGCAGCGTAAAAAAATATCGCAAATCGCTGTCCGAAAAAGCCTTTATGCATCTTAAAATAGTAGATTTCCCAAACCCGTTCGGTCCGGTCAGCATCTGTATCTCCTGCCCGCCAAAATCAAAACTGTAATTAAATCTGTTAAATAATCCTTTTATTTCAATATGCTTCATACCTTTTCCTTTTCTTTACGCCTCAAATCATCTAATCAATGCTTTTATTATAATATTGTACCCGAAACAAACGTAAAAGTAAACACAATACTCTCACACCGCTCTGTCCTTCCCCAAAATCCGATACCCTCCAATCCTCCTCATGCACGCAATCCCCGCAGCGTCCGCCAGAAACCACCCGATGGGAATCGCCCACCAGATACCCAGAACGCCAATCCATGAGACAGGGGAAAGCATATAGGCGAGAAGCACTCTCGTTCCAAGGGAAATAACGGTAAGCACCAGCGACATTTCCGGCTTTTCCACCCCCCGGTAAAAGCCGTATAAAAGGAACAAAAGCCCGATTCCGCAGTAAAAAGCCCCTTCAATCCGCAGATACTGCACGCCGGTTCTTATGATTTCCCGCTCTCCGGCGTCCACAAAAATCCGCATAAGATATGGCGCCAGCACAAAAATCCCTGCGGAAATCACAAGGCAGAAGGAAGCGGAAACTGCCGCCGCTCTCAGCGTCCCCTCCCGGATTCTCCCGTCCTTCCCGGCCCCGTGATTCTGGGAAATAAACAGGGAATACGCGTTGCCGAATTCCTGAGCCGGCATATAGGCAAAGGAATCAATCTTAACCGCCGCCGCAAAGGCCGCCATCACAGCGGTGCCGAAGCTGTTTACCAGTCCCTGTATCATCAGAATGCCGAAATTCATCACCGACTGTTGGAGACAGGCGGCAGCCGAGTTGCGCATCACTTCTTTCGAGGTTTTTCTGTCAATGGCAAAATGCTCCCGCTTAGGGCGCAGCGCCGGTTCCCGAAGCCAGGTATAAATGCCGATTCCAAGCCCTGATACCGCCTGGGCAATCACGGTTGCAAGAGCCGCTCCCCCTGCTCCCATCTGAAATCCCATCACGAAAAGCACGTCCAGAACAATATTAAGCGCCGCCGCCGCCCCGAGAAAATAAAGCGGAACTACGGAATTGCCCAGGGCGCGCAGAAGATAGGCAAAATAATTATAGAGGAACACGAACACAATGCCGAAGAAAATCATAAACACATATTCATGCATCAAATCATAGATGCTCTCCGGCACCTGTAAAAGATGCAAAATGGGATGGATTGTCAAAAACACAAGCCCGTTCAGGGCAAGTGTCACGGCAGAAATAAATAAAAAAGAGGCCAGCATACTCTTTTTCATCTGCAACTCCTCTTTTTTCCCGTAATAAAATGAAACCACGGCTCCGCTTCCCATACAAAGGCCAATCAGTATTGATGTCAAAAATGTCATCAGCGTGTAGGCGCTTCCCACCGCCGCAAGCGCATCCGGCCCCAGATACCTTCCCACAATCAGGGTATCCGCAATGTTATAGCATTGCTGTAACAGATTTCCCAGTATCATTGGCCCGGCGAACCGCAGCATCGTGCCCATCACGTTCCCTTCGGTCAAATCCTTTTTCATAAATCCTCCTGATATCGTCGCCGACCTGCGTCTTCTTCCGTTTCCGGCCAGATTCCGCAACCGCCGCAGCGCTTTTCCGTCTCCGTCAGCTTCCGGCCAGTTCCCTCAGCTTCCTGATTTCCTCCTTATGCCCCGCATCGTCCAGAGGTGTTTCCAGATAAAAAGGCAGCTCCCTAAGAAGCGGATGCTTCATCACGGAAAGCAATGCGTCCAGACCAATTTCCCCGCCGCCGATTATTGCATGACGGTCCTTATTCGCCCCAAAAGGTGTAAGACTGTCATTTAAATGAACCGCCCGCAGCAAAGGAAGCCCTAAAATACGGTCAAACTCTGCAAGGACACCATCAAGGTCATGAACAATATCATAGCCCGCCGAAAACACATGGCAGGTATCCAGGCATACGCCTACCCTCTCGGGATGCGCCATGCCGTCGTAAATCGCCTTAAGTTCCTCAAAGCTCCTTCCGATTTCCGTCCCCTTTCCCGACATGGTTTCCAGAAGCACTGTAATACTCTCCTGTCCTGTAATCGCCTGATTCAAACCGGCAATGATATTCTTTATTCCTTCCTGCGCTCCGATTCCTGTGTGGCTTCCCGGATGGAATACAATATACTCCATGCCAAGGGCATCCATCCTGGCGATATCCTCCTTAATCACCATACATGCAAACTCATACACCTTCTCTTTCGGGCTGGCAAGGTTCATGGTGTAAGGCGCATGAGCCAGAAGGGGGCCGAAGCCGTTTTCCTTTCTTATTTTCTGAAATTTATTTATTTCCTCATCGCTGTAGGTTCGATAGCCCGAGCCTCTGGGATTGCGGCTGAAAATCTGCATGGTATTTGCCTCCATCCACACCACATTTTCCGCCGTCCGGGCAATCCCGTCCGCAACAGACATATGTGTCCCGATTACCATTCGCCTTCCTCCTCCACCGGACGCCATGCGTCGCCGAATTTAATATCCTTAAAAAGCGACGCAAGGCCGGTGATTTGCTTCAGACGCAGAATTTCGTCCCTGTCCATGCCAAGATGTCTGGATATCCAGGCGTCCGACCGTCCCAGCTCATGAAGCTCTTTTACAATATTGCTCATCAAATCCACATCATGGCTTCCCCTTGCCCTGTTGTGCCGAATCGTACTTGCCATTCTCTGGTCAATTGACTTGTTAATCACCGTCACAGGGAGCATCCCCTTTTCCCTCTCGTAAATATCGGCGTTTTCTTTCATGATTCTGTAACGGTGAAAACCGTCCACGATAATATAAGTATCGCTTTCCTTATTATAATAGCACACAATAGGCATTGTGTAACCGTCAATTTTAATGCTCTCATAGAGCAGCTTCATCTCAGGCGGCGCCACCGTATTCGGATTATAGGTATTCGGCTGTATTTTTTCAATAGGAACCGGAATCACCTGGTAAACCGGACTCTTATACTCCATATTCCATCTCCTCTACGCTTTTGTACTCTTTTCTGATAACATCAATTCGCTTTTTCTGTTCCTTGCTCATTCCAAACCCCATAAAACGGCAGATATGGTCGTTTTTCAGGATACAATAGCACATCCTCTTCCAGCTTGGTATGTCTTTTGTCGACTTAATATCGTCAGTGTCGTCGGGGATATCCCCAAGAAAAATAATTCTTGTTTTCTTGCTCAGGGTATAATTGGAAACGCCGTTTCTTTTGATTTGATATCCATGCCGCTCCAGTTCTGTAATGGCTTCCTCGTCCAGCCCTCCGCCGGTTTTATGCCAGAATTCAATGGAGGTTTTAAATTTTTTTACATAATTATTGCGGAGCCTCGCCGGAAGCGTTTCCAGCAAAAAAAGAGTGAAGGATTTCCATGTATGCCCCTCGGGGAGCGTGATATTGCGGTAGCCCATGGCTTTCGTCTTACCGTAAATACAGGCGAAATTCGCCCCCCGTACCCTTCCCACCAGCTTTGCCCAGATTTCCGGGTCAATCACACGGTAGAGATTCAGGGCGTCTTTTGAATAATCGTTGAAAGGAGATGCTACCCGCATCTGTGAAACCTTAAGCCCTGCCATATAATACAAATCATATAAATAATTATAATCGTAATCAAACAGATAATTTGCATGCCAGATATCCCCTGACGACCAGTCGTATAAAGGCGACGCACAATAGACGCCCTTAAACTGATTGGTAATCCAGCATTCCCCCTCATAGCCGTACTTTTTATTTAAAAATCCGCTGTACCTCTGCAGAGATTCGTCCGCGCGCATTCCAAGGAGGCAGACCGTCTTTTTGCTGCCGTGGATTAAACGATACCAGCGGCCAAACTGCTTTGCAAGGTCTTCCTGATGCATCCGGTAATGGTAAGTGGTAATAGGATTATTTTCCAGATTGATAACATATTCCTTTTCCGGCATGGGCCTCACCCAGACTTCTTTTTTCGTATCGTCCCAGGGATACCAGTACATCTCATAGCTGCTAAGCGCCGTCCTTGTGGCCATGGGAAGGCACACCCAGTAAGGCTCCACCTCATCCTTTATCCTCTCAAAGGTTCTCTCCACATACTCGCTTGTCACCGTGTACTGCGCTTCAAAGTCCTGATGGAAAACGCCTATTATCCTATCAGGATAATATTTCCTCCGAAAGTCAAGCACCATATTCAGCAAAAGCCCGCTGTCCTTTCCGCCGGAAAAGGACACATAAATATTATCAAATTCCTGAAAAATAAAATGCAGGCGCTCAATAAAAGCGTCGTAGACATTTTGCTTCACATACTCTCTTTTCAATACGCATCACCCTTCCAATGATACCGCCGCAATCAGACACTGCCCTGCCAGCCCGCTTTCCGTAAAATTTCCAGTTTTTGGAAATTAGTGCTATAAGTGAATTTATCACAGAAAGAAAGCAAATTCAACAAAATGCATCAAAAATTCCCGGAAACGGATTTTACAAAATTGATTTTCAGAATGAAAAGTTGTATACTGTGAGTACGGCAAAACAGGAAAGGCAACTGTCATGAACGAAAGGTTAAAGCACAAAATCCACCATAATTTACAGCGCGCGCGAACCTCCGTCAAATGGGTTATTTTCGCCATTATTTCGGGAATCGTCGTGGGCGCTGTGGGCACTTTGTTTTATTTTTGTATGGCATACGTAACCGCGTCGCGGGCTGAATATCCCTGGCTTATCTGGCTGCTCCCCTTTGGCGGCCTTCTTATTGTGGGCGCTTACCACCTGCTTCACGATGAAAAGGACTCGGGGACCAATCTGGTTCTTTCCTCAATTCACTCAGGAGATAATCTTCCTGCCCGCATGGCGCCGCTGATTTTTGTTTCCACATTAATTACCCACCTGCTGGGAGGCTCCGCCGGACGGGAAGGCGCTGCCCTGCAGCTTGGCGGAAGCATCGGAAATGAAATCGGAAAGCTGTTTCGCTTTAATGAAAAGGATAAACATATCATGACCATGTGCGGTATGAGCGCGGCCTTTTCTGCCCTGTTCGGAACTCCTATGGCCGCCGCCATCTTTTCCATGGAAGTAGTCAGTGTGGGGATTATGCACTATTCCGCCCTGGTTCCCTGTGTGATTGCATCCCTGATTGCCCACAGCCTTGCCACCCGTTTCGGTGCGGAAGCGGAACTTTTCCTTCTCGGGGAAATCCCCGCCTTTACAATAGGCTCCGCGGTAAAAATCACTGCTCTGGCGGCTCTGTGTGCCCTGATTAGCATTTTGTTCTGTATCCTGCTTCATCAGTCGGAACACCTTTACCACAAATTTTTCCCCAATCCCTACATAAGAATTTTTGCCGGCGGCTGCATTGTGATTGTTCTGACCTTGCTTGTGGGCAGCCAGACCTACAACGGCTCCGGCATCGCCCTGATTAAGCCTGCTATGAAAGGAGAGGCGCGGTGGGAAATGTTTCTGCTTAAGATGCTGTTTACCGCCGCCACCTTAGGCGCAGGTTTTAAGGGCGGCGAGATTGTTCCCTCCTTCTGTATCGGCGGAACCTTCGGCTGCCTGTTCGGAAACCTTTTGGGGTTCTCCCCCTCCCTGTGCACAGCGGTCGGCATGACTGCCGTTTTCTGCGGCGTGACAAACTGCCCCATCACCTCCCTGCTCATCAGCTTTGAGCTCTTTGGCTATGAAGGAATGCCCTATTTTCTTTTGACCGCGGCGTTCAGTTATATGCTGTCGGGGTACTACGGTCTTTACCACAGCCAGAAAATTATGTACTCCAAGTTTAAAGCCAATTACATTAATAAAAAGGCGGAATAACCGGTTCCGCCTTTTTATGATATCTTACAGGTATCGCCTGTTCTCCCTATTTCCGGCCGACATACAACACGGCTTCCACCCGAAACCTCCTTTCATCGGAATGGATTTTTATATTTCCGTCATATTTTCTAACCGCCCGCCGCACACTGGCAAGTCCTACGCCGTGCCTGGACGCGTCTTCTTTTCTTGTCACTATTTTTCCGTTTTTCTCCTCGAGAATCCCGTCATACGTATTTTCTATACAGATAAGCAAAATCCCTCTGTTATACCTTAAAACAATCGTCAGCTCCTTTTGCGGACAGTTTTCCATTGCTTCACATGCATTTAACAGCAGATTCCCCAGTATAACGCTCATGTCAAAATTATCAACGGCAAGCCCCGGCGGAAGGTAAATATCCGCCAGCACCTGCCCGGAAGCCTTCTTTATTTTTGCGGCCATATAATTGATAAGGCTGTCTATCCCTGAGTTTCCGGTTTCCACATACCCTCTGTTTCCTGCCGCATAACTGCTGATTTTTCCCAGATATTCCAGCGCCTTTTCATTCTCGCCCTTATAAATAAAATCCGTAAGCATGACAATATGATGCTTCATATCATGGCGGAGCGTTCTATAATCCTCATTGGCGCTTCTCAGAATTTCCAGTTGATTTTGATATGCCTGCAGCTGCAATTCATACATTTCCTTCATTTTTGCATTATTCACCGGATGAGAAGCTCCTTTGCCACTAAATTTGTGAAACACCTTCTTAAATTTTACACCAATTGACACAACATTCCTGTTTTTTTGCGATACAACTATTTAAAATAGTTTTTATTATTATTTCAATTATATATAACTATTTTAAATAGTATATGGGCATTCTCTTTACAGATACACTTATAAATGTATCTGCTTGCCGCAGGGTTGTTGACTCTGAAATACCCGGCAATGTCAAGGCAGTTAACTTTCATGCAGGCGATACGCTGTAAGCGCCGCATGGGTGTTAATGGAGGAAACAAAATGGATGCGAAGTTTGTCCGTGAAAGAATTACCGAACTGAGAATGCTTAAGGATATGTCTGAATATCAGTTAAGTCTGGAATTAGGCCGCAGTCATTCTTATATACAGTCTATCACCTCCGGCAAGACATCCCCCTCCATGTCTGTCTTTTTTGATATCTGCAATTATTTTAAAATCAGCCCTCAGGAATTTTTTGACAAAGATATCCACAACCCCGACCGCATTCACGGGATTGTGGATCAGTTGAAGCTCTTAAATGACGATGATTTGGCGTTTTTTGAGGAAACCCTTCGAAGGTATCTTGGGAAAAAATAACATAAAGGCTTTATACCGTATTGATAAAATTATACAGGGCGTCCTTTCCCTTTTCCAGCTCTGTTTCACATGCTTCACATAAAAACTCGTTTGTTTCCAGATATAATCTTGTTTCTGTATCGTTTAAAAGCCCGTACAATTCCAGCATTAGCAGCTTTCTGTATGCTTTATCCTGCTTAAGGCCATATTTATCCATAATAAATCTGGTCAGAGCCACCACGCACATGCCTTTTACCGTATCTATTTTGTCCTTATTCATCAATAATCTACCCCCAGTCAATTTCCCTGACATTTGTAATTATGTTGTCTGCAATCTCCTGCTTTCCAATATAATACTGAATGCCAAGGTTTTCAACTTCCAGATTATTTAGCAAAATCCTCCTGGCCGCATCAGATTCCGTTTTTCCATAAAATCCATCCTGATACGCTTTAAGGCACAATGCTGTATCGTCATCCGCCGTAGGGCCAATCACCAAATCGTAATCATGAGGCATTCCTCCCCGCTTCCGGCATAATAAGACAAAATCAAGCCATTCTATATCCGCATTCTCGAATATTTTTACCTTTATTGACGGAATTAATTCCATATTCAGCCTGATTTCGTATAATTTTTCCGTAAAATCCGTTTTCTTTTTATTTCTGTTTCTTCTGACTGCCTCACGATATTTTTTGTGCATCATACCGATTGCCTGTGTTTTAGATACAGCCATATAAAAACCTTTTCCAAAGTCTTTATTTCCGCATCCCAATGACACATCAACCTTATCTATCTGCGAAACAGTTCCATGGTAAAGCCAGGAATTAAACTGATACATATTCTTCAATCTCCTCTACCATTTCCTCCTCTGTCATACTGTCAAAAACATCGGGACAATCTGAAACATAACTCAAAATATCATATTTTTCATCTAATTTCAGAAAATCATCCCTGGAAAGACCATGCTTTTTGCAATAACTTTCAGTTACCAGATACATTAAAAATATTGTATTGCTTAATCTCTTTTCCGACATATTATTTTCACGCTCCGTTCTGCGACATAACCCCCACCAGATTATGGGGAACATATAACTCCTCCAGATAGGCAATCTCCTCCCTGTCAAGAACGACATCGACCGCGCCTGCCGCTCCGTCAATATGCCGTTTCTTCGTTGCGCCCACCACGGGAGACGTCCCCCTTGTGAGCAGCCATGCAAGTGAAATTTCCGTCATGGTCACGCCGTGCTTTTCGGCAAGCTGCGCCACACGCTCAATAATCATGCCGTCCTGCCTGGCGGTTGCGTCATATTTGGATTTGGCGTACGCGTCCTCCTGCAGACGTCTGGAAGTCTCTCCGGGCAGCTTTGCAAGCCGTCCGCCTGCCAGCGCGCTGTAGGGCGTCATGGCGATATTATCCTCCTTGCAGAGCCTTGCCATCTCCCGCTCCTCCTCCCGGAAAATCAGGTTGTAATGCCCCTGTACGGAAACAAACTTTGCAAATCCCTCTTTTTCCGCCACGGCGTTTGCTTTGGCAAGCTGGTAGGCATAACAGTTGGAAATACCGATATAACGGACTTTTCCCGCCTTCACCGCCTGATTTAATCCGTCCATAATCTCATAAATCGGCGTATTATAATCCCACATATGGCAGATATACAAATCCACATAGTCCATTCCAAGGTTTGACAGGCTTTTATCCAGCATTTGGGCGACATGCTGTTGTCCGGTCACGCCTTTTTCAATTTCTTCTTTCGTCCGGGGCGGAAACTTTGTCGCCACCACCACATCCTCCCGCTTTGCAAAATCCCGCAGGGCGCGCCCTACATACTGCTCGCTGGTTCCTCCCTGATAGCCGATGGCCGTGTCATAAAAATTGATGCCGGCGTTAAGTCCCTGCTTTATAATCTCCCGTGAATTCTCCTCGTCAAGGGTCCAGGAATGCTGCCCGCTTCCGGCGTCCCCAAATCCCATACACCCCATGCAGATGCGGGAAACGTTAAGCTGTGAATTGCCAAGTTTTACATATTGCATAGCCATGTCTCCTTTTCCTGAAAAAATCTCCTCTGTGTTCCGATTTGCCGTTTCTTACTATTTGCCAGTCCTGTTAATATCTGATGACATCATTATATTCCATATTTACACAAAATGTCCAATACCTATGCTCTATTTTCCACCATGCCCTGAAAGCATATAGAAATGATTGAATTATCCGTTTTAATTTTCTATAATGATATCATACTTTTTTATACTTGCAGAGCGGAATTTGTCAACCTCTGAAAAATAATACGAAAGCACACAGACGGGAGTACACTATGAAATACGCATTTACACACGGAAATATCTTAACCGGAAATCTCGATGAAAACGGCCATATGACTATTCTGGCAAATCATACCCTGATAACCGAAGACGACAGAATCCTGTCCGTCCAGCCGGAAAGCTCAGAAATACCGTCGGACTGCCGGGTAATCGATTTGAACGGAAAATATCTTCTTCCGGGCCTTATCAATCTGCATGCCCACCTTGCCTCCTCCGGCAAGCCCCCAAAGGAAAACGCAAAGCCGGTGGACTATAAAAAACTATTTGAAACCTTAAGTAAATATAAGTTTGTCTTAAAGATACTGACAAAAATGCAGGCGAAACTTGCCAGAACACAGCTTTACAGCGGCGTGACCACCCTCCGCACCGTAGGCGGAATCATGGATTTGGACAGCCGAATCCGCGATAAAATCCGCGCCGGAAAGCTGGAAGGGCCTGACCTTTTCGTGGCTAATACTGCTGTCTCCGTTCCCGGCGGTCATTTTGCCGGCTCCCTTGCCACCGAGGCCAACAGCCCTGACGAAGCGGCTCGTGATGTGGATAAAATTGCCGGGACGAACCCCGACCTTATCAAACTGATGATTACCGGCGGCGTCATGGACGCGTCCGCTGAAGGAGAACCCGGCGTTCTTCGGATGAAACCGGAAATCATAAACGCCGCATGCAAGCGAGCCCATGAGCTTGGTTATCCGGTTGCCGCACATGTGGAGAGCCCTGACGGCGTGCGGGAAGCCCTGAAAAACGGAGTGGATACCATCGAACACGGCGCCAGGCCTGACGATGAGATGATACGGCTTTTCAGGGAAAAAAATGCCGCGCTCATCTGCACCCTTTCTCCCGCCCTGCCTTACGCCATATTTGATTTGTCTGTCAGCCACTGCGGCGAAACTGGAAAAAAGAATGGAAATATTGTTTTTCAGGGGATTATTGACTGCGCCAGGGCCTGCCTTGAAAACCACATTCCCGTCGGCCTTGGAACCGATTCTGGATGCCCTTTCATTACGCATTACGATATGTGGCGTGAACTGGTCTATTTTACCAGATACTGCAAGGTGTCGCCGGATTTTGCGATTTACACCGCTACCTGCAAAAATGCAGAGATACTCGGCATATCGGATAAAACGGGAACGATTGAAAAAGGGAAGACGGCCGATTTTATTGTGACGGATGAAAATCCTTTAAAAGACCTCAAAACGCTTCGGAATTTAAGGTATGTGGTTACTAAGGGGAAGGTTATAGAGAAGCCGCGGGTGAAGAAAAATGCGGTGTGCGAGAGGGAATTGGATAAGTATCTGTAAATTTATTTGTTCTGCTTTACCTTTCAACGGACAGGGAATCTTGTTTTTGATTTCCTGCCCGTTTCCATAACTTCAATTCTCTTAAAGCTTCGTGTTCTGTGGTGTTACCATCTCTGTAATTATCCACTCGCCTTTTTTTGTGGAACCTTTTCTTTGAATTTCCCCTGTCTTTTTCATAGCCTTAATCCGATACCTCACTGATTCTGGCGAAATATTCAAAGCTTTCGCAATTTCATTTGCATTGATTGCAGGATTTTCCTTTATCAGCAATTTCATTTTTAAATTTATTTCTTTGGTCATTTCTTTGGTCATTTCTTTGGTCATTTCTTTGGTCTCATCTATATTTTTACTTTCTATATTTTGAATTGCAGCAAATTCTTTACTGATATACGCTGTCACCATCGTATAGTCGCCCTTATCTTCCAATGGCTCAAAAATAAGTTTTGGAGAACCGTTCCTGTCCATTGCATCCTTCGCCCTACGAATCCCTGAACCATAGGATTCTATCAAATCAAGCGCAAAAAACATCTCCTTCAATTCCGGATTCAAATATACCCGGTTATTAAATTCCCTTTTCGTATTCATATCCTCAATTGTTACCGGCGGAAGGGGTCTGTTGTGATTAATAAAAGAAATATGGTCATGATACACATAAATTCCAATATAATTTGATGATTCATATTCTTTATGTAAGATACAATTTGTTGCCATTTCTGCAAACATCTCCTGAGGCCAATTGTATACAATTCTATGCCCAATTTGCCCATTATCTCGAATTGTGTAGGAAGACATAATATTATCCATAAAATACTGAAATACTTGCCTTGCCTGAATCCATACAGGACCATCAAAAATCTTTGATTCCATCTTCTCCGTTCCGATGACTTCTCTTATAATTTCCACTCTTGCATAAGGGATAAACTCCTGCGGTTTATCAGCAAACATAAGCACGGCAAAATTTTTTGCACGATATCCTCCATATTCGCTTTCACTTATAAGTCCCATACTTCTTGCCATTTCTAATTTTGATAATGCCCGAATATCCTGCTTTGCATGAGTTGCAATCAAATATTCTTTCATATACTCATAATTCAGGTCATCAATAGTAGCCGTTTCATTAAGGCCAGAGCTGAATGTATAATTTGCAAACTTTTTCAATAACTCAAATTCTTCTCTGGCATTTGGTAGTCTGGTGTCACGCTTTAATCGAATATATCTCCCCGGCTTCAACATAATTTCTTTATCTTTCCATGCCTTATCGCTTGTCTGATAAGGACCGCTATTCCCCGGCTCTACCGCCAAAATAATGTAATATCGTTCATCTATTTTATCAATAATTAAATGATAATTGATTCTTGGATGTATTTCTGAAAGCAGCTTTTTAAGGGCATTCTCTGTTGTTTCAATCATTCTCTCTTCAACACCTGTAATCGGTCTTACAGGATATGCCTTTTCCCCAGTCTGCTGAACATCAATTTCTTCAATTCCAATAAAAATAAGGCCAATTTCCTTGTTCATGAAATTATTGGCATATGCACAGGCTGTTTTTAAAATTTTAGCCTTAAAAACAGCTGATTTTTTGTATTCTATATAATCATTTTCAATATGCCCCTGTTGTATAACAGATGAAGCCATTCGTTTGATATCTGCTATTTTCAAAACTGCCTCCCCTTTTAAATTTACTTGTTTCTGCCTCCCATCGTAGCATATAATTAATGTTATATCAACACATATATTTTCTTTTTATCGACCCACCTTATACTGTTGAATACTAAAAGGAATCGTTCACTTATGAGTAAACCCGTATCCTCTTGTGGGGGCCTGAACGAAAACGTGGGTGACGGCTCCGATTAGTTTTCCGCTCTGGGTACAATCTGTGAAATATCCGGTAAATCTACTTCCCCGGTAAACCGATGGGGAAGTGCCAAATCATTCAAAACCATAACCTCCTGTTGTTACAGGAAATCCAGTATGATGTTTGCTTTCCGTAAATTATTCACCAATTAAAATATACCAACAATCCAAACAAAATTTATCATCCCGTACCCTCCCGTCCATTAAAAAAGCCCCTCCCTGGCATGGTTCCCGGTATCCTAAAACCAGTCAGAAAGGAGCTATGGCTGTTTACCCAAACACAGCATTTATCCACGCTGCCTTTTTATCCTGTCATTTTACGCCTGCTACGGCTGCTCCTCCCCCTCTTTCCTTTTCTTCCTCCTATACCAAAGATATATTGCAGTCCAGCAATAATCC
This sequence comes from bacterium 1xD8-48, assembly GCA_009917455.1. GTDB lineage: Bacteria > Bacillota > Clostridia > Lachnospirales > Lachnospiraceae > Suilimivivens. The sequence goes on along the minus strand of QZDS01000008.1, from coordinate 155,058 downwards.
ATCAGGTCATAAATATCATCAAAATAATTGTAAAAGGTTGACCTCGGGTAATTACATATATCACACATCTTCTGAACAGAAATTTCTTCTAATGACATGTCTGCGAGCAGCATGAGCATTTTCTCCGAAAAATCTGACAGCGTCTGCCTCGCCAATCTGCCTGTCTTGCCTGATAAATCTACTTTCATTCATATTGCTCCAATTGAATATTCATGTACAGATGCCCATCTGCTTATACTTTATCAACAGCATACAGAAAATCAATCTTCAATAATCAGTTTTTGTTCACTAATGGACACTTTGCACGAATTGTCCATAAATGCAAAAATGTCAGTGAAATACACTGACATTGACGGTCTATGGCCCAAAGGCTGTTCGTTTGATATCTGATATTCAAAACTGCCTCAGGCTTTTTCAAGGGAAATTTATTCAGGCAGGCCTGATAAATTTCCCTCTGCTTCTGCATCTGCCCGGACTTTAGTGCACGAGCATGTTTTCAATAAATATCCCGTATCCTCTGGTGGGGTCTTGCACCAGTACGTGGGTTACTGCGCCGATTAGTTTGTCATTTTGTATGATAGGGCTGCCGCTCATGCCCTGGACAATGCCACCGGTGGCCGCAAGGAGCTCGGGGTCTGTAATTTTGAGTACAATTCCTCTGTTTATATTATCGTTTTCAAGATTAATGTCCGTGATTTCAATATTGTATATCCGTGTTTCATCTCCCAGTGAGCATATAATTTGTGCCGGGCCTTTTTGGATTTCCTGTTTCAGTCCAAGGGGATAATAATCGTTATCCGCATTGGTTTCAGTTTCCGGTGTACAGATTCCAAAAATGCCTCTGGGCGTGTTGGCTGTGATTTCTCCCATAATATTTTTATCGTCATACTCAATAAAACCCGTCAGTTCTCCCGGCGAGCCGTTGGCGCCTCTTGTGATTCCAATAATTTCCGTGTGATAAAGAGTTCCACTGGACAGGCTCATCAATGTGCTGGTATCCACATCATTAATACCATGCCCTAACGCGCCAAAGCATCCATGCTCGTCAATATAGGTCATAGTGCCCACTCCCTGAGCATTATCCCTGACCCAGACGCCCAATTTGTACTCTCCATTCTGATTCATCTCCGGTCTTGTTTTCACTTCTATCAGGGCATCTCCGCGTTTTACTTTAAATACCATTTCCTGCCCTTCGCTGTGACTGACTCTTTCTATTAGCTCCTTTTTTTCATTGATTTTCTCATCGTTAATTTCCAATATATAGTCTCCCACCTGGAATACATATTTTCCCGGGGTAAATTTTTGTCCGTCCTCTCCCTCAAATTCTCCGATTCCCACCACAAGCACCCCTTCTGTCTTTACGTAAATTCCGATAGGGATACCCGCCGGCTTCAGCTGTAAATCCTGAATGACCTCTACATCTACTTCTTTCAGGGGAATAACGCCAAACAACTTTAACTGAAGTTTATATTGCTCGACCTGGTTTGCTTTTACTGTAACCGGCCGTCCCAGGTCAATGTAAAGGCTTCCTTGTGCTTCCGGAGCTGTGACAGCAGGGCCGCTCGCCTCCACTGCTTCCCGATATAGTTCACCGGTGGCCGGTACCTTAAAATCCAATTCCTGTTCCACCCCCGCCTTTATCATGATGGTGGACGGAACACTGAGCCACATAAAATAATAGAAAGAAATCATCACTGCAGTTATGCCGAAAACAAGCATTACATATAGAAATTTTTTATATCCGGCAGCCTTGCCATGATTTGATTCATCCAAGTAGTTCAAGTTTCCACATCCTTTATTTTATAGTAAAAGTGAAATTTTCTATTTTAGTATGCGAAAAACTTTGAATTTTACTTTTAGATTTTCAATTTTTTTCTTCCAATTGTTTCTATTAAAGAATTGCACAACGCGCTATCTTGTACTTGTGGCTATAAAGACACTCAAAAGCACCTGCCAAAAAGGAACCGGATTCAAATTGCTCCGGTTCCTTTACTGTTTTTGGTCATATTGTCCGGCCTTGCAACGGCCTGCTATTTAAAATATCGTATTATCTTGCAGAAACATATTTATGCAGCGTCTTTCTCACGGCGCCAGGGCCTGCGTACAGCTCTGCCACCATGCCTTCGATACGCTCGCCAAGGCCTGCTTCGTACAGGTCAACGCCAAACACGTCCTTGCGGCTGTAGAGTTCTTTCAGACAGGAGAAGTCCTGTTCTCCCTCTTTTACCTCAAGAGGAGCTACAATCGCCGAAAGCTCTGCAAGGAGCGGGTCGGGGGAGGGCTCAAAGGCCTTGCCTTCATCATCGATTCCCTTGATATAACGGGCATATCCGGCAAGCACCAGAGGTATCAGAATCAGCTCATCCATATTAAGGCCTCTTGCCTGATAAGCTTTGATGGTTTCGCCAAAGCGGATGGACAGCTTCTGGCTGGTATCCGTTGCAATACGCTGAGGCGCGTCGGGCATGAACGGATTCGGCAGACGGCGGTTAAGCACTGCGTCGATGAAATCGGCCGGCTTTAAAACGCCCGGGTCTACCACAACCGGCATTGCCTCAATGTAGCCCATCTTCTTGATAAGCCCCTTGATATCCTCGTCTTCCATTTCGGCGGAAATAAGGTCATATCCCAGCATACAGCCGTAAATTGACATTGCTGTGTGCAGAGGGTTCAAACAGGTGCAGACCTTCATTCTCTCAACTTTGTCAACGGTCTCGCGGTCAACATACAGCGCGCCGCCAAGCTCTAAAGGAGGACGGTCATTGGTGTAGTTATCCTCCACAACCAGGTACTCGGTTTCTTCCGCATTAACAAAAGGCGCCGTGTAGGTACGTTTTTCGGTAATGATTGTGTAATTGTCTTCAAAACCGTCGTCCTCAAGCATTTTCTGAACCTTGGGGTCGGGACGGGGAGTGATTTTGTCAATCATGCTCCATGGATAGGTAACCTTTGAAGAATCCTGTACATAATCCAGAAATTCCTTCGGAACCAGTCCCTGCTCTACCCATTTAGAAGCATAGGCAATAACGGCAGCCTTTACCTTATCGCCATTATGGGAGCAGTTATCCATACTCTGTACGGTCAGCGGCAGCTTTCCGGCTTTAAAACGCTCATATAAAAGAACCGTAACCTTGCCCATAATAAGAGCCGGCGTCAGCCCCTTTTCAAGGTCGGCAGGCGCAACGCCGTATCCCTTTTCCGTGATGGTAAAGGAAATCATCTGAAGGCTGGGTTTGCAGAAAATCTCAACCAGTCTGACCCAGTCGCCGCCAAACTGCGGGTCGGCTTTTAAGCTTTCCGTAACGGAAGCAATGACCTTTTTCTGAATCGTTCCATCTGACTTAAGGCAAACCAGAAGGCTCATGTTGTCGTAAGGCTCATAAGCCTTGTCAATAATCTCAAAGTCAAAGCCCTCGGCTACGATAACGCCTCTGTCATACTGCCCGGAGTCAAGAGCCTGCTGCAGAATTGCCGCCGGAAATGCACGGAAAATATTTCCGGCTCCAAAATGAAGCCATGTAGGCTCGTCGTGGGTTTTAGCGCGAACCGCTTCAATATCAAATTTGGGCATCTGATAACCTTTTGCCGCCCACTCCGGTCCAATGCCGTTTTTAATATCAACAAGTTTCATTGTAATATAACCCCTTTCGTTTTTGTTTTATTACTTCTGGGCGTCCAGCTTATCAAGCATATCCCAGATACCCCACATATACATGATACCAAGCGCGCGGTCATACAGGCCGTAACCGGGACGCACGTTACCCGGCCCCTCGTCCCACAGATGTCTTCCGTGGTCGGGACGGATATATCCCTTAAAGCCGCAGTCATGATATGCCTTGATAATATCCAGTATTCCCGTATCCCCATCGCAGTCGCGGTGGCTCGCCTCGGAGAAATCTCCGTTAGGGAAATGCTTCACGTTACGAATATGCGCAAAGGCAATACGGTCGCAATGCTTGCGTACAATTGACGCCACATTGTTCTCGGGATTTGCATTAAGGCTTCCCGAACACAGTGTCAGGCAGTTGTAAGGGTCGTCTACCAGTTTGAGGAATTTGTCTACAGACTCTGCGTCCACTAAAAGGCGGGGCAGGCCGAAAATATCCCATGGGGGGTCGTCCATGTGGATTGCCATTTTAATATCGCATTCATGGCATACCGGCATCAAAGCTTCAAGGAAATATTTCAGGTTTTCCCACAGCTTATCCTTGGTCACAGGCTTATATGCCTCGAACAGCTCATCCAGCCTTGCCATACGCTCCGGTTCCCAGCCGGGGAATGTAAGTCCATGCAGATTATTCAAAATATAATCCGCCATCTCCTTGGGGTCGTCATGAATCTTACTTGCCTCATAATACAAGGCAGTGGAGCCGTCTCCTACCGGATGGAACAAATCGGTACGCGTCCAGTCAAAGACCGGCATGAAATTATAACAGATTACTTTTACGCCAAACTTTGAAAGATTGCGGATGGTCTGGATATAATTGGCAATATATCCGTCCCTTGTGGGCAGGCCGATTTTAATGTCGTCATGAACATTCACCGACTCCACCACGTCCATGTTGAAGCCATATGGCTCCAGTTGTTTTTGCACTTCGGCAATCTCGCTGACCTCCCAGATTTCTCCCGGAAGCTTGCTGTGCAGAGCCCAGACAATACTTGTCACGCCGGGAATCTGCCTGATGTCCGACAACTTAATGTCGTCATTGCCTTCGCCGTACCAGCGAAAACCCATTTGCATTTGCATAATATAACCTCCAATCTTTTTTTATTATACTACATGAAGAAAAACAAATACATGTTTACTTTGGAAAAAACATATAAAAAATTTTGCTGTTTTTTCTGCTTTTTAGTAAAAATCCCCACAGGGCGAACCCCTGCGGGGACAAAATATGTAACTACCATACATTACCATTTTAAATGTCAGTCCACTTTTTGAACAGTGAATATTTTTGGTTTTTTTAGTAGGATTTTGGGATTTCCGTTATTCTCCCACTTCATTTCGGGAGAGCGGTTCAAATATTTTTCTTCTCCCGGCCATATAGGCTGCCATCAGAAATACTGTCATAAGCACCCATGTAACAGGTTCGGTAATACTGGTCCCCAAAAAGCCCATCCGGGGAATCAGCTGCCATGCGGCAAACATTTTCATGGAAAGCTCAATAACGCTTGACGCCACGGGCGCCGCCTTAAATCCAATGGCCTGCATGGCGTCCCGCATACAAAGCAGAATCGCCAGTACCGGATAGAAGGAAAACTGAATCCGCATACAGCTCACCGCCATCTGAATCATCTGACTGTTCTCTGACCCTGTAACAAGCCTTATCAGGCTGCCGCCAGACAGCCATATGCCCAGAGCTGCAAAAGAAGCCCACAGCACTTCCAGTACCAGCACCTTCCTAAGCGCTTCCCTGATTCTGTCAGGCCGCCTTGCTCCCAGGTTCTGTCCTGCAAATACGGAATTGGCAACGGCTATGGTGCATACCGGTTCAAGGAGAGTTTCCAGAATACGTCTTGAAGCTGTAAAGGCCGCGATTGTCGCCTCGCCAAGCATATTATTGGCCCTCTGGAATATCATGGTTCCCAAATCTACCAGACTCTCCACAAGCGCCATGGCAATTCCTGTGGAAAGCAAATCCCTCCGAAGCGGTTTCGGCACACAAAAGTCCTCTTTTTTCCGGGGCAGTATTTCCCGGTAATTTTTCACAAGATAGCCTCCGCTCAAAAATGCCGAAATCGCCTGCGCCGCAATCGTCGCAGCAGCCGCCCCCGCAACGCCTCCGCGAAGCCATACTACCAGTATGATATCCAGCACGATATTGATAAGCGACGCCATAATCAAAAAGTAAAGAGGCGCCCGGCTGTTTCCCACCGCCCGCAGGATTGAGGCGAACATGTTATAGCAAATGGTAAAAATCATACCCGCGCATAAAATGACGATGTACAGATAAGCCTGCTTAAAAATCGCTTCCGGCGTATTCATAAAAACAAGCAAAGGTCTTAAAAATACAAGTGCAATCGCTGTCAGTATCAGCGTAACCACAGTATTATAGGTTATCATTCCCGCAACAGACTGTCTCAGCTCCTTTTCATTATGGGTACCAAAGCACCGGCTCACCACAATTCCGTAGCCGTTGTTCATCCCAAAGGCAATACGGAAAATCAGGCTGTACAACGCAGATGTCGCTCCGATGGCGGCAATTGCGTTATCTCCCAGGCTGTGCCCCACCACCATTGTGTCCGTCATGGTATAAAACTGCTGAAAGATATTTCCGATAAACATGGGGACGGCAAAGCCCAGTATCAGCCTGATGGGGCTGCCCTTCGTCATATCCACAACCTGCATGGATGTTCCTTTTTTATTCAGTTTTTTCATGGTATCCTCCTGTCAAATAATTCGTAATTTTCAGCAGGAGGAACTAACAGAGGTTACCGCCTTTCTTTTTATCATTAAAACCATAAGATTCATCTCCTCTATTTTAAGTCTTTCTGTAATTATCTGCTTTCTTTCACTTTCTCCGCAGTCTGCCTCATCTCCCTGGCATTGCAAAGAACCGCTTCCGTCAGCTCTCCGCTTCCAAGAAGCCTTGCCATTTCCTTGAGGCTTTCCTCTCCCGTAAGCTCCCGGATATCCGTTACCGTCCGGTCATTTTTGATATTCTTTTCAATGAGAAAATGGGAATCGGCCATGGAGGCAATCTGCGCCAGATGGGTAATACAGATAATCTGGTGATTGCGCGAAAGCCTTCCCAGCTTTTCCGCCACCTTCCAGGCCGTCTTTCCGCTGATTCCCGTGTCAATCTCATCAAACACCAGCGTATCCGTATCGTCCTTATCCGCAAAAACCGTCTTAAAGGCAAGCATAATCCGGGACAGTTCGCCGCCGCTGGCAATCTGCCAGAGGGGCTTTACCGCCTCACCGGGATTTGTGGAAATCATAAACTCCACCTGGTCATAGCCGTCCGTTGAAAATGCCTTTGCGTCCTCCGTAACAGAAATAAAAAACTCCACATTTAAGAAATTCAAATCCGTCATGGCTCCCTTCAGCTTCTTTGCAAGGGGCCCGGCCGCCTTTTTCCGAAGCCCGGAGAGCTTTTCACACAGCCCGAGGATTTCCCCCTCCAGCTCCTTTTGCCGTTCCCGCAGCTGCTCCATATAAGCCTCATAATTGCCAAGCTTTTCAAGGGATTTCTGTTTTTCCTCCCAGGTCTTTAAGATATCGGCAATGGTGCTGCCGTACTTATCCTTCAAATGGTTAAGAACGTTGAGCCGCTCCTCCAGATGCGCAAATTCCTCCTCGTCAAATTCAAGGCTGTCACTGTACTGTGCCATGGAACGGTTGAAATCATTCAGCAAATCGTCAATGTCCGTAAGCTGGGAAATCAAAGGCTCGCTTTCATCGTCATAGGCACTTATGGTTTTCAGCTCGCGGAGCGCATGCCCCACGGCAAGGCCAGCGCTGCCCTCCGCCTCATAACCGGTAAGAGCATGCACCCCATAGACCACCTCTTTTACCCGTTTCGCATTTATCAGCCTCCGGTATCTCTTTTCAACCTGTTCGTCTTCCTCAGGGTTTAAACCGGCGGCTTCTATTTCGTTCACCTCAAATTCCAGAAGCTGCGCCTCCCGCGCGCGCACTCTCTCATCGGTATCCTGGCTTTCCAGTTCCTCCCGGCACTCCCTGTAATCTGCAAGCTTCGCCTTCAATTCCGCCTTCACCGACTCAGCCTTTTCACCGATGTAATCATCCAGAAGCTTTCCCGCTGCGGCAGGCTTTAGCAACGACTGATGCTCATGCTGTCCATACATATCCAGAAGGCATCCCGCCAGACTTTTCAGCTGGCTGGCGCTGATGCTTTCCCCGTTTGCCCGGCAGATACTCCGTCCGGCGGTGATTTTTCGCTGCAAAATCAGGGTATGGTCCTCCTCTATCGGAAGCTCCATTTCCTTAAGCCATCCGCATTGCTGCTCATTTAAGGAAAATACAAGCTCCACAAGGGCATACTCCGCTCCCGCGCGGATATATTCCTTCCCTGCCTTCGCTCCCAGCGCAAGATTCACAGAGCCTATGATAATAGATTTCCCCGCTCCGGTTTCTCCTGTGAGGATATTCATTCCCGGTGAAAACACCACCTCCTGCTCATCAATAAGCGCCAGATTTTTTACATGTAAACTTTCAAGCATACGCTCCCTCCTTATGCCCCTTCTCTCAAGCGCACAGTCGGTTATTCGTCAAGCACGTCATAAATTTTATCCATGACGCACTGAGTATCCTCCGCGGTTTTCACCGCCATCATAATGGTATCGTCTCCGGCAATGGATCCTACTATCTCTTTCAGCTTCATAGCGTCTATGGCTGCCGCAACTGCCATTGCCATTCCGGAAACAGTCTTTACTACAAGAATATTCTGAGCCATATCCATAGATACAAACCCGTCCTTCAGCACTCTGATATACTTATCGCTCAGATAGTGCTCGCTTTGCATCAATATGGTATATTTCTGCCTTCCATTACCCATAGGAATCTTGGAAAGCTTTAATTCTCTGATATCTCTGGACACTGTGGCCTGGGTAACGGTATAGCCGTCCCCCCGCAGCCTGTCCGCTAATTCCTCCTGGGTTTCGATTTCAAATTGTTCCACCAGTTCCTTTATTCTCTGATGTCTGCTCTTTTTCATAACGCAAATCCACCTTGTAAACAAAATGCTGTTTTTATCCGTCAGCCGCCGCTTTTGCTTTCCTGTCAGTCGCTCATTTTGCGGTGCAGCACCTCCAGAAAGCTTACCTGGCTCAGCTTCACAATCCCTGTAGTCTGACCGGATTTCCGAATTTCAATTTTTTCTCCTGTACACAGAGCAACCTTATGGCAGCCGTCAAAGATGGCCTCCACCTCCTGTATCTCTCCGTCCCTTCCGCTTTCTATCTCCACCGTGACAGTATCTTTCGGGGATAACACAATGCTCCTGCTTTGCATAGAGTGCGGGCAGATGGGAGAAAGCACAATAAGCTCCGCTCCCGGCTCCACCACAGGACCGCCCGCCGAAAGGCTGTATCCGGTAGAGCCCGTGGGCGTGGCGGCGATTACGCCGTCGGCGTGATAACGGTGCAGGAACTGCCCGTTGACATAAATATTCAAATTAATAATCTGCAGGGAGCCCTTCCGGGTAATGACAATATCATTAAGCGCTACTGCTTCGTCAATCATTTCCCGCCGGTTAAAGCTCTTTCCGGCCAGCATCATGCGTTCTTCAATCTCATATTCATTTTTTATCAGCTTGTCAAGGGCTCCTTCAAATTCTGTCTGCCCTACCTCGGCCAGAAACCCCAGCGTCCCCATATTGATTCCCAGAAAAGGTATTCTTCTCTCCGCCAAATCCGTGGCGGCCTGCAGCAGCGTTCCGTCTCCGCCCAGCACAATAATACAGTCAGTCTCAGCGCTTATCCGTCCGTTATAGGTGTAGCCCTCCTGACCTTTCTTTCTTGCTCCTACATCGATTATGCAGGTCTTCCCCCGGCCGGTCAGATAGTCCCTGATAGAATGGGCGGTTTTCAGTTCCGCGTCCTTCGTAGGGTTTGCTATCAAATAAAAATGCTCCATCTCTTTCCTCGTTTCGCATTGCTGCCTGCGCCTGAAACCATCCGCGCATTCCGGCACACTTATCCCAAAACCGATAATAACTAAATATCAAGACTTTCATGCGCCCTCGCTACCGTCTCTGCAATCAGCTTTAAAAATTCCCCCTGCCGGGAAAGACCGCTTTTTTCCTCAGAAATCCTCTTAAGGCCATCCTCGGCCTGGCTCTCCGTAAGCTCCCCCGCCGCCTCTGCTTTTTCTGCATTTTTCCGCAGATACAGCAGGTATTCTATATTTCCCTCCGGCCCTTTAACCGGGGAAAAGTCAAGGTCTAAAATATCAAACCCAATATAATCCGCATAATCAATAACTTTTCTGATTACCTCCTCATGGATTTCCGGTTCCCTCACCACTCCCTTTTTACCGACCTTCTCTCTCCCGGCTTCAAACTGCGGTTTAATCAGGCAGACCATTTCTCCCTTTTCCTTCAAAATGGCCCTTGCCGGAAGCAGGATTTTGGTAAGGGAAATAAAAGAAACATCCACTGAGGCAAAATCCGGGCTTTCGGAAACATCAGAAGGCATCATAAACCGGAAGTTGGTCTTTTCCATGCAAATTACCCGTTCGTCATTCCGCAGCTTCCAGTCCAGCTGTCCGTGTCCCACATCGATACTGTACACTTTAGCCGCCCCGTTTTGCAGCATGCAGTCGGTAAAACCTCCTGTGGAAGCGCCGATATCCATACAGACCAGACCTTTTAAAGCAAGACTGAAGCTCTCAACTGCCTTTTCCAGTTTCAAACCGCCCCGGCTCACATACTTTTGTCCTGTGCCCTTTACTTCAATATGTATCTTATTCAAATCAAAAGAAGCGCCGGCCTTATCCTCCCTCTGCCCGTCCACAAAAACGTTTCCCGACATGATGATTGCCTTTGCCTTTTCCCGGGAAGGCGCAAGCCCTTCCCTCACGAGCAATGTGTCCAAGCGCTCCTTCATTGTCCGATTTCCATTTCTTTTTTTATTTTCTCCGCAACTGTTTCCGCGTCTATACCGATTTCCTTTTTTAACTGCTCCACGTTGCCATGCTCCACATACTCGTCGGGAATGGCAATCTGCATAAATTTTGTGGTTTTATAGTAAGGCGCCACTATTTCCCGAAGCTTCTCCCCATAGCCTCCGCTGGCAACATTTTCCTCCATGGAAACCACCAGCCTGTGGTTTTTCGCCGCCCACCTTACCGCTTCTTTGTCAACAGGCTTCACAAACCTTGCGTTAATGATACTGCATTTATAACCGCTCTCATTCAGTAAAGCCTTTACCTCCTCCGCAGTCTTCACCATGCTTCCTACCGCCATCAGGCAGATTTCTCCCTCTGCACACAAAAGCTCCGCCTTGCCTGGCTCCACCGGCGCGCGGTACTCCTTAAGCCCCGCATAAGCCTCTCCCCTGGGATATCGGATGGCGACAGGCCCGTCGAAAGCAACGGCAAATTTCATCATATCCGAAAGTTCCCACTTGTTTTTGGGCGCCATGATATGCATATTGGGAATAGAGGAAAGATAAGACAAATCAAAAATTCCCTGATGGGTTTCCCCGTCGCTTCCCACCAGTCCGGCTCTGTCAATGGCAAACACCACCGGAAGGTTCTGGATACACACATCATGAAGAATCTGGTCATAAGCCCTCTGTAAAAAGGAGGAATACACCGCCACCACCGGCCGCAAACCACCGGCCGCAAGACCGGCGGCAAAAGTAACCGCATGTTCTTCCGCAATGCCCACATCAAAAAAGCGCTCCGGGTACATATTCCTGAACCGTTTTAAGCCTGTTCCGTCAGGCATCGCCGCAGTAATGGCGACTACCTTTTCATCTCTTGCCCCAAGCTTTGTCATAACTGTTGAAAAAATATCCGTATAATTTGCCACATTTCTGGCTTTTGAGGGAAGCCCTGTTCCGATATCGAACGGCTCCGCACCGTGAAACCTCGCCGGGTGGCGCTCCGCCGGTGCATACCCCTTGCCTTTTTGAGTGATTACATGAACCATCACCGCATTTCTTGTTCTTTTAGCGTCCTGAAATACTTTCAGCATTGCCGGAATATTGTGCCCGTCCACAGGCCCTAAATAAGTGATTCCCATATCTTCAAACATCATTCCGGGAACCACAAGCTGTTTAAAGCTGCTCTTGGCCTTCCGTATGCTTTCCACCACCCGTTCGCCCCGGGGGATTTCCTTTAAGGTGTTATATACCCCTTCCTTGATATCCAGATAAGCGTTGGCTGTACGGATACTGTTCAGATATTTGGACATGCCTCCCACATTTTCCGAGATGGACATGTTATTGTCGTTGAGGACGATAATAAAATTCGTTTCCAGTTTTGCTGCATTATTAAGAGCCTCGTAAGCCATGCCGCCCGTCAGGGAGCCGTCCCCAATCACAGACACCACGGTATTTACACCGCCCTGAATATCTCTCGCCTTTACCAGGCCAAGGCCCGCCGAAATGGACGTTGAGCTGTGTCCTGTGTCAAAGCAGTCGCAGTCGCTTTCCTTCCGCTTGGGAAAACCGCTCATCCCTCCAAACTTCCGGAGATTCTCAAAGCCTTCTCGCCGGCCTGTTAAAAGCTTATGGGTATAAGACTGATGCCCCACGTCCCAAATCAGCTTGTCCTCCGGAAGATTTAAGGACAGATGCAAAGCCATGGTAAGCTCCACAGCGCCCAGATTAGAGCCCAGATGGCCTCCTGTGCGGGATATTTTTTCAATCAGAAAATCCCGTATCTCCTGCGCTAAAAGCGGATAATCGGACGGCGCTATATTCTTAATATCATTGACACCCTTAATACTATCAAGCAGCATTTTATCAACCTTCTTTTGTCTGATTACTTTTCTCTGGTAATAAGCATCTTCACAAGTTCCTCCAAAAATTCATTCCGGTTTTCAAAGGAACTTAATATTGTAAGCGCCGTCTCAGACATACGCTTTACCTCTTTTTTTGCCTTTTCCAATCCATAAAGCGAAACATAGGTGAGCTTATGATTTCTCTCGTCGCTTCCCACCGGCTTTCCCAGAACTTCCTCTGTGCTTGTCACATCCAGAATGTCATCCTGAATCTGAAAAGCAATTCCTATATTGGAAGCGGCGCTCTCCATTGCCGCGATTTCCTTTTCTCCTGCGCCTGCAAGTACTGCGCCAATCATCAGCGCCGCCTGAATCAGTGCGGCGGTCTTATTTTCATGGATGAATAAAAGACGTTCCCCGCTTATCTCCCTGTCAGATTCAGCCTCCAAATCGGCGGTCTGGCCTCCTATCATTCCATAAATCCCCGCTTTCCTTCCGAGAATCTTAAGCGCCCGGGCAGCACGCTTTATATCCTCCGTATCCTTCGCCATATCAAAGGAAAGCGCCGCCGTCTCATAAGCAAGATTCAGCAGTCCGTCTCCTGCAAGTACTGCCATGCCGTCCCCGTAAACCTTCCAGGTAGTTTCCCTCCCCCGGCGGTATTCGTCGTTATCCATTGCCGGCAAATCATCGTGCACCAGAGAATAGTTGTGTATCATTTCAAGCGCCGCCATAAAAGGCTCGATGACTTCCCCGCTTCCGCCAAACAAAAGAAAACTCTCTTTCATTATAACCGGGCGGAGCCTCTTTCCGCCTGCCGTCACACTGTAATTCACGGCTTCCATAACCTTTTTTTGAAAGCCTTCCTCTATAGGAAGATACTTTTTTAAGATATCCTCTGCGTCTTTGGTTTTCTTCGCCAGTAACCCGTTAAAATTCATGTGTTTCTCCATCCTCACTTAATACCTGTACCTTCTTTTCCACCCGGTCGATGGCCAGGTTACATTGCTTTAGCAATTCCATCCCCTGCCGGTATATTCGAAAGGATTCCTCCAGAGAAACATCCTCCTGTTCCAGAGCCTGAACTGTCTGTTCAAGCTTTTCAAAGGCTTCCTCCAGCAGGAAATCTTCTTTCTGATTTCCTGCCACAGCTTCCGAATTGAATCCTCTATTTTCAAGTTCTTCCATATAATTTCCTCATTTCCGCCGCTTTCATTCATCTTCCTGGACCCAGGCGGCAAAATCTTTTAAAAAACTGCTTTCGGGACAGATGCCGGTCACCTCTGTCTCCATTCTGCCGTTTTTTACATAAACCGTAAGCCTGTCGCCAACGCTGACCCTGCCGATATCCGTTACCGTTTTCCCTTCGCTGTCAGATACGTAGGAATAACCCTGATTAAGCCTGTCCAAAGGGGAATTTCCTTTCAGCTTCTCTATATAAATCGCCAGCCTGTGCCTGCTCCTCACAATTTTGTCCTTCATGGCGGCGTTAATCCTATCTTCCAGATGGATGGCAAAAAGCCGCCTTTCTCTGATTCTCCCGGCTGGGCTGTTGACCTTAAGTCTTGCGCCAAACGCCTTGTAATTTGCCCTGGCAAGCTTAATCCGCCCTGACATCTGACGATTCAATGCCGCTTTTATCCCTTCCATCTGCCTGAAAACGAGAGAAATATCACAGACAGCCAGTTCTGCCGCCGCAGAAGGTGTGGGCGCCCGCAAATCAGCCACATAGTCCGCAATGGTGGTATCCGTCTCATGCCCTACTGCTGAAATCACCGGAATACTGCAGTCAAAAATTGCCTGGGCCACCCTCTCCTCATTAAATGCCCACAAATCTTCAATAGAGCCGCCGCCCCTTCCTGCAATAATTACATCCACCTGCGCCTCTTCCAGCGCATGTATACCTTTTACAATACTTTCCACCGCCGCGTCTCCCTGGACAATCGCCGGGTACAGAATAATCTGCACATAAGGATTTCTTCTTGTGGCAATATTTATGATATCCCGTACCGCCGCCCCTGTTGGCGCCGTCACCACGCCGAGAGTTCTTATAAACCGTGGAACGGGCCTTTTATACTCGGATGCAAACATTCCCAGCTCTGAAAGCTTTTGCTTTAACTGCTCAAACCGCTCGTAAAGCTCCCCCGTACCGTCGCGGGTAATTTGTCTGGCGTACATCTGATATTTGCCGTCCCGCTCATAGACGTCGATGCACCCCCGCACAATCACCTGCATCCCTTCCGCCATTTTGAACAAAAGGCCGGAACGGTTTCCCGCAAACATCACGCAGGAGATGGTTCCTTTTCCATCCTTTAAAGTAAAATAAATATGTCCGGAGGAATGGTACTTGCAATTGCTTACCTCTCCTTTCACAGACAGGTCCTGCAACAGAAAATCCTGCACGAACATATTTTTAATATATGAATTTACTTGTCCAACCGTGTAAACATTCTGCATATTATAATCTTTCTATGCAAATTTTGCCAGGACGCCATTGACAAAAGCGGACGAGGAATCCTGCCCGTATCTTTTTGCCAGCTCAACCGCCTCGTTAATGGCTACTCTGGTGGGAATCGTCTCATCATATAGAATCTCGTAAACGGCCAGTCTTAAAATTGTAAGGTCCACCTTACCCATACGCTCCGTGTTCCATCCCTGCACCTTACCGTTCAATTCCCCGTCGATGTCGTCTAATTTTTCAAGAATTCTGTTGAATTTTTGAGTAACCTCGGCGCATCCCTCCTGCGCCATTGTATTTTCTTCATCCTCGAAAAAAAATGCTTCCTGCTGCGGCATTTCTTCTCTGGGATTAAATTCCACTCTAAACAGCAGCTTAAAAACCTGCTCCCGCACTTCTCTTCTGCCCATAATCTGCGCTCCGCGTTTATTTCTGCATGGTAACGCCTGAAATACGGATATCCACATCCGAAACTTCAAGGCCTGTCATGTTCTCTACCGTGGATTTTACCTTCTCCTGAACCTTCTGTGATACCACCGGGATATTATGGCCGTATTCAACAATAAGAGCCAGTTCCGCCTTCACTCTCTTTCCAATCACTTCAACCTTGACGCCTTTGGCAAGATTTTTGACGCCTACCCTGCTCATCAGCTCATTCGTAATATTTCCTGCCATGGCGGCGACCCCCTGCACTTCCGTTGCCGCAAGCCCCGCAATCATTGCCACTACGTCGTCGGCAATCTTAACCGTGCCAAGGTCTTCATCTTCACGTAACACATAGGTTTCCTGTTCTATCGTTTTTTCCATATTTGCAATCCTTTCTTTCATCTACTGCATTTGGTCTGACTCATTACCATTTATCATATCAAAATTTGAGCTTTTTGCATAGTCCCAGCCAGAAAATTATCCAAAATCCTGTAACTGTTCAGCCATGCTTCAGCTTCCGGATTCTCACAGCCAGAAGCTTAAACTCAGCTGTTCTGCATTTTCCGTATAAGAAACTGTTCCCTCCGGCGCGTTCAAATATTCAAAAATCCCCTGTTCCTCTATCAAATGAAGAATCATCCCGAGATAAACCTCATTGTCCGCACACTTAAGCGTTACATAAGTGCTTCCCTGTTCATAGGACGCCGCAAAAACCTCTTTCAGCTTCTCCCTGTCAACCTGTGTGAAGTACAGTCCCTCTCTGACATAATAGTTATCGATAAGGGAATTACACAGAGGGATTTCCACAACAGGGTCGATGACATGGGTCTGCTCTAACTGACTGGTGGTAACACACAGATAATCATAATTAATCGGCGGGATACTGCCTGTGCTTTGAGAGCCTCCCCCTCCTACAACCTGATAGGAAGCATCTCCCCATGTAGTATCTACATAATAATAATTTCCATCCAGCCGTATTAAATTCCATGCATGTCCCTCCCCGCCGGAAACTCTTCCCATCACTAAGGTCGCCTCAATCCCCACTCTGCCAAGAAGATACTGAGTGGCTTTTGCGTAACCCTGGCACACGCTTTTGCGGTAAATAAAAACAGAGCAGATATTCTGGTTATCGGGAACCTCCGCATCATATTCCGTCTGGTTGATGATATATTCATAAATATATTTCACCTTCCCATAGGAATCCAGACCGGCGTCCATTCCGGCAAGACATGCGCTTACATACTCCTCCATCTGGTCCATGCGCAGCGCCGCTTCGTCCACAGACATATTGTAGGTCCCGGAAAAGGTAACCTTCTTCACCACATCCCCCAACGTATATCTGGTAAAAGTATACCCTTCCACATAAAAGATTTCAGGATGGTCGTTGAGCACGCATTGGAAAACCTTTTCAATCATATCCGTTTCCGTGCAGGATAAGGCGGTACCCCCGCCAAATTCACGGAGAATTTTCAGAATTTCCGCATAGATAATCTGCTCCTTTTCGCTTAACCTGTCGTAGTAAAAAAGCCCTGTCTGCTGCTTCCTGATAAAGGCAGTTTCCTCCTGTGAAACGCCGGTAATATTTTTTACCTCCTCTGCATCCGCCTCCTGCCTCTGCCCGGAATCAGCGCCGGCATCCCCGGCAGTATCCTCGTCGCCGTAGCCGATATCCCCGCTGTCTTCGTCCTGCTGCCCGGTATTAAGTTGTTCCTCCCCGCCCCCCGGCCTGTCCGCATTTTCCGCATAGCTGCAGCCCGAAATCAGCGCCGCACACAGAACGACCGCCAGTAATCTCTTTTTCATTTTCATTTAGTCACGCCCGAATTCTGAAAGTACCAATCCTTTATTTCGTTCCAGAGTCATCCCCACACTCCATGCATTGATAAACAAAAGAAGCGGGTTGCCCTTTAAATCCCTGATTTTCTTCATATCGGATGTCCCTGTCAGGGAATCCATATCAATCTCTTTATTTTCAATCCACCTGATGTGCTCATATGGAAGGTTGTCCAGCCTGATTTCCACATTATATTCATTTTCCAGGCGGTACTTTAACACATCGAACTGAAGTACTCCCACCACTCCTACGATGATTTCCTCCATTCCGGTATTAAACTCCTGGAAAATCTGGATAGCGCCCTCCTGGGCAATCTGGGTTATCCCCTTGACAAACTGCTTCCGCTTCATGGTATCCACCTGTCTTACCCTTGCAAAATGCTCCGGCGCAAAAGTGGGAATTCCCTCATAGCAGAACTGCTCCTTCGGCATACACAGGGTATCCCCGATAGAAAAGATTCCCGGGTCAAACACGCCTATAATATCCCCGGCATAGGCCTCCTCCAGTATCTTCCTCTCGCTTGCCATAATCTGCTGAGGCTGCGAGAGACGCATGACCTTATTTCCCTGCACATGCTTTACCTCCATGCTGGCCTCGTATTTCCCGGAACAGATTCTCATAAAGGCAATTCTGTCCCTGTGAGCCTTATTCATATTCGCCTGTATTTTAAACACAAATGCGGAAAAATCATTCTCCGCAGGCATTATCAGTCCGCTGTCAGCCCTCCTGGGAAGCGGTGTTGTGGCCATTTCAAGGAAATGCTGCAAAAAAAACTCCACGCCGAAATTGGTAAGGGCCGACCCGAAAAACACCGGCGTCAAATCCCCCGAGCGAACCAAATCCAAATCAAATTCCGCGCTGGCTCCGTCTAAAAGTTCAATTTCTTCCTCCAGAGTTTCCTTTGCCCCGCTTCCGATTGCCCCTTCAAGTTCTGTCCCGTCCTTTATCGGAATTTCCCTGGTCTCTCCTTCCCTGGTTCCCTTCTCCGTATCGGAATAGGTGATGACGCAATGCCTCTTTCGGTCGTAAACTCCTTTAAAGCCCTTTCCCGAACCAATAGGCCAGTTTACAGGACAGGTGGCAATCCCCAGCTCCTTTTCAATTTCATCAAGCAGCTCAAAGGTGTCGTTTGCATCCCTGTCCATCTTATTGATAAAGGTAAAAATCGGAATTTTACGCATAACACAAACCTTGAACAGCTTACGGGTCTGAGCCTCCACACCCTTGGACGCATCAATCACCATCACGGCGGAATCCGCCGCCATCAGCGTACGGTAGGTGTCCTCCGAAAAGTCCTGGTGCCCCGGCGTGTCCAGAATATTGATGCAGAACCCGCCATATTCAAACTGCAGCACGGAAGAAGTGACTGAAATTCCCCTTTCTTTTTCAATTTCCATCCAGTCGGAAACCGCATGTCTTGCCGTTGCCTTTCCCTTGACGCTCCCCGCCAGATTAATTGCTCCGCCGTACAGCAGAAATTTTTCTGTCAGAGTGGTTTTCCCGGCATCCGGGTGGGAAATAATGGCAAAGGTCCTTCTTCTGTTTATTTCCTGCGCATAATTGTCCACGTGTTGTTCCTCCAAATCTTTCATGTATTTCTTATCTATGCTCTAAAGCACGGATTTACCGGCAGTCTTTCCCGGAATTCCCAAAAGCGCTAATACGGTGGCTCCGATATCCGCAAAAGTATCTCTGGTTCCCAGATTCCTGGGAGGGATATTCTTTCCGTAAATGATAAGAGGCGTATGCTCTCTTGAATGGTCGGTGGATATGGTATATCCCGGGTCGCAGCCATGGTCGGCGGTTATCACCAGCGCGTCTTCCTCCCTGAGCTTATCCAGTATGGCGGGCAACGCCTTATCAAACTCTGTCAGCGCCCTGGCATACCCCTCAATGTCGTTTCTGTGCCCATAGAGCATATCATAATCCACAAGATTAATAAAGCACAAGCCTTCAAAATCCTGTTCAAGATATCCGAGAGTCTTTTCAATCCCTTCTGTATTCCCTTTCGTGTATACATAGGATGTAATTCCCCGGCCGGCAAAGATATCCCTGATTTTGCCCACGCCGATTACTTCCTTTCCGGCATCCCTGATGATATCCAGTATCGTGTCCGCAGGCGGCTCTAAAGAGTAGTCATGTCTCCCTGAGGTTCTCTGATAGTTCCCGCTCTCTCCCGCAAAGGGCCTTGCAATCACTCTGCCCACGCCGTGTCTGCCGCAGAGAAGCTTCCTTGCTATCCGGCAGTATTCATACAATGTTTCCACCGGAACCACATCCTCATGGGCCGCTATCTGAAAAACGCTGTCCGCAGAGGTGTATACAATCAGATTTCCCGTCCTCACATGCTCGTCGCCATAATCCTTGATAACTTCTGTTCCCGAATAGGGCCGGTTACATAAGATTCCTCTTCCCGTCATCTCTGAAAAAGGAACCAGAATTTCATCGGGAAATCCCTCAGGATAGACAGGGAGCGGCTTTTCGGAAATCACTCCCGCAATTTCCCAATGCCCGATAGTAGTATCCTTCCCTTTAGAGGCCTCCCGCATTCTCCCGTAAACGGCCTTTGGCTGCGCCGCTCCCTTCCTCCAGTCGATTCCGTCAATATTGAAAAGCCCGAGCTTTTCCATATTCGGCATGTGGAAACAGGAGCCTGTTGACGCCGATTTCAGGGTATTTGTCCCCGCATCTCCAAAATCAGCCGCATCATCCATGGCGCCTATTCCCACACTGTCCAAAACAATCAAAAACACTCTTTTCATCAGGGTATTCCTTTCTTCCTTTCGCGTAAGTTCTTAACGATTATCATCCTGTTTCCTGTAATAGGATACCACATTTTTCTAAATATAGCATCCTTTTATTCCCCGGGCAGAGTGCTGATGACAATTGCATCCGGCGACACGCCTGTTTTGCGCACGATAATATCCTCTATCTGGGCACGCTGAGCCTCGGAAAGTTCCGAAGCGTTTACCACCACATCAACAGTACTGTCGGTAATGCTGACCACCACATCGTCAAATCCCTTGCTTTCCAGAAGAATCTCGGCGGCAGTTTCCTTTTCCGCCACGTCCGTGATTGCTATCATATTATCCACGGCTTCCTGCTTCTGTTCCTCGCTGATATTTACATTATTGATAATTTCAAGCAGCGTCTCTTTATTCCTTGCCCTGGTCTGTTCCTTTAACAGTCTGGCCCCTGAAAGGGTATCCAGGCTTGCAGCCGAAGTAAATACTGCCTCTCCCGGCGTTTCCCCGTCAGAAAGCTGGTTTTCCGTGTTCTGCGCCATTTCCCCCGTCATATTTTCCGCCATGATTTCTTCCATGTTTTCATCTAAATAGTTGGATTCGTTTAAAACCACGTCGGAATCCATGCTCTGGATATCCGCCTGCTCCATATCCTCATCGGATATCTCAAAAAGCGCCGCCACATCCGAGTCCGCCACATCCTCGCTCATCACCGTTCCCGAACCTGCCGTCATGATTTCTTCTTCTGTAATTTTGCTTCCGGCAAAATTGAGGTATCCCGCAACCGCAATCATGATTGCCAGCGCCGTAATCATAATCTGATTCTTTTTCACCATATTTTTCAAATCTGCTTCTCCTTCTTATTGTGATATCATTTTAACTATTTTAATTTTATGTGCCTCTATACCAAATAATGCCTGAATTGCTTCTGTTATATTCTGCACGGTTTTCGCATCTCCGCCCCCTTCGGCCGATACCGCCACGCCCTCCACCTGCGGAGCCAGAACCTTCTTCACATAGGGACTGCCTCCGCTCCCCTGTCCGTTCTGATAAAGGGTCTCCTCACTGTCGGTGATGCTCGTGGTATTTCTGCTGCCCCCGGCGGAATCCACTTCGGTGGCGCCGTTTCTGGTTTTGCTTACGTCCTTCTCCACAACAGCCTCTCCGGCATCCCTTAGCGTAACCATTACTCTTACCTTCCCTACGCCCTCCATGGTGGAAAGCAGCTCCTCCAGTGACCTTTCCGTCCGGGCGGCATAAGAAGCAAGAGAACTGTCCGCCTCCTTATTCCCGACTTTGCTTCCCGTGCTCTCCTCCCCATCTGACTGTAAACCTATCATAGCATTTTTACTGTCCCATTGATTGGACTGTGATTTATTTTTTTCTTCTACAGGCCAGGCAATCACCAGAAGAAGCACCCCCACAAGGATTACAATCAGAAAATTATCTCTTGTAAATTTTATTTTCCATTTTCCCGCCATGCCTTTTTCCTGCATACACAGCCTCCGTTTCCCTCTCGCTTACAATTGATAACCCCTCCGAACCACAGGACTACCGGAAAATAATTTCAATATTCTCCCCGGCCACTCCTATCCGGCTTCCATAAAGTTCCTTTAACGCCAAAATATCACTATCCGGCACCGCCTGCCCCGAAGCCCCGGCTTCCTTTTCATTTTCTTCCCCAATCCTTATCGGCTCTATCTGAATCGTCACCTGTCTCTCCTCATCCCGAAAATCCCTCTCCCTTCCGCTTTCTGCCTCTTTCACAGTAACAACCACCTTATCCTCCGCAACCTCCGCATCCAGAACATGGTATTTTCCGCCGCCTGCCTCCAGCCGCTCTTTCAGCTCCTGCTCCACAGCCCTGTAAATATCCTGCCGGCTGTCCGGAACCGCAAATACATTTTCCTCACTACGGATACCTGCCTCCAGCGCTTCAATCTTCTGCCCTATCTCCAGCTTTTTATCCTCGCTCAGAAAAAGTCCGAATAAAGGCCCTGTGATTCCCATAATCATCATAATTCCCACCAGTACCCTGACATATTTCACATAGACGCTTCCCGGAACAAAAAACAAAACCGCCTGGGCTACAATCATGAAAATGCATATTTCCTTTACAACAGAAACCATACTCCTCCTCCGCATAAAAGCATATCAGCCTCGCCTTAAGATGAAACCGTGACCGACACCACTGCAATTACAATGATGAACAGCGCCGCCGAAGTAAAGACGCATCTTAAAAGCAAAAAACCTCCGCGCCCCACCCTGTCGGCACATTCCGAAATCCTTTTGTCACTTACGATTCCCGTAATCGCCGCTCCCAGCTTCACAATTGCCGTGACCGCAGCTATTTTCAAAAGCGGCAAAAGCAGCGCTCCGAAAAGGAGAACCAGCAGCAAAACCCCCATACTGTTTTTAATCAGAACCGCCGAGCCCAGCATCAGCTCCGTTACCCCTTCGGCCACCCCGCCCACCCCGGGAATGGCGGAAAGCGCCTTCCGCATTGTAGATATTTTCAGATTGTTTATCACCGGCATAATAACGGCCTGTACGAGGCTTAAACCCGTTACGGCTCCCAAAGCCGCCTTCAGCGCAAAGCCAATCCCTTTTTCAATAAAATCCAGAAGCAATGTCAGCTTTTCTTCCGACCACAAACCGTTTAAAAGCGCTAACATCACATAGCTGTAAATCAGGGGAATCATCACCTCTTTTAACAGACTTTCCACCAGATAGGCAATCACCAGCATGAGCTGATAGTAATACACCGCGGCGGTCGTTCCCGAAGCCGCGCCCACCACCGTAAAATAAGTGGGAATAAATAACTTGATAAAAAGCGTAATATTTTCAATGGCTCCGCCTGCAATGTCCGAAATAAAAAGAAATACCTTTGTAAGAATAACCATCAGGAACAAATAGAGAAAATAAAAACCTGCCTGGGCAATCTGCCCGCCTGCAAACAAATCGGAAAATTCCGAGAACACTGCGGAAATCACACCTAAAAGCAGGATATAAATAAATATATTTTTGAGACCTGAAAGTTCTCCCAAAAGAGCCTCCTTAATCCCTTCCGCCAGCATACTGAAAGCCTCTCCCGCTCTGCCGTGGATAATCATCTGAAGAAGCGTTTTGGCATCAATGGAAATCCCCGGAAAAAGGCTCTCCATTCCCTCATTGACCGTGCCTAAATCACAGGAATCAAGCCAGCTGTCCACATAAGAAAATTCCGTATCCTCCTCCTTTTCAGCCGCCAGGAGATTTTCCCCCCGGAAATAAAATACCAAAAGAAAAATTGTCAGAAAAAGTAACGCTTTTACCGCTTTTGATTTTCGCTTCACTCAGTTTCTCACCCCGTTATCGCACTGATGTTTTCAATTACCGCTACCAATACCGGAATCCCCATCAGCAGAATCGAAAGCTTTCCAAAAATTTCTATCTGCCCCGCCACCGCCCCGTAGCCTGCGTCCTTACAGATAGAAGCGCAGAACTCACAGACATAGGTGATTCCTACCGCCTTGAACAAAAATCCCAGATATTTCCCGCCGCCGCTCAAATATTCCTCCAGAACTCCCACCCGTTCCATCAGCGCTTTCAGCCCGCTCACGGAAAAAGCGAAAATCACAAGACAGATGGCCGCCCCCATATAAAGTCCGTACTCCGGCCTGTTGGATTTAAACTGCAGCGCCAGCATCACTCCCGCAACCCCCAGGATTCCGATTTTCATAATTTCCATAAGCTCCTCCTTCTGCCTGCCGTTCTCACAGACTGAATAAGTCCTGTATCATCACAAACAAATCATAGATATAAGGCAAAATCCATGTAAGCACCAGAATCAGCCCGGCCAGGCTGATTAAAAAAGCATGCTCCTCCCGCCCGCTGTGCTTCAATATCTGCCCTAAAATAGTAATCAGTATGCCGACTGCCGCTATCTTAAAAATCAAATTGATTTCCATAATTTCCCCATTTCCGCTACAGTAATAAAATAGAAAGCAAAACGCCACAGGCTGCTCCCAGGCTCATAACCACCCTGTCCTTATTTTTTCTCTCGTTTTCCAATGCCTCCACACAATTTCCCACCTCCCGGAGCAGCTTGTCAAGAGCCGCCGCCTGAGCCTTTTCCTCCATGAATCCAAGACAGGAAGGAAAGGCATAAAAAAGCTCCTTCTCCTTATCCTTAAGAGGCGTTTTCGAAAGCGATTTTTCCATATGCAAATGCCAGATACCGGAAAAATCACCGCCTTCTCCATAGCATTCATTGTAAACAGCCCCGAACGCCGCCGCAAAAGGCTCTCCCTCCTCCTGTGACAAATACAAAAGCGCCTCGGGAATGGTGGCCTTTTGATAAGCAATATAATACTTTAAATTTTCATAAACATTTCTTATCCGCTTCATCAGTAAAAGCCGTTCGGCTATCTCCCGGCACACGCTTCCGGCAAACCCGATACAGCCGCCTATGATTAAGATACATCCTGCCAGTTTTGGCATGTCCCACCTGCTTTTCCCGGATAGAGTCTTTCTCCGTCCCTGTTTAAAATCTCCCGCACCCGGCATTCCCCCTGTCTCTTTTCCAGAAACACATACCGCTCAAAGAGCTCCCCCGGCCAATACGCCGCCGCTTCCTTCTTTCCCGAATAGCCCGCGGCCATATGCCTTTTCACATCCGCCACAGAGCTTCCATGGAGCGTAGCCGCCACAGCACTCCCGCACTGAAGAATCTGAAAAACCGCTTTCATGTCCTCAAAGCCGCCGATTTCGTCCACTGCCACCACAGCCGGGTTCATGGAACGCATAAGGAGCATCATCCCCTCCCTTTTCGGACACCCGTCCATGACATCCGTTCGGATTCCCACATCGTTCTGAGGCATGCCCATAAAGCTTCCCGCAATCTCTGAACGCTCGTCCACCACTCCTACCTGCCTGCCCCTTCCCCAGGAATTTCCGTTGGAAATCTGCCTTACCATATCCCGCAGCATCGTGGTTTTGCCGCAGCCCGGAGGCGATACCAAAAGAGTGCTGACAAAACGGCTTTCTTCATATAAATAAGGCATTACCCCATCCGCCGCCCCGATTATTTCATGGGAAATTCTGATGTTCAAAAAACGGATTCGCGTGATATTCCTGATACTTCCGTTTTCATTTAAAACCGTCTGACCGGCAAGCCCCACCCGATGTCCTCCCGGCACGGTAAGAAAGCCCTGACGGATTTCATTTTCAAAGGCATACAGAGAATGACGGCAGATATTTCCCACAATTTCATCCAGCTCCTGCTCCGTAATACGCCAGGCCCCATTTTCTGCATCCCGAAGTTCTCCTTCGGGGGATAAAAACTTTTCCTTTCCGGATAAACACAGCCTCACCGGCAAGCCTGCACCAAGCCGGATTTCCTGTAGTTTGTCCGCAAATGAAAGGGCCTTCTCCCATCTCTTTTTCATTGCCCCCGGAAATATCCTGAGAATCTCTTCCTTCTTCGTCATTGATTTCACCCCTTATCCCAATATATGATTACGGCGGCAGGTTATGACTGTTTCTTAAGAAAATAACCTCTGCCACACTCCGTAAGGCGGTTTATTGCAAAATAAAAAGGCTGCCGGATTTTGACAGTTCCAACAGCTCCTTTTGAGGGAAAATATAATTTAAATTCAATTTTTGTACTCTCTCCTTCCATCTACCATCGTATATATTGTTACAACTCTATCTGTCTCATTTACTTTATAGAATATCAGATGCCTCTCTACTATGTGAACCAGATATCCCTGTCTCCGTAAAACGGAATATTTAGGGATATTTTCCTCCTGGCATCTCAATAATGCGATAGTTATATTGTATCGAAATTTGATTATTTCATAAACGCCGATAAAATAACCTTCCGGTTTCTATGTATTTGAAAAGTCAATCGTATATAACAGAATTCATAATATCAGTCGGCTGTGCAGAACGCACTTTCCTTAATCCCTCCTTCTCCGAATAGAAATATACGTTCGGCAAATCTCTGCTTAAGAAAAGTGAAATTCCCTCCGTAACCGAATATGCCCCTGCTTTTTTAAATATAAGAATATCCCCAATCTTCGCACCTGACAGTGGGAACTGTTTCGCGAGAATATCACTAACCGTACACAGCGATCCGCAGATATTATACCTGAATTTCTCATCCGGTCTTTTCGGAAACTGTTCTATATCAGGCGTCCGCATTGCCATAGTCTGTCCATAATAATTTACCTGATGGATTCCTCCGTCAACAATGCAGTATTTTGCTTCTTCTGTCTCCTTGATATCCACTATAGATGCCATATATAAACCACAGCATGCCGCTATAATCCGCCCCATCTCAAGAACGATTTTTCCCTGAAAATTAATTTCTCCCAATGCTTTTGCAAATTCATCTAAAACAATCTCATCCTGTTCGTCTTCGTTATTAAAATAAGAAGTATAAAGTCCCGGTCCATATTCTAATTCTTCGAAATGAATACCAAAGTTTTTCTTCAATTCAATATAATAGGCATCCAATGAGTGGATTTCTGAAAGTATCTGATTAAAATTTCGTTTTTGAGTGCCCGAATAAAACTGCAATCCTTTTATCCGTACATGGGAATCGTTATCTGTATCCTTCAAAATCTGCTCCAATACTTTTTTATCCACACCAAACTGATTTTTACTGCTAAGGCGAATTAAAGCTGAAATTTGTATCTTTTCTTTTCTGGCGCAGCCTTTTAAAAGCCTGTATTGTTCAAACGACTCTATGGTGTATGTGGGCTGTCCCCCATACGCATACATAACATATTGAATATCTTCTTTGCTCTTATATACCCCTGAAAGAACCACTTTATTCATGTTAAGTTTTGCCTTCTCGCAGATGCGGAATTCCCCTGGCGAACATACCTCAAATTTTTCAACAACTTCACATAACGGTGCAACAAGAAAAGGATTTGCCTTCATCGCATAACAAAGAATCACATTACCACTAAGCTTTTTCTTTACAGATGCAATTCTATCTCGTAATATATCCAGGTCAAATACATATGCCGGCGTTTCACATATTCCTCCATTTGCCCGCAAAATATCCTCATAGTTCATCAATTTACTTTCCTCCATATAACTCCATTAAAGCGTTTCTGTCAATTTTTCCATTTTTATTCAGGGGCATCTCTTCTACTACGATAAACCGGTTTGGAATCATAAAAGAAGGCAGCATATTGGAAATTTCTTTAAAAATTGCCTTATCATCAGCCTTTCCCTGATAAAAGGCAATAATTTTATCCTTCTTATCGTCATAAATGCAGCAGACACGAACAATATTACGTATGCGTTCTATTGCAAGCTCTACTTCACTTAGTTCAATCCTATGCCCCATATGCTTTATCTGAAAATCCTTTCTGGATATAAAAATCAATTCCTCTTTCTCGTTATACATCCCCAAATCCCCGGTACGATAAATCATCTCCAGGTAATTATGGTTTAACGGATTCTGTACAAAAGCAGCGTCTGTCTGTTCCTTATTATTATAATATCCAAGTGCAAGCGCCGTTCCGGCTACACAGATTTCCCCTTTTTCATTCGGCTCCTTGATAAGTTCATCCTGTTCTCCCAGGAGAAATACTTTTTCATTGGGAAAAGGAGTTCCAATCGGCAGTATTTCTCCATCGGCATACTCTCTGTCAATAATATAATAAGTGCAATTACAGGTAATTTCCGATGGACCATACAAATTTACATACATAGCCTGCGGTATATTCCTACGCCATTCCCTTAAATGATTCATTGGCATCATTTCACCGCTAAACATAATTTTGGACAGCTTCTTTGGCACTTTATAGCGAAAAGCTTTTAGTGACGTGATAACACAGAGCGCTGAAACCGCCCAGATAATCGTTGTTACCTCACGACTGCACAAAAAATCAAGAAGCTTTACGGGAGCAAGGAAGAATTTTCGGGGAATAATCTGCATTGTAGCCCCCGATTTCAGTGTAGAATAAATATCCTTTACTGATACATCAAAATCGAAAGGCGCCTGATTTCCAATTACGTCCTCTTTGGTAATTTCAAATATCTCTGTAAAGTGCTCGATAAAATCTATCACAGAGCGATGAGATACTAACACGCCCTTAGGAATCCCCGTTGAACCGGATGTAAAAATTGCATAAAGAGGATTAATATCCAAAAGCCGCGACTTTATCTGATTAATTATTTCATACCTGATTTTGTTTTTGCATATTTCTTCATAAATCAGACAATTCTCTGCATACCCCAAACCTTTTGATGTCTCTTCTTCCTTTTCCCTCGTTATCACAAATTTTGAATCCAATGTATCAAGAATCTGCTTTAGTCTTTTAACCGGCTGCTGAATATCAAGCATCACGTAAAATCCTCCGGCATATACTATCCCCATAAATGCGGCAATTGCTTCTACACCTTTCTCCATATAAACTGGAACCGCCTGTCCAGGCTCTATCCTTTCTGCCAGAAAGCTCCCGATTCTTTGGGATTTGCTAAGCAACTCGCTATATGTATAGCTATGCTCTAAATCCGCAAAAGCTATTTTTTCCGGATATATTTCAGCAGACCGCTCCAGATACTCTATAACATTTTTTGTCATTTCTAAGATAATCTCCCTTCCTGTCACCACATTCGCTACTCTTTGGCAGAGTCCGTCAGACGATAGCCAAACACCCCTGCAATCCGATTCGTATACTTATCATAAATAACAAAATTACAGCCGGTTTCTTTTAAGGTAATCTCTTCTCTATTCAGCCAGACTTTACTTAAAGTATTACTGCTCACTGCCCTCACGCTGATTTCCGAAAAGGAATTTTCCATGCTGATTGCGCCTTCTTTTATGTCTGTCTTCTGACAGACCAACTCTCCGCCGTCCCAGACTGCTATATATGGCTTACTCACGTCTGCTTTGACACCGTAGCTTTCCAAAATCTCCTGTTTCTCTTCCGGATATTCCAAATCCGCATCACATTTAACAGAAAGTACAACCATATAGCGGTCTGTAAGCGTTTCCTGTAAAAGTTCCTCCATACTTATATTTTTCGGGAACTGCCTTTTTTCTGTGTAGATATATCCTGTGTTGCCAGTGTTGAACCTTTTTGCAGTTATGATACGGTCCAGTGCTGTATCATAAATGACAAAATTCAGACCTGCCGCGTTATTTGATTCCTCTTTTCCGTCTATTTGAATACTGCACGAGCTGTTTGCGCCTCTTCTGGCCTCGCTCATCATCGAAATGTAATGTCCGTTATAGGAAAAACCATAACTGACCGCCTCATCTGCATCCATTTTTTCATAGATACATTCTCCTCGCTGTACTGCACCTATATAACTGCTGTAAAACTTTTCTGCAAGGTTTTCCTTAAATCCCAGCTTTTGCATTTTCCTGTATATTTCATTTGTAAAGTAAAGACCTGTATCGCTTTTACCGGTAACCAGGATCAGATAATCAGACTGATTTATTAAATCCAGAAAATCCGAGAGATTCGTCTCCTTTACGACCTCTTTCGCCAACTTTTCATGAGTGTACATAGCATAATCTTTATTCCACCCGGCATATGTTTCGTTACTACGTTTATCCTCAAGATGAAAGCGTTCTCTCAGATAATTTCCCAAATGCCTTGATACCTTTTCTGCTCCAACAATATTAAGGTGAGCCCCTCCATCTCCTGAATCTGTTTTCGGGTTAAATCCTATTTCCGACCGCAGCCTGTCTGTACAATAATCCAAAAAGATAATCTCCTGTGACTGAGCATATCCCGAGATAATTCTATAGCGGTTATCATCCCATATGGTATTAGGCATATGTACAAGTATTAATTCTGCATCATTCTCCCTACAAAGCTCCTGCATTCTTTCTACATAATATGCCGTTGTGGTATCCAAGGCTGCTGGCTCGTCGCAGCCACCCTCTGCCATATAATTCTCCCTGATTTCATATGCGGAAATTGTAAGTGCAGGATACTGCCCTTTATACGCATATGGGACTGCATCTAATGCCTGGAAATCTATTTCTCCCAAATCCGTCCAGCGCTCATGGTAACGGTAAAAAGGAAGGAGCAAATCAGCATAAGAAAGACTGCTGTGCTCAACAATTTCTTTTGCCAGTTCAGTCTTTATTGAACTTAATTTCATGAAGTCTATTGCCTCCCGAAGCCTGTTTTCCCGAACATCATAATTATTTGCTTCACTGGTTTGCGTACTAATCAAAAAACTTGCTTCATAGACCACCACCTTGGGAGATTGCGTCTGAAAAGCCTCCTTTAGCAAATAGTAGGAAACAATTGGAGCCTGCTGTGAACCGGTTCTTGCATATCCGGTAATTCCATAATCATGCCAGATTTCTAACGGTGAAATTCCATTTCGCATATAACTTGAGCCTAAATACAATACATCTAAAGTATCTGCCGGTTCTGCATAAAATCCTCGCGCAATTTCCATAGCCGCATAATCTGTCTTGTATTCGTATTTTCTGGTCAGAACAGGCGATAATATGTACGCAGTACATCCCAGAATTCCCAGAAAAATCATTCCCTTGAAAATGAACTTACTTTTTTCCATATTTACTCCTAAAACTGCATGTATTGAAATCCGGATGAATCATAACCCAATCCGTAAACACCGAAAAGAAAGACAGCTAAGACACCTGTAAAATAAATCATCCATCGGAACACGCTATTCTGTTCTTCCAGCTTTTCCCGGATACAGTAGCCTTTTTCCTGAAAAATACTGACAACAAACAACACAAGCATAGCTGCCATAACCATCTGGAACGTCTTTCTGTCAAGTCCCAGCTTATACCATGATTCATCAAAGAAAATCCATGGATTGAACTTACTAAACGCAAACCGGATATATAAGAGCATTTCCGACCAGGATTCTGCCGTATAAAACAGCCGTGGGACACTAATTAATATAAATGTGCGGATGATTCGAAATATTTTCCAGCTGAAGCATACCGTCTTTATTTTCATCCGCTTTGTAAGCTTTTTAAACTGAGGCTCTAATAAAAATGCCAGAGCTATCATGACACCATGATATAACCCCCCGACAAAATAAATGATATAAGCCCCATGCCAGACACTGTTTATTACACGCACCACCAGAAGCGCAAGCATTGCAGGTATTTTTTTACCCATTTCATTCCCGAAAATTTTCCTGCATTTTTTACCCAAAATAACAAATCTCTTCGATAAGGTGAGAGGATAGAAAATATAATCTCTCCACCAGTTATTTAACGTTATATGCCATCTGCGCCAAAACTCCGACAGAGACCCGGCAAAAAACGGACGTTTGAAATTTTCAGGCAGTATAATACCAAAGATTTCGGCAACGCCTCTTGTAATATCAATTCCGCCTGAAAAATCTGTATATAACTCAATCCAGCTAAGCATCGCTGTAAAAATCAAATAAAACCCCTGATACTGCTCAGGATTGCCGAATACCCTGCCTGTCAAAATTGCAAGATGGTCTGCAATAACCATTTTCTTAAAATATCCCCACAGCATTAATTCAACACCGAATTTCACCCGTTTATAATTAAATTTGTGTGGAACATACAACTGCACTGCCAATTCATCATATCGGCTGATAGGTCCCTGGATAATCTGCGGAAAAAAGGAAAGGAAAAGCGCAAACCTGGCAAGATTTTTTTCCGGCTGGAATTTATCCCGGTACAAGTCAATAACATAGCCCATTGCCTGAAATGTATAAAAAGAAATTCCCAGTGGAAGCAGAAAGTGAAATACAGGCATCTCAAAATCTGACCGGATAGAAGAAAGCAATTCTCCAATCGGTTCTGCAAATACCGGAAAATACTTTAAAACAAATAAAATTCCAAAATTGATAATCAGCATCACAGCTACAATCCGTTTCTTCCGCCTGTTAACGGATGCTTTTAGCAGCTTTCTCTTCTCTTTATCAAGATCCGTCCCGTACTTCAATCTGTCCCGATATTCCTGATTAAGCTTTCCAAGC
Organism: bacterium 1xD8-48; assembly: GCA_009917455.1. GTDB lineage: Bacteria > Bacillota > Clostridia > Lachnospirales > Lachnospiraceae > Suilimivivens. The sequence continues at coordinate 123,219 of QZDS01000008.1, read as the reverse complement.
GCTTTTCCCGCCCAATAAACGATAATGGTCGTAGACAATAAAAAAACAGCCAGCTCAATTCCTGCTGTAAAATAAAATAAATAGCTTGCAAATAATAGTACAATCCACTGTGATTTAGAAGGAACCAGAAAGTAGATTGTAGTTGTAATCAACAGGAATACGATAAAAACAACTGATATAAATGACATACCCACATACCTCTTCTGTTGTAATCTTTATCCTTCTATCTGTTGATATAAAATCTTACCTGACTCACTTCTTGGAATTTCTTCGATATATTTCACATCAAATACAGACCTGTACAGTTTTAGTTTACTGCTGATAAAATTGCTTACATCATTGCATTGATGCGCAGAAGTAATATAGATGACCATCTTCTCATCCGTCCCCATACAAATATTTTCTATCTGCAATTTATTTCTGATTAATCTCTCACACTCATCGAGGCTGACACGCATACCCGACAGCTTTATAAATCTGGATTTTCTTCCTACAATAAAATAACAGCCGTCTTTATCACGTTTTGCAATATCACCTGTATGATATTCTCCGCAGAACACGTCTCCCAGCCGGAGTTCTTTACGACATGTTGCATAGCCCAGAGTAACATTAGGTCCACGGTATCCAAGTTCTCCCTGCGCCTCTGTCTCTTTAATTTCTTTTCCGGCTTCATCCAGTAAGAACAGTTCTCCTTCCGGAATTGCAATACCAATACTTCCTGTTTTTTCCATCGCAAGATTCGGGGGCAGATAGGCCATACGCGCGGCTGTTTCTGTAGTTCCAAATGTCGCAAAAAAACGTTTACCGTTTTGTGACGCATACTCTGCCCACATCTTAAATTCGTTTTCAGACAGGCTTCCTCCGCCTTCCGCCAAAGTCATAAGATATGGCAGCTTCATTCGATTAATTCGCAATTTAGCCAAAATAGAATAACTGAACGGAACCCCCGTAAAATTCGTACACCGCTCTTGATGTACCACATTCCAGTATTCCTGGCTCATCAAATTATAGTCTGTCAAAACAACTGTTGCGCCTACAATCAAATGACTGTTTATAACATTAAGACCCATCGTATAATTCATGGGAAGGTCACAAATCGGTTTTTCTTTTTCTGTCCACCCAAACACTTTGGCAACATTTCCGGCATTTATCTCCAGATTATCCCGGCTATACCTGACAAGTTTGGAACTTCCTGTACTTCCGGAGGTACTCATAAGCAGCGCAAGCTTATCATGCATCGGACACCTTTCCTCACTGACTTTAATAATGCTATAACCATATTGTTCCAGAATAATATTTCCATCCCCGCTCAACGCTTTATGCTTATTAATCGCATCTGCAGGAATACACAAATATTCCGGTTTGTATCTCTGACATAGCTCTCCAAACAATTCTTCATCAATCGATGCATTTAAAAGCAAAGGGACAATGCCGTTTTCAAGACAGGAAAGATAATTTATCACCGCTCCGACTGTATTCTTGCAAAGCAGAAACACCAGGGAACGCTTTTTAACAATTTTATTATATATATGGCAAAAATCACAAATATCTTTATATGTAACTCTGTTTTTATCATCATCTATTAATGCTATATTTTCTTCCTTATGCTTTTCAATCGCTAAAAACATCTCACCCTCCTCTGAATTCAGAGTGTCATACAGCCGTCAACACCTATAATCTGACCTGAGATATATGCAGATAAATCACTGGCCAGAAAAAGGCATACATCCGCTATCTCCCCTGGCTCTGCTAACCGCCCCCAGGGAATATTGTTTTTTACTTCCGGGAAACGTTTCGTCATTTCATTTTTAAAGCGTTCGGAGCATACCATACCCGGAGCCACGGCATTTACCCGAATGTGCTCTTTTGCCAGTTCCTTTGCAGCTGATTTTGTCAAAGATGAAACCGCCCCTTTTGTCATGGAATAGGCAGCCTGTCCTGCAGCCCCCTTTTCTCCCACCATGCTTGAAATATTAATAATACTGCCTTTGTTTTGTCCTGCCATCATACGGGACACCAGCTGAATCATCTCAAAAACGGCAAAAACATTAACCTGAAACATTTTTTCCAAATTCTGAAGCGTCATCATCCCCATCGGTTCATAACTGATTACTGCGGCATTATTAACCTGAACATCTAAACGTCCATATTGCTCCCGTATCCTGAGCAATGCCTTTCTAACATGCACCGGCTCCGTGACATCAAACGGAAGCGGGATAATTTTTCCATTGACATGAACCATATCAGACCATTTTCTGACATCCTCTTCCTTCCGTGCATTCGCAAACACAACAGCGCCTTCTTCGGCAAACCGCAATGCTATTGCCTTACCTATTCCGCTTCCTGTTCCGGTAACCATACAAACTTTCCCTTGCAACATATCTATCCTCATTAAACTGAAAAATCCACTCCGTATTTTTCAAGAATCTTCTTTCCATTTAAATAAGAACCATAGTTTAAAATATCCTCTGTATCAAACATCAATCCAAATGTTTCTTCCAGTTTTGTGATCAACGTCATATGAGCAAGTGAATCCCACATCTCGACCTTAGCAAAGGCAAAATCCTCGTCCAATGTCTCCTCTCCCACCTGAAATACCATCATAAAAACCTGCTTGTATTTTTCTAAATTAGTCATATCCTTCTATCCTCTATATTTTTGCATTACCCATTCATCCGCGGCTTTCCCTGAGTGCAAAACTCCAAGCCGTTTATGATAATTCCAGGATTTGATATTATCATTTGCAATCCAGCCATAAACCCGTTGCAATCCATGCTCACAGGCATATTTCATTTCAAATCCTGTCATTACAATTCCAAGTCCATACTTGTCTTTATATTCAGACTTTACACAAAACCACGGACTATACAGGCTCCCCGCCAATCGCTCAATTTGTCTGGCTGCACAAATCTCTTTTGACTGATTAATAATACAGGCATAACAGCCCTCCTCAATCAGCTGCAATTCTTCCTCTCGTGTATAAAATGGAATATGAAACAGTTTCAGTTCCGGTTCGTTATCCCGGAGTTCCAAAATCTCATCAAGATGTTCTTCTCCAGCGATAACCAATTGCATTCCATAATCCTTTAACAGATTTTCTATGCGCTCATACATAGTGTTCATTGCTGCAAGATTATCTTTAGCAATTGTATATACCTGCGTTGTGGAATCCAATAAAGAAAATCCTGCATCACCGATTAACCTGTCAATTTTTTTCTGTAATTCGGATTTACTGCCATGTATGTAAATGGTTCGAACTAAAATCGGTTTTTCCTTTGGCAAGATATTAAGTTTCTTCGTTTCTGAGGAAATATAAAAATATACCTGATAATACTTTTTTTCATCTGAATAAAAAAGAAGCCCCTTATCAGTTTCTTCAAAATATAATCTTCTCTGAAGAATAATTCTTTCCGTTTCCGGCGCCAGCAAAAAGCAATTTGTATGTAAACGGCCAAATGTTTTTCTTGCGTTTTTCAATAACTGGTCGTATTGCTTCAAACTTATAATCTGCTCCATAATATATGCTCATTACTCCCCGTTCAATCTTCCGATTAACGCCAGAATCGTATCCACAGAATCAAAATTTTCTGCTACAATGTCTTCAACCGGAATATCAATATCAAATTTCTCATTAAGTTCCGTTACAAGCGTAATGATATCGAATGAGTCAAGATAACCCTCATCTATCAAACCTGTTTTCCCTTCAAATTCAAATCCCGGCTTGGCATCTGCAAGCACTTCCAACAATTTTTCCCTCATGTTAAGCCTGTCCTTTCTTTTTCTCCCGAATACCTGTTATCATCCCTGCTCCCAAAATAATAATCGCTAATATAATAACAACAGTTTTTTGAGTATCCTTCCGTTTTGCCGCACTGCGGTATTGTTCGACTTCCTCCACAATAAGTACACTTTCCTCTTCCAGAGCTCTGAACTCATCGTCTAGTCCTGTAATGTCCTCGACCTGAACAATGCTTTCCTCCTGTCTCCTTGTTTCAATAGTCTGATTTCCTTTTTCATTTTCTATTCTCTTTGCTTCTACCGGCATAGACAATCCCCATAGTATAGATGTCATCCCGCAAAACAACAGACTGATTCGAAGCAATCTTTTCATTTTCATATTGCTTTAATTCCTCCAAGAGTTAAATATCATCTCTGATTACGGCAATGCGGGCAGCCGAAGCTGCCCCGCCATTTTGCCAATGAAAAACTACGTTTCTCTTAATATTTAATAATTGCATACGCACCCTGGCCACCTGTCGTATCGAATGTAACTGTATCAGGATTGACATCCTTATCCTGCAAAATTGTAACATTTCCGCCAGGACGCACACAAACTACCGCAAAAGTCTTATCTGCCTGTACGAAAGCTTTAGGAATACCCAGCTTTATCTCAATCACGGCACCGTCAGCAGAAAGCAGGCTATATTTTCCACCCTTCATCTTACCAAGTTCAATATTGATTGCGGGGCCTACCGCTGCATTTAAAGATGCTGCCCCTTCCACGATGGCCGCATATGCCAGAGGGCTTCTTTGTGCTTCCAGATTATACATTCTCGCATAAGGCTTCTCATCTCCTGACAAACCATAGCCGCCGACAATTGTATCAACTCCGGTTGTAACCACTGAACCATTTACAGCAGTTGCAAGATATACGCCAGATATAGCGGATTTAATCCCTGCCACTGAGCTTGTTGAGGGAATCTCTACCAGGCTGTTGATAGACGAAATCTTTCCGTCCTCGTCCACTCCCAGATTTCTGTTTACCAGACTGAGAACTTCCTCCTGTGTCCCCTTTGAACTCGAAAGAGAGCCTGTATTCGTCCCCGTGTTCGAGCCTGATTCAGAATCCTGACCGCTGTTATCCATGTCCCCGCTGGCAAATACGCCCATAGAAGGGGTAAGCGCCAAAGATACTGTTAATGCGGCAATCATCATTTTTTTAATGATATTTGCTTTCATCATCTTCTCCTCCTTTTGATGAAATATATTTGCGTCATGAAAGCAGTTTACTCTCATGTTGTCGCCTTATTACCTGTCGATGCTTCATGTTACACATCATTTTGAAATGCCCCGATAACAACCGGAAAATTCCGCACTTATCTGTCCTCTGCCCTTTATTTCACATTTTCATCATTATAGCATGCAAACTCACAGTTTGCAAGTGCATATTATTAATTTGTTTTTATCATAATATGAACTTGCTATCATATACAAAAAGAGGTATGCTAATGTCAAAACATGAACAGGAATATAAAATGATAGGCTTAAATATTGCCTATTATCGAAAACTGAGGGGATTAAGTCAGCTCCAGCTGGCAGAGCTAATTGATTTAAGCCGCACGCACATCAGTAACATTGAAGCTCCTAATATGCCTACTGCCGTTTCTCTGGATACTTTGCTGGACATTGCCGATACATTAAATGTACCTGCAAAAAAGCTATTAGATTTCCATGAATGATAACAGTAATTCCTATGTATAATGTCATACTGCTAACTCCTGTAGTGAATTGTATGAAATGCAAATTAAAAGAGCAGGGGACTGCGTATTTTTCACACAAATCAATAATTATCTAAATATAAAAAACCGGAACTTCCCTGACGGAAATTCCGGTTCCTGATTTTAAATCTTATTCACTTGAAGCTAATCGAAATCAGCCTCTCTACAGCACTTCACCATACACGGCACTCTGCCGCCTGACACCGCTTCGTCATGCGCACTTTACGCCTGCGCCACATCCTTCATGGAGAAACTCATCCTTCCCATTCTGTCCTTTCCAAGGCACACCACCGTCACCTTGTCGCCAAGGGTAAGCACATCCTCCACACGGTTGATTCTGCCTCTGGAAATCTTGGAAATATGAACCATTCCCTCCTTGCCGGGCGCAAATTCAACGAACGCGCCGAATTCCTTGATGCTCACAACGATTCCCTTAAATATCTGGCCCTCCTGATACTCGGTAACGATAGTCTTGACATACTCAACGGCCTTGTCCATCATTGCCATATCCGTGCCGCAAACCGAAACGTTTCCGTCGTCGGTGATATCTATCTTAACGCCTGTGCGGGCAATAATCTCGTTGATGGTCTTGCCTCTCTGACCAACCACATCGCCAATCTTTTCAGGGTCAATCTGAATGGAAATAATCTTGGGCGCATAAGGTCCAACCTCCGGCCTGGGCTCGGCAATGGCTTTCTTCATGCAGTTATCCATAATGAAAAGTCTCGCCTCGCGGCATCTTGCAATTGCGCCCTCTACAATAGGCCTTGTAAGGCCGTGGATTTTGATATCCATCTGGATTGCCGTGATTCCTTCTGTAGTACCTGTCACCTTGAAGTCCATATCGCCGAAGAAATCTTCAAGTCCCTGGATATCTGTGAGAAGCACGAAATCATCATCCGTATCCCCGGTTACAAGACCGCAGGAAATACCGGCCACCATCTTCTTAATCGGAACGCCAGCCGCCATCAGTGACATACAGGACGCACATGTGGAAGCCATGGAAGTGGAACCGTTGGACTCAAAGGTCTCGGAAACGGTACGGATTGCATAGGGGAATTCCTCCTCGGAAGGGAGCACCGGAATCAATGCGCGCTCCGCCAGCGCCCCATGGCCGATTTCCCTTCTTCCGGGCCCTCGTGAGGGCTTTGTCTCACCTACGGAGTAGGAGGGGAAATTATAATGATGCATGTAACGCTTGCTCACTTCATTCTCATCGAGTCCGTCAATCTTCTGCTGCTCGGATAAAGGCGCAAGTGTACATACGTTGCAAATCTGTGTCTGCCCACGGGTGAACATGGCGGAACCATGGACTCTGGGAATAATATCAACCTCAGCCGCAAGAGGGCGAATCTGGGTAATTTCACGTCCGTCGGGACGCTTACGGTCTTTCAGAATCATCTTGCGGACGGTCTTTTTCTGGTACTGATAAACGGCCTCACCGAGAACGGCAAGCCATTCCTCGTTTTCCGCAAAGGCTTCTTCCAACTTTTCCGTAATATTTCTGATATTTTCTTCACGAACCTGCTTTTCGTCTGTGAAAACCGCTTCCTCCATCTGTGCGGGAGGCACGATTTCCTTAATCGCCGCAAACAGCTCCTCGGGAATTGCACAGCTTGTATACTCATGCTTTGCCTTTCCAACCTCGGACACTATCTGATTGATAAAAGCAATAATTGTCTGGTTAATTTCATGTGCCTTGTAAATGGCCTCAATCATTTTATCCTCGGGAATCTCATTTGCCCCCGCTTCAATCATAATCACCTTTTCCGCCGTAGAAGCAACCGTCAGATTAAGGTCGCCTACTTTCCACTGTTCCTGGGAAGGGTTGATTACGAATTCCCCGTCAATCATGCCCATCTGGGTCATAGCGCAGGGACCGTCAAAAGGAATATCGGAAATGCAGGTTGCAATGGCTGCGCCAAGCATAGCCACCAGCTCGGGGCGGCACCCCGGGTCAACGCTCATAACCATGTTATTTAAAGTCACGTCGTTTCTGTAATCCTTAGGGAACAGGGGACGCATGGGTCTGTCAATTACCCGGCTTGTCAGAACAGCGTTTTCCGACGCCTTTCCCTCTCTCTTGTTAAACCCTCCCGGAATTTTGCCTACTGCATACAGCTTTTCCTCGTATTCTACACTTAAGGGGAAGAAATCAATTCCCTCTCTGGGCTTGTCCGATGCGGTTGCCGTTGACAATACCGTGGTATCGCCGTAATGCATAAATGCGCATCCGTTTGCCTGCTTGCCCACTCTGCCGATATCAACCGTGAGTGTACGGCCCGCAAGCTCCATTGAAAACGTCTTGTACATACTCTCTCTCCTTTTCTCTTCTTACCACACGGGGCGTCCCGCCCCGGCACATTTGAAAAGCGGAGTACGATTATCGCCCTCCGCCTTAACTGCCTCTTACTTTCTAATTCCCAGTTTTTCAATCAAAGCACGATATCTTTCAATATCCTTTTTCTTAAGATAATTAAGAAGACCGCGTCTTTGACCTACCATCTTAAACATACCTCTTCTTGAGTGATTATCCTTCGGATGCTCTTTCAGATGCTCTGTAAGCTCCTGAATTCTCGCTGATAATACTGCAATCTGCACCTCCGGCGAACCTGTATCGCCCTCACATCTTGCATACTCTTTCATAATAGCTGTTTTCTTTTCCTTTGAAATCATGAGATATATCCTCCTTATTTTTATGACCGCCTGATGCTAAGATTTGGTCGGAGTGTCCATAAATCCGAGCAACGGCTGATTCCACAGTAATAAATGATAGCACAATCTTATCCGGCTGTAAAGCGGAATTTTTCATGGATTCTACATGGATTCTGCATGGAAAGTTGATTCCTGTATGTTTTCAGTTATGATAAACCTTGATAAAACACACCGATAATGGCATAATAAGATTGCAGATATTCCTGCGGCTCCACAAATCGACTGCAGAAGCTTCTGCGAAATATCCACGACTAAAACACAGACTTCAAAAACGAGGTATACGCTATTATGAGAATCGGTATGGGTTACGATGTTCACAAATTAACGGAAGGGCGGAAGCTGATTATTGGCGGCGTTGAGATTCCCCATGAAAAAGGGCTTCTCGGCCACTCTGACGCGGATGTGCTTCTGCACGCAATCATGGACGCTCTCTTAGGCGCCGCCGCCTTAGGCGATATCGGAAAGCATTTCCCGGATACGGATATGACCTACAAGGGAATTTCCTCTTTAAAGCTCCTTTCCCATGTGGGAAATCTTCTTGAGGAAAACTGCTTCCTGATTGAAAACATTGATGCAACTATCATTGCCCAGGCGCCGAAAATGCGTCCCCATATCGATACAATGAGACAGAATATCGCGGACGCTCTTGGAATTACCGTAGCGCAGGTGAATGTCAAGGCAACCACCGAGGAGGGGCTTGGCTTTACCGGAACGGGGGAAGGGATTTCCTCTCAGGCAATCTGCCTTCTCACAAGCCCCGTCAATCTGGGGAGCGTGGATGTGGCGGCGGATAAGTGCAGCGGGTGCGTAGGATGTCCGAAGCGCTAAATCCCCCTGCGGCAAGCTGACGGGGCATCCGACTTACAGCAAAGCCGCGAAATATGTGAGCCCTGCGGTATTTGTTGAATACCTGTCATACTCAGTCCGCATACACAAACTCCCTCTGAATCACAAAACTTAAGAAAAACAAAATCACGTCCACAGGTATTTTAATTAAAACCTCCATGCCTCCAAAGAGCGGATACAGCTTTCCGACCAGCAGTGCGGAAAGCGACATCTGCACGATGGCCAGCAGGATATAACGGGGCAGAGTCGTTCCTATTTTACTTTCGCTCTGGAAAACCACCTTCAGGTTCAGCGAGTAATTATACAGCGCAGAGAGAATCCTGGCGAACACCGTAGCCGCCGTAATATAGGAAATCCGCCCCCATTCCATGTCCCGCATAAAAAAGCAGAAGATAGTAAAAAGCGTCAAATCCACCAGACTTGAGGACAGGGAGGAAAACAAAAATTTCCCGAATATCATGTAAATCTTGATGGAATCCTTAATGGGATTAAAATGACTGGTTTTATTTTCTTCAATATAAATGGTGCGAATCGGCACCTCCACAATGGGAATTTTCCTGCTTTTCGTCTCAAGAAGCATGTTCGTCTCAAATTCAAATCTCTCTCCCCGCACCATAAGAAGCTGTTCCATAAAAGCGGTGGGTATCCCCCGAAGCCCTGTCTGGGTATCGGAAACGGAAATTCCGGTAAGGTATTTCATCACCACTCTGGTACACTTGTTGCCGAATTCAGAGCGGGCAGGCACATCCGCTCCCTCAAAGCAGCGGCATCCCAATATCAGCGCCGAAGGATTCTTAAGCATTGCGTCCACACAGGATAAAATACACTCCGGCGAATGCTGCCCGTCGGAATCCGCCGTTATCACTCCCGGCAAATCGGCAAACTCCCGCAGACAAAAGTTAAAGGCTGTTTTCAGAGCCCGCCCTTTCCCCTGATTGACGGCATGGTGCAGGACGACACAGCCATATGTCGTTTCAGCCTCCGTGAAAATACCGGCATACTTCTCCCCGCTTCCATCATCCACCAGAACAATATTCCGGAAACCGGTTTCTCTTAATTTTTTCAGTAAATCCGGCAGCTTTTCGTCCGGCTCATAGGAAGGAATAATTATCGGCACTTCCCATCTCGTTTCTTTCTGTTCCATAAAATTTTCCTTTACTGCTGTTTTAATACCCTCTGCCGCCCGGAATCGCCATCACATTCCGGCATCTATATTGCCGCATCCCTCATGCATATTTCACAAGACGTATTCCGACGTAGTCCTCCACCACCTGATAAAGGCAGCCGTATCCGAACTCCTCGCCCTCCGCTAAAAGAGGCCCGAACACTTCCTCCCCTCCTCCGCAGAGCTCGTCCACATACAAAAATCCCGCATGGGCGTCCTCAATGGCCTTCACAATGTCCTGACTGTTCGTAACCTCTGCATCCACATTTCCGTACATCACCGACACAGGAGCCGCCTCAAAGCCGATGTAAGTGTTCCTCACCCAGCTCACATCGGAGATATCCCGCAGATACAGCACCCGTCCGGCTCCGTGCCCTTTTCCTGCCCCTTCCTTTTCCGAAAAGCCTTCCGCTGTCGTAGCGAGGAATCTCTCCGCAGCCTCGTCCACAATACCCTCCCGCTCCGCCAGTATCTCCTGTGTGGCGCTTCTGTAGCCATAAAGGGCCCGCCAGGCACCCCCGTAGTCCGTGGTAAGAAGCACAAACGCTGCGCAGAGCGCTATCCCCTTCCGGCTCTTTGTTCCTTTCAGCACATAAAAGGCCAGAAGATACAAACCGCCGATGGCAAAGGGCGCGCCGTACCGTTCAATGGAGGACACCATACCAAAGGGCTCCAGATACTGAGTCTCTACTGCAAAGATTGTCAGATGGCTTACCAGATTTATGGTATAGAATACGATTCCGCTGACCGCCAGAAAACCGCCCGTATAAGCCGCCCGCCTCCTGTCCGGCGCATGGGTTTTCCATAAAAGAAATACAAATAGCAGTAACAAAAGATACAATCCCAAAGGGCTTAAATCAATTCCTATGGTCTTTCCCCTGTGCAGCGGCCACTTTACAAAGGCCTCCAGAAAAGCCTTTACCATTTCCTCCTGATAAGCCGGAATATTCATCCCGCCCGTAGCCATCTGTATAGCTGTTCCGGTAAGCTTCGCCACCCGCCTGTTCATAAGGCAGAAAAACAGCCAGGACATTTCCGTCAGAATCGGAAGCAATGTCACCAAAAGCAGCGCCCTCCTGTCCGCTCTCTTTGCCTCCCGCCCTGCCGCCGCTTTCCTGTGCATCAGGAAATGATAACCATAGTTAAACAAAAGGCCAAAGGCCGCCCACAAAAATCCTGTATTCTTGCAAAGGACAAGCACCATCAGAAATAAGGTCTGCCGTCCGTAGTAGAAAAACCTGTCCTCTTTTTCATCCGCCACCGACACAAGAAATGCGCCGTAGACAAGCGCCATGGTAAGGTCCGCACAGCATCCGTCCATCCAGAAAGCCTCCGCCACCGCCGGGAAAAGCCAGAGCACTGCCGCCCCCAGTGCCATTGCAAAAACGTTCCGTTTTTTGATTACCTTAAGCATGGGAAATAAAAAGGACAGGTTAAAAAAGTAATATCCGGCAAACATCAGCCCTTCCCTGAATTCCTTCGGTGAAAAATGCAGAAACCACCATTTCATCATCTGCGTACCCGGCGGATAATCCCCGAATTCCGCCGCCACGTTAGCGTATTTTTCCGCAAAGCCGTCCAGATAAAAAAGGGATTTTACATCTGTCGCCCAAAAATTATAATCGTCCCACCAGCTTACCGCTTTTTCTCCCACACATACCGTTACAATCACCGACATGACAATGGCAGTTATGGCTCCCGGGCCTTTAAGCTCCCCGAAGCAGAAACCGACAAGCTCCTTTCTTTTTTCCTTTGACAGGCGGGCAATATAGACCACAGCCAGAACCAGCCATATAACCGCAATCACATCGGAAAAGGAAAGCCGCCCGAAAAAGCTGAGCGCATAAAGCTCAAATACCAGAAGAGAGCACCCCACAGGGATACTTTCCACAAACCGGATTTGAAACCTCCATGAAATTGCCAGTATAAAAACCAAAAGAGCCGCTATCTGAATCAGAAACATCCGCCCGTTTTCCTTCCGTCAAATTATTATGCGGTGGCGGCGCACAGGGCTGTCTTTGCCGTCCGCCGCTTTAAAAAAGATGCATGGCTTGCCATACATCTTTTTATCTCAGCACTTTTTCATATGCCGCCGTCTTCCATAGGGAATCCGATGACCCGCGCTCACACCGTCACGCTTTTCCTTAATACTCCGGTTCAATCAGCCCGTAAGTATTTCCCTTACGCTTGTACACCACGTTCACCTGGTCTGTCTCCGCATTACAGAATACGAAAAAGCCGTGGCCCAAAAGCTCCATCTGGACACAGGCATCTTCGGGATACATGGGTTTGATGTCAAACTTCTTTGTCCTTATAATTTTAACCTCTTCGTCCTCCATGTATTCCTTTTCCATGAACTCTTTCTTGAAGAAGCTCGCCGCCTGCTGCTGGTCAATCAGCTTATTCTTGTATTTCTTGAGCTGTCTTTCTATGATTTCCTCCACAAGGTCAATGGAAACATACATATCGTTGCTTACCTGCTCGGAGCGGATGATGTTTCCTTTTACCGGAATCGTCACCTCGATTTTCTGCCTTTCCTTTTCAACGCTCAAGGTCACATGAATCTCCGTCTCCGGAGTAAAATATCTCTCAAGCTTACCTATCTTGTCCTCCACTGCGCTGCGCAGCCCCGGTGTTACTTCGATATTTTTTCCAACAATTACAAACTTCATAAGCATCATCCTTTCCTTGGATTATTGTGGAAATATTATACCATATTACAGGGCTGTTGTGCAACAATTCCTGTCCGTCAATTTCAAGTCCCTCTGTTTTCAGACAATTTGTTTTCACATGATTTTATCACAATTCACAAAACATCCGTTCTTAATCCAAATTTAATTTTTGGACAGGCTTTGGTATTTCGTCTGTGGATAATGTGGATAACTTAGTGTATAAGTGGAAATATCATTGTTTGGAAATCCCTTTTTGTGGATAACTCCCCTTTTTCCGTTCCCGGTACAAGTCTCTTTTTTGAATATCACCTTCACCGATTTGTGAATCTTTACCAGGCTTTATGCTTGTCAACAGATTTTTCCAAAAAAGTAATTTCAGACTTTTCAGGCTGAATTTCCGCAAATTCACAAAACACCGACAGTTCCGGGAGGCTGTTTCGTCCTTGTCTTGTATAAACCGTATTTGCAAAATGGAATTTTCTATAATAAAATAGGTATCATATAAACCAGAAACTGCCGGGAGGAAATCCATGCTGTACCACTACACTGATTTCATTGCCTTTGACGGAATTATCCGATATGGGGAGCTGCGTCTCAATAATATCCTTAATATGAACGACGCTTCCGAGATGAGACTGTTTATGAACGGACTTTACGGAGCCGTTATTGAAAAGCTAAACCTCAGCGGAGATTATGCAAAAATCCATAAGGCCAAAGCCTTTTTTGAGGGAGAGCTGGAAAAAGAATTCCATTACTCCGCCTATGCGGCCTGCTTCTCCCAGTATCGGGACGATGCCGCCCAGTGGGAGCGGTACGGACGTTTCGGTCAGGGAGTGTGCATTGCTTTCCGCAATAAGCTTCTGCGTGAGATGATTGGCGGAGCTGTATCGCTCCAGAAGGTATACTATCAGGCGGATATGCATAACCATCAACTGGTGGGGGAATTTTATGATTTGATTAAAAAAACCGATAAATTTTCTGAATGTCTTCCCGAGCTGCAAAGGCTGATGAATGAAGCCTGGGTTCAGTCGGCGGCATTTAAGCATCCTTCTTTCTCCAATGAAAAGGAATTCCGGCTGGTGGTCTCGCCTTTTATTTTAGATGAATTTCCGGTGGAGCCCAAATATCATGTGGCCGCCGGGCGGATTAAGAAATACTATCCTCTTGATTTAAACAGGCTGTGCGAAAGGTCAAATATCCGGCTGCCCGACCTGGTGGGGGAAATTATCATAGGCCCCACCTCCTCCCAGTCCCTTCCGATTCTGCAGGATTATCTGAAGGACTCGGGACTTGGCATGCTAAAGGATAAAATAAGCTTGTCGGACTGCCCGCTCAGGAAGCCGACACCATGACCTTAATATAATCCTCGGTTTTGTCTCGCATGATATGAAGCCCCTGCTCCAGATTTTCCAGGGAAAATCTGTGGGAAATTAACTGACCGGGCGCTACCCTTTTCTGTTGCAGCCGCTCCAGAATATAGTGCCAGTCGTCCTCAGGCTCATGGGTAAAGGTAGAATTCCACGAGCCCGTAACGGTAATCTGGTTCCTCAGAATTTTCCAGTAGACATCTCTCTTAAGCATCATATCCGAAAAAGGATTCCCAATCAGGCAGATACGCCCTTTAGGAGCGGTCAGCCTGATTGCCTGCGCATAAGTATCATTCCTTCCCACACATTCAAAAACCACATCGGCGCCCGCCCCCTTTGTCCGATTCAGAAGCCATTCCTCAGCATTCTGCATTCTGCTGTCGCAAAAGCATTCTTCCGGCAGACCCGCCCTTAAAACCGCCTGCCTCTGAAATTCCTTATTTCCAATCACGAGCATATTTTTGATTCCGGCTTCCCTCAGAAACATCACCAGAAGCATCCCTATGGTTCCCAGCCCCAGGACTGCCACCGTATCCTCCGGCGTCGGTATCACCCTCCTCATGGCATGTACCGCCACCGCCATCGGCTCTAACATCGCCGCCTCCTGCATGGACACATTGCCCGGAACCTCAATCAGATTATCCGCAGGAACCGCCACATATTCCGCAAAACTGCCGTTTTGCCGGGAACCGATATAACCATAGCTTCTGCACATTTCATACTGCTTCTTTTGGCACGGGCGGCAAACTCCGCATGGAATCAGCGGAAAAACACCTACACGCTTTCCAGGCCACCCGCTCCCCGGACCCGGGCCGGTTTCCTCTACAACTCCCGAAAACTCATGCCCCGGAATCAGCGGGAAGGAATAAGTCCCGTTCCTGTAAATTCTTGGAATATCCGAACCGCAGACGGACGTCGCCAGTACTTTGACCAGCACTTCCCCCTCCTTCAATTCCGGTTTTTCTACCGTCTCAAAACGCAAATCATTTATTCCGTGCAGCATCCATGCTTTCATATCTGTTCCCTTTCCGGGCCGGTCCGTCCGGCGCCGCTCCGTACACAGTATACGTTTTCTAATCTTATTGCAATAAGCCTGTCAGCGTTTGCTTCCCTCCACTATCCGGCAGAATCTCTCTAAATCTGCCTTTGTGGTAATCTTGAAATTATTTTCGTCCCCCGGAACCATGGCAACGTCCATCCCTGCCAGTACCGCCGGTTCTGCGGAGCCGTTTATAGAAAGTATTTTCTCAGGCAAAAGCCTCCGGTTAGCTTCACAATATGCTCCCAGCCTGAACGCCTCCGGCGCCTGGCCTGCAAAAATCTTCTCCCGCGCAAGGAGGGACGTAATCCTGCCGCCCTCTCCCATGTAAACGGTATCTTTCATGGGAAGCATCGGAACTGCCCCCTCGTGAGTCTTACAGGCGTTTATACACCCTGATATCTGCTCGCCGCTTACAAGCGGCCTCACCCCGTCGTGGACGATGACCAGGTCTTTTTCCTCCGCGAAACGGCTGATATCGGTAAGCGCATTATAAATAGAAAGCTGCCTGTTCCTTCCCGGCATGGAAAAGCCTTTGAACTTTGCGCCCGTCCACTTCAAGATGAAATCCCGCCAGCTTTCTTCCGCCACAATCCAGACAGCGTCCACTTCGGAATGATTTTCAAAAATATCAAGACAGTAGCTTATCACCGGCCTGCCCTTCACCTCTATGTACTGCTTCGGCAGACTTTCCCCAAGCCTTAGCCCCAGGCCGCCCGCAAGTATCACCGCTATATTCATAATTTCCCCTTTTCTTACAATTAAATATACAGGCAAAGCCATTCTTTTGCCGGATTCTGCCGGTCATGTCAAAACGGTTTCCGGCCTGCCGTCAGAACCTGAGCCCCCGTATCCCGCTTAAAATCTCCCCATAAGGCTTCTTCTTCCCGAAAAGCAGGGAGGAACCCAGCACAAAGCCGTCCACCCCTTTAGGGGCAAACTCCAGTATCTTATCCGCGCTGCAGGCCCCGTCCCAGTAAAGCTCAAAGTGCATTTCATCCTTAAGCGAAAGAAGCTTTGTAATTTTCTTCCCCACATAGGGCATGAACATCTGCCCCGCGTTGCCGGGATTTACCGTCATCACAAGCACCTTTTTTACAATGCGCAAAAGCTCCATCACCGTCTCCACACTGGTTCCCGGATTGATGGCGATTCCCGGTGTCAGCCCCGCGTTAATCACCTTCTGCAGGGTGGTGGAGGGATGGTACTCCGCTTCCGGGTGAATATAAATGGTGTCCCCCTTGCGCAGAGAGCTGATGAAAATCTCGATGGTGTTGTTGGGATGCTCCACCATCAGATGCACGTCCAGAGGCTTTGCTGCCGCCGACGCGATATAGCGCATATCGTTCAAAGACATGGCATAGTTCGGCACATACCGCCCGTCCATAATATCTATATGGAAGGAATCAATACCGCCTTCCTCTAATTCTCTTACTTCCCGCTCCAGATTTCCGTAATTGGCACACATCATGGATGCCATTAAACTAAAGTTCATTGCCACACCTCTTATCTTTGCTCTGTTCCGTCTCCGCCCTTTCGGTACGCAGACCGCCATTATATCAAGTCTGTGATATCTGTCATTCTGTTAAAAAAAGGGTCTTCCACCTTCAAATTTAAAAAATCCTTATCCAGTATTTTAAATTTGTGTATCAATTCCAGAAAAATTTCGTCCAGACGTTTATCCACGTTTATCTCCGACGCCGGGCATATTTGAATATATGACCTGAAATAATCTGTAATTCCATCCTGCATTCTTTTTATACAACCGATATCCCGCTCCGTTCGTGTTTCGCGCGCAAAAACGGCCTTTCCATCTTCATCAAACCCTGTGACGGACGGCTCCTCTGATGTCAGTACCGTTTCTAATATATAATAATTTTCATAAATGACGCTCCCGGCCGCTTCTCTGCTTTCATAAAATGCCGTAATATCAAGATTTTTATCCTGCATATTGTCCTTTTCAAGCTGAAGAAAATACAATCCCTTTAAATGATTTTCCACCAGTCTGCCAATATACATCTGGCTTGTTCCTTTGGCCACAAAATCAAAAAACGCAATATCCCCCTCCGCTAAAGGCAGCGTCTGCAGATACCTGCGATAATTCCTTTTATATTCCCGGGATTTCTCCCAAATCACACGGGAATAATCCACCAAAGACTTTTCTTCTGTAACTGTACCTGCCGGCAATTTTTCTGTCCCGTCTTTTTCTTCCACCGACAGACCGAACCGCTCCTTTAACTGTTGCTGCAGCGTACCGCTGAATTTCATTTCAGCCACATATTCAATATCCTTTTCATCCTCCATGCCCGCCCTTATGGCCGCCATTCTTGACGTAAGGAAATAGACAGAATGCGCATCGCCGCCAGGCATATCATAAAGCCGCTTTATCAGATAACCGTCCCTTGCGCCAAACCAGACGTTATCCAGCTTTTCCTCCTGCACCTTATGACGGAACCAGACAACAAAATCAGCTATCACAGGAGCCATAAACAGATACCCCATATCATAGCTTTCTCTGACGCAGAGCTTTCTATCCTGCCTTTCAAACATAAACGGGCTGTTAAACATCCTGGCTGCAAATAACCCGATTTTTATACGGGACGACAAGCTCTCTGTGTGCTCCCACATGCCAAGATACCCGGTCTTTTCCAGCAAATCCAGTCCGCTGTAAACCTGGCACGCATCAAATCCGTGCCTTTTCGCAGCCTCGATATCGGCCTCCATGTCGTCGCCGATATGCAGGCACCTCTGCTCTCCTGTGATACCTCTCAGTTCTTCAAACAGCTTCTGCCGCTTACCTGTCTTATATTCACTGGAATCCAGAATATCAGTATACTCCCTGACGCCGCACTTATCCAGCATTTTTTCCAGCTGCCGCCTGCTGTAATAGGTATCCGAAACAATGTAAACCTTTTTACCGCTGCTGATAATTTCCGACAGCAGTCCGGTCATTTCCCCTCGCGGTACAAGCAATTCATAATCTACCGCCCACTCAAAATCCGCCAGCTCCTTCGCCGTAACATTATATACTCCCTGAGCTTTCTCCAACACAAACCGGTAGATTTCCTCCAGAGTCGGCGCGGCATCCTTTGACAATTCCTTCTCCGCCTGCTGCCTTTTACTGCAAAAATCCTCAATACAGATTCCCTTTTCTTTCAGCCTGCGTTCTGTCAGTTCAATGACATCCGTGTCAAAAAGCGCCCTCCTCATAACAAGTGTATCAAATAAATCAAAACTTACAGCATCATTGTCAGCGATAAGCTCTCTTATCTGCGCTTTCGTCACTCCGTCCACACCTGCAAAATCATAAGCCTCCCTGTTCTGTGCACCCAGGTCCTTCCCTCGCACATCAATCAGGGCTATCTGATTTTCCATGCAGAATTTTCCGATTCTTTTCGCAATTGCCCTGCATGAGCCGGGCCTTGCCACCACAATAATCAGTTTTACCTGTAAACGGATACATTGCGGCAGAGAGATTATCTGCTTTCCATAGCAAGTCCCGTCCTCCCGAAAGCTGTCCAGCAGCCCCACAATATGAAATTCGCCGTCAAGCTCCCGCAGAGCCTTTTCCGTTTCCACGCCCAGACCATACAGCGCGATGGAATTATTCTGATACTGCCTGAAAATTTCTCCTAAGCCTGCCACCGTCTCCTGCTTTCCCAGACGATACCTGCGCCGCTCATTAAAAATCCCTCTCTGCCCCGTTATGCGCGGGATTCAGGCATGCGTCTGTAAGTTTCACTAGTTCCCTCTCAAATACGTCCGATGAAAAGCGGGATACATATATCTTCCTCGCTTCCGCCCCCATCGAATAAAGACAATCACAATGATTAATGCACCAGCCAATCTTTTCCGCCAGCTTCGAAGCATTCTGACAGGGAAAAACAAACCCATCCCTCCCGTCACAAATATATTCCGCCGTTCCCGCCGCATCAGACAAAATACAGGGAAGGCCATGCATCATTGCCTCCGCCGCCACCGTGGGCATCGGATCCTCCCTTGAAGGACAGATTAAAACGTCTCCCTTCGTCAGGAGTCTGTGGATTTCTTCCCGGTCTACCGTACCTGTAAAAAATATGTTATCCCAATCGGCGGTTTCTTCCTTTAACTGCTGCGCCATCAGAGAGGAATCCTGACCCACAAGATAAAATTCCGCTTTCTTCCTGTCTTCTTCCGGCAGCATCCTGATTGCCTGAATTAAAATGTCCTGTCCCTTGCGGTTTTCAATATACCCAATCGTCAAAAAGCAGACCTTATCCCTCTTTTCACGGAGCCGCCGATTATCCTGTGCCGCGTCCAATACCCCGTAATTCAGCGTTCCCACCTCCAAATCCGGCAAAAACGACTGTATTGCCTGCCGGGGAACCGGCCCCACCGAAACGACGCGAAGGTTTCTCTGGTCAATCTCCTGCAAAAGCGCCTTATCAACCCCATCATAAAAAAAGAGAGAATCATGGAGCCACCATATCGCGGGAATGTCCGTATTCCGCTTTGAAAGAAAAACGTGAAAATTGATTGTATTGCATACGATTAGAGAAAAACCGGATAGCCATCCGCAGTCCTCCATTGTCCCTACCTGCAGATTCTCATCCACCACCACCGGAATACACGCTTCCTCTATTTTCTCCCTCAAAGGACCGTCCATCATGGAACCATATACAACGTCATATCCATGCGCTTTCAGAACCACTGCTCCCTGAAAAAGGGCAAGAGACGGTCCTCCAAAAGTTAAATCCTGAGATAACAACAGAATTTTATTTTTGCATTCCCCGTCCCTGATAAGTTCAAAGGCTTTACCGAAATACCTCACCGGCCTGCTGCGCGCTTCCGGTTTGATTAGTTTATGTAAATCATAAAAATGATAAATTTTGTCATCGGGTACGCCCAGCCCAAGCAGCTGCTCCTTCATTGACTTCACGTAAAAACTCAGAATAATGACGGCGTCATAGGGAAGCTGCACGCCCCGGGCGGGAGAGAGCACTTCAATTCCGTCTATAAAAGTATTTTGCTTTTGGGACGAGTTGTCAAGCAGGGCGAGGACGCTGTCTTTGTCAAACCATTTTTTGTAGCGATTGTAGTAGTCGCCTGTGCCGAAAATGAGATACTTCATCCCTCTTACCCCTACTGCGCAAACTCTGTGAGGAACGAATACCCTCTGCGCTTTTTCTCTACAACCACCATTGAATCATAGAAATGACACGCTTTTATAAACTCTGCATAAGAGGGCATCTGTCTGGCATTCTCCAGCCCGACAAACTGGCTGTTCACGCAGTCTAAAAAGTTTTTACAGTATTCCATAAAGGATTCCTTTTTCAGGTATCCCCCACCATGTCTGGCGGAATAACAGCAGTGACAGTCCTCGCACATGTATACGCCGCCCTCTTTCAGCAACGGGAAAAGCGCCTCAAAAGTAATTGTCTGATGCTCCATAATATGGCTCCCGTCATCCAGAACCACATCAAAAGGCCCCCACTTTTCGGAAACCTCCTTAAGAAAAGCCGCATCTGCCTGTGACCCAATGCAGATATGTACATTTCCTTCCTCATACTGTCGGCAGTTTTCGTCAATATCAATTCCAACAATCGTTGCCTTCTCCCCGAAATAATCCCGCCACATCTGCATGGAACCTCCGCGGAACACGCCAATCTCAAGAAATCTGACTTCACTATTCGCGTACCTGTTCAGAAAAGTCTCATATATCTCAAAATAGTGCCACCATTTATTCATAATTCTGTGGCTTTTCTTCAGATAAAATTCCTCCATTCGGTTAGCGCAGATTACCTTATCCGGCAACAGTTCGCTCACTTCATAGCATTCGTCATAATCGCAGTTAAGACGCACCGTACCCAGATTTGCTTCCCCCGGAACAATCAAATCTCCCGGTCTGATTATTTTTTCTCCGGCTATGCCGTATTCCCCTTCCAACTGTTCTCTGATAACAGGATGCGCTAACGGCGTGATGATAATCTTATCCCAGCCGCCATTCTTTATTACTTCCGGCGATTCCACCGTATATCCCTCAAAAGTCTTCCCCCATTTAGAACTGTCGTTATCAACAATCCCTGTCACTTCAATCCTGCGTGCCGCCGGAGCAAGATGTAAAAAGCTCCTCGTTGCCTCCCCTGCGCCAAAAATTAATGCCTTCATATTTTTCTTTCCTCCTGCCTCCCTCTGGAATACAAAATCCCCCATTTCCGGGGGATTCATCCACAATATCTTTACCTTCAATCTGTTATACTGTCTGTTTCCCAAACATCCTGATATATTCCTGCGCTGTCTGCAACGACACATTTAATTTTCTCTGTAATCTTTCCAAAATATCATTTTCAGAAAGCCCAAACTCAAATCCTGTTTCAACAATCTCTATTGCCCTGCCTTTCACTTCACCTCTTGCTTCACCTCTTGCTTCACCTCTTGCTTCACCTCTTGCTTCACCCTTTGCTTCGCTCTCTCTTGCAATTTCATCAAACAAAGTACACATATCAAAGTCTCCTTTCCCGGATAATGCGTTGTAATCAATCTTACAGTTTGTCGCTCCTGCCACTGTCATAATTACAGATTTATCCACATGATGTTCTCTCGCATAGTCTATAGCTTTTTCCTTGGCCTCATTCCTTGATAAATTCCTGTCAAGAATTACTTCCAGCATGTTAAAAAAATCTGTATTATTTACATTATGGAATGTCAGGTTATTCTCCCTTGCCTCCACAAGCAGAATCCTGTAGTCATTCACAAACGCTTTCATCCCTTCAGGGATATCCAGCATCCCATGAAGCGAGACTGCCCCGTCCCATGGCTTTTCACCGTAGTAGACAACCATTGTAATGACCGGTATAAACCTGTCTGTCTTTTTCATCCCTGACAGGTATTCATCCTCCTCCATTCCCTTGGATGTCTGATACTTTTTAGTATTACTGTCATACTGCTTTTTATATGCACCATAGTCGTATCCCATGACCCGCATGGGCATTGCATAATGAATATGCTCCTGATGTTCCATCCCTAACATCACAAGTTCCACACCATATGCCGTAGATTTTTTGCTCACCTTTATATTGTCCCTGGACGCTTTGATGCTTTCCGCATAACCTTTGTGTTCCAATACCGAGGATTCCTCTGTATCCACATCCTCCAGTTCCTCCGGCCTGATAACCCGGTTTCCTTCAAACAACACCGCATTGAAGATATCGGCGAACTGCTCATTGTCACTCCAGTAATTCTTCAGCACCGTGTCCGGTTTTAATACCTGTGTTTTCTTTGCCATCCTTAAATTCTCTTATTCTTGCTGACTTTAGTATACTATGAAATGTCTTTGGTTTCAATATCCTATAAAGCTCTGACCGGCTCTTTCCACACCAGCTTATCTTCCCCAACGCCTATTCCTCTCAATGACTGCTTTATGCTCTCCACATATTCCGGACGGCTTACGGCTAACAGAATGATATCGTAATCCGTTTCCAAAATTGTATGCGGCTTTTTTACAATCCCTGTTTCCAAGCTGTTGCTGTCCACCCATAAAACCACATTATATCCCATTTTGGTAAGCTGTCGGAAATAATCCCTCCCGGCTTTCCCCGCGCCGTAAAGGACAATTCTTTTCCCTTTCAGTCCGTCCGTATCCAACATAAATTCAGGAATCTGTATCTCTGATGCAAAACCCATTCTCCCGTTTACGGCCATTACCGCCGCCACTGATACCCAGCGCTGAAGCTGCGCCATCAGGCTGTCACGCAGAGGATGCTTCTCAAAACCGGAAGCGACCGCAAGATACGCCTTATTAATATCGGACAGCATATGGGGATTTCCGCCGTGGAACATAGAATCCGTGCGGTAACGGTAATGATAAAAGCATTTATGGCATATTCTTACACTGCCGCTGACTATAAGGTAATTATATAAAAACGCAGCATCCTCCGCAAAATCATTATCTGCCTCCAGATTCCTGTAGACCTGTCTGACTATTTCCGTCCTGTACAGCTTGTTCCAAATCCACGGAGTCAGACGCTGTAAGCTATCCGATTCCGTATCGTACAGCATCGTTTTCAACAGACATTCCTTATCCGCTCCTTTGTACTCTCCCTCCGGATACCGGTCAAGATATTCTACCACCATCCCCGGGCCGGTCTCGTAGTGAACTCCCGTTGTGGCCATATCCGCATCTCCGATTTTCCGAACCAGAAACTCCGCCATGCCGCAGTCAATCCAGTCGTCTGAATCTACATACATAAGAAATTCGCCGGTTGCATGTTCGGCTCCCGTGCGTCTTGCTCCGATTAATCCTTTATTTTCCTGTCTTATATAGGTGATACGCTTGTCTTTGCCTGCAAATTCCTGACATATCTGAGCGGAACCGTCAGTAGAGCCGTCGTCTATGAGAAGAATCTCCATATCGGGGCAGGTCTGGGCTGTGAGGCTGTTAAGGCAGGCTGTTAAATATAATTCTGTGTTATAGATTGGTACGATGATGCTTAGTTTCATTGATTTTTCCTCAATCACTAACTACAACCAAATTCCAAATTATTTTACGGTTTCTACATCACGGCTGTTTCAGTTCTGGTACTGAATATAAAACTGTTTCTTCCATTCTGGTCTGATAATGCCGAAGGTAATACTTATATCCCAAATCCAGTTTTTCCAAAAAGACAGGGATTTCAATAACATCTTCTGGCTTATGATACAGAGAAATTGCCAGCTTAGGACGATACTTTTTTATCGTTTCGATACTTCCCTTTAGTGCCTCCAACTCGCTTCCTTCCACATCCATCTTGATATAAGTAGCTTTCCTCCCTTTCAGTTTATTGTCAATACTGTCCGCCTTTATACTTACTTCTCCCGTCATATCGACAAAAGAGCCCCAGCCAGCTCCTGTATCTTCCTTAAATTTTAATATCGTATTATCACTCCAAACTGCAGACTCATACAGCTCAAATTCGCATCCAAGTTCAGAAAGATTTTTTTGACAAAAATGATAATTCCTTGCATCCGGCTCGAACGCATATACCATCTTAAGCTTTCCCGCGCACCAGTCTTTACACTGCCTGGAAGTTTCTCCGTTAAAGCAGCCTGCATCTACAAAATATTCTCCCTCTTTATTTGGTACTATTGCCGGAAGGTCAAAATACTGACCTGATATATCGCAGTATAATCCCCCTCCGCCGTAATCGGACATTACAATTTTGGATTCATGAAATCCCGCTGTTATCAGCTGATGATATATTTCAATCTGATATTTAGGCGATACCGCCACAATCACTACATCCTTTTTGAAATTCCGGCATACATTCGCGAACCCCAGAATTGGTATGTCTCTATACGACAGACCATCTAAACTTTCATTATTATCGCAAATACAGTCCACCTTTCTGTTATTGTACAACAAAGAACGGCAGGTTAATTTCCCCATTTCCCCCGCTCCAAAAATAACAATGCCGACCTCTCTGTTTGCCGGATTACGGTCATAATATCTGTCCAGCCAACCACAGCCAAAGTTTTGCTCCCGGGATGACAGAACTTCATCCAGTTGCCTGTAAAATGCATCTTTATCCCGATTCACAAAATAAGAAAATCTTGCGTCAAACAACTGTTCCGATTCCGTATCCTGCAGCTTATCAATAAAACTGTTAAGTATCCGTATATTCTCTTTACACCGCATAGTAATCTCCCTTATCATTTCTGTAATAATATAATGCCCGCTGCTTTCTCACACATATATGCAGATATCCTCTTCTTCAACACCCATTTTTAAGAGCTGCTCTTTCATGTCCGCTGAATACTTTTCATTAGCAATCAGATATTTAGCTATGGCAAACTGTTTCTTTGTCTGTACCGGTGAACTGACTACTATGTTATTAACCTTTGTTCCCCACAATATCTGATTATTATCTGCAAAACACGCAATGCTGTAGTCCTGTTCTTCCAGCCATTTACAGGCTTCACATCCATAATGGCCACTTCCGAAAATAATAATCGAATACTCCCCGGGCTTTCCTATAACCTTCCTGATATCTCTCTTATGCTCCCTGCATTTTTCTACATAATACAGCTCGGATACCAAAAGCATCTCCAGCTTATTCCACACCTGCGGAAGAAAAACTGTACAGTCTACCAGGTCTTTCTTTAAAGCCTCTTTCAGTTGGTGCTGAAACCACACATAACACTCCATCCGCTTTTCTTGATTTATTTTTGTTTTTCCTTCATCTACACCTTCACAGCAGTAAATAAAAGATTTTGCCATCCTGCAATAATACGCACGAAGCCTCTCACTACTTGCTGCCTCTTTCTGTATCTCCTGGTACAGTCGGGTGTATTCCTGATAGGCATATAACAGCCCCTTGCCGGAATTTGCCGACGCCCCATCCCTATCCGTACAGTACCGGTAATAAGAATCCTTCACATATAACGCTTTTTTTGCATGGATAGTTGTCTGATAGACAAATCCGATATCCTGATAAGCCGCTCCCGGCGTTTCCGCCAGACATATTCCATTTTTTTTTAAAAATTCTTTTTTATAAATCCCGTTCCAAAGATAATTGTCGTCTGCCGCAACCGCAGAATACTTTACAGGCTCTATAATTTTTCCGTATAAATTATCTGCCTGTAACACATTTCTTCTTAAAAAAATCCGCTTTCCATCGCTCTGTGTGCTATAAAGCGTGTAATCGCTCTTTACATAATCGCAGTCATATAAAACCGCCTCATTATATAATCTCTCATACATATGGATATCCGCGTAATCGTCAGTCTCCAAAATGGCAATGTACTCGCCTTGCGCCATATCAATTCCCATATTAACCTGATATCCATAGCTTTTCACATCACTGTGGCACAGGCGAATTCTTTCATCAACCGCAGCCAGACTGGACAGAATTTCCCATGTACCATCGTCAGAACCGGCATCAATGCAGAGAATCTCGATTTCTTTTAATGTCTGCTCCATTGCGCTTCGCACGGCTTCTTCGATATAATTCCGCACATTAAGCGACGGAAGGATTACTGATACTTTGATTGCCATTATGCCTCCACTCCCGCTGTGTTCTTCAATTCCTCTATTAAATTGCAGATATCCGCAACCACCTTATCCCAGCTATAATTAGCTTCCACAAATTTACGTCCGTTTTCACACATCTGACAATAAGCTTCTTTATTGGAAAGGATATAGTTAAGCCCTGCTTCAAATTCAAAAAAATCCGTATAATACAGTCCGGCGTTACTCCTAAGACACTGTCCTTTAAGAACGGCACACCTCCCGTTAACCAGTACAGGCCTCCCTGCCGCCATGCTTTCCAGAATGACCAGGGAAAGACTTTCATATTCCGATGGCATAACCAAAAGTCTGGCGTTCTCAAGTACTGCGCTTTTTTCTTCCTCTGTAACAAATCCGGCATAGATAATATCTTCCGAATAAGTCAACGCCATCTTATCGTCTGTTCTGCCAAGAACCACCAACTTCAGAGACGAGGGATTTCTCCTCTTATATTCAATAAAATCCCTGTTCAGCTCGCCAAAATTCTTTCCGTGACTTATACGCCCCACATAAACAATATAGTTATCCTTATACGCCGCCACGCTGTCAGGTAGTGCATATGCTCCCCTTTCTGGAATATCTATCCCCACACAGGTCAGCCTTGACAGTTTATTTTCCGTATGGAAATTCTCTATGATAAACTCTTTTTCCTCCACACTGTTGTACAAAAAAGCCGCCGGTGCCGCAAAAACTTCACGATATATCGGCATGCGGACGCTTGCATCATCATGGGCCGTAGGAAGAAGAATACTGTTTTTAAGGTGAAGCCCCATGCCCTTTACTGTAAGGTAAAATGCATATGTAAAAAAGATAACCGCTTCATACCTGTCTGCATTTTCCTCCAAAAAGGTAACAAACGAAGGGCAACAGGGACCCATCTGGGCAATCCATTCCTCCTCTGCCTCCTTTTCGCCCTTACCCACCTTCTTTGACAGCTCATCAAACGCAATATCATCTCTTAGCTTCTCCAGCGGAAACCTGCGGACATTTACCTGATTGATGATTTCCATGCCTTCCACATAAGCATTATCCCACGGGAGCGTATTTCTGGCACAGGATGTCAATACATCAACTTCATACCGTGACGTCAAATGCTCCGCCAGAACCCGGCAATGATATTCCGCACCGCCGTTTACTTCCACCCCATATCTATGTACTACGAGAGCAATCTTTTTCATGCTGTTCTTCTCCCAATTACTTTAAAAACGGTAATTACACTATGATACCCTTTAATTCTCAACTATCAATCCGGTGTTCTTTATATTAAATATCACGATGCTTTCGATATCTACACCCATACGAACCAGTTGGCGCAGAATCTCGTTTTCATAATCCTTAGGAGTTATCACAAAGCAGGCATCTGGGTATTGTTCCAATGCATCCTCCGGAGAAATAACCGGCAATTCATCAACTGTTTTACCAAGCGCTTTTTCATTATTATCGCAAAAACACCGGACATTACTAATGCCCTCCCGTTTCAAGGCTGCCAGTATGGCTATCCCATATTTACCCGCACCAAAAAGCACTAATTCCTTCTGTTCCTTCAGTAGCCTGATGAGTTTGCGATAATAGAAAGTTGTAAAATATAAATCGCCCAGATGCGGCATTGTCTTTGACAGTTCTTCCTGAATTTCTTTCATTACCTGCTGTGTTGTAAATTCTGCCATATTGTTTCCTCCACCACTACCCTTCAGATTTATTCATTCTTTGCTCCCAGTGCTCATTTCTTTTACCTCATTGGCAGACCAAACACTATTTTTTTCTTATCGACACCATGAGAAATCAATTCGCTGGTAATTTCCGCCGCCACATCGGTCCTGCTCACAGCAAGAACAACGTAGTCATATTGTTGTGTTTGCAATGCTTCCATGCTGACTACGCCCATTTTCTTCATTTCTTCCTGCTGATATCCCTTATCCACCCATGCTGCGATGGTACAATAATCCGACTGGCTAATCTGATAATGAAAAATTCGCCCCACATACCCGGCTCCATATAAAATAATAGGTACGCCCTTGGGTATTTTCTTAAACGGAAAAATAAACCTTGTTGATTCTATAAATCCGCCCGGATTCCCCTGCCATATCATCATCCGCATATAACTGTCAAGCTGTGGCATCAGAAAATGACGATACTCAAAACCCTGAAACTTTGTAGCAAGATGAAGATAAAGTCTGGCAGTATTTTCATAATAATCGGCTTTTCTGTTAGCTGTCATTGATTCGCTGTGAATACGGTAATGATACTTGGCATCGTCTGTTATGACCGCCTTTCGGGCATGAAGCAAATACGGATACACTATTGCAACATCCTCGCCGTCGTATATCCTTGTATCAATACCAGCATAACACCTCTCCAACAATTCTTTTTTATAAAATTTATTCCAGATATAGGGTAAGATACCAAACTCGTAAAATGCCTCATAATGCAGCATTTTAGGATAGACATCCCTGGTCAGCCCTGAAACATCATATATCCCTGAACCAATCCTGTTTTGTACAGTCTCTGAACAGTCTCCAATTTCCCTGACACAGCCTGTGAGCACAATATCCGCTTTCGTCTGCTCCATCTGCCATACCCCTGTTTCAAGGAAATCTGCATCAACCCAGTCGTCCGCATCAACAAAAGCAATATATTTCCCACACGCAGCCGCAAGCCCGCTCTTCCGGGCACAAATCAGCCCTTCATTTTCCTTGTGTATTACGCGCAGCCGCCTGTCCATCTCTGCATATTGGTCGCAGACCAAACCAGAACCATCAGTTGACCCGTCATCCACTAAAATTGCTTCATAATTTTGATATGACTGATTTATGATGGAATATAAACAGGTCTGTAAATATTTACCGGCATTATATATCGGTACAACTACTGATATTTTCACATCAGTTCTTAAGTTTTCTCCGTTCAAATTTATACCTCATATAAAATATCTTCCAGAGAAATAACCGGATAATCTACCTTTTCACTTAACATTTCCTCAATCTCATCAAAATAGTAGATTGCTGTTACAACAATGACATCCACCGGCTTCAAATCGTCGTCCGGAGTTATGACGTCCACATCCGCATAAATGGAATCCGCTTTTTTATCAATAATGTAGCACACCTCAATACCGGAATTTTCCAGTTCGTCATACAGGCGCTCCCCCAGCTCTTTCATGCCATAAATTGCCACGGTCTTGTAATTATTTTTCTCGAAATATTCTACCAGTGTCTTTCCTTCCTGACGGATGCGAAGCCATTGGTCAAAAGCCATGTAAAGCTCATGGACTTTTGCATGTCCATCTGTTAGATTTTTAATTTTTTTTGACGAAGCATTTTTTGCCGCTATTCCCCCAAATACTGCTCCTGCCGCTGTTCCTGCTAACGTTGAAAGCATTCCATTCATTCCTTTTTTCATGTTCTTTTCTCCTTTTTCAATTTTACTATTTAATAAATAGTACATTACATTGCCGCCATTCCATCTCATCAGCCAGTAAGACCAACTCGTTAATATGCCTTTTTTTTGTCTTCCCGACCATATATTGCTCAAAACACAAAAAAGTACTATATATCTCCTGCAACTCCTTCAGAATAATCTCAAGCTGCCCTCGCATTTTATATTCTCTGGCATTATACTCCAGAAAAAGGCTTGCATCTGCTTCCTGAAGTAATTTTTTAGCGCCTTTTATTGCGTTTACCTCATGCCCTTCAATATCCATCCATACGTAAGATATATCTTTAGGAAATATCCTCCTCTTTTCTATATAATTATCTAATCGCATTATCTCACATCGCTCATTACCTGTCTCATTTTCAGTCACTCTGCAACCACCATAATTAGATTCTACTATAGTATATCCCATAATCCCTTCTGTATCTGATATTCCAATATTTTCTACAATTATATCTTCACAATCATTTAATATACAATTCATTTTAAAAATTTTATAATTTTCCTTTACTGGTTCGAATGCAATATACGAAAGCTTTTCGGCAAGCCTTTTCTTAAAATAAATGGAGGTAGTTCCGATATTAGCCCCTATATCCATAAAAATACCTGTCTGACGTCTGGGAGCCTCCTTCCAGAAAAAATCCATCTCATTCTTGCTCCACACCTCTTGGTAAAAGAACATTATATCAGGAATAAGAAAATCTGTTTTATTATATAAAAATCGCATGCCCTCACATTCTATTGAAAGATATGGCATCAGACTACGCGCCTTATCAATTATCTGCCAGGTAAATAATTGTACTTTATCTGGTCTTGGATTTTGCCGGTAAATCAAAACTTTTGAGCTATCAATAGTAAATTCCCTCTGAATTTCATCTTCATGCGTATTTGCCAATATTACATAATCATAATCATATCCCACAAGTTCACTGCCTGATATAACTTTCTTTCCGCGAAAATTATTCTTGCTTACTTTGCTTTCTACAAAACCAATTATATCCACTTCCGGTAAAAGATTATGAAAACATTTCTCCCCCCAGAATCCTGTTCCCCATATAAAAACTTTACACATACTGAAATCTACCTTTCTTCGCTACTTTGCCTGATTACCGCCTAAAAGCATAACACATACCAAAGTCCCTAAATGTGGAATTAATTATATATTCAAAACCAGACTTATCTAATAGTTGGCTTAGGTATCCGCTCTGCCCCACATGCCATTCCATAATTATTATATCAATCTTACTAATCAGATTGCTTTGAATAAGATTCTCTAAAAATGATTTTTCCCCAATGCTTGTATACGACATTGATAACATTTATGAAATTCTTCAATAAAAGAGATTCGGCTAATGTCAATCCCCATATCTATCAACTGGTTCATCATCTCAAGCTTATCTTTGTCATTTATATTACAAATAATTACTTTATCAAAATTTAAATTTCACAATGCTTCCGGGTGTAATATGTTATCGTGCGGATTATTATCAATAAAACCGCATATCTCCACACTTGTATCCATCAGAGAAAATTCCTCAACATTATTCCAATAATAACCACATCCAAAAACAATTGCTTTCATTGTTTACCCTCCATAATCCTATAAAAACTTTCCGCCATTCTTTCTATACTATAATTTTGCAGCACTCTATTTCGATTTTTTTCTATCATATACCTGTACACATCACCAGACATTCCCTGCACATATCTGATGCATGCTTCAATTCCCTCCGGCTTATTAACTCCAAATCTTTGCCTGAAATTCGGTACAATATCTCGCTCCGCCTCTATATCAGATACAATCACTGGTCTTCCATAAGCGTATGCTTCCAGGACAACATTAGGTGTCCCTTCTGCAAATGATGGTAAGAGAACCAAATCTGCCTTTCTGTATTCTTCCTCCATATTCTTTATATGACCTAAAAACTCCACCTTTTCCTGAAGTCCATTTTTTCGGACAAATTGTATTAATTTTCCATAATAGGCTTTGTCCTCAATTATTCCGGCAAAAACAATCTTTCCTTCAAAATCCTTTCTGTTTTTCAAATAATACAGAGGTAACATCTGGTTTTTAGGTGGGGCTATACGGGCTGGAACTAAAATCCTGTATATCTCTCGTTTTTCTTTTATCGGGAACTGGGAAACGACAGGTTTTCCATTTCTAATCAGTACAACCTTCTTCCCTGTCAATTTTATCAATTCTTCTTTTGCATATTGGGAATTGGCCAAAATATGGCTGCAAAACTTCAAGCAACTTTGATAATATATACTTTTCTTAATTTCTGCAGCATCCACCCGTTCTGAATATATAGCCCGTATCCCAAGCATATGAATAAATGGAGCCAACACAATATCTGGAGGATAATATAGTAAACATGAGTTATATTTAACATAGAATATGTTTTTTATAACATGCAACAATACTCCATATCTATCCCCATTCAATTCAATAAACCGTACTGTCTTCATGTTTGCCTTAGTTTCAATTAACATGTCATCATTCTTTTTTGAATCGTGTACTATGACTACATCCATTTTCCACTTATGCTGCTCTGCATAATCTATCAGATATCTGAACTGTGTCTCTGCACCCCCCAGAACATATTCACGCATTATCAAAAGAAATCTTTTATCTCTCTTCATCATGCAGATATTTCATATCTCCTTTATTTTGATATTTTATACTTAAATTCATATTATTTTTCACTGATATCAGGTAATAGCATGGAAAATATTCCATCCATATATCCGTTCTGATTAACATATAAATCCTTCAGTGTTTTTGCCCCCGTCAAATAGTTCCAGATTTCCAAATGCTTCTTAGCATAATTCTCCCATGTCCAGTCTTTAACCGCATCGACAATTTTTCTTTTTTCTTCCTGAATCTGTTTCAGGGCCCTGGCAAAATCATCTATTGTACTACAAGGATATGTCAACCCACACCCTGTATCTAAATGGTAGCCTTGCGGTGTACAGATTGTTTTCACCCCTGCCGCCAATGCATCCAGATATCCCATGGCTCCCTCGTCAAATCCATAATAAATCCAATAATCCAGGCTTGTCATTAGCGTTTTATAAATTTCCCTGTTAAATTCTGCATAATACTCTACCTCAAAGCCCAACTGTTCCAGCTGACTGACTATTTCTCCCCAACCAGCTCCCATTATTTTCAGCTTAAAAAAACGTGCCTCAAGATGCCTGCATACCTCTAAAATCAAATCATCTCTTTTCCTGAGGTCAAAGCCATAATAACAACGGTTTGTAATCCCGAGAATAATTTTTCTCGGCTTAATTTCTCCATCCTGTGCCGGATTTACATAGCATAATTTTTCTCTTTCTATCCCCCATGAAGAAAGCTTATTTACGGTTTCATTCGACATACAGATGCACAAAACGCCGTTTTGTGTCTGAAGCTTAAGTAAATCTTTCTTTAATGAACAATCAATATGTGTGACCATAGATGTACGTACTGTACCGTGATTATTACATATTCTCGCCAAATCACCATAAAATACATAATGGTTTACATCTGCCTTTGGTTCCTCTTCATCTGCAATGTCAACCTCCTGCCCAAGTTTAAGCAACTCCTCCTGAAGCTTTCGTGCAAATTTCCCTATAATCCAACTGCCATCTGTACATATAATACGTATCCGCAGCCTGTCTTTCAGATTTAATTTTCTTTTATATGGAGAATAACTAAATTCTGCGAAAGAACCTTTGTTAAAAAAATAAAATATTTCCGCCTCCAGATTTAAGCTACCTAATACTTGTGCTATCTTCCCGGCAACCCTCTCATCCCTAACACAAATTAAGATAATCATTTTACACTGGATATCTTTTAGTTCCTCTGGCAATAAGCACGTTATGCCATCTATATTTTTTATTTTTTTTGCATTTTGGTCACAAAAGTAATCCACATGCTCAAAATATTTATAGTACTTCCTCCCCATATCCCCAGCACCATATATAACAACTTTGTC
Source organism: bacterium 1xD8-48 (assembly GCA_009917455.1). Classification (GTDB taxonomy): domain Bacteria; phylum Bacillota; class Clostridia; order Lachnospirales; family Lachnospiraceae; genus Suilimivivens. Next base: position 89,482 of record QZDS01000008.1, on the reverse strand, counting down.
TTCAGGGTGATTATGTATGTATTCAAAATAATCGTCTCTGGAATTAAATAGCATTAACCTTATACCTCACTATACATACTAATTTATACTTACCAAACTATATCCTGTTTTTCATATAGCCCTCGCTATAAAATAACTCGTCCATGAATCATAACTTGTCGTCCCGAGTGTTGCACAATCCAGGTTATCTATCAATTCAAATCCGCATTCCTTTAAATAATACTCCAGTTCCGGTCTGAAAAAATACCGCATATGATGTGTTTCTCTGATTATGTTCGTTTCGTTCGTCTCCTTATCAATGATGAAAACTTCATAACAAACATCTACAGTATTCGTCTTATCATGCATAACCGGCCTGGCTATCCGAAGCAATTTATGTTTATCAGTCTGAATCTCTTTTACACGAACTGCTGGTTTATCACTTAATACACCTGCGCCATACCAGACATCAAACATGAAAATTCCGCCTCTGTTCAACGCCTTTCTCGCTGTCCGAAATGCCGCCAGTATATCATTATTGGTGTTCTGGTAACTCATAACGTGGAATAAAGATATAACAGCGTCAAACTTTTGTGCCGGCTCGTATTCACGGATATCCGCCACTGCAAAATTAATATCAAATTTTTCGTTTCTACTATTCGCCTTTGCTATATTTATCATAAGAGAACTCATATCTATTCCGGCACATTGATATCCAAGTTTACACAATTCAATATCATGTTTTCCAGTACCGCATCCATAATTAATTATTTTTCTTATGTTGCTGCCATATCTTTTAAGCAATATATCAATTTGCCTGCTTTCCGATGCATAGTCTTTATCCTGATAAAACGCATTGTAATAATAAGCATAGTCCTTGAAAACCTCCATAATACATCCCCTCATCAATTGTAAATAATCTGATTTTCGCCTACTCCTTCAAATCGCCTTTTATCCTGTTCTCCTGTGTATGGCCCTTGCTTTACTTCTATCATTTCTACTTCTTCCAATGCCTGAAAACCATGTCCGCCCGAAACAAGCAAAATAACATCACCTGCATGCAACTCTCTGCTCTCCAGGTAGTCCTCGTATTCATCATAAATATCTACTCTTAAAGTCCCTTTCTTAATAAACAAAACCTCCTGAGTTAAAACTACATTTCTATGAACCATATTATGCACATGCGCGTCTATCACTTTCCCCGCCGGATGATGCATATATGCCACCTGCTGTGAATACTCATCAGGTGTGATAAAATCTACACCTTCGCACTCATAATGATTACGTATAATCATTGCCAATAATTTATTTTTTTTCATTATCTTCTCAATTGCACTCATTTGTCCCTCATTTCTAAGCAGCACTTTGCCTGTACTTAATATATAGATTTTATAATGCTTTTCCTGTCAAACTGCCTATAACTTTTCTGACACCTGTCACCACTCTATCCATCTGCTCTCGTGTCAATGCCAACCCGCTTGGAATATAAAATCCTTTTCTTGCCAGATACTCTGCATATGGATATGATTCGTCTCTAAATAATCCCATCTTCTTGTATACAGGCTGCTCATGCATACACCAGAAAAATGTTCTTGAACCAATGCCCTCTTCTGCTAAAAGCTTCTGTACTTTTTTGTTGTCGGCCTGAATATTACTCTTTAAGACGATACCATATACCCAATAAATGTTATCAGAATAACTCATCTTTTCAATTGGCAATATCAGCCCATCTATATCCTTTAACTGCTCAGTATAATATTTACCCATTGCACGTTTTCTTGCCACAAATTCATCTAAACGTTCCAACTGTGCCAGCCCGACTGCTGCCTGCAGATTAGTAAACCTGTAATTATCACTTATTTCATCATGTATATATCTGACATCTTTTCTGAAGCATAAATTTCTAAGTACGCGACACCGCTCAGCCAGCTCATCATCATTCGTTACAACCATACCGCCCTCGCCCGTTGTAATGTGCTTATTAGGATAAAAACTGAATGTGCTGATATCTCCAAAACTGCCACAGGGCTTTCCATTATATGTTTGCCCATGCATTTCTGCCGCATCTTCAATAACTTTCAAATCATATCTTTCTGCCAGTTCCAGAACCTTGTCTACTGCTGCTGGAAGACCATATAAGTGAACCAGCATTATTGCCTTTGTTTTTGAAGTTATTTTTCTTTCTATTTCATCCACATTCATGTTCCATGTATGTATATCACTATCAACAAGAACCGGAACAGCTCCGAGCTTAGTTACCGCCATCGCACAGGAAATAATTGTAAAGGCGGGCATAATTACCTCATCACCTTCTCCGATTCCTAATGCCTGGACTGCTACTTCTAATGCTGCTGTTCCATTAGAAACTGCAATTCCATGGTTTCTATGTACGGTTGCGCTCATTTTCTGTTCAAATTCCTTAACGAATGGTCCTTCCGACGAAATCCATCCGGTGTCAATACATTCACACAAGTATTTTTTTTCATTGCCTTTTAATAATGGTTCATTTACAGGTATAAATTCCATATCATCCTTCCTTCTTCAGACCAATACACGACATATTATTGACCTCATATAATCTTCATCAGCAATAGAAATAATATTTGTATCCCCCAGCATTTCGTTATTATATTTATGCGGAATATAGCTATATCCTTCTCCTTTCAAAAACCACTCATATTCCAAATCCAAGTGCCCGATATCCAAAGCCCAATATCCTGCTTTTGCCAAATCATATGCAAGCACTGTCGCTGTTGGCCCGAGTGCAATAAGTATCAATTTATTCCTGCCATATTCTAACGCAGCCTGATAAATCTCATTATATACATCATATGCATTTTCATTAGGCGCAATAATCCGTTGAATAGTTTCAGCATTACAGAATAAATCGTTCCCCACTCCCATCTGGGTCTTGTTCCCCTCTATAAATAAAACATTCTGTTTATTCCAAATTCGTTTTAAATTATCAAATCTTTTTCTTGCCTGTTCTGTTTCATTATGTGGATATATGACATAAGGCCTGCTGATATAAGCATTAAAGTACTCCTTGCTCATATCCAATAATGCATAATGCTGTCCTCTTTTTTCAGGGGTCATATATTTTCTGATTACATCTTTATTTTCTTTTCTTATTCCCTCCATTGAACCATAATCATCCGCAAGTGCAACAATATGCTTTTCCAAATTAGATAATAAGATATTTTTCAACCGGTTAGCCAAGTCCTCATTATCACTCTGATATATATCTTTTGCATGTCCAAGAATAATTTCAAACTCACCATCTCCATATCTGCTGATGGAACATCTGTCAGTGATAATCTTTTCGCACGTCTCTGCCACAGAGCATATACGAGGCAGAGAAACTTTGCCCCTTCTGAAAATATCAGCCGCTTCATACACATAATTCTGTTCAAAGTAACATTGTGCATTTTCTAATTGACTAATCTTTCTGTCCATAAAATCAATTTTTAGCATTAATCTCATCCTGTCAGCCATATCCAAATTAAAAACATTTTTGTATGAGGATAAGTCTAAAGTTATATCATTAAAATTTATAATACTGGCTGCGTCCATTCCCAAATCAATCAACTCCTGGCTGACTGCTTTAAACTCATATATAAAAATAACAACATAATCTATCTCATGTTTTGGAAAGTCATAGGGGGAATAAATCCTTTTACCACCTATCATTTTTTTATGTAATTGCCGGGAATTATCAATAAAAAATAATATTTTCGCAGTACTGTTAAACAACTCTTCAAACTTATCAATATATCTTATTCCTCCAAACACTGCAATTTTCATGCCGTTCTCCTTGATATGCTGTTATTTGCAAACTACTTTTATAGGTATACCTAAAAAATGCCTTATTATCTTCTTTTTTTGTTCATCGCCAACATATGGGTTAATAAGCCCACCTATTGCTACCTTTCTAATCATTTTTGTTATTTTATTTTTAATATTGCTATATTTTTCATATCCGCCACACTGTTCAATATTATCAAGGGTATTTAGCAGGCTGATTATATAACCTGCTTCTGCCTGTAATATAAGCTGCGGATAATTTTTTTTGACATCTTTATATATATATTTCATAAATACTATATAATCTGTTCTTTGAGGGTAAAACTCTTTATGTGAAATGCTGTTTTCTCTATAATAATAAAAATACTTTGCTTCGCCAATATGAATTAAATTCCGAGCTCTTTTAATTAAGTTATAAACAGTTGGAATATCTTCGCATATTCTTCCTGTCGGAAACCGCAAATCATCAAATAAATTTCTGCGAAAAAGCTTTGTACAGGCAGAAATACATATTTTTCTTGATAAAAGAATTTCCTCTATCGCCTCAGTTTTAGAAAATTTTTCTATCCTGCCTAAACAGTATTCCCTTCTTTTACGTCTGGGCAAAATATATGTTCTTCCGCAACATGTAATATCTACATCTTCTTTCATATACCAAAGAAGCTTTTCATACATATCCTGAGATATATAGTCATCCCCGTCTACAAAACCTATATAATCTCCTTTTGCGCGCGCAATCCCCGCATTTCTTGCTGTTGAAAGTCCCCCGTTACATTTATGTATCACATTTATCCTTGGGTCTTTAATTTTATATCTGTCACATATTCTTCCGCTATCATCAGCAGAACCATCGTCTACCAGAATAATTTCCAGATTACTGTAAGTCTGACTGGTAATGGACTCAATGCATCTTTCAATATATTTCTCGATATTATACACGGGTACAATTACACTAATTAACTCTGTTTTATCCACTTATTTCACCGCTTCCGTTTTTATAATATAATCCATATATTTGCATAATCTGGCTGCCTGATTTTCCCTTGAAAACTTTTCCACATTGCGATTTCCCGCAAAATTCCCATTAGCATTTAATATGAATTTAACCATCTCATCAACTGCAGTTGTCCCCAGACCTTTATCTGTATATGACAAAAGTCTGGCTAAATCAGATTTAGAGGAAGTAATTGCTAATATCGGCACCTTTTCACGCATAAATTCATACGTCTTTCCCGGTAATATGGATTGCATTTCTGGCCGAACCTCATCTACAGAAGATAATACAATATTTATGTATGAACGGCTTCGCTCTGCCTTTACAATATCATCTGTGGCAGCAGGCAGTATCCTTACACAATGCTCCATTCCCATCTGCTTAATTATTTTTTTTGCCTTTCTATCTATTTCTTTAGGCCCTATGGAACGGATTATCATCTTAATATTTTCTTTTTCATTTACCTTTTTAAGGGCTTTCATCAATATCTTAAGTCCAGTGTTCGTGTGCTCGTACATTGAACCTGCATAATAGATATATTTCGCCTGTATATCACATGTATTTTCTATTGAATCTCCCTCCCAGCCATTAAAAATAGTTACAACTTTTTTATCGGGATATCTTCTTTGTATTATTTTCTTCTGACCTGGAGATATGGTAACAATTCCATCTGCTGCTGACAAAAAATATCTTTCTACAATATAATCCAGTTGATAAAAATGTTTATACCCATCCGGCATTACATGAAAATCTGATATAAAATCCCTCAAATCAGCTATATATGGGCATCCCAGTTTTCCGGCTATATATTTTGCAATATACAAATTGCCAGCTATTCCATATGTGCCTATGACAATGTCTATATCCTTAAATTTATTCAAATCAATGTTTTCTATAACATTTTCATACCATAGAACATCCCGGGAATCTATGATTCTTGCACGGAATTTTGTTTTATCCCAAAAATCAAACAGTAACTTTACTCCTTTTGATTTTATGATCTTTCCTTCTACATTAACCCTTATTATATTTTTTTCAGGAACCGGAACCTCCAAGTCATGTTTCGATCCTAAATAGCGGCTGTCTGCGGCTCCGGCTATAATGTAGGGTATATATCCGTTTTTCTCAAAATATTTGCACATAATTCCATATCGCTTAGCTGCAATATTATTAAGTGGAGGAAAAAAATTTGAAATAATCAATGCTTTCTTCATAGCAGTTCATTCTCCATATTATACTTTAACCATACTATTCCTTATAAAGTTAACTATCTGGTTCGATATGTACCGAACTTCATCCATCTCTAAATAGCCGTGCATAGGTAAAGACAGACAACACTCGCATATCTTCTCCGTGATAGGATATTCAAGCCTGTCGTACTTAAATTCTTCAAATGCTTTTTGCAAATGCATTGGTTTCCTATAATATACCATTGACGGTATGTTGCTTTTTCTCAAACCTTCTATCGTCCCTTTTCTTTCTTCACAATTTTGAAAGCATACCGTATATTGTGCCCAACTGGAAACCATACCTTCCTTTATTGTTGGCGTACTGACAAATCTGCTTAACCTGCTTGTATATTCTGCTGCTATCTGGTTGCACTTTAAAATCTCATCATTAAAGAATTCCAGTTTTTTCAACAATACGGCGGCTTGCAATGTGTCCAACCTAGAATTCATTCCTATTCTTATATTCTCATATTTATCTATACCCTTTCCATGGACACACAACGACCTGATTTTATCTGCCCATTCTCTGTTCCCCGTAAATACCGCGCCCCCATCGCCATAACATCCTAACGGCTTCGCCGGAAAAAAAGATGTTGTTGCAATATCTCCAAAACTACATGCTCTTTTATTACCAATTCTTCCACCAAATCCCTGAGCTCCATCTTCTAGAACTAGCAGGTTATATTTATTTGTTACTTTTCTTATCTGTCCAAAATCAGCCGGTTGTCCAAATAAATCCACCGCTATTACAACCCGCGGCTCCAAATCCGTTTTTTCCAGAACATACTGAATCGACCGCTCCAAACTAGCTGGACTGAGATTGTAAGTATCTTCCTCTATATCCACAAAAACAGGTGTTGCTCCCACTAACGAAACTACTTCTCCACTGGAAAAAAATGTAAAATCTGGCACAAAAACCGCATCTCCTTTTCCGATATTCCAAGCCATGAGAGCAAGCTGCAATGCATCCGTTCCATTGGCACAGGTAATGCAATGCTTTACATTTGTATATTCAGAGAGCTCTGCCTCTAATTGTTGAACCTTACTACCACCAATAAAATTGGCATTAAGCAAAACCTCCCGTATTGCGGTGTCTATTTCTTTTTTATGTAATTGATACTGCTTTTTCAAATCTCTGAATTCAATACTCATTTTCCCTCTTTAAAACAATAATATCAGATTTTAACAATATTCCCTCTTTCATCGACCCTGCCGCATATCCGGGCCGGAATTCCCATGACCAAACAAAAGTCAGGGATATCCTTCGTTACTACGCTTCCAGCCGCTACCATTGCGTACTTCCCTATTGTGTTTCCACACACAATAGTTGAATTTGCACCAATACTCGCCCCTTCTTTAACCAATGTGGGCAGATATCCCTCACTTCCTTTGGGGTATCTTGCTCTTGGAGTTAAATCGTTCGTAAATACACAAGAGGGACCCAAAAATACTCCATCCTCTATTGTTACCCCTTCATATATGGAAACATTATTTTGTATTTTTACTTCATTACCAATCCTGACATTATTGGCAATATTTACATTCTGCCCTAAAGTGCATCTTTTTCCTATAATAGCACCTGATTGAATATGGCAAAAATGCCATATTTTCGTATCATCACCGATTTCAACATTCACATCAATATAACTGCTTTCATGCACATAATAATTCATATCAAAATCTCCCTTTAAAATCCATTGTCGCACATTGCTCCAATGGAAATTTAATACTACATCTCTCAGCGGCAGATTTATAAATTGCCAACACAAGTTCCAGTGCCCTTTTCCCATCCATTGCCGTTACATATGGCTGCCTGTCCTGTTTTATCGCATTTATGACATCTGCATACAAAGGCGTATGTCCATATCCATATACATTCGGTGGGTTCTCATGGAATTTTGCTTTCACCTCCTCCGGATTATCCAACAAATCTGAGAATCTCCATTCCTCTATTACATTAACAGACTGTCCGCCCGCTTTAACTGTCCCTTTCTCACCAAATATATATAACGTTTCTTCCAGATTCTTCGGATAAATATCTGTTGTCCCTTCGACAATACCATAACTTCCATTTTTGAATTTAATTAACGCAATTCCCATATCCTCTGCTTCTATATAACTATGATTCAGTCTGTCCGTCATTCCTATCACTTCATCAATCTCATTCCCCATCATCCAGCGCAGAAGGTCAATATTATGGATACATTGGTTCATCAGCGCACCGCCATCCTGCTCCCACGTTCCTCTCTATGCTGCCCTGTCATAGTATTCACGGTCTCTACACCATCTGATATGCGCTGTTCCATAAAACAATTTTCCAAAACGATTCATGTCAATCGCTTCACGTATAATATGGACTGATTTATTGAAGCGGTTCTGATGGCATGCGCACACTTTCACATGATATTTTATAGAAGCAGCAATAATTGCATCAGCATCCTGAATAGACAGGGCGATTGGTTTTTCTATAATACAGTTACAGCCATGCTCTATACAAAACAAAGCTATTTCCGCATGTTTTCCACTTTCAGTGCATATTGCAACGATCTCTGGCGCTTCTTTCTCCACCATTTCCTTATAATTTGTATATTGCTTAACATCTGAACTCAATTTAAACTTAAGCAATTTATCTGCCATGCAGGATGGATTGATATTGCATATTGCAATTATTTCAAGCCCATTGTTCTTTGCCGCTACAATATGGTTGGGTGATATACGCCCGCATCCAATCAATACATATTTCATTGATATATCATCCTTTCTATCTCAGAACGTCGAATTTCTTCCTGTAAGCTCCGAAAATTATCATTCAGATTATCATAATACTCCAAAGAAGCGTTCAGAATAGCTTCTTTCAGTGTCTGCTTCAAGTTGCTCTCTACACCCTGACTGTACCAAAACGGATGCGTCAGTATGTGAAGCCTTGTAAAACTTCCCTGCTCAATAATCTCATCTACGTTCTCACGCCAGTGCCTTCGTGAGTCAGACAAATACTTCATCTCCTTTATATAAATATGACTATATGAATTGATAATATTGGCAAATCTAATATCAGCATCCAACATGTTTGCTGACGGCCTATGCATAGATACTGCTTCTATCCTTGTTCCGACTATGTCTGACAATATTTCTGCTTCCTTGCAAACATACTTCTTTAATTCCTCCTCGCTGAATATAGAATATTGTGTCTCGTCAAAATGCAGGCCAATACTGCCACCATTTTCCAGAATTGTATTAATGGCTTTTCTGGATTCTTTGGAATGTATATTGTAGAAATCTGTAGATACTAACACGAAATAGATTCCTCCACCATTACACACTTTCTTTTCAACCTCTGATAAAGCAACCGCTTTTTTCAAATTATAGTCGACATCGTGTCTTAAAATCACCGTCTTCGCTGTATCGTCCCAATTTTTATAATTTCTGATTTGGTATCCCCTATTGAGCAGATTCTCTATCATTGACGCATATGACCTATATGTAAACTGCACATCCACTCCTCCCTACAGTTTTTCTTTTCCATCGTTCACTCTGATTTCTCTTGCCGGAACACCTAAAACTACCCGGTTTTCCTCCACATCCTTCGTTACCACTGAGCCCATTCCCACAACCACATTTTTTCCAACTTTTTTCTGATTTCTCACCACACTTGCGGTTACATATGCATTATCTCCAACCTGAACACTGCCAAATAATTGAGAACATATGATTGCTGCATTTTCTCCAATATAATTATTGTGCCCGATATGCGTAGAAGGTGCTATTTTAGTTCCACTTCTAATCACAGTATCATCTATAGTTCCTCTGGCGATATTAGTATGGCTCCCTATAAACACTCTATCTTCAATTACGACCCCTCCGAAGTGTTTAAGCATCGTTTTCATTTGAGACGCATCTTCGAAATAGCCGTATCCATCTATCCCAATTACAGCTAACGACTGAATAATGCAGTTACACCCAATGCTTACCCTGTTCCTAATCACCACATTATCTTCTATCACTGTCCCGCTCCCAATAGAAATTTCTCCCCTGATGGTACAGTTACATCCAATTCTGACGTTTTCACCAATCCTGACATTTTCACCAATTATGCTCCCTTTCCCAATCGGTTCCTCCGGTTCATCTGTATCTTTAAAAAATTTTTCAAGTATGGCAAAAAAAACTGCTTTAGAATTGGGTGATATAATTTTTGTTTGTGCTGTAATCTCAACTCCCTGTTGGACGACGCATACTGCTACTGTTGGCAGTTCTTTACCTCTTTCCTGCGTTTCCTTTATCCACGTAAGTGTACCTTTCTGATAATGATTCAAAGAAGAAAATCCGAAAATCTCCAACTCCTTATTTCCATATATCTTAAATTCCATCCCTAAATCTTTCAAATAATCTTCTATCTCTTCTATTTTTATGGATTTTCTTTCCATTTGACCTTTGACTCTCCAATTAGGATAATTTCATTTTTCTGATTCCTGCATATAGTGTCTAACACATATTTCTCTTTTGGCAGAACCTGTTTTACGGTTACAGTAGTTTCAATCACATCACCAATATACACAGGCTTTTTATATTGAAAACTCTGGGAAAGAAGTATAGTTCCCTCTCCTGGAAGATGATTTCCCAGAACCATAGAAATTACATTATGGCAAAAAAGAGCATGTACAATTCTTTTCCCAAATATAGAATTTTTCGCATAATTCTCATCCAAATGAATCGGATTAACATCTCCCGATACCCTGGCAATATCCTGAACTACCTGTTCTTCCGCCACCGAAACGACGGAAAAACTCCTGCCAATATCCAACATACCGTTGCTCCATATACCTTTATCTAACCGGCCTAGCTGGAACACCAATAACGGTATTCCCATCTTCCACATCTGCAGTCACAACCGCTCCTGCTCCTACCAGCGCATTCTTTCCAATTATATTTCCACAGATTATCGTAGCATTTGCCCCAATTGATGCTCCTTCCTTTACCAATGTCTTTAAATAATTTTCCTTTCCCTTTGGAAATCTGGCCTGTGGGGTCAAATCATTTGTGAAAACACAGGAAGGCCCACAGAAAACTCCATCTTCAATCGTTACACCTTCATAAACAGAAACATTATTCTGAATCTTAACATCGTCACCAATATGAACATTGCTTCCAATATAAACATTCTGCCCTATGGTAAAGTTCCTCCCGATTCTTGCACCTGATTGGATATGACAAAAATGCCATATCTTAGTTCCTTCTCCAATCAGAACATCATCGTCAATATAGCTGCTTTCGTGTACATAATAATCCATATTAATCTCCTAATGTTATGTAACCACAAACTTTTTCCGAAACTCCCCTGTCGCCCCTTCCTTCAAAGGGAATCTTACTGCAGTTTTTGTCAGGGATGACTTGTAAATAGCCAAAACCAGTTCCAAAGCTCTCTTTCCGGCTTCTGCGTCTACATAAGGCTGCCTGTCATTTTGAATCGCTTCTATCATATCTGCATATAGAGGCGTATGCCCATAGCCATATACATTCGGCGGATTCTCATGGAATTGCGCTTTCACCGTTTCAGAATCGTCCAACATATCAGAAAAGCGCCATTCCTCAATCACATTCACCGACTGTCCCCCAGCCTTTACCGTTCCCTTTTCGCCAAACAGATATAAAGTTTCCTCTAAATTTTGAGGATACACGTCAGTAGTTCCTTCTACTATGCCATACGCACCATTTTTGAAACGTATTAAGGCAATCCCAAAGTCCTCAGCTTCAATATATTCATGCGCAAGCCGGTCTGTCATTCCGACCACTTCTTCAATATCATCACCCAACATCCAACGCAATAAATCAATATTGTGTATACACTGATTCATCAGGGCCCCTCCATCCTGTTCCCATGTGCCCCGCCACTTTGCCCTGTCATAATACTCATAATCTCTGTGCCATCTTATATGAGCTGTCCCGTAGAATAACTTTCCGAACCGGTTTTTCTCCACAGCTTCCCGGATTTTCCTTATAGATTTATTAAATCGATTTTGATGACATGCGCAAACCTTTAAATTCATTCTGTTTGCTTTTTCAATAATCCTATCAGCATCTCCCAGAGAAAGTGCAATCGGCTTTTCGATAATCAAATGGCAGCCATAGTCCAGACAGTCTAAAGCAATCTGTGCATGTTTCCCACTTTCCGTCGCAATTGCAACAATTTGTGGGCATTCCCGCCTCAGCATTTCGTGATAGTCATCATATACCTTAACGCTTCCAGATAAGTCAAATTTTTTTATTTTATCCACTGCATTTTCTTTTTTGCAATCACATAATGCAATAATCTCCAGCCTATTTTTCAACGCCGCAGCCACATGATTAGGAGATATTCTTCCACATCCGATTAGTGCATACTTCATATCCTGCTCCTCTATATTAGCAAATTTTACTATGTTTCTTTCATACAATTATATATAACTTCTCCAACTGACACATCCTTTTTTTCTATTATCAGATTATTCCCTTTTTGAATATGCATTAAATTCCTAATGCCTTGTGTATAATAACTTTCAGCTACTATTCTATTTGCATTATCCGGATATAACTTACCATTATATATATTATTAACCTTAAAAATATGACTTTGTATATCATTAGTTTCCAAATTTAATTCATAAAGTATCCTTGTTTTTGAGGATAAGAAAAATACTTCGCTATTTAACCTTCTTACCATACCATATTTACTTACAAAAAAACGCCCATCCTCTAATACTCCTTCCATTTCTTCTTCACCTGGAATATCAAATTTTTCCAGTTTTTTCGTTAATATATTATATTTAAGTATACCATCCGCATAAACAGGAAAAAGCCATAATATATTTTTATATATAAAACTGTTGCCAAACCATGTCTCGCCCGAATAAAACAATTTAATATTACACGGGAAATCAATATTCTCAGATATTGTATTTTCTTCCATATTCCAAACATATATTTTTTTATCCACTCCTGTTATCCACCAATTATCATCAAAAAAACTCATAGTTGTAATAACTGGGATATTCTCTGGAAATTGATAAAATCTAAATGTCTCTGTTAGCATATCGAATACAAGCACTATCCTATTGGTATTAAATGGTATAAAAATATAGTTTCCCTTTCTGACCACTTCACCTACGTTCGTTTCGTTTTCTACTAAACGTATCTTATACTCAATTCTCTTAACCGAAAAATCTGTAAAATCAACTTTATATATCTCAGCTTTCGCTTTTGAAACTATATATAAAGCCTCACCAAATGTGAACACATCATTAGCATAAAACCGAACATCTTTACTAGTAAGCATTGAGAACTTGCTTTCTATAATGTTATATACTAAAATACCAGTTCCTATCTTTGGATGCTGAGAAAATAAGAAATAATTCTTATATTTAAACATACCAGTATAAGCCGTACTCTCGTCACTCGCAATATTCGGAAAAATATCTATTATATCAACTTCATTATTTTCTAAATCTGCTTTACACATCGCATTGTAATTTGCCATTGGAAAATATATTGTATTTTTTTCAATAATGCAATCATAGAAAAAAGGTAAACACATTCTCTGTTTGTTAGTATCCCTACCCATACGAAAACACCTCTCGTCTAGTTCTCTTCACCAAGATGGTTTTTAATGATTTTATTTATGTTTATTTGTATATTATTTAGACTGTTTCTTTGAAATATGCTAGCTTCTCTGTTAGGACAAAATGTATCTTTCTCAATTTCAGATACCAATTGTTCTGGCGAATCCACTAATAAAGCGCATCCTAATTGATACAATTCTTCTACTATTGTATATAAACCATACTTCAATACCACAACTTTTGCATCAAACATCTGTGCTTCATAAAGTACTGTTGAATAATTTCCTATTACCCAATCTGCCATTCCAAGTGATTCATGTATAATATGTTCAAAACTGCCTCTTACTTCAACATTAGATACTGATAAATATTTCCCAATATTTTTTTTCCAATCATAGTATTCTTTTGGATGTAGTTGTAATATGATATGGTATTTTTGAGGGTTCAGTTTTTGCGCAACCAGATTAACATACTTAAAAATCTTATTATCTCCTTCCGAAATAAACAAAATTATTTTCTTTGTTCCCTTATTAGTTTTGTATAAAACAGAATTCTGCTCCAACTCAGGAAATCCGACAGGAATAACTCTATTATCAGCTATCGGAAATCTGGCTTTGTTTTTAACAAATGACCCAAAAGAAAAAAAATAATCTGGAAACCAATTCAGATTCATCTTTTTATAAAAGTTATACTGTATTGCTGTATAACCTAATGCCCCATGCTGTAATTCCACCACTGGAATATTTCTTTTTTTTGCCACCTCACACAAGACCATATTATCGAAACTGTAATAACAAACCAGGAGTATTATTTTAGGCTGAATTTTATTTAGTATATAATTATAATAGCTAATCATATATTTTCGCTGATTAATAATACCAGTTATTGTATTCAACAATCTTTTTTTGTATTCTAATTCAAAGCATATATTAAAATATTTTTCAATTTTTTCTATTATCAGTGTGTTTATTTCAGATTTTGCTACAATTTCATTAGCAATTTTAATTTTTTTCCATTTTTTATAACTTTCTACATCAAAGTATATTATATTGTGACTTTTTTGTCTCTCAAACCTGTTTTCAACACTTTTCGGGTCTAACACATAATGTGTATTATTCAAAAATTTATCTACTAATGATGTATAAATACATTTATAGTATTTTCCATCTTTATATTTTCTTCCATTTGATATTATTAATACTTCCCTTTTTGTGGCAAAAAACTGGTTACATATAGTTTTTTCTATGACAACATCTTTCCACGTAGCTTTAGAATTCATATTCTGAGAAACACTTAATAACGCATCAGCCATACCTAATTTTCTTAGCAAATCAAAGTAAATATTAAATCTAATAAAATGCCATATATGTACATTATTGACTTTTATAGAAAACATCCTATTTCTATGTTCAAATTCCAAGAACAAATCTGCAAATTCATTAGGGTTCATAAATTAATCCTTACCTTTTTCCTCTTTATACTTAGATATATATAAATCCCATTTTCTGTCTTTTTTTACCGAGAACTTCTCGCGTAATTCCTTAACATTCTCTTCTAAATCAAAAATTAATATTCCTTCTCTGTTTTCAAAACACCCCACTATTTTCCCATCAGGCGAAATAGCACAAGAGCTGCCGCCATATTCTATATTATTTATATTGCCTACACAGTTTACACCTAAAACAAAACACTGGTTCTCTATTGCCCGCGCTTTCAAAAGACATTTCCAATGCTCCTCTCTTTGCTTCGGCCAGTTCGCCGGAATCACTATTACTTCCGCTGTTCTCGATGCAATCTGAAAAATCTCCGGAAACCTTAAATCATAACAAATAAAACTGCTCCATTTATAATTCCCTAATTCGAAAAGAGTTATTTCACTTCCTGCAGAAAAAAAAATATTTTCGCCAGCATAAGAAAAAGGATGAATTTTTATATAGTCCGATAATTCCTCTCCCTTTCCACTGATAACCGTATAGTGGTTTTCCGCTATACAGTCTGATTTTTTTACCCAGCCAATCCCTATTGCTATATTATACTGAACTGCAATATTGCAAAATCTATGAACGGTATTTTTATCCATCTCCGCTGTCAACTTTGTGTTCATAGAAAAACCAGTCAAACTCATTTCCGGAAAAAATATTGCTTGTACTCCACAATTAGCTGCTTGCGAAATATATTCAATTGCTCTCTGCTCATTTTTCGCTTTATCTTCCCATATGATATTGGTTTGTGCTAAGGCTACTTTCATAAATACTACCTTTTCAGATTTCCCACTATAACCATAGATTAAAATCTATAATCCCCTTTTCTATAATATGGCATGCTATATTATAATCCAGCATTGTATCAATTTCCACAGAGTTTTCTGCTGACATAATATAAGGCACTGATTTCTCTGAATGAAATAATTTATTCTTCATAAAATAATCCCATTTTGCTATATACATGCAGCCATTCATTGTATATTCCCTTTTTTGGTCTTGCCTCCTAACGCTCGGCAACTTTTTGATTACATGATAAAATTCTGACAGACCACCATTTAAGTCCAAAGGATGAATAAATCTTGTACTTACTTCAGCCTCTTTCATTCCAAGCAACGTATCCGCATCTTTCTCAACAATTAAATCCAACGCATGGTTCAAATCTACATAGCTTGCAAATGGCGATGAAGGTTCAAGTGCGCAAATATAATCGTAATGTGCAGAATCATTTTCAATTATCCAATGCATAGCATGCAAAATAACATCTGTACTATTGGCCGAGTCTGTCGCCAATTCCTCCGGTCTCATAAACGGCACTTCGGCTCCATATTCTTTACTAGTCCGTGCTATTTCTGCATCCTCTGTCGATACTATAATTCTACTTTCATATTTGCATTTTTTTGCAGAAATTATCTTGTATGCTATAAGAGGCAGCTTCCCTACCATTTTTATATTTTTTCCCGGAACTCCTTTAGAACCGCCTCTGGCTGTAATAACAAACAATATTCTCATAGTCACATCCTAATTAAATTTTCTAAATACCGGCTTAATTACATTTCCTTCAATAAACCGCCCTACCTCACCATTGAGTGAATCCCTATATACTTTCATTGCTTCTCTCGCCGCTTCCAAAGTATCACTAATTTCTTTCTCTGTATGCTCATAAGCAATCGCTATATATGGCATAAGGATTCCCTGTTTTACTAATTCCTGGCAAAACACGGTTCTATATTCCAATGAAGGTTGTTTATCTTTATTACATACAACAAAATTAGGAGAACAATCCGCCCCCTGAATATAGAAGTACTCCTGCAAAGAATATTCACTTGCAATTTCATTCAATCCCCTTACCAGTCTGCTTCCCATATTCCATATATGCTCAGTAACATTAAGTTCCTTATAAACATGAATTGTTTCAACAAGAGCTCCAAGGCTGCTCATTTCTGCGCCATGTGTCGTGGAAATAAGAAAAACTCTCTCTTTCCCGGGTGTCAGCCCGCCTAAATCCATAATTTCACGTTTTCCACCTAATGCTGCGACCGAAAAACCATTTGCCATTCCTTTTCCGAAAGTCACCAAATCAGGCTCAACTCCATAATACCTGCATGCTCCCAACAAATCCCACCGGAAACCTGTTATCATCTCATCCAAGATATACACTACTCCATAATCTGTACACAATTTTCTCACTTTCTGAAGAAAATCATTTATCGGCTCTTCTGTGTCACATGGTTCCATAATTAACGCTGCAATCTCACCTTTATATTCATCAAACAACTTCTTAACAGAATCAATGTCATTAAAGCTAAACTGCAATGTTAAATCCTGAATTTCCTGCGGAATACCTGAATTCATAACAGTACTTCCTATAAACCAGTCATCATAGGAAAAAAAGGAATGTTCTCTGCAACGAGCTATGTACTTTCTACCTGTATAAGCTCTTGCAAGTTTAGTCGCTGCCGATGTTACAGTAGAGCCATTTTTTGCAAATTTTATCATTTCAACCCAAGGAAATAAATTACACATCTCCTGAGCTGCCTCAACCTCAATTTTTGATGCTTTTGTTGCTGTATTTCCGTTATGTATCTGTCTAATTGCCGCTTCAGAAATCCTGTCATAGTCATATCCTACCGTCACAGACCGGCATGCCATTCCATAATCAATATACTTGTTGCCGTCCACATCCCATGTATAAACACCCTTACTTCTTTCTATCACTTTAGGCGCATTCCCGGGAAAGACTTCATCTGTTCTGCTATATGTATGGGCGCCTGCCGGAATCAGCATGTGTGCCTTTTTGCAATACTCCTCGTTTTTAGACATTGTCAAAATCTCCTCTCTTTATCTTCTTATTTTGAAGCTACAATAAAATACCATGGCATCATAAGCGCCCCCGAAACCTGTATTCTTTTTTCCCCTTCTGTTTTTATCGTATATGTCCCTATATCCAGACTTTCTGGTTTGGGCAAGTCTAAATCAATGTCAAATGGAACATAGTTAAATTGACTGTAGCCTAACTGATTAAAGCACTTCTCAATACGTACTAAAGAATAAATATTATAATATGCTTCCTCATACTCTTTATTTGCCGAAGGGCGATAATAATCCTTAATTTTAATAATATATTCGATATCCCCTTCATAAAACAAGGAAGATATGGCAATCCACTCAGGATTTAGCATCGCTAATTTATTTAATGCCTTCTCATACTCGGGCAGCCACGATAAGGTCTGGAAAGAAATAATACCATTAAATTTGCCAATCCATTTTTTGTCCAGATTATACCAGTCCCCCTGGTACAGCCTGCAATTATTTCTCCCTTCTAACCGCTTATTTCCATATTCAATTAATTCATCTGATAAATCTATTCCTGTAAAAAAACTGCTTTTAAACCTATTTCCCATATATGCAATATTAGCGCCCCCTCCACATGCCATATCACATATATTTTGAACTGATTTATTTAGATAACCTAACTTTTCAAGCCATCCTACAAAGCATTCTGTACTTCTATACGCTTTCACATATTGTTTACAATGATAATCTATATCCATCACTTTATTCTTCCTTCTCTATATCATCAATAACTCGCAATATTTCCTTATCCTCTTCAAAACCATATACCGGCTCTTTTCCCTCAATCACCTTAAAAAATTCTTCTATTTCTTTTGCATAGGCATATTCATTAACAAATCCCTCATAACCGTGTTCATGTATGTATTCACCCGCTGGAATCTGTTTAAGTTCACCTGTCATAATATCCTTTTCATACAGCGAATCCGGCGTTCCATTCCAACTAAGATATAATTCTTCGTTCAAAACTTCAAGGCAACGTACTGCCTGCCTGCTCACTACATCTACCATCAAGCTCCCAACACTGCCATTGGCATGTTCAATTTGAATAAGGTAAGTGTCCGGAAAATCGATATCCAACGCTGTGAGCTTTCTATTAATCACATTTACCTTTTTTATCAATCCAAACGTATGCTGTAACCATGGCAATTCATATGCCAAAAGTTCCCTGCACCCATTAGTTCTTTTATCGCTGATAAAAATACTCTTCAGGTCGTCCCATGGATGCCAGTCTGGCAGATACTGTCCCACATGGTACTGGTATGCACAAGCTTTTCCACTATTTTTAACATTGTTATCTATTATCTGCATTTCTGCTTTATATAACGGTGTGGAGGATAAAAATAACACTTTCCCCTTTTTTCTTGCTGTTTGAATATTTTCCTCATACATATCACTTATCAAATTGATTTCTGAAAATACATGCATGTTTCGTTCAAGGCATTCCCTTATAATTGCTCCATGAGATTGTGGAGCAGTACATACAAATGCACAGTCTGCTTCCAATTTTATATCCGCCAAAGACAGACTGACTTCAATTCCAAATTCATCGGCAACACCCTCCGCTCTTTCTCTGTTATTATCTATCCCCACAATGACCAGATTCATCCTGCTGCTTTTAAGAAGCTTTATTCTTCTTTTTCCCATAGAGCCCAGACCAATAACACAGATATTCATATCATTAAAATCCTCCTGGATTATCAATTGAAATATCAAAAAATTTCTTTTTTATACTTTTCGAATGTGAAAAATATTCCTGTATTTCTCTGATAATTTCTGACGATGTGCCCTCTTTTTCATATGGATTTTTTATATCCATCAGCGCTTTATCTCTTTTTAATCCCTTAGCCTTGTTTATTGCTTCAACTATTTCCCCGACTTCATTTCCGCAGTCAATCACTGAGCATGCCTTTACTCTGCCAAGCTGCCTGTCGCCAATATTAACAGTTGGAATTTGAAATGAGGGTGCTTCCAGAATACCACTGGATGAATTTCCAATTACCATTTCACAATACTTTAAAGCGCTTAAGTATCGCACCATCCCCAGCGATATATATGCCGCTGCTCTGCTTTTATTCGTGCTGACATATTCTTCTATTTTTTGATTGACTATCCGACCATCAGCATCTGCATTTGCCATTGTAAATATAATATAATATTCTTTATAGCTATCTAATGCTTCTAACAATTTACCAAACTGCTCTTCTGCCGAATTGCCTTCCAAAGTCACTGGATGAAATGTAACTACAATATACGAAACATCCGGAGAAAATCCAATATATTCTGCCAGCTCCTTTTTACTCAATAATTTTTGTGTTTTTATATTTTCAATTCCCAAAGCGCCAACATAAAAAACTCTGTTCGGTTCTTCCCCAAGCTGAATAACACGTTTTCTATACTCTTCCGTAGAGGTAAAATGCAAGGTGCTCATCTTAGTAAGTGAATGTCTGATGGCGTCATCCACCGCCCCCAAAGTTAATTCACCTCCGTGAATATGCGCTATCGGTATCCGGTGCACCATAGCCGTCACAGCCGCGGCCAATGCCTCATATCTGTCCCCAAGTATCACCACGATATCCGGAACGATTCTTGTAAATATATCTGCGAATCCTATAATTCCCAAACCTATAGACTTGGTAATACCATTAGGAGTATCTGAACTGAGGAGCATTTCATTATATTCTGTTATCTCAAATCCATCCTGCTCAATCTCTTTATAAGTAAGTCCAAACTCCGGCGACAAATGCATACCTGTCACGACAAGCTGTAACTGCATTTCAATATTATTGGTTATTTTTGTAATTAACGGTTTCAGCAGGCCATATTCTGCCCTTGTTCCAGTTATCACACATACCTTTTTCATATCTGTATCATCTCATCAGCCTTATAATCCCTGTCTGCAACCGCTCCAATCATTTCATTCCACCTCATAGGGCTGATTCCTGTTCCCGGACGTTTTGTTGTCAGATTTTCTTCAGTAAACATTTCTCCCCTTTTTATCAATTTAGCCGCTACTATACTTTTCCTCACAATATCTCTATTTACCCTTTCAGATGCGGAAATCTGCTTCACAGTTTTTCCCAATGCAAGTTCTACTTTACGGATTCCTTCTACCATCTCTTTTAGTTCGGATGGCTCCAAACTGGCCTTATGGTCCGGCCCCTCCATGCTTCTGTCTAATGTAAAATGCTTTTCTATCACACAGGCCCCCAGTGCAACTGCCGCTAAAGGAACCTCAATTCCCTGCGTGTGGTCTGAATACCCTACCGGAACTTCCAATTCTTTCCCCATGCTTACCATTGCTAAAAGGTTAACATCACATAACGGCGTGGGATACTGTGTATTACAATGGAGTACTATTATGTCCTTTGCACCATTTTCTTTAAGCACATTCACAGCATTTTTCACCTCGCCAGAATTACTCATTCCAGTTGAAAGAATTATCCTTTTATGCAGTCCGGCGATTTCACGCAGATAAGGCAAGTTTGTTATTTCACCGGATGGAATCTTTATGATTGAAACGCCCATCATATCCAACATTCTGGCGCTTTCAATATCAAACGGAGTTGATAAAAAAATGATATTTTTTTCCCGGCAATATGCCAGCAGCGCCCAGTGCATCTCCTCTGTTAACTCAAGCTTTTTTAACATCGAATACTGCGTTTCCATTTTATCTGTTGTTTTCAACTGGTATTCTGCCTTCTTTGCATCTTTACATACCAGATTTTCTGCTTTAAAAGTTTGAAACTTAATGGCATCTGCGCCAGACAAGGCAGCCGCGTCCACTAACCTTTTTGCAGTTTCGATATTCCCATTATGGTTTACACCTGCTTCGGCTATAATAAATACCTTACCCATGATTCCTGAACTTATCTCCTACCTGATAACTTCGCCATCTTCTATATTCTTTCTTATAATGGTTCCTGCCCCTATAATACAGTTATTTCCAATTCTCTTTCCCTGAATTACAGTAGCGCTCGCTCCGACAAGAGTTGATTTTCCTACCGATACTTCGCCGCAAAGCACACTGCTTACCGATATATGCGAAAATGCCTCCACATTACAATCATGTTCTATAATTGCTCCGGTATTGATTATACACATTTCCTGTATATACACATTCGCATTAACCACCGCTTTTTTTCCAATAAATATCCCATCTTCAAGCCTGACATCCGATGCAACTGTAGCTGATTTATCTATAATATTAGGAATCCTGTAGCCAATCTTCCTTAGCTGTTGATATAATCTGTTCCGTATATTTCCATGCCCCAAAAATCCTATGGTTACAAAAGCATTTCTAATCCCATCCGCATAATATTTATCCAGTGCAGCATCCGTATCCAACACATAATAATTTCTAAAACTCTTTTTCTGCATTTCTTCTGTATCAAGAAAACCTATAATATGATATTGGCCGGTCTGTTCAATACTATCAACCACACTATGAGCATGTCCCCCAAGCCCAAGCAAAATAATATCTTCCATTTTTATTGACATCCTAATCTCTTTTTCATTTTATCCAATTCATCTAATTGCCCCATATCAAGCCATGCCCCTTCCCTGATTGGATACACTCCAACCCTTTTCCCTTCTTTCATAAAATTTTCAATAATAGTCGGAAAGTCTATCGCTTCATTATACCCAAGGCATTCTACCACTTCGGACTCTACAAAATAACACCCTGTATTTGTAAAAAAGGACATTTGCGGCTTTTCCTGCATAGACTTAATTGTTCCATTTTCACCAATCTGCACTATACCATACGGTACAGCAAAATTTTTTAAAGAACATATCATTGTAATCAGATTTCCTGATTCTTTATGCTGTCTATATG
This sequence comes from bacterium 1xD8-48, assembly GCA_009917455.1. Taxonomy (GTDB): domain Bacteria; phylum Bacillota; class Clostridia; order Lachnospirales; family Lachnospiraceae; genus Suilimivivens. Next base: position 66,716 of record QZDS01000008.1, on the reverse strand, counting down.
CTTTTGTCAAATCATCATCTATTAAAATATCGCAATTCGTCAAAATAAATGTCCCTTGAATCTGTCCTTTTAATAAACTGATGCCCCCTCCTGTTCCCAGAGGTTTTTCCTCCACGACAAACTTCAAAAGATAATCTTTCTCCAGTTCATCAAAATATGCTTTTATCATATTTCTTTTATAATTTACTATCATATAAAATCGTCTGCATCCATAGGTGCAGAAACGTTTAATAATATGCTCTGCTATTGGATAATCTCCGATAGGAATCAATGGTTTAGGCAGTATATTTGTATATGGCGACAACCTTGCGCCAAGCCCGCCCGCCATCATAACCACGGGTATATCGAAATCAAATCTCATCTGCTTCTTTTCAGGATTATTTAAAAAAACAATTTCTTTAATCGTATGTTTTCCATCTACAATTGGAACTGCATCTATCCCATATTCTTTCATCATAGAGAGTGCCAGGCTCTCTTGTCCCTCATATAAATATTTAGGCTGATAATTCGCAACATTTCCTATTTCTGCCTGCAAATCTCCGCCTTTTAATATCCATCGACGAATATCTCCATCTGTTATTGTCGCTGATAATACACCATTATTCTGTAAAAATAATACCTTTTTGGCATTTTTATCTAATAACTCCATTGCCTCAAGCACAGTATTGTTTTCTTCAACATAAATTGTGTTCGCATTCATTCTTTAATAGCATCTTCTTTCATTTTCAGATGTTATATATATTTATTTTATATTTGTCCAAATTTTCTTTTAAAAATTCTATCGTGGTTCTCAGTCCCTCTTCTAATGAGTATTGCGGTTTCCAATCAGTCAGCCTTAATATCTTCTCGTTACAACCAAGCAGCCTGTTTACCTCACTTTTTTTCGGACGTAATCGTTCTTCATCACAAACAATTACTGCTTTTGGATTAATCTGCCTGATTAATTCCCTTGCAAGCTGCTCTATAGATATTTCCTTTTGGGTGGCAATATTAATTTCCTCCCCGATTGTCTGGTCTGATTCAAAAATCGAAATAAATCCATAAACAGTATCCTTTACATAATTGAAATCTCTTGTAGGCGTTAAGGAACCTAATTTTATTTTTGTCTTTCCTCCTAATAATTGTGTAACTATTGTCGGAATTACCGCCCTTGCCGACTGTCTTGGTCCATATGTATTAAATGGCCTTACAATTGTTACAGGTAACTGGAACGAACGGTAAAAGCTTTCCGCAAGCCTGTCAGCGCCTATCTTAGTAGCCGAATAGGGAGATTGTCCCTGAAAAGGATGTCGCTCATCTATTGGAACATACTGTGCCGTACCATATACTTCTGATGTGGAAGTAACCAATACTCTGTTTATCTCAAGCTTTCTGGCCGCCTGCAGCACATTCAAGGTTCCCTTTATATTAGTATCCACATAGGTATCCGGCGAATGATAGCTGAATGGAATGGCAATTAATGCCGCCAAATGAAAGACTGCATCAACGCCTTTCATTGCTTCTTCGACACCGTTAGGGTCCCGGATATCACCTTGAAAAATCTCAACATTTTTCATAATGCTTTCCGGCAATGTATCAAGCCATCCCCAATTATTGAAAGAGTTATAATAAACAAATGCTTTTACCTGATAACCCTTTTTTACCAATTCTTCTGTCAGATGGCTGCCGATAAAACCATCGGAACCTGTTACAAGAACTTTCATATTTTATCAAATCCTTTTAGTCTTCTAATAAATATTTGTATTTACGTAAATAGGATGTTGCGATAGATATTGGAACTATATAAGAATTATCAATATTGTGCTTTTCCATAGATGACTTTAATTTTAAATTGAAGATTTTGTGAAGCCTTATATCATCGTCACTATATTCCCATATTTCATCCAGTTTATTATTCATTTCTATTGCAGCATTCAGAATATCCTCTTCTGAAAAAGGTATAATTTCCAATCCTCTCTCAATAAAATATGACTTAGCAGGATTCTTTCTAAACTCAACTGTCATATCAAATATTTCTGAAAAAGAAAGTTCTCTGCCCTTTGCAATGTTATAAATTCTGTTAAATATACATAAGTTTTTCTCTACACAGAATACAGAAAACTCAAGCTGTGGGTAATAAGGCAACATCCACACCGCCGGACGCCCGAATACGTTCGATATCTCCACAACGCCGGAAGCCGTCCCCACAAAAAATTTACAAAAACGATGTATAATTAAATCGAGGAACTCATCATATCCTTGATTGGCGAAATCAATACACTTACCTAAATTTCCTCCCGGTTCAGTAATTTGCCCCATTCTTATTGTTTGCATATTACAACATTCAAAATAGTCTATTGTCTTTTTCATAACATCAAAGGAGCTGTCTCTATAATCGTGATACGAACAATCTTCATTCGGAAAAGTTTTTTTCAAATACTCTGCATCTCTTATAAACAGGCAAACATAATCTTTTATAAGTCCTAACCTGTCTGTTATGAGATTTTTACCCATTACTAACTCATCATCTTTAAAGTCTATCCATGGTTGGTATGTTTTCCTTGCACCGCATCGAAATTCTAAGATACCAGGTAATCTATATGCCCGGTCATACTCATATTTGCAATTCTTTTCGAATATATCTTGAATCCATAGAGCATATTCTTCTTTATTCTTTAATAAATTAAGCTGTCTGCTTATTAATTCATTAAAACAAACATTCGTTCCTTCAAAAGGTCTCCCATAAGCATCTACCGGTATATAGACTGTGAAATCATCTTTTTCGTCATAACTTTCAGATAAAATCTTATTTAATACTCTAACCTCTTCACCTATTCTGTCACACCTCAGGTGATAAATTTTAATACGATTTGCCTGCTGTATTAAATCATGCTTTTCATCATACACAGTTTTCGTATCAAATAACATATATCTGCCTTTATGAACAGTTCTTTTCTCCTCTCTTACAAATTGCAGTATACCAAATTTTTCAAATGAGAATTTCTCTGGATTTGTCTTGATATACTCTAAGTATGCGCTTTCAGACTCTTTCCATATTACAAAAGCTTTTTTATCTAAAATGAACAGTAAATTATGATACCAACTTTCATCCTGATAATCTTCACTCGGAATAAAAGCCATTCCTATATCCGGAGTTTTCAAATTATTTATTAATTCGGCAAAAAGTATGCCTATATCAAGTTCTCTGTTAATAAGCCGTAAATCATATACATAAATCTTTTTATACTCATATATGCTTTTCGGTAAACACTTTATACTTTGTTTGCTTTCAGAATTTATAATATAAAAATTATCTTTCAAAAATTTTTCCGAAAATAATATCCAAATTTTTTCATCATAGTGATATATACATGCTTTTATTTTCATCCAGTTAATAATTTTAATATCATCAACTAATTTTCTTTCCCTAATATCATTAATAATTTCATCATAATAAGTATTAGCAATAATAATATAGTCAAACTTAAGCTGAGGTAAAATTTCAGATGCATAAACTTTTCTGTCTTTCCAAGTCTGCTTATGCGGTTTTGTTTCAACAAACCCCATTATCTGACATCTCTCCGTACTAATTTCTAAGATACACTTTTCGGCTTCATGGCCAGTTCCCCATATATATACTTTTTTTTTCATTTTCTTTTTACATGATAACTACTATATGCATCATATTCCTTTCTTCGCGTACTCATATAAATATATAATTAATCTGATAACCACCCAAACAAACCATATCTACAATGCAAAGAAAAATTTAGTTTATCATTGAAGATATTCTTCTTTCGTATGAATGCAAATATTTTTCCAATATTTCTATTATTGTCAAATACTGCATCCCCAATAAATGTGTTAATTTATCCCCCCTTAGTCCGCCATATATATGCCGATTATCCCAAAAATCAAACTTTCCATATTCTTTTTCCATTATTTTTTCATATCCGCCAAAAATCTTATCTGCATACAGATTTGCCAATTCATAGCGTGACACAAAATTATTACTGGAGACATGGTACAGGCCAGTGAGCCGGCATTCTAAAGCTCCTATAATTCCAGATGTAATATCATCTACTTCCGTTAAAGAAAAACTTTGATTCTTTAAACAGACAATTTCTTCCTGATTTACTATTTTACTATAAAAATCGTCAAAAATATCCTTTTCACCAAAGCTACTGCCAGTTGCCCTGCTTATCCTAAAAATAAGATAATCATTCAAATTTTCTATCATATACTGTTCTATCTGCAATTTCTGCCTTCCATAGAGAGTAATCGGATTTGGAATATCCTCTTCTGTATACATTCCCTTCCTGCCGTCAAAAACTGCTTCTGACGATAAAAATACGCTTTTTATTCCCAATTTATTTGCCTTGGCAAGAATTTTTTTTGTACCTGACACATTAAGAAGATAACTTGCTTCCTCATTTCTTTTACACTCGTCAATATTTGCATTAGCCCCACAAAGTATAATCGCCTCCGGTACTTTTCCATTTAAATAATTATAACATAACTCTTCCAGGTCATCTAAGCATACATCAAATTTAATCCATTCTGCATCGTATGGATGGGAATAATATGTACCCTTAATATCTATTCCCCTTGCTTTACAATAATTGTATAAATGTCTGCCAATAAAACTGGATGCTCCAATAACTAAATACATTCTGAAAATTTCTCCTATACTATATTTCAGAAAATTCCACCGAATCCATAATAAATTTTTGGAATAAATTTTCCCATTCTACACTTGTTCTCCGAATTTCCTGATATATATGGTAGTACTTATGTGCTTTCGACAATAGTCCTATTTTTTTAGCTGCCTTTGATGCATAATAATACGCAAATGGATTATTATGATTTGCATTAATCACATACTCAAAATTAATCAATGCTCTTTCCCAGTTTTCCTTTTGCATATCCAGATTATGTACAAAATCTTTCTTAATTGTATTATAAACTTGTATTTCTTCTATTTGCTTTGCTTTAAAAAACTCTGTTTCAATGTTTCCTTCCCAATAATTGCACGTATCCAGATTATCGCTTTTCAAATAACCACCCTTTTTACATACATCGTACAAGTCACTCCCCGGCAAAGGCGACGCAATAAAAATATCAACCCAATTCAACCCGCTACTATGAATAAAATCCATTGTTTCTTGAATATCTTCTAATGTTTCTCCTGGAAAGCCAATAACAAACAATCCTTTCACATAAATATCATATTTATTCAGGCAAGCAATCGCTTTAGGAACCATTTCCAGCTTCAATGGTTTATGAATTATATCCTTTAATACCCTCGGATTTCCCGATTCAATTGCTAATGTAACAACTTCTATCCCTGACATTTTCAAATGATTTGCCATGTCATCATCCATTTGATAAACCGGAAAACCATTCACAAACTCTACAGTCAGGTTCAAATCCTTAAAGTATTCTAATAAAATAATTGCCTGCTCTTTGTCAACAAAAAAATTGTCATCCCAAACAGTTATTGTATTGACCTGATATTTATCCACAGACAATTTTATATCCGATTTAATCCTCTCTAAGCTATTATATCTTACCTTCTTTCCATGTATACTGTGAGAAGCACAAAAACAACAATTGAAAGGGCACCCACGGGAAAACATAAGGGGCATCGCAATTACCTGTTTCGCTATCTGTGAATGTGCATGACTGCTATATTTTTCAAAATCAATAAGTGAAAAATCAAGTGGCGGAATTTTATCCAAGTCCTCAATAAACTCAAAGGAACAGCAAAATCCATTTTTTAACTTTTCACGTGTAATTAAACTTGGTGATTCCTGCAAAAATCTCTTTTCATTTTCTGAACTGACAAGACCAGAAATCCCAATCTCACCTTCTCCATAAGAAATTATATCTATACAGGGGGCGCTATCAAATACTTCCTGCATTAAATTGCTTGGCACACCACCGCCCGTCACCACAACTGCTTTAGAAAATACTTCTTTTACAATTTGGCTTATTATTCTTATATAGCTAAAAGTAGGACTAAAAATAGCAGAAATTCCGCAAAAATCATAGTCCTGGTCTTGGAGCTGTCTGACAAAATCCTCAATATATTTTTCTGGCGTATTGATTTTGTTGATTTTATTTTCATTAACTAACTCATAAAACTTCAAATTCAAATCCAGAATAGTTACATCAACCTGCGCATAATATTCCGTATATGTTGCCAATGATAGCACACCTAATGGAATCTCTTTTCTAATCTTACTGGAAAAAGTCTTTTTCTCATTCGGTATAAGCTCTGATATTGCTACACATGGGGGAACAACAAACAATAATTTATTCCTCATTTTTAAGTACCTCTTGGGTATAGATTCTATATTTATTTTTCAATTTCAGCAGATATTCTTCTACTTTTACTTTATCCTCAGGTTCCGGCGCCCAATCTGCAAATATATTGCCTTCGTTAGGAAATGGACCTAATTTCGTTTCATAATAAACCACTTGCTCCGTAATTGGGATTGACATATGATATATATTAGTATCCATCCTATAAGAACGATATTTTTCCTGCGATAATTCAAAGAATTCCTTTACTTCCCCTTCATTATCAAAAATAATAATTAACAATATCCCTTCGATTATCGTATGCGATTCAGTTGTATATGTATGCTTTTCAGGCCTCCCATAATCACCTTTTCCACGCACAATAAACATTTCATGTAAACTATCCTGAGGGCTATGATGCATACACAATCTATATTTTCCACTTTTATTAGCACGCGCCTTTATTTTCAGTTCCTCGATAGTCCCCTTATCTACCTTTACTAAATCTTTCTGGTTAAAAAAAGATTCTTCTGCCATCCAACTACCTCTTTCCTTCTTATAATAATTCTTCCACTTTTTCAACTTCTTTAAAAATATCATTAGGTGCAAAAAGCGAAATTATTTTCACATTTTTTGCGTTATTATGTAATAATATCTTTTTCGATACCATTTCTTCATTTTCATGGTTAACTGCTAATAAAAAAACTTTTTTATCAGCGCTGTCACTTACTTTTTCCAAACTCAAGATAGGAAGGTGACTTCCAGGCATATAATGATTTTGTTTTTCTTTCTGATCATCAATTGCACAATCAATCTCCTCTATACCCAGTCCGTTAATTAGTGTACATGCTCTTGCCCCTGTTCCATATAAAAATACTTTTATACCTTTCTCATGCGCATTCCTTAACGCTGACTTTAGTTTCACTGCATAATTATTTACCACATTAGCAAAATTGTTATACGCTGTCATATCCTTTTTAACATTAGCAATGGCTGTTTTCTCTTTTTTTGCCAAAACACATATAGCACCTCCGCTGAAATCATAAAAATCTTTTTCAAGTACTTTGTAACCTTTTGTATTCAACAAAAATTCCAGTATATTATAAGTAAAATAATTCGGATGTTCTTCCCATATAGTTGAACAGTCACCAGACCTCAAAGCTTCTCCAAAATCAGGAACTTCAATAAATAACAGTTTTTCTCCATTCAATATTAAATCTAACGATTCAAATAATCCTCTTAAATCTTCTATGTGCTCAACAACTTGTCGCATTATAACCATATCAAAACCATTATACTGCTCTTGTATTTCCTCTGCGGAGCGCTTATTAAACATTACATTTAGAATCTTAAAGCCAACCCCCTCTGCAACTTTCGCAGCATACGGATTTGCCTCAATACCTATAACGTTTTTATATCCCGCCTTACGTAAGGGGTCTAAAAAAACGCCATCATTACATCCAATTTCCAATATATTGATATCTTTATTTCCTATATGCCGGTTTAACAACTCTATCTCTGCTGGAATATGTGGTTGCTTTTTCCATCCGCTAAAGCAATAATTATATTGTGTATATAATTGTTCCGGAGCAATAGGATTATCTATTTGTACAAACCCACAATTTTCACAATAATATAAACATAATGGATGTGTAAAATCATCCTCCTGTTCTTTGCTATCCAACAGTCTATGCGCTACTGGCTGCATTCCAAAATCTATTAACAGCTGAAGCTCCTTTTTTCCACAACACCTACACGTTTTCATTTCTACAGCATTCCTTTTCATTTTTATTTACGACATCTTTACTTCTATTCAAAAAAAATAAAACTATAATCCCCTGTATAACCCCACTCTTTATAAAGCCATTCCCATTCATCAACTGCATAATAGCTTGCACAGGTAAGCTGCCAGTAAAGCATATTCACTTCTTCTCTCTCATTTCGAAAAGACTCCACCATAATATAGCTATTCCCCTTGCTCACACGCTCTATTTCCTGTACAGCCTTTTTTAAATCATATATCTTCAAATTATGTAAAGTCGTCAGGGAAATGACTAAATCAAATTCATTATCTTCAAATGGTATATCCTGTGCCTGACCATATTGCAACTTATCACGCACTTCTTCTTTGGCGTGTTCCAAGGCATATTGTGAAATATCAATGCCTTTTACCACTAATCCTGGTACTACCTGGGTCAATTCATATAATAAGTGTGCCATACCACAACCCACGTCCAATACTTTCTGCCCCGATTTTAATTTATAATGTTCCGCAAGCTTCTGTGCAACACTTCGCCATCTGCCATCATATCGATAACCACCATAGCCATACTTCCGGTCTCCATCCCAATAATCATAGCTGTACTCTTTTGCTACTTTTGCACACTCTGCTTTGTCATCGCTGGTCACACGCCCGATATAATCGCGTTTTGTTGCTTTATGTAGTTCCGATACAAAATCAATGTATGACATTTATATGGCCTCTCTTATTTTTTCATAAAACTGATGTATTGTTGCGTTCTGCCAAAAGCTGAAAAAAAATTAGGATATTTATCCATATTTATATTTGCTTTGTATAATAAGCATTTTAAGATTTGCTCGCTTTCGTGGAAAACATCAATAAAATGATTGTCAAAATACTTATGCACCAACTCTTTCATTAATTGCATCTCTTCCAAAATCAGATTTATCTCATTTGCATTCAAGTCTTTTTCATATTTACTTTCAAGGTTCTTAATCTGTTCAAAATGTTTTACTAATCTGTCAGCCTGTTCTTCCGGTAATATCACTTCCGGCATATTAGCCTGTAATAAACTCAGCCTTTTTCTTTTAAACTGAATCTTATTATCTTCCTTATAATCGTACCATACGTCTTTATACCATGAATAATCTGTAAACATTTGTGGAGAACTGCCTAAAATATCAAATTCATCACCAAAGTAACTTATTGCCTGGTCCAATGATAATTCCATTCCATTAGCTCCAGCCGGATTTAAAATTTGGTCCTGAACCCAATCCCTGGCACTCCTGGATACTCCACGCAGTTTGGATAGCTGTGGCGAAAAAAAATCTACCAGCTTTTCTACTTTTTGTTCGTATTCTAAAATGTCTGCCGTAATTGCTATTCCCACTAATCGTTTTAATGTCTCTATAAAATAACATACATTATCACTGCATGTTATGACAATAATTCCATTCTTTGCAACCAGTTCTGACAGTTTACTTATTACTTCTTTTTGATTATAAATCGAAGGTAAAAATCCTTCTGCTATAATTATATCATATCGTTTTTGCGTATTATAGTTTTCAATTCTACACGGGAAAATTTTATACTGTTTATCCATAACACTATGCATGGCAAAAAGATCTTCCATCTCCTCTATTCCCGTCGGATTTGCTTCTACCAAGTCAATATGTTTACAGCCCCAATGAAAAAAGGCTAACGTATTATACCCCCCCCAGGTCCTACCTCTAATATTTCTGCATTGTAAAAAGCCCGTATGGGTATCCCGCATTGTCGGTATAATTTTTTTCGTCTTTCATAATGAATTTCTATATCGTCAATATTCTGTCGTACTGGTGATATGTGATGTTCTCCATAATATTCTAAAAAATCATTTTTCATATAATGTACCTCGCCCAAATATATTTCTCGTTTCTAAGCCAAAAGCATCCTGATTTCATCATAAATTTGCTTTATCCCAATACCATTCAACTTCTTCACTTGTGCATAAGTTCCATATCCGTTCGAAAAACTCTGCAATCCCAAACGCTTAAATGCCACACCTTTGCCTGATTCCGCTATAATTTCTGCCACCGCACTTCCAAGCCCGCCAATTATGTTATGGTCTTCTACCGTAATAATTTTCCCGGTTTCCGCAATGGCCTGTAAAATAATCTCTTTATCGATTGGTTTAATTGTATGTATATTGATAACTCGTGCCTGAATTCCATCTTTCTGTAGCTGCTCTGCTACATTCAAAACATCATTCAGAATACTGCCTGTACCAATTATCGTAAGGTCATTACCAGTTCTTACAGTTACGCCCTTTCCTACTTCAAACAAATAATCTTGGTTGTAAATTTCGGATTCTTTATTTGTCCCAAGCCTCAGATAAACCGGCCCCTGATATTCGTAAGCAGCAATCGTTGCCTTCTTTACTTCCAATGGGCTTGCCGGGCATAAAATAACTAAATTGGGTAAAGACCTCAGTCCCCCTAAATCTTCTGTTGAATGGTGTGTCGGCCCCAAAGCACTATACACCTCGCCTGCACCTGTACCAACAATTTTTACATTCTGCTTTTGCAAGCATATATCATTCCGTATAAACTCAAAAGCCCGGTAGGCAAGAAAAGCTCCTATTGTATAAGCATACGGAATTTTCCCACAACTCGCCATTCCCGCTGCCATACCTAACATATTTGCTTCGGATATCCCCAAGTTCAAATACTGTGATGCCAAATCTTTTCTATATTTATCATATACTATCGCACCGTTATCCGATATTAGAGCATACACTCTTCTGTCTTTGCTTGCCAAATCATATAAGGTATCTAAGTAGGCTGTCCTCATTCCGCTTTACGCCTTTCCCAATTTCAAATCCGCTTCTGTCAATCCAAGTTCTTTCATCAAAACCGGTAGTTCTTGTTCATTCGGCATCCTGTAATGCCAAATCGGTACATTTTCCATAAAGGAAACGCCTTTTCCCTTAATTGTATTCGCAATTATTAATGTTGGCTTTGATTTTTCTCTGACTAATAAAGCCTTTTTGATTTCCTCATAATTATGTCCGTCAATTTCTAACACATTCCATCCAAAAGCCTTCCATTTCTCTGCAAAAGGCTTCATATGGACAATACTTTCCAAATCATCCATCGCTTGAAGTTTATTATGGTCTACAATAACAGTCAAATTATCCAATTCCAACGTTGGTGCTGATAATGCGCCTTCCCAAACAGAACCTTCCTGACATTCGCCATCTCCAAGTATCACATATATATGACTATCTTTTTTATCCACTTTATTTGAATAAGCAACTCCAATTGCAAACGACAATCCATGTCCAAGTGCTCCTGTAGATGCTTCCACCCCCGGGATATCATACATTTTCGGATGTCCGCCAAATTTAGAATCCGGCTTTCCCACATGCCATAATTCTTCTTCCGAAAAATATCCCGCTTTGGCAAGTACAGCATATAATGCATAACTGGCATGTCCTTTGCTTAGAATAAATTTATCTCTCTCTTCCCAGTCAGGTTTTTTAGCATCATATTTTAATACATCATTAAAATACAACACACTAATAATATCAGCCATGGAAAATGCAGCTCCCATATGTCCGCCACCAGCCTGATGTGCTATTTGATATATTTTCTTTCGGATATCATTAGCTATCACTTCAATTGTTTTCATATTCCGCCCATATTTAAATAAAGTTTATATGTTGTCTTTCTAAACCATAAAAATGATTCAATAATTCATTTCTGTCATCATATACGCAATGATGCTGACATATCTGTTGAGGATTAAATGCATGGAATTTCTGTGTTGTTTCTTCTGAAAACCACACCTCCCTGAAGGACTTTTGAGAAATGTCGCCAACCTCTCCCTGACTCAAGTATGCCTTATCATGGCAATAATAAATTTTAGAATTTGCTGCGATTACTGTCACATAATCTTTTATCCCGCAAAAATCATAATTTCTTCCGAATACAGCATTACTGTCAAAATCACTTTCATATAAGTTTATGATTTTAAAATCCGTCTTATTTTCCTCTGTGAGTCTATGTATCTGCTCCACCACTTCAGACTTAAAAGGTGCATGCATCTTCTCGGCATTATTACTCATTAATGCTGTAAATTTGATATGATTTGCTCCCAATTCTTGCATCAATCTGCCAGCCTGATATACTTCTTTATAATTATTAGGTCCTATTACAAAATTAACTCCTAATTCACAATCATTTCTTTTCACTTCAGCGAACTCTTTTATATTTTCACAGAGTCTTTTAAATACATCTTCCTTTACTCCTCTGATTTTAGCATAAGTTTCTGCACAGCCTGATTCCTGTGAAATTCTTACCCACTTAGCATGTGATAACAATTCCGCTTTCCTGCCTATCAACAAACTTCCATTTGTAATAATAGATAAATCAATGCCTGCGTCTAATACCGCCTGCATCGTTTCCTCAATATACGGATACAATAACGGTTCGCCACCACCGCTAAAAGTTACTGCCTTTACCCCTATCCCTTGGAAATCCTGTACTATTTCCAGCATCTTTTCTCTTGGAATTTCATCTTCTGGCCGATATTGGTCTAACTGCAAATATGGGTTTTTATAATGACAATAATAACAATTCTGATTGCATCGGTTTGTTGGTTTAATTCTTACATAAATTGGCGCAATCCTTTCACCTCTTTTTACTTTTTGTAATGAGTCCATATGCTCAAATATCTTTAAATTACTATACGGCGTGGCCTTTTCCATTTTATTCTCCCTACTGTTATATAAAATTCACATGCTCCCCCGGATGCTTCAACTCATCTAAATATTTATTAATCTCATCCAGCCTACATGCCTCTCTGCATACTTTGTTGATATCCAGTCCATTCAGCGTTTTTATAATCTCCTGCCTTCTTTTTCCTTCCCATATTTCTTCAAAGGTCTGCTTGTAGATATTCCCATAGCAGAATTCCTCTGTGCCAATATGGGCCACACAGGGCCATACATTCCCCTTTGCATCAATATGCGACATAAACGGCAACCCAAAACATTGCCTGTAACACTTCTCATGATGCATTTTCTTCATGGCATTCGCTCTGAAAAAAATTGCAAAGTCATCTGTAGCGTACTGCTTTATTTCCTGCTCTGCTTCCAACATCGCATTATAATCTATCTCAAACGTGTTTTCACTATGCAAATGTTGGGAATAAGGCTTTATTGTCAAATAATCTACCCCTATTTCTCTGAGCTGTCTGGCCATATCAGGCAGCTGAGACAGATTGTCCGGCATGAGCAGACACTGAACTCCTAAGGTTGTTTTGAGCCCTCTGTCCTTTTTAATTCTGACTGCTTCTGACAAATTTGTTTTTACTTTTTCCAAATCCCCGGCTTTTCCCCGCTGAATCCTGCTATACGATTCCTCCTCCATACTTGCTACACTGAATCTTATCCATGTAAAAGCTCCCAGGCACTCATTTGCCTTATCTTTTGTGAATAACGCTCCGTTAGTGCTCATTGCCACATCCACACCGCAGGCCTTTATTCCGTTGGCAATATCCGGCATATCCTTATTTAAAAGAGGTTCCCCCTCACCTGAGCAGATAACACTTTTTAATCCCTTTCTACCCATTTGAGATATATCACGAAGTATGGTATCTTTATCCAAAAAGTCCGGCTGGTAGCCAATATAATCTACTGCGCAAAATATGCATCTGTGGTTACATGCGCCGCTAGGCGATATCTCAATTTCAATCGGATAGATATTCTCCCCTTTCATCCACCTTACCACCACCTCTGGGTGGTAAATCAATTTATGTGAATCCATTCTGATATTTTCTGCCATATTTGTTACCCTGCTTCCATCTTAAATTATTAAAAAACCTGCTATTGCGCTTATTTTGCAATAACAGGTCATGGTTTAGGTTAAATCATATTTTTGCATCCATGCAATATTATCGCATTCCTTGCTATAATCAAACTATATATCGGCACACTACCATGATATAGTTAGAATAACAAATCACTTTATCAACTTACCTTCAACTCAAAATTATCCTGATAATCATTGCAGTCCTTACAAAAATAGACCATTTGATTATATGGATTAGTAACTATAATAATCTGCTTTAAAATATCCATTCCCAATACGGCATCTGTAACTCTCTGGTCAAAAGTCACCCATATATCCTGCTCTTTCATATCAATATTTCCTATAGTGAACTGCTTTAGCTTATATTTGTAAAATTTAACAAATTCTCCCCTTACCAGTCCACCAATAAGCTTAACGTCGCAATTGGATAACATATTTTCGTTCATAGCCCTGTCAACAAAACTACAATTACAACAGGTATACTTCGCTCCGGTATCAACTACAAACTCATTTACATATGTATTCTCAGCAACTGTCAGGCATCTGACCAGATACCGATTATCCTTCAAATTCGTACTGTACACCGATAGCTCCTCCGTCATTATAGCTCCCGCCAATCACACAACACTTTCCCTCTTTCTGCAATCGGTCTCTTTCTTCTATCAACTGTTGAAAAGATTCTGACGAAGTGCTGACACAATACAAATATCCGTTGTTATCTGCCAGTTTATCATAGCTATCTATGATGCATAAATACTTACAATTCCTATAAAGGTTTTCAATTTCACCATCTGTCTTCAAAACCTTTTCATCCAATATCTGCAACATAACCATACCTCCGTAAATTGCATCTATCTTATCAGTAACCATTGTAACATCACATCCACAAACTGTCAAAATTCACTTTAATAACTTATTATATGCCCCTACACATTCAGCAGCGTACTTGCAAATTTCAGCGCATTCACCTTCTCCACCGACTCTTTATTGGCCACGATATTCGCCCCAATCGCACCCCCTATATTCCCCATAAAGGTTCCGATTTCCGCAGATGCTCCAACTGCCGCAAAGATACCTGCCAACGCAAAGAAAGCATCGCCGGCTCCTATCGTGTCTTTTACCGATAACGTAAACGCCGGACAGGCTTCTGTGTTTCCTTCTTCTATCTGCAACGCCCCGAGAGCACCTCTGGTGAGCCACCCTTTTCCGCCCAAATGTTCTTCCAGCCTCTTTAACCTTGTTTCCTCATTGTCCGAATAAGATGGATACGCCAGCGAAAGCTCCTGCTGGTCCAATGTAAACGCGTCGGCGCGTCTATATTTTGTAATGATGTTCATTCCCTTATTGGATGAATTTGTCTGGCAGTTAAGCACAAGATATTTTGCTCTCTCCTGCACAATTTCCATCACTTTATCATCTACCAGGCCATGACCAAAGTCGCATAAGAATACCACATCATAGCTGTCGATATTTTCCAACAGTTTATCTGCAAATTTTTCTTTTACACTGTCTTCGTATCCGTGCTTCTCAGAAATATTGTTTATGGCAAAAATTTTCCTGTATTCGTCTCGCTTCTCGTTCCGCGTAAGATATCTGCACTTTACAATTGTGGGAACTTCTTCACTATAGACTAATTTAAGGTTAATTTTATCAGCAAGCTCCTCAAACATCCGCAACCGGATATTTTCCTCGTTTCCAATCACTGACATCAATGTTACATTTTCACTGAAAGATGAAAGATGCCTGGCTACTGCAGCAGCTCCGCCGAAACACTCCTCCACACTTTTCAGCCGGGCGGAATATCCCATATCCTTGCTCATAATCCCCTGTACAGTACAGTAGGTATATTTGTCAATAATGACGTCTCCGATTACCAGCACCTTTAAATTAATGATTTTTTCAGCATATGCCCTGATATCCTTCATGGAATACTTCTGTTTAAAGCCTTCCATATAGCAGCGCACATCCTCCGGCAGTCCCGACAAAGCCGTATTAATCAGGCGGGTGGAACTGAATACCTGTCCGCCCGTAAACTTTATCTGTCCTCCGTGCTTTTCCACCAGCTCCTGTTCTTCCGATATCTTTCCTGTAATGTCATCCTTGGGGTGTCGGTATTCCTCGCCTTTGACATAAATATCAGGTTCAACGCATTCCACAATATCGTCAACTGTATATCCTTCCGAGAGCATTACGTAATCTATATATTCTATGGCCTCCAGAAACTTCATCCGCATTTCATCATTAAAATACGGTCTGCCCGGTCCTTTCCGCACATACTTTTCAGAGGTAACAGACACTACCAGAACATCGCCCATGCTTTTTGCCTGTTCAAAATGAATAATATGTCCGGGATGAACAAGGTCAAATACTCCATGGCAGAGCACTACTTTCTTATTCTCCTGCTTCAGCTTCTGTTTGATTTTTTCTCTGTACTCTTCCCTGGTTACTATTCTGCCCATTAATATTTTTACTCCTGACCTATTTCCCCAAATATTTAAACCAGTCCGCCGTCGCTTCACCGATACTGTCCGGCGTCCACACCGGCGCCTTGCGCCAGTAATCAATATTATCCAGTACCTTCTGAACGCCCTCTTCAAAGGTAACTTTCGCTTTCCATCCAAGCCTTTTTTCAATCTTTGATGTATCTGCAAAAGTACAATCCGGTTCTCCGGGCCGCTTGGGAATATGGGTAATCTCCCCGCCCAACAGCTCGCAAAGGCGGTTCACGGAATAGGTTCCGCCGCTTCCCACGTTAAAAGTATCCTGAACCACATCCGACATTGCCGCGGT
Source organism: bacterium 1xD8-48 (assembly GCA_009917455.1). GTDB lineage: Bacteria > Bacillota > Clostridia > Lachnospirales > Lachnospiraceae > Suilimivivens. Next base: position 50,045 of record QZDS01000008.1, on the reverse strand, counting down.
GTAAAAAGCGTCTGCGATGTCTGTCACATAGGTAAAATCTCTTGTCTGATTGCCGTCTCCCACTACGGTAAATGGCTTTCCCGCAAGCTTCTGCGCAAGGAAAACGCCGAAGACCGCCCCGTAGGTGCCGGAAGTCCTTGACCTTGTCCCGTACACATTAAAGAGCCGCAATGTTACCACGGGAAGTCCGTATACCTGTCCCCAGTGCAATACCGTTTCCTCTCCCAGCCTTTTTGTCAGCGCATATGGGTACTGGGGTCTGATTTCTGCGGTTTCCTTTGTGGGGTACTCGTCCGGGATTCCGTAACAGGAGGAAGATGCCGCATAAACCAGCTTCTTAATCCCCGCATTTTTTGCACATTCCACCACGTTATAGGTACCGAGAACATTTGAAGAGTAATATTCCCATGGTTTCTGAATGGAAGGTACGATATCGGCCAGAGCCGCAAAGTGAAATACATAGTCGGCATCCTGAAATACCGGCTCTATTTCCTCTCTGTTCCTGATATCCTTATGATAAACCGTCAGGTTCCCGTTCTCCCTCTGGTGCTCCAGATTTTCCGGTCTGCCTGTCGTCCAGTTATCAATTACTCTTACGGTATGTCCCTCTGCCAGAAGCCTGTCAACCATATGAGAACCTATAAATCCGCAACCGCCGGTAACTACTGAAATCATATTAAAACCTCCATAACATCTCTTAAGTCATTCAATATATAATCAGGCGTCACCTCTTTTTCCAATCCTCTCAAACCATACCCGGATTCCAGGAGTATGGTTTTAACGCCTGCTTTATCTCCTGCTAAAATATCGCCCGCCCTGTCTCCAACCATCCATGACTTTGACATATCAATATCAAGGTCTTTGGCAGCCGCTTTCAGAAGCCCCATCTCCGGCTTCCGGCACGAGCATTTCTTTCGATATTCTTTTACTTTTCCTTCCGGATGATGAGGGCAATAATAAACTGCATCCACCCCCGTTTCTTTCATCAGGCGGTCATTCATTTTTGCCAGCTCAGCTTCCGTAAAAAGCCCTCTTGCAATGCCGCTCTGATTGGTAATTACAACCGCATAATATCCTTTTTTATGAATCTGCCTGATGCATTCTGCCGTATACGGGAAAATTTCCAGTTCATTCACTGACAATACATAGCTTTTTTCCTTTGCCAGGACACCGTCCCTGTCCAGAAAAACTGCCGGCTTTTTCTTCTCTTTCTCCACCTTAAAACCTTACCCCGTCTCTGTCCATAATCATATCCACAATCTGTTGGAGTATCAGGTTATGAATGGATTCCACAATGCCGTATTTCGCACAGGGCACATGCAAGTTGATATCTCCCAATCCTCTGGCTTTGTTATCCTCTGAAAATCCTGTAAGGGTGATAACTTCCGCTTTCTTTTTCTTCGCTGTAACAATCCCGTTTACAATATTTGAGGAATTTCCCGAACTGCTGATTGCTACCACTAAATCCCCTTCCTGCACAAGAAATTCCATAGGCTTTGAAAATATATACTCGTAACCATAATCGTTCCCCATACATGTGGTAACCGCATTATCATACAGACTGTAGGTATTCATTCCGCCGTTTTTCATAAAATCCGCTGTCATATGACTGGCTATGGCGCTGCTTCCGCCATTCCCGATAAAGAACAGCATGGAATACCTCTCCTTATGCTTTAAGAAAACATCCAGCAGCATCTGCAATCCATCTTCATAAAGGCTACTTGTCACAGATTTCATCTGTACTGTCGTACCGTACAGTTTCTCAATCAATTCTTCTACATATAAATGATTCATCTCCGATTAACCATCACCGCTTCCTTATTCCAGAACCTCCACATCCTGTATCATAACCGGCTTTCCCGTCTCCTGATACAGCTGTACAATACTGCTGGCATCCCCGTAATACCCGTCGCTGATTGCAACCGCCCTGTCCATATCCGGGGTATCATCATAAATCCCCCATCCTTCTGCCCTGTACTGTTCCACAAGCTTTTGGTATTTTTCCCAGAGTTCCGGGCGCATACTCTCTATGGTAGCGCGAATCAGCGGATGCGGCCGCCAGAGCAGCGCCACTTCCTCCTGATTTTCCTTAAATGTCCGGAAAACATATTTCATCTTCTCCAACATTTTATCCTCATGCTGAAGCAATGCCGTGACGCTGTTATTGTAAAAGATAATCTTCTTCCAGCTTCCGTCCGGCTTTTCTATGATTTTCAGCCACTCCTCCGGCACCTGAACATTTTCTTTCCGGGTATCCGCCACCCTATCCATCTTCGGCGAACCCAGTCCTAAAATTTTTTCCTCCCAGACGCTTCTGCTTTCTTCTCCTGTCTCACTGATTAACGCCTTGATATAAACCTGACGCATAGCCTCTGACTGCACTATCACCTTGTCCGCATAAAACACCCCCGGTACAGTGCAGAAAGGTTTGATTCCCCCCACCGTCACCTCGTTCTCCGGGTCTGGTTCTGCCAAAACATAATAGGGTATATAAACCAGTTTGTCCGTGTACTGTTTTAAATTTTTAGAGTAAAAGAAAGGGTGCACGCTTGTAACATGATTGTAGTCATCATATGGGTTATGAATAAAAATCATATCCGGCCTGCGGTCTGCAAAATTATAGTCGTTATAGCCCGTAATCGGAACATAGTCAGGAAACAGGTCGGCTTCATAATGCACTTCCCGAAAACTTCCGTCGGGGTTTTTATCATAATATGGTATGGGAATCACGTAAGCGTCACAGTCCGGATCCTCCTCCGCCGCTTTCCAGACGCTCTCAAGGGAATCCCACATGGACGCATTATAGGGAAGAAATACAGCCTCTGTGCGCGCTTTCAGCTCCTCCACGCCGTGCTTTATCTGTAACAGAATACGGTTTAAACTTTCCAGCAGCCTCTTTGTGCCGCTTCCCCTGCTCTGTGTCAGCCTCACATTCTCATATATCTGGTAAATGATTTCACAGTACTCCTCCAGCATCGATATAATCGGGCAATCTTCCCCCTCCGCGTTTTCAAGCAAATCCCCCAGCTTGATTGCGCCGTCCTGGCACTGTACCAATATGTCCATCGCTATATCGTTTTTATCAGATTTAATTGCTTTCTTTACCGCCCCATGGGCACGTGAAAGAATCCCAATGAAGTCTTCAGCTTCTTTTTTCTGTGTTTTCCTCATATTTTTCTGCCCCTGGATTCAAGCCTTTGCTACAGGGTATTGACCCCTGCGGCAGTCGCAAAATGCGCATGCAAGCGTGCCCGCCTGGCTCGTTGCCCGCAAAAACAAAAAACCTGCTATCGCGTTAATTGCAATAACAGGTCATGGTGACATTTGAATCTTATTTTTGCATCCATGCATTATTATCGCAATCCTTGCTACAGTCATAATCAAATTATATATCGGCAGAACGCCGTAATATGTTTAGGGTTTAATATTGTGTTTCCATTTCACCGGCTTTACAGGTACTACACCACCACATCTGTCCGTCATCCTCATATTCCTGCAGCATATGCGCAATCTGCTCCATCGAGAAACTCATATCAACAGAAAACCTCGCCGCAATGTTCCAGGGGCTGTTATACAGATGTTCTTCATCCGGGCGCAGTTTCAATTTCAAATTTTTAATATCATACACCCCCCGCCAGTATAACAGATTGAAATGTCGGGTTATTTTCCCTGTTAAGATAATAGCCCCGAAACTGTGCGAGGAAATCAATGAAAACCTGATTGTTCGATGCACTGTCAACTTCGTCTATCATCATTACTACGGGCTTTTTTGCGGTCGCGCATATTCTGCTCAGCCCGGAGAACATCCTATCCATGGAAGCTCTTTCCCCGTTTTTCAATAGCAGCAGATTATGAAAATCCTCCTCCGCAATAAACTCCGCCGACTCGCCTTTGAACTCAGGCAGGCGCTCGATATATTCAATAAATGCTATGACAAAAGTCTGCTCATCTGCAAAATTGGCGGAACTCATCATCTGAAAGTCCATCGCAAAAAATATAGTCGTCTTTTAAATATTCCGCCAGCACCATAAGAGTTGTCGTCTTACCGTACTGCCTGCCTCTGTTAATGACAAAGTATTTTCCCCTGTCCACGTACCGCCTCCTGTATCGTCTAAATCAAACTGCATACAGTTCTATTCCCTCCTTTTTAACATTAAAATAAAACGGATATGCTCTCAGCCATTTATTAAAATGATTTAAATTCTTAACAATCGGCATTATCATTATATTATTATCAAAATTGTACTCAAATGTTGCCTCAGAGAGAAACTGCCCTTTTTCTCTGATTTCTATATCTGTCATATCAACTAATATCATGATATCAATATCCGAATCCTGCTTAAAATCTCCCCGGGCATAGGAACCATATAAAATTACTGATTTTAATTGATTTCCATATAATTCCTGTATCTCATTCACATATTTCTTCAATATTTCCTTTACATGCTGAATCATTCTGCGCCCCTTTCACCAGCTTGGCATCCGCAAAAAACACCCCGAATATCACTTATCTGACATTCAGGGTGTTTCAAATTTTTCTTTCATCTGAGCATATATCGTTTTTATACTCTCTCTATTCTCTCCGAAACCGCAGTCCTTCAGTCCTTACTTCACTGTCACAGAAGTAATGTGGGGATTTACGCCCTCATACCAGTAAAGGAATCCTTCCGCGTCAATGGTATCGCCCACATTTAAGCCCTTAACAGCCGCATAAACGTCTGTGGTGCTGTCGCAGAGGTAAGATTCAACGGTGAATGTATAGGTCTGTCCGTCAACGGAAACATTGAAGTAAAGGTCGTCGCCCTCCTGTCCGGAGCCGTCCCAGTTATAAAGGAAAGCCGCGCCGCTCTCGTCAGCCGCCTCCACTGTAAGACCCTTGAAGGATACAAACTTGTTCTGATGCTTAATCAAATCGTCAGAGCCTAAAAGGGAAGTCACATCTTCCGCCTCGGCAACATAGCTGCCTTCACCGATTTCAAATGTCGCATCAATGATTTCCACTTCGCCTGACCACTCGGCCTTGTAGCCTGTCACCTTAATCCTGGTTCCCGGAGTCAGCTTTGCATAATCCTCCTCGGAGCATGTCATGTTATAGAAAAAATAACCGCCGTCCTTGTCCTGAGCGTAAACGGTAGCCTGATTCTCCCACCAGGACTGCTTTGCCTGAACGTAGGCCTCAACCACAACCTCGGACTCAAGGTCAGCCGCCATATACTCATCATAGGTCATAACGCCCTCGGACTTTGCGTCTGTGTCGCCACCTTTTCCTGACGAACCGCAGCCGGCGCAGGCAAGCGCCATTGCGAAAACTAAAAGTAACGATGTTAATTTTTTCATTTTTCCTCTCCTCATGAAATAACTGTTTAATATGTAGTAGTGACGCCGCCGGCTCGTTTCCCTTGTAAATGAGCCGGTCAGGCTGGTAAACATTGACATAAATTATACACGAAATTTCAAAGAAGTCAACAATCCTGCTTCTTTTTATTGGAAACCTTTTTCACTTTCTCTTTCTTTTCACCGCCTGCCGCACCACATACAAAACAATCAGCGTCCACGCTCCCAAAAGCGCAGAAAGCAGCAGAACCGCCGTCCGGGGAAGCTTTCCCAAATCCGCCTTTTCGCCGGAAACCGGACCGCCTTTCCCAATCTGGTCAAGTCGGTACAGGGAGGCCGTATCTTTGTAAAGCTTCTCTATATATGCGTCATCAATTTTCTGGCCTCTCCTGACAGATTTTACCGTATTTTCAATGAGCTGGCCGGAGGCATCGCGGAGAGAGGTGGAGCCGTTGAACACCGGCGTCACAAAGGTATTTTCAATATTGTCCAGCAAAAGCCTGGCCGCCTTGATTTTTACGTCATAATAAGTGCCGTTGTCCTCCCCGCAGCGGGACAGGTAGTCCTGATATTCCGCCGAATTCTGTGCCTTTAAGGTAACCGGCACATAGCCTTCCGTCTCCGAATAGGCGGTCTGCACCTCATTGGTAAGAAGATACTGGGCAAAAAGCCAGGAAGCTAAAACCTCCTGGGAATCTTCCTTATTAAATATGCAGACGGAAGGTCCCTGGGAAATCATCCTTGGATTTTCCGGTGAAAACTGGGGTATCGGCATCACCGCCGTCTCGAACTCCACAATTTTATCCCTGCTGATGTCGCACAGCGGCGCATCCGTTCCCATCCAGGTTGCCCCCGCCGTGGAATCCACCGCAAAAATGCACTGTCCGGCATTTAAAAAGTTGGCGGGATAGCTGGAAATTTTAAAGGTGGAAAAAGCGCCGCTCTCTGCGTGCTTTGCTATGGTTTCCAGAAAGCCCTTTGTGGTGTCGTTAAACAGCAGAATCTCCCCTTCTTCGTTGGAATATCCCGCCTCCTTTTGTCTCAGCACCTGAATCATCATGTTGTCGGTGGATTTGTAGATAAAAGGAATCATGACCTTCTGTCCGTTGACGGCAAAATTGCCCGCCGCATCCTTTTCCATGGCTGCCTCGGAAACCTCCCACACAAAATCCCAGGTAAGGGTATCGGGAAGGGTGTAGCCAAGGGCTTCCACATAGGTTTTGTTGATATAGCAGGCTTCTGTGGAGCGCATGTAGGGAATGGCATAGTAATGTCCCCCAAAGGCGCATTCCTCCAGAAAGCCGGGAACAATTTCCTCCGTTTTCGGCGCGTCAAAGGCAACCTCGCTGCCTCCGAAACCGTATTTTTCATCTGCAAACAGCTCCTCTAAAGGAACCACCTGATTCACCCCCGTCAGGTAGGTTGCAATATGGTCCGGGTAGGTGATGCACACGTTGGGGGTGGTATCCGTTGCAATGTTTGTGATGACGTCATTATAAATTTTCCCATAGTCCGTATACAGGCGAAGATTTACTCTGATATTGGGATACAAAGCCTCAAAATCAGAAATTGCCTGCTCGTAGATGTCCGTCTGGGTCTTATTGGTGTCGTTTTTTGCCCAGAAAGAAATCTCGTAGTCCCTCGAGGCGTCAAATTCCTCGGGGATGGCAAAGGCGCTCATTCCCTCCTTGCCGTGGCAGCCGGTGAGAGCGGATAAAAGAGCTGTTAAAAGCAGTGCGGATGCGCACTTTCTCCATCTTTGTCCGGCTTTTCTTTTTTCTGTCATCCTTTCATGCCTCCTCTTGAAACTCCCGCCATTATCTTTTTGCGGAACACCAGAAACAATAGAATCAGAGGCGCGGAAATCACCACCACCGCCGCCATCATCGCCGGGATATTTTCCCGTCCGAAGCCGTTTTCCCGAATCTCCTGAATGCCGTTGGATACCAGAAAATAGTTGGCGTCGTCGGTAATCAGCCGCGGCCACACATAGGAATTCCAGCACTCAATCACCTTTAAAATCGTTATGGTGATGAGGGTGGGCTTTGATATGGGTATCATCACCTTCAGCAGGTATTTCAAATCGGAGGCGCCGTCCACCTTTGCCGCGTAGTACAGGCTGTCCGGTATCTGTTCAAAATTTTCCTTCAAAAGATAAATATAAAATACCGAGGTAATGGAGGGCAGAATCAGCCCCGGAAAACTGTTGCGCATATCCAGATTGGTGATGGTGACAAAATTCGTGATAATCACCAGCTCATTCGGTATCATCATCAGGGAAAGGAAAAGAACAAACACGATGTTTTTTCCTTTAAACTCAAGTCTTGCAAAAGCAAAGGCCGCAAGGGTAATCACCACCAGCATAACGGCTGTGGTCACCAGCGTGAAAATTGTGGTGTTCAGAAAATATCTCCCGAGAGGAACCGCCGTGAAAGCGTCCGCATAGTTCTTAAGGGTGGGCGATAATGTGAAAAATTTAGGGATATATTCTGAATTGTAGGCGCTGTAGCTTTTTACGGAGGTTAATATCATCCAGTAAAAAGGGAACAACACCATAAGCGCCCACAGGATAAGAAGCGTATAGGTGACGATACCGGCTGCCCTTTTGCGGTTTTGAGAATGTTTTTCAATTTTTTCGTAATCGGTTGTGGCGGTCATGGGAATCCTTTCCATAATATTTACTATAGTAAGCCAATTTTTTGGCGTCTGTTGACTAACAGGTTGATGCTGGTGATAGTGAGTACGATGGCAAATAAAATAATCGCCGCCGCGGATGCGTAGGATGGGTAGCCGCCGCTGTCGCCGTAGAGCATGTCGTAGACGTAGCCGACGATTGTGTTCATTTCCGCCGCGTTTAAGTTCGTGCCGAACAGCGCCACCGCATCGCTGTAGGCTTTGAAGGCGCCGATAAAGCCCGTGATTACCAGATAAAAAATCATGGGGGAAATCATGGGCAGGGTAATCCTTCTGAATATCCGGAAAGCGGACGTACCGTCAACTCTTGCCGCGTTGTAGTACTCCTGATTGACGGAGGACAATGCGCTTGTCAGTATCAGAATCTTGAAGGGCAGCACCACCCATATGGTATAAAAGCACAGCACAAACATTTTCGCCCAGTAGGGGCCGTCGATGAAATCCACGCTTTTCCCCCCGAACATATTTATCAGCAGGTTAACCAGCCCATCGGAATAGGCGGTCTTTTTAAATAAAATCATAAACACCAGCCCCACTGCCAGGGTATTGGTCACATAGGGCAGGAAATAAATGGTCTGGAACAGGTTGCGGAGCGGCCTGATGGAAGTAAGCCCCACGGAAATCAGAAGCGCAAGGCCCGTGGACAGGGGCACCGTAATAATAACCAGAATAAATGTGTTTTTTACGGCCTGCAAAAAATACGGGTCGTGCAGAACATAGGAATAATTGTACAGGCCCGTCCCAAAATAAGTCTGGGAAGCGGAATTATACCCTTCCTCAAAAGAATACACAAAAACGTCAAACAGCGGGTATACCATAAAGACACCCAGGAAAAGAATTGCCGGCAAAAGATACAGCCAGGCTTTCAGACTGCCGATTTTTTTCATAATGCCGCTCCTTATCTGTCAAACTCCGCTTTTTTCTCCGTCTCCTTATCAAAAAGGAACACTTTATGCGGGGCAAGGGCAAACCTTGCGGAAAGCTTTTCGATGTTGATATTATTCTCCGTACCGATAATCGCGCGGACCGTGGGGTTCAGGGAAGCTTTGTTAGTGCACAGCACACTGATGTCCCTCCCCATGACCTCGATGCCGGAAAGCCCGCACTGAAAAGGGCCGTCCTCCCGAAGCAGAAATCCCTCCGGCCTGATACCGACGTACACCTCCCGGTTTTCCGCATTTTTAAGCTCCATAACGGCGTCCTCTCCGATGTACAGCCTTCCGTCTCTGATTTGTCCGTCAAAAACATTGATGGGAGGCGTCCCTAAAAATTTCGCCACGAAAAGATTGGCGGGATTGTCATAAACCTCCTGGGGTTTTCCAATCTGCTGGACGATTCCGTCCTTCATCACCACAATCATATCGGATATGCTCATCGCCTCCTCCTGGTCATGGGTTACAAATATGGTGGTAATCCCCGTTTCCTTTTGAATCCTCCTGATTTCCTCTCTCGTCTGGAGGCGGAGGCGGGCGTCAAGATTGGAGAGGGGCTCGTCAAGCAAGAGCACCCGGGGCATCTTCACCAGCGCGCGGGCGATTGCCACTCTCTGCTGCTGTCCGCCGGAGAGCTCGCCGGGCTTTCTCTCCATCAGCTCCTCAATCTGGACAAGCTTCGCCGCCTCGCCTGCCTTTTCCAGCATTTCCGTCTTTGACAGCCTGTCCTTTCCCTTGAAATTCTGCAGAGGAAAAAGGATATTCTGCTTTACCGTCAGGTGCGGGTACAGCGCATAGTTCTGGAATACCAGCCCGATTCCTCTGTTTTCCGGCGGCAAATCCGTAACGTCGTCCTCCCCGAAAAAAATTCTTCCGCCTGTGGGCTTCAAAAGGCCGCTGATTAAATTAAGAGTCGTACTCTTTCCGCATCCGGAAGGGCCCAAAAGGCCAATCAGCTTTCCATCGGGGATTTCAAAAGAAAAATCATTGACGGCAATCACCTCCGTACGGTTTTTCCTCTCACGGCCCGGGAATTTTTTCGTCAGGTTCTGTAATACAACTTTCATGCTTTTCCTCATTTCTGCGCAGTCTCATGTGCACAACGGAGCTGATGGATTCTGTGCAGGCAAAAGCTCCGTCATGCGCTGCTTATATCTGGATTCTGTCACAATTCATACTTTTGCCAGACTGTATAGTATCTTTCCACATTATACTGAAATCTATGAAAGATGTCCACAATTTTCCAGACATAAAAAGTCGCCTGTTCCCTATATAAAAATCCCATAAGAATCCGCCCGCTCACCGGGCACGATTCCTATGGGAACACTCTTTTGATATATTCTTTTAGAAAATTCTTCTCACTGAAAGCACGGAACGGTAGCCTGCATCCGAAATAATAATTCCCGTCTTTGCCGTGGAAGCATGAACTATCTGTCCGTTACCTATATAGATTCCAACATGGCCGGAGTAGCATACGATATCGCCGGGCTGTGCATTTTCAAGACCGCCTACCGACGAGCCTACGCTTCTGTCCGCTGCCGACGAGTGAGGCAGGCTGACGCCGAAGTTGTTGTAAACGCTCATTACGAAACCGGAGCAGTCCGCACCGTTTGTAAGGCTGGTGCCGCCCCATACGTAAGGATTTCCCACGAACTGGCATGCATAATTTGCAACTGCCGCTCCTAACTCGCTTCCGCTGCCGGAGGGAATCACAGGCGCAGGCGCGCTTCCCGAAGATGATGAGGAAGATGACTTTCTGCTTGCCTTTGCCGCTGCCGCCTGGGCCGCTCTTCTTTCTGCCGCTTCCTTCGCCAGTCTGGCTTCCTCTTCTGCCTTAGACTCCGCTTTTACAAATTCTGTGGAAAGGGTTACATAATCGGTGGAAACATATCCGTAGCCTTCCTCGATATCCACCTTTACCCATCCGTCCAGTTCTTCTGTTACCAGAAGCTGGTCTTCAATAGGTACAAGTCCCAGAACCGTGGCATCCATGCCGGGCTCCTCACGAACCTTCAGGGTAGTTGTGGTTACCGTGGCGATTCTGGTGCCGACCTTTTTCGCAAGGTCAACCGCATCGTCGCCTGTCACGCAGTATTCGGCTTTCACATAACCTGTCACGCTGCCGGAGGTAATTTCATACCATCCGTCCTGCTCGGAAATGAATTCGCCTACGGAATCGTCATATAATTTTCCAAGGATTTCTCCCTCCTCGCTGGGAAGGCTCCTTACATTGACATAATCGTTTACATCAGCTATTACCAGTGACTTGAATCCTTTTTCCTCACGTTTGGCTTCCAGCTTTCTTTCTATCTGATTGACGCTCTTTGTGGTGGATGCCATCACTGTTTCTTCAATTACCTTTTCTTCTTCCGGCTCATCCTCAGGCTCTGCCGTGGGAGACGGTGTCGCTGTGGGTGAGGCTGTCGCGGTTGCAGTTGCTGTAGCCTGTGCCTCCTCTTCCTTGCTGTCAGAAAGCTCTCCGCTTTCTTTTTTCCCAACAGAAGACTTTACTTCATCTTCTTCCTCTTTCAAACTCTTTACGCTCGTTGCGTTGGATGATAAAAAGAAATCAATCCCTGCGGAAGGGAGACCGTTTACATCCGCCGCCAATATATCCAAATTCATGCTGGAAAATAAAAGAACTGCCGATACTGCACAGACTGCAGTTCGCTTACCCGTATTTCCGATTCTTCTACGCATGCGAACCTCCGTTGCTTATCCTGAGAATTATTACAAATTTGTTACATCTTTTAAATAAATATATCATCTTACCTCCCTTCTGTCAACCGCTTCATTATAAAAAATCCCATGGAACCGCCCTGAGAATGCCTAAAAAAATGCGACAGCCTGATTCTTCACCATTCTGTCACATTCTTCTTTTCTATTTTCCAATATTTACTATACAATTTTTAATATTTTGTAACAATTCCGGCGGTAAAATACTCCAGAACAGAAGTAATTGCATTTGCGCCGTCCGCTGCAGCCGTCACTATCTGGCGCAGCTTCTTTGTCCGTATATCCCCGGCTGCAAAAATCCCCGGCGTACTGGCAGCACAGTCCTCTCCGGCAATGAGATACCCCTTATTGTCACAATCCGCAACGTCCTTCATAATGTCGCTTGACGGAATAATCCCCACCGCCACAAAAACGCCGTCCACGGAAAGCTCCTTCGCTTTGCCCGTCTTCACATTTTTAACCGCAAGGCTCTGTACCTGACCTTCCCCCTCAATGCGCTCCGCAACGGTGTCCCATAAAATTTCCACATTGGGAAGCGCCATCAGCTCTTTCTGCAAAATGGCGGTTGCCCGCAACTCATCCCGCCTGTGAATCAGATAGACCTTTTCGCAGCCTCTTGCGAGAAAAATAGCGTCCTCCACCGCAACGTCGCCGCCGCCGATTACCGCCGTTACCTTCCCGCGGAAAAACGCGCCGTCGCAGGTTGCACAGTAGGAAACCCCTCTGCCGGTAAATTCGCTTTCCCCGGGAATGCCCAGCTTTGCGTGAGTCGCACCCATGGCAGCCAGAACCGTTTTCGTCCTGATTTCCCCGCTGTCCGTCTCCACCACGAAACCGGACGACATACTTTCCTTCTTTCCCCCGTGGATACGGTTCTCCAAAGACGCCGCATGCAGCTCTCCCTCCGGCTCCTTAAGCCCTTTTGCAGCAATTTTTCTTATTTTAAGGACAGCCGTATTTTTAAACTCGCATTCCAGCTTATCCGCATGTTCCCGGAATTTCATGCCAAGCTCGAATCCGTTAATGCCCGGCAGTCCCGGGTAATTGTCAACCTCATAAGTATTAAGCACCTGTCCGCCGCTCATAGGGCTCTGTTCCAATGTTACCGCTTTAAGACCAGCCCGTTTTGCGTAAATGGACGCTGATAAACCGGCGGGACCGGAACCGATAATCACAATATCATACATATTTTTCCCCATTTCTGCGCTGCTTTGTTGCGCAAAGCCAACCTGGCTTCTAAAGTTTGTGGATGCAGCGCAGACACAAACTTGCAGAGGAAAGCTTTGCAAAATCTTTCCTCTTTCTTCTTTCCTGCACTTCGCCTTGATATTTGCGTTTCTTCTATATTATATGTGTGCATAGTCCTTATGTTATCCAATCTTTTCCCTGCTATGCAGACAGACCTCGCCGGAGCCTGTATGCGCCGCTATATCCAGCCGCCGTCCATGGTGATAATCTGCCCTGTAAGATACGCCGGCGCGCCAGCCAGCCAGCGGATGATTTCCCCGGCTTCCTGCGCTGTTCCCATTCTGCCCGCCGGAATCTCCTCCGCAAGCGCTTCCAGCTCTTCCCTGGAAAAGCAGGCGTTCATATCCGTGTCAATCACGCCAAAGGCCGCGCCGTTCACCTGAATATTGCTTGGCGCAAGCTCCTTTGCAAGAGCCTTTGTAAAGCTGTTGACCCCTCCCTTTGACGCGCTGTAGGCCACCTCCATGGACGCCCCCACGTTTCCCCAGACGGAGGAAACATTGATGATTTTTCCTTCTTTCCGGCGCACCATCTGAGGCACCGCCAGACGGCAGGTATAAAAAAGGGAATTCAGATTGGTATCAATTACCTTACGCCACTCCTCCAATGTCATATCCGTAAGCAGGCTCACCCAGGACACGGCGGCGTTGTTAATCAGCACATGGAATTCTCCCGCCCTGCTTACCGCCTCCTCCACCTGCTTCGGGTCGGACACGTCGCAAAGCGCCGTCTCGCAGGAAATGGCATATTTTCTTTCCAGTTCTTCTTTTACCTTCAAAAGAGCTTCCCCGGATTTTCTGCACACCAGGAACAAATCGCAGCCATCCTTTGCAAGGGCATATGCCGCCGCTCTCCCGATTCCCCCTGATGCTCCCGTAATCAGCGCTTTTTTTCTCATATTTCCCCCGTTTCCGCACCGTTTTTTTGTGCCTGCAGGCAGCGCCTTAAAATACGCGCGGACGCAAATTCTTTATATCAGGCTCCTTATGCCCTCGCAAATCCTGTCTGCAACTTTCACATTGTTCATGGTGTAAATGTGAATTCCATCCACATCATTGGCTATCAAATCCACAATCTGGTTAAGCGCATACACCATTCCGGCATCGAAAAGCGCCTCTTTTTTATCTTCATATTTATGAATAATCTTCTGAAATTTACCGGGCAGCGACGCGCCGCAGGTATTTACCATGCGCTCAATCTGCGCCTTGTTGGTCACCGGCATAATTCCCGCCTCCACCGGCACGTCGATTCCGGCAATCCGCGTCTTTTCATAAAACCTGTAAAAAAACTCATTGTCGAAAAACAACTGAGACACCAGATGGGTGACTCCGGCGTCAACCTTCTTTTTCAGATTGTGGATATCTGAAACGGCGTCCTTTGCCTCCAGATGGGTTTCGGGATAACATGCCCCGCTGATGTGAAAATTTCCCCGGCTCTTTATGTATTCCACCAGCTCGCTTGCATATTTAAAATCATTTTTCACAGGAATATTGGGATTGACGTCGCCCCGAAGCGCCAGAATATTCTCCACCCCCGCGTCCTCCAGATATTTCAGCATCTCGCTGATTTCATTTTTCCCGTAATGAAGACAGGTCAGGTGGACGATAGGCTCCACATGGTAGTTATTTTTAATCTTTTTTGCAATCTCAATGGTCTTGTTGTCCGCGGCGCTGCCTCCCGCCCCGAAGGTCACGCTGATAAAATCCGGCCGCAAATCGCAAAGCCGTTCTAACGTGGCGTCAATATTTTTTAATGCTTCCTCCTTTTTGGGCGGAAAAATTTCAAAGGACAGAACCGGTTTGCCTTCCTTTTTCCGCGCTTCAAATATTTCTGTAACTTTCATTTATGTTTTCCTTTCCTGCAGATTAAATTGAATTTATCTGACGTTCAAATTATACATGGGATTGGGCGGAAATGCAAATTTCCTGTTTTGATTTTGAGGAAATTTTCAATATTCTGTTATCGCAAATTAAAAAGGAGTAAAGCCTTAATAATCCAATAGACTTTACTCCTTTATTGTTCAATATATTTATGTACCTGGTTATGCAATATGCTCAATACGTTCTTTTAATCTACGCAACTCATTTTCAAGCGTCAACTGGATACCTTTGATATCACGTTTAACAGGCTCCGGCAACTCATGTGCAAAGTATATTCAATTATCAATTTTGAGTTTTCCACCGGCACGTCGTATCAACAAAGGACAAAACACAAACAGATTTCCCAGCCCTGTCACTTCATTAATTATCCATACCGCAGGCTCTCTTTCAGGGACTTTTCCTGACCGGTTCTCTGTCTTTCTCCTGAAACTGCAGCGCATGAAATTTTTTGATACATTTTGTGCAAATCAGGGAGTGATTATCCAAATCCCCCGCGCATAAAATGCACTTTTTTAAAATCTCCTCCCCCTTGCCAATCTGCTCAAGACGCTTCATATATTTTAATCCCAGGGGAGTTGTGAACATTTTCCTCTCTGCTATAGCGGCATGCATTTTTTTAATCTCTTCTTTTCTTTGATAATTCAGTTTCGAATTCAATTTCAAAATCATTAATAATTCTTTTTTTATCAGTTCTTCATTCTTATCCGCCATTTTACAGCTCCTCTCATGTAAATTGCATATTCCTGCTTTTCACGAAATCATCGATTATCCATATGTATAAAACGACTGCCTGAGCTTATTATAAAATTAGTAATTCTTATAGTCAATATATACTTCTTATGGTACATTTATGATTTTTGAAAAATAGCTTATACTATTATGTTAAGGAGGCTGGCACTATGAGTGATTCTATTAACTATCCGGAAGTCGGGGCAAGAATCCGCCAACAACGCGAACATATCGGAATGACTCAGGAACAGCTCGGCGAAGCCTGTGATTTGTCAGCGTCATTTGTCGGGCATATTGAACGCGGCTCCCGCAAATTGTCGGTTGAAAGCCTGTACAAACTGGCCTCCGTTCTGGACGTGAGCGTAGATTATCTTCTTTTTAACAGCATGCTTCAGGAAACTTCCCTTCCCACAGAAATTTCCTCTCTGCTGCAGGGCAGCGATAAAAGAAAGCGCCAGCAATTCTGGCGGAC
Organism: bacterium 1xD8-48; assembly: GCA_009917455.1. GTDB lineage: Bacteria > Bacillota > Clostridia > Lachnospirales > Lachnospiraceae > Suilimivivens. The sequence continues at coordinate 34,020 of QZDS01000008.1, read as the reverse complement.
AGTGAAAGTACTTGCCTGTCATCTCGATGAACTATAAACGCCCCATCCAAATGCATTATACATTGGATGGAGCGTTTTGTACTGTGCCGGCAGTTCAGTAACTATATTTACAACACATTCCATTTTCCGTCTTTGAACCAATACCATTCGTTGTCCATGGTATTGAGGAGGAGCCCGTCCATATCGAGACGGGGAGAACATCCGTCAAAATAAACCGGCTCCGAACAGAACATTTCATTTTCTTCAAAGTATACAAGCCACAAAGCGCTGTACTCTGTGAAGTAATATATCACATTTTCCGTTTCAATACGCTGCCGCCATGCGAGGGTTATCACAAAATCCGTTACCCCGTCCTGATTAAAATCGTCGAGCAGTATCTCGTATTCCGGACAAATATTTTCAAAATCGGCATTACCGGAATTTTTCTGCTGTTTATAAATATCTGAATAGTCATCAATAAGTTCAAGCTCACAGCTCTTTCCGTTTTGAAGCATACAGGTGAAAAATAATTTTTCCTCCGCTTTTTCAGCAGCCACCTCCGCCGTTATCCCGTTTCCCAGTTCTTCCCTAAACTCAAGGCTCTCATCCTCCGCCATTACAACCGCCGGATACCAGCCGGAATCGTCGAACGAAATAATTCTGTCCTCATACTCTGTCCGCGCAAATATATCCTCTGTCTCAGAATCGAAAGCCTTCTCCGGCGCCGGCGACAGGAAATCACGCTCCGGCACAGATGACAAGTTTGCATCCTTTATGACGGCGGATAAAGCAAAAGGAGAAGGCTGGAGGGAGGGCTTATGCTTATATGAACCTGCAAGCAGCATTCCCGCTGTCACAAGAACCAGAATACCGGTTCCCGAATAAAGGAAAATACTTCTTTTTTCCAGACGGGATATATGGGACAATGCCTGACTGGCCGTCTGATAGCGCCGCTTCGGGTCGAACTCCGTGCAGCGCCGGACTATCGCTCCCAGCCTGCCGGCACATAGTTTTTCTTCAGGAAGCTTACCTGTGGCGAGCTCGTTGAGCGTCACTCCCAGAGAATAAATATCCGCGCGGCAGTCCGACTGTGCAAAGCCAAACTGTTCCGGCGGCGCATAGGCTCTGGAGCCCTTTGCAACCGTATCGGAGCTTTTATCCTTCGAAAATATCCTTGCAATATCAAAATCAATGAGCTTAACGTTCCCCGCCCTGTCTATCATGATGTTTTCGGGTTTTATGTCCCGATGGACAATATGATGCTCATGCAAAACGGATAACGCTCCAAGAAGCTGTTTCCCCACATTAAGAGCGCATCGATGAGAAAGGACAGCTTTATCCATCCTGTCCGAAAGCAGCTCCCATTCAAGGTATTCCTCAATGACATACAAAAAGCCGCCATATGTAAAGACGTCGAAAATCTCCACAATATTGGGATGGCGTATCTGCCCTAATATCTGACAGAGCCTTAAGGAATCTGCGGGGAGCCTTCGCATGACGAAGTATTTTTCCGTAACGGAATCCTTTACCAGCCACAGATTATCCTTTTCCCCCAGAGCCCTGACCCTTTGATAATTCTCCAGTTTATACTCATTGACTGTCTCCAACGCAATATACCCGCTCTTTCTTTTGAATCGACATCTTGCAACTAATCATATTTTATAGCAATATTTTGATTGTATCAATTCTTTTTATTTGCTAATATCAAAGAAGGGGTGTGTATGATGAAAAAGAAAACGGAAGAATTAATGAATGAAATTATTGCCAGCAAAGATATCTCCCGATATATTGGCGATAATACGGAAGAATTTATAGATACGCCTTTACATGTATATTTAAAAGAGCTTTTGTCAGATGCCCGTCTGACGGTATCCCAGGTGGCGGAGCTTTCCTGCAAAGGGGAATATATCTATCAGGTCTTCCGGGGGATAAAAAATCCCGGCAGAGACGTGGTCTTAAGTATCGCTCTGGCAATGGGGCTGAATCCTGATGAAGCGTCACGCTTACTGCGTATCGCCAGAATGCCGCTGTTGGATGCCAGAAACCGCCGGGATTCTATTATCATTTTTGCCCTTAACCGGAAGCTGACCGTTCCCGATACAAATGATATTTTGTATGAATTTGACGTGCCCTGTTTATAAATGCTTATCCTGAATCTGCAGCGCCTCATTTTCTGCATATAGGGCGGGGGCGTGCTCCATCATCTGATTCGATGATTTTGCGCCGCCCCCGCGGATATTTTTACCGTCCGTTATCTTATTCCCGCATCCTTCATCAAATCCCCCGCGTCCTCACCGGCAAAGGAATTGACGATTTTTTCCATTTCATCTTTGGATTTTGCGTCCTTACATTTTAAGATTATATGCTCTTTTTCCGTTTCGCTAAGCCTGTCATAGCCCGCTCTGGCATTTTCATTCATTGACAGCGCCATTCCAAGTCCCAAAGGAAAATTTGAAAAATTACCATCCATTGCTATCCACCTCCGAAATTATTGTGTGGATAACAACCGTTTTTTATTCGAATAAAAAACAATTTTTTCTGAATTTCGAGCAAATTCTACCTTCCACAGGGTAACGCCTTACTGCTTCTTTCCCGTCCCCTCAGCAAATCTGCATACCAGAATACAACCTCCGCGACGTGGGCCAAATCCCCTTCTTTGCTGACGGAGCGCCACATTTCCTTATAAACCATAAACCAGCTCTCCAGGCGGGCGGCAAGCGCAAATCTCTCTGTCATATCCTCAGCCCCGGCTCTTGCAAGCACGGCTCCGATTTCATTCCAGATTGCAATTCCGTCGAGGGTGACGTCGCAGTCTGCAAGGAATTTTCTTTCGGAGGCGTCCATACAGACCGCCGTCCTTTTTATCTGCTCCCGAAGCTGCAAAAGGACTGCATTTGCCTGCGTTATCCTGCCGGTCTTTACACATTCCTTTAAGGCTGCCAGACCCTCCGTAACAGTCCGGTTCTCATACTCCGTCAGCGCCGCTTCCAGCTTTGTTTTCTCGTAAAATATCTCGGCTCCCCACCATTTGAACAGGCACAGCTCCGCCGCCTTTGCCAGGAGATTTACCAGCTCCTCCGAGGTATCGTGGAACGCCACCCGGGCAATCTGGCGGTTCATATCCTCAAAGGGAATAATTTCCTGATTCCAGGAAAAAGCCGCCCCGTAAATCATACCCGGAATGGCATAATCCGGGTGGTTGATATGCCCGAAATCTCCCCAGTCCGTATTTAAGATACCCACAACGCTGTCGCAGCAGGCGTTTTTGTCTGTGCTGCCTTCACTGCTTCCGCCTGCCGCGGCACGGGCGCTCCCCACACCGTATTTTTTTGCATAGGTACACATCCGCGTAATGTTCTGATAGGATTCCCCAATCTGATTCAGCCACTGGTTCCACCCTCTGACGCCAGGGCACAGATACTGCCTTGCGCCGGCCTGCGCCATTTTCCGGCAGGATTCGTCGTCCTGGTCCGGTTCATACCCCCAGGTAAGGCAGATAACGTTTTCGGGCAGCTCGCTGATGAGCTCCGGCTCCCCGCAGATAATGTCCCCCCAGAACATGGGCTGTTTTCCGTTTTCCGCCAGAAAGCTGCAAAGCTCCTTTACATGGTCGATATAAATGCGGTGGACTCCCTTTTCATCGGCAAGGTCTTTCGCCTTTCCCCGCCCCAAATCAAAGGTTTCGTCCGCGCAGAGGTTAAACTTATCGGAGGAAAACAAAGCCATATACTCCGCAAGCATTCTTTTGATAAGCGGCATCACTCTCTCATCGCCCACATTTACTGTATGATGGTGCATTCTGTCCAGGAAGGAAAAGGGCTGCTTCCAGGAATTTTCAAGCTCGCAGAGCTCCCCATAGGTTCTGGTGGACAAAAGCCCGTAAAGATGGCCGAAGCTTGACAGGGAAGGCACAAGCTCCACATACCGCTCCCGGCAGTACTTATCCAGCTCCATGATTTCCTCCGCCGTAAGAGGCGTCTCGTCCCGCCACATCTCGGAAAGCCCCGCAAACATATAGGTATGCTCGATGTAAAGCTGGAGCTCGTTCACCTTATAACGGCACAGCCTGTCCACTGTCTTTTTCAGGTAATCCAGATGAAATACGCGCCCTCTGGTGACATCCAGATAGTAGCCTCTGTGCGCCACATCCGGCGCATCCTCAATAAAAATGCATTCCGGTGCGCCGCCCTGCTGCTCGAATATCTGGCAGAGGGTCTGCATGGCATAAAATACCCCCGCGCCGTCGCCGCCCGTCAGTGTAATGCCGTTTTCCCTGATTTCCAGCCGGTATGCCTCCGAAGGCAGTCCGCTTTGGGGACGGCTTTCTTCACAGCATGCCTTTACCGCGCCCACCGTTTTGGGACTTCCGCTTTCAATATTCAGAAAAATGTCTCCCTCCCCGGGCGTTCCGGCAATAATTGCCGTAGAGAATCCCGTCCAGGTTTCCATACATTCCTTCAAAATGGACGCGCTGACCATTCCGTCTTCGCGAATTCCGGGTGAAAGCACGATTCTGCTTTTATAGCTTAAACAGAAATTCCCTTCTTTTTTTGTAACTACTTTCGGTTTTGGTATTAAGTACATATTCTTTCTCCTTTTATTTTATTTTTTCAACACTCAATTTTTACGCTGCTTCCCACTCCGCCTTTTTCCCGTTTTTTTGTGACGATGATTTTCCTGTCAATCTTTTCCTTAAGCTCCGCCACATGGGAAATAATCCCTACAAGCCGCCTGCCTTCCGTAAGGCGGGTAAGCGCCCGCATTGCCTGTGAAAGAGCCTCCTCGTCCAGAGAGCCGAAGCCCTCGTCCACAAACAGGGAATCCATCCGGATTCCTCCGGCATAAGACTGGATTTCGTCAGAAAGCCCCAGCGCAAGGGCAAGGGACGCCTGAAAGGATTCTCCGCCTGAAAGGGTCTTTACGCTTCGCTGGCTGCCGTTGTAATGGTCAATCACGCAGATATCCAGCCCCGCCTTTTCCTTCCGGTTTTCCCCTTCTTCCTCCCTTTTAAGCTCATATTGCCCGCCGCTCATAATCAGTAGCCGTAAATTCGCCCGGCGCAGGACACTCTCAAACCAGGCCATTTGAATATAAGTTTCAAGCTCGATTTTCCGCTTGCCTGAAAGCGTGCCGTTCGCCGTATCGGAAAGCGCTTTCATCCAGACATACGTCTCCTCCACCGCCGCTATGTCCTTCTGCCTTTCCTTCACCTTGCGGCACAGTTCCAGATTCGCGGTAAGCGCGCTGTTTTTTCCGTCCCGCTTAAGGCTCAGCTCCTCCTTTTCCTGCTGCCACTTCTCTTTCCTTGCCGTCACCTCCTCTAAGGAAAGTGTTTTTTCCTCTCCGGCAAGGGCAAGCTGACTTTTCAGCGTTTCAACAGCCGCCATGAGCTTTTCTTTTTCTCTCCGGCAGTCGGCAGCCCTTTTTTCTGCCTGCTTCAAATCCTCTTCCAAAGCTTCCTTTTTCTCTCGCAGGCTGCGGATTTTTTCTTCCATGGCTTTCCTGGCCTCTGACAGAGAAGTATCTGCCCCTTTATCGGAGGCCTGCACCCGCTCTGCGAGCAGCCGCTCCTGTACCTGCAGGCCCGCAATCTCCTCCCTGTTTTTTAAAATCGCCTCCTTTAGCTCCCCTCTTTCCTCCTCATCCTTCTCATCTTCCTTTTCAAGCTCTTCCATGCGTTTTTTATCGGCTTCTGCCTTTGCCAGCTCCGCTTCACACTTCCCGAAGGCTTTCTCCAGAAATTCTTCCAGCAAAGCCACACTGCTTTCCCTTTCTCCCAAAAGCTCCCCGGCCATAGCCTCTAACGCCTCTTTTTGTTCCTTTAAACGCTCGTTCAGGTGGCCCGCCTTTTCGCTGAGGCGCACTGTCTCCCCCTCCGCCTCTGCAAGAAGCTTCTTTTCCTTATCCAGCTCCTCCTTTAAGGGCGCTTTTTCATGAACCATGGCCGGATTGGGGTGATGGACAGAGCCACAGACCGGACAGGGCATCCCCGGCCGCAGTCCTTCCGCCAGCATCCCGGCCTGGGCATCCAGAAATTCCCGTTCCATCTCCCGGTAAGCGCTTCCAAGAGCTTCTTTCCTTATCACCGCCGCCCTGTATTCTGCCTGTACCTCTGTCAGCTCCGCCTCCGCCCTCTTCCGCCTTGCATCTCCAATCAGGAAACGTTCCTTTTCCTGATTTTTCGCCTCAAGCTCCCGCTTTTGCTGGGCCAGAACCAGCATACGGGTCTCGAAATCCTTTATCTGCTCCCGCTCCCTTTTTCTTTTTGCCTGCGCCTCCTTTAAGGCTTCTTCACTAAAAGCAAGCTTTTGACTGCGCGCATTCGCCTTTTCAATTTCCCTGCGGGAATTTTCCAGCGCGTCAACCAGGGAAAGATTATCCGAAAGCGCCTCTATCTCAAGAGCAAGCTTTTCACATCCCTCTCCCTTACCGCGCGCCTTTTCATACAATTCCTCCGCCAGCGCAAATTCCGGCTGCCGCTGTGCAAGACGCCGCTCGTTTTCTGCAAGCGCCTCCTGCTGCTGCCTGATTTTTTCCATATTTCCAATCAGCTGATTCTCATTTGCCAGCCGCGCCTCAAGATCCTTTATCTGCGCGTCAAGCTCTTTTACCGCCCCTTCGTCCTCGCCGCACAATTCCTCCAAAAGCGCCGCTCCCTCTCCAATCCCGCCTTCAAACTTCTCTCTCTTAAGCTCCTTCATTCTGGCGGAACAGGGTGTATCGCCGGCGCAGACAATACTGTCCATGTACTGATTGACGCTCCGCAAAAGCTCCTCGTATTCATTTCTTTTCGCCCTCGTCTGCGCCTTTAGCTGCTCCTGCAGGCTCCGGTATAAGCCTGTCCCGAAAATCTGCCGGAAAATATCGCCCCTCTCCTCGGTTCCTGCCAGCAAAAGCTTCTGAAAATCCCCCTGGGCAATCATGGCAATCCTCACAAACTGTCTGCGGTCCAGACCGATAAGCTCCGTCACCGCCCGGGTCACTTCCTTTGACTTCGTCACCGGCTCCCGCCCTTTCGTGAAAAAAAGCTCCGCCTCCGCCCTCTGCACGGTCAGGCCGCTTCCTTTTCCCTTGGGTCGCAGATATTCCGGGTTCCGCTTCACCCGGCAGCGTTCCTCCCGATAATCGAAAACAAATTCCACATAAGTGGGGACATCCTCCTTTGCATACTTGCTGCGGAACATGTCCGCCCGGCGCATGTCGCCGCTGGCCTCGCCATAAAGCGCAAACACAATGGCGTCAAAAATTGTGGTCTTTCCCGCGCCCGTATCCCCCGTAATCAGGTAAAGGCCCTGACTGCCCAGAGCCTCAAAATCAATTTCCGTTTTTCCCGCATAGGGCCCAAAGGCGCTCATAGTAAGCCTCACCGGTCTCATGGGTTTCCTCCGTCTGTGTGTTCTTTCAGATTTTCTATCACTTCCCTGACAAATTCTCTCTGCGCGCCGCTCATTGGCCGGTTATTCTGCAGCTCGTAAAACTCCTCAAACAGCGCAAGCTGCGACTTTTCCTCCAGCGCCCTTACCGCCTCCACGGCTCTGCTTTCCCTGGTTCGGCTGTTATCGTACAAAACCTGCATCAGATTGGGATAAACCGTGCGCAGCCTTGCAAAACCGTCGGGAATATCCTCCTCGTCCGTAAGGGTAATCTGCACATAATCTTCCCTGTTTTCCTCCTGATATGAGGACTTTGACATCACTTCCAGATAAGTTCCCCTGATTTTCCGCATGTCCCGAAGTCCTTTCAGAGGAACCTTTGAAACCTCCACCCGGCCCTTTTCCTTCATCTCCACAATGGCGACGGATTTTTCCTGCTCCGCCTCCGAAAAGGAATATTTCAAAGGGGTCCCGCTGTAACGCAGAGTTTCCCTCCCTATCCATTGGGGACTGTGGATGTGGCCGAGAGCCACATAGTCAAATCCGTCGAAAACAGCCGCGTCCACATTGTCAAGACCGCCCACCGAGACCTCTTCGGAATCGCACCGCCCGGCTCCCGTCACAAACTGATGGGCTGCAAGAAGATTTCTTTTGCTCCCGTCCACTTCCATGCGCGCAATGGCAATCTGCACCGCCTCCTGACAGGTTTCCGGCATCTTTCCGCCCATAACCCCCTCCGAAGCCTTTGCCACGCTGCCGGATTCCTGCAAATTCCCGCTCTGGTCTGCTTCTTCCCCATGCTGTCCGGCATCCTGCGCATTTTTCTCCCGCTCCAGCACATGCCGCACTGCCGCCGGCTTTACAAAAGGCAGCAAGTATACAAAAAGCTCCCCGAATTCATCGGTAAGCCTTATCTTCGACACCGTCCCGTCATAGACCGGCGACATGTACACCTCACGCCCGCTCATAAGCTGCGCCCCGAAGGAAAGCCGTTCCGCCGAATCGTGGTTTCCGCTCACCACAAAAACCTTTTTCCCCATCCCTGCAAGGCTTGTGAGAAATTTGTCAAAAACCTGTACCGCCTCCGCTGAAGGAACCTGTCTGTCGTAAATGTCCCCGGCAATAATGACTCCATCGGCCTTTTCGCTTTCGGCAATTTTTAATATCCGATTTAAAATATATTTCTGGTCTTCCAGCATGGAAAATTCGCTGACCCGCTTTCCCAGATGTAAATCCGAGATATGAAGAAATTTCATGGCCTGTCCTCTTTTTTTTGCTCGTTTCCGGATAATTCCATTATAGCAAAGCTAAAGGACGGAATCAATTTCTTTCAGTCAAACAAAAGCTCGTCTACCGTGACAAACTCGTAGCCTTCTTCCATCAACTTATCCACGATTTTAAGGGCTGCAGTAACCGTGGTCTTATACTGGTCGTGCATCAGGATAATGTCGTTTTCCTCCACCTTGGCGCACACATTCTTTACAATACAGGACACGTCGCTGCTGCACCAGTCCAGAGGGTCTATGGTCCACAGCACAGGAAACATGTTCAGCTCCTTTTCAAATTCCTTATTCCAGCTTCCGTAGGGCGGGCGGATATAGATGGTATCTTCGCCCGTCACCTCCCTGATAACCTCGTTGGTTTTTATAATTTCCTGCTTGAAGCTTTCCCGGTTTTTTGAAGTGAGCTGGGTGTGATTATAGGTGTGGTTGCCGATTAAATGGCCGTTATCATATATTTTTTTCACAATTTCAGGGTAGGCTTCCACATTTTTGCCGGTAATGAAAAAGGTGGCTTTTGCATTCCGCTCGTTAAGCCCCTTAAGGAGCTGCTCCGTGTAATAAGGATGGGGGCCGTCGTCAAAAGTCAGAGCAACCTTTTTACTGCTCTCATTCCCCTCGCCTGCAACTGAGGTTTCCACTGCCGGCGCCGTCTCCTTTTGAAGGCATCCGATAAAACACACGGCGGCGAGAAAAATCAGTACCATGATGCAGGATAAAATTCTTTTATTGAAGCTCATAGCGTTTTTACCTTTTCGTGCTCTTATTTTAATTATATGCCGGCAAATCGGGGTAATGCATTTAATCCCGGCCGCTGCATTGACTTTTTCTAATGCCGGAAATATAATGATAAAAACCGAAAAATCTGTCTTAACAGGAGGGGAGTAAAAATGAGCAGTTATTACAGGCACCACAAAAGAGAATCCATTGACGTGCCGTATTCTTTCCGATGCGAGCAGTGCATGCAGGACAGCGGACCGCTGAACGCAACGATCTCTGGTATGCAGGCGGAAGTCAACAGTAATTTCAAAAATCTGAACGAAAAAAATCAGAAAAAATTAGATGAAATGGCTCACAGGAACCTTGTAAACGAAGTAAAAGAAGCCTACCAGAAGGCCACGGAAAAGCAAATTTATGTCAAGGCGTTCAAAGACGAATGCCCTCATTGCCATAAGCCGCAATCCTGGGCTGTCAGCGGCGCAAAGGATGAAATGTTCAGTACGCCGATTGTTCTGGTGATTCTCGGCATTATCATCGGCGCGGGCTGCTATTTCTTTGCCGGAGTCGAAAACAGTCTGACCATTGCAATCATTGCCGCCGGAATCTGCTTTTTGCTTGCGATTGGAAGCCTTATCCTGAATTTCATCAAGATTCAAAGCAAGCAAAAGCAAACCTCCTCATCCATACAGCAAAACGTGCCTGTTATCGAGTGGGGCGCTGTGCAGCATATTCTGAATGAAAATTAACAAACGCCGCCTCGCCCGCGAACCGGCTTATTGTAACAAAAGGCATTGCCGCGTAATCAATTGAAGACTACCGGCAATGCCTTTTACTTTTATGCTTTTAACATCAGTCAAACTGATTTTTTTCCGCGTTGTAGCGATATCCGATGCCGTTTAATTTTTCCTCTATCACGGCTTTGCTCACATCCAAATCCTCGCACATGGCCTCCAGGCTGGAATAAAAATCTCGTAATTTCAGGTTGACATAGCTTAACAGTATTATCGGGTCTTCGGGCATAATTTTTCTCCTTTTATTCCGGTTCTTATTTGACTTCCGCCGCCAGTTCCCCGTCTCTTAAGGTGATGAAAATCGTGTCCCCCAAAGACGCTTTATCCGCAAGTATCAGCTTTGCGGAGAGGGTCTCCACATACTTCTGGATATACCGCTTTAAGGGTCTTGCGCCGTAAACCGGGTCGTAGGCGTTATCCACGATAAAGCTTCTGGCATCGGCGGAAAGCTCCACTGTAAGCTCCTTATCGGAAAGGCGCTTATTTAAATCTTTTATAATTAATTCTATAATGCCTGTAATATTATCCTTTGTCAACGGCTTAAACAGAATTGTCTCGTCCAGACGGTTTAAAAATTCCGGCCGGAAGCGGGAACGCAGCTCATTCATTACAAGCCGCTCTGCCTCGCCGCTGATTTGACCATTTTGGTCAATTCCATCAAGCAGGCAGGAAGCCCCGATATTGGAGGTCATAATCAGAATCGTGTTTTTAAAATCAACCGTCCGTCCCTGGGAATCCGTGATTCTTCCGTCGTCGAGCACCTGCAAAAGCACATTGAACACATCGGGATGGGCCTTTTCAATCTCGTCAAAAAGCACTACCGAGTAAGGCTTTCTCCTGACCGCTTCCGTGAGCTGTCCGCCCTCCTCATAACCCACATATCCGGGAGGCGCTCCAATCAGCCTTGATACGGAATACTTTTCCATATACTCGCTCATGTCGATTCGAACCATGTTGTTCTCGTCGTCAAACAGCGACGACGCCAGCGCTTTGGCAAGCTCCGTCTTGCCCACGCCCGTAGGTCCCAAAAACAGGAAAGAACCGATAGGCTTTGTGGGGTCTTTAATCCCCGCCCTGGAACGGATAATGGCTTCCGTTACCTTGGTTACGCCCTCGTCCTGGCCAACTACCCGCTTATGCAGCTCCTCGTCCAGATGCAGAGTCTTGTTCCTCTCGCTTTCTGTCAGCTTTGCCACCGGAATTCCCGTCCATCTGGAAATGATTCTGGCGATTTCCTCCTCGGATACACTCTCATGCACCAACGACAAATCCTTGCTTTTTACCTGCTCCTCCTCGATTTCCAGCTGCTTTTTCAGAGCCGGAAGCCGGCTGTAGCTCAGCTCCGCCGCCTTTTCATAATCCCCTTCCCTCTGGGCAATCTCAATTTGGCTGCCCACGGAATCGATTTCCTCCCTCAGCTTTGAGAGCTTCTCCACAGATGCCTTTTCATTTTCCCACTGAGCAATACGGTTGTTCAGTTCCTCCTTTAACTCCGCAAGCTCCCTCTGCAAATCCGCAAGCCTCTCCCTGCTGATTCTGTCGTCCTCCTTTTTGAGCGCCGTTTCCTCTATTTCCATCTGCATGGCTCTGCGCCGCAGCTCGTCAAGCTCCGTGGGCATGGAATCCAGCTCCGTTTTAATGAGTGCGCAGGCTTCGTCCACCAAATCGATTGCCTTATCCGGCAAAAATCTGTCCGAAATATACCGGTTGGAAAGCATGGCTGCGCTTACCAGCGCGTTATCCATAATTTTCACGCCGTGATACACCTCATAGCGCTCCTTCAGACCCCTTAAAATAGAAATGGTATCCTCCACCGTGGGCTCCTCCACCATAACCGGCTGGAACCGCCGCTCCAGGGCCGCATCCTTCTCAATATACTGCCGGTACTCGTCCAGCGTAGTAGCGCCGATACAGTGCAGCTCGCCTCTTGCCAGCATGGGCTTTAACATATTGCCCGCGTCCAACGCGCCGTCCGTTTTTCCCGCCCCCACAATGGTATGCAGTTCGTCGATAAACAAAATAATCTGCCCGTCGCTGTTTTTCACATCCTCAAGAACCGCCTTTAAACGCTCCTCAAACTCGCCCCGATACTTGGCTCCCGCCACCAGCGCGCCCATATCCAGGGCAAAAATCTTCTTATCCTTTAATCCTGCCGGAACATCCCCACGCACAATCCGCTGTGCCAGACCTTCCACCACCGCTGTTTTTCCCACACCGGGCTCCCCAATAAGCACGGGATTATTCTTGGTCTTGCGTGAAAGAATCCGAATCACGTTTCTGATTTCACTGTCCCTGCCGATAACAGGGTCAAGCTTCTGCTCCCTTGCCTTTTCCACCAGCTCCTGACCATACTTTGCCAGCGTATCGTAGGTAGCTTCAGGATTATCCGAGGTCACACGCTGATTGCCCCTTACCGTGGAGAGTGCCTGCAGGAATCGTTCTCTGGTGATGCCAAACTCCTTAAACAGTTCTTTGACGGCCTTATTGGGGTGCTTAATCATTGCCAGGAAAAGATGCTCCACCGACACGTATTCATCCGACAGCGCTTTCGCCTCTTCCTCGGCCGTAATCAGCACCTTATTCAGGTCCTGCCCCACATAGACCTTTCCGCCCTGTACCTTAACCCTCTTTCCTACCGCTTCCTCCACCTTATTTAAAAAGTATGCGGTGTTAATCTCCATCTTTTCTATCAGTTTTAAAATCAGGCTGTCGTCAATGGTAAGCAGACTGTAAAGCAAATGTTCCTGCTCTATTTCCTGATTGCCATATTCATATGCAAGCTTTTCACAGCCTTCCACGGCCTGCATGGATTTTTGTGTAAATTTGGAAATATTCATAGACACTCCTCTCCGCCTTTTACTGTAATACAGTATTTCCGGCTGTTCAATCATATATTTATATCCCCAGCAATAAACCGCAGATGGACTGTCTGCCTTTGGTTTTCGCTTGTTCTAGATTGAATATAACACTAGTTGTTAGCACTGTCAAGAGGTGAGTGCTAAAATTGTATAAACTATTTCTTAAAAGCTGATAAAATGGGGATTTATATGTCATTGCTACCCTTGAGACGCTGTATTTTGTACCTTTTCTGTACCTTTTGCGAAAAAATCCTGCTGCCATATAGTACTTGATAATATTAGTATAGCACATGGACACATGTATTGACTTATGATATAATATCATTGTATAGTGGAAAAGGTGCATCTATAATTTGCCGCCCCACTGGAACGTATAAAAGAAAGAGGGTGCATCTTATGTCAGATGAAAAGAAAAGCACATACACTGGTTACACGGAAGCCCGGAAAAAAGCCAATGAAAAATATCTGAAAGAATCTGTTGAGGATATCCGAATCAGAGTTCCCAAAGGCGATAAAGCAAAAGTTCAGGAACACGCCGCCACTATGGGGGAAAGCATGAACTCTTTCGTTGTCCGGGCTATTGATGAAACTATGGAACGTGACAACCAAAAGCAGGCATGACCGCCGCCCATGCTCCGGCTTATCAGGTAACGGAAATGTCCATGTGTAGTTACTGCACAATTTCCAATAGTAACCACACAATGAGATTATGTCGTGTGTCCGATATTCGTACCGACAACTATATTGTTGTGCGTGGCAGCAGGACAACCGTTCCATTCATCATTCAGGAAGAATGAAACGCACTGGCAACCAAAAGGTTGTGACCGCCGCCATTCAGAACCGCCCTGGCAAGGCTCTATCTGCCCCATATCCGGCTTGTACTGGCATACCTAATAGGAAATACCATTTATGCCGTTACAAGAGAAAATGGGGGCTTGTGGCGTGTTGCTGTTGGTATTCTGGAAAGCGGAAAAGCCGCCCTTGCCAGCACTCCGATTTCAAATCGGGATATTGCCGCCAGAGGCTATCCAGTAATTTCAGGGTGGGGCTAATCAGATCCCCCTTTGCTCATTCCAAAAGCGGAAAGCCGCATATATTCCCCGGAAAATCGGGGTTATGTCTGTCCGGGTTCAAATTTGCTCCCGGAAAATTCCGGGTACTGGCCGGGCGGTTCCGCTCTGCAAGGTTACATTTCAAATCGAACCTTTAAAAGATAAAATTCGTTGTTTAACGGCTCTGCCTTGTCTATTTAACGTCTGATAAAAAGCAAAATGGCAGCAGGACAGCGCACTTTTACGCTTTCCCCATTTATGGGGATTCCCTTATTGCCTGCTGCCAGTCCGTTTTCTATTCTATGTTCTGTAAAAATACGCATAATTTATACGCAAAAACTATTGACATGCGTATAAAAAAGGCGTATAATACATAATATAAGAAGGACACAATATGACAGTTCGGGAAATACTAAAGGTGCTTCGCAAAGATGGATGGTACACCACCAATCAGGAAGGCTCCCACATAAGCCTAAAGCACCCAACAAAGCCCGGAAAAGTCACAGTACCAAATCACAACGGGGACTTGAAACCGGGAACACTAAACAGCATTTACAAGCAGGCGGGGCTTAAATAGCCCTACTGCCTGCGCTTATCATAGAAAGGAGCGTAATCTATGCAGAATTTAACTTATCTTGCAGTCTTTGAACCATCAACAGACGGCTCATATAGTATCTACTTCCCTGATTTACCCGGATGTATCAGTGTTGGGGATAATCTGGAAGAAGCTGCACGCATGGCAGCAGAAGCCGCAAGCCTCCATGTTTACAGTATGGAATGTGACAATGAGGAAATCCCCACTCCATCCGTGAACCTCTCCAAAGAAGATACAGAGGGAAATGTTGTAATGCCCGTTACAATCCACCCTGATTTATTCCGCATGAAAAAGGATAATGAGCGCATCAAGACAAACATCACTCTCCCGGCATGGCTGAAAAGGATTGCAGAAGAACAAAAGGTAAACTATTCCCGGCTTTTGGAAACTGCCCTGATTGATTATCTGCAAATCCCCATGTCCGGCGGACAATAAGCCCTTGCCCTGCTGCCCCACGCCCTATATCAGATACCGGGCAGCAGACGCACACTTCCAAACCTGATAAGAACACCGCCCCGACACTCGCCAAAAGTACAAGGGCGGTTTTCTCTGTCTATCCATGTTTTTAAAGCCTATTTTCGCCTTTTATCCCCCTACCCTTATATTTCTACCCTTGCGCCATTTCAAGCCGAATTTGCCCCTCTGCAAGCCCTATTATAAGGCATTCGAAACTATTTCTGCTTGAATCTCTCCGCTATCTCTCTGCGCTGTTCCTCTGAAAGCTGTTTTGTAGGGTTTATCTTTATCCATGCAACCGGGATATGGGCGCACAAGCTGCCGTCCTGATTCTCTGCCACTATCTCGCATTCCTCCGGGCGTTCTGCTGCCAGCTTCTTAATGCGGCTCTTATACCGCCCCTGGCAGAAAGCGACCGCCGCCCTCTCGCTGTCCTTTACGAACTCAATCACATTCTTCACATTTCCAGTGATTTCCGGCAGCAGGATTTCCCCCACTGTCAAGCCGACTGCATCCGCTATCCGTTCCGCTGCGTCCTCGGATGCAGTTCTCAGCAAGTGAGTTGCTGATGGAACAATGCCCGTCTTCCAGATAATTAAAAAATTCCTGTCGGTGATTCAATGCGTAACCAAACGCTTTGGACAGTTTGGATTTTGGAAGTTCTGAAACCAACAGCCACAGAAGGATTGTTCAACTCGAATGCAATATAGTCAGCAGCAAACTCCAAATCCTGTTCCGCCAAATCAGATATCTCAATTTTATACTTCTGCATCGGTATACTTTTTCTCCAATCTGTCGCACACTGCGTTGAAATCCTTCGTCTTTCCTTCCTTTGCCTGCTTTAGACCATCCATTACAAGCTGTCTTACTTCTATCTGCTGTTGCTGCAGGTTTTCCGCATAATTTTTCCTAACTGTAGCTTCCAAACGCTTTGCCTCCTTCTGAGTGAAATCATTCTTTCAAACCAGTTAACATTATTATATCCATTTTTTATTTATTCACAACCCCTACATTGATACCTGCTTTGGCAATATCTCTATGAACACATATTAGTATTGCTTACTAATTTTCACACAGAAATGTCTTTTCCTTCTCTTTCCCATACCCCATTTGCGACAAAAACGATACAATCTGATGAAGCCTGATGAAAAGAGCAAGGTCCCGAAAAGCGCCATTTTACGGGCTTTACGAGACCTGATAAAGTAAGATAATGCACGCCTCCCCAAAACAAGAGGTGCGTGTATACCTGGAAAGCAATCTGGAACAGGCGCTTGTGATGCAGATTGAAAAATTCCTGCCGTAACCTGGCTGGGATTCATGTTTGCAGGAACCCGGCTTATGCCGTTTTTTAGTGAGCTATCAATGCTATCCTTGTATCACTAACCAAATCAAATTATAATAGATGTGGATATTTTTTTGAAAAAATCCGTCCTCTGTAACATTTTGCGGACATTTGCCTGTTATACTATCTGCAAAAAGCAAAGGAAGTGAAGGTATGAAGCAGATTTTAATTGTCGAGGACGACAGTTTTTTGAATAAGATGTTGGCCTATAACCTGACCGCAGACGGATACGGCGTGACTTCTGCCTTAAATGCCGGAACCGCAGCCGATGTCCTGCGCCAGCGGGAATTTGATTTAGTGCTGCTGGACATCAACCTGCCGGACGGCAACGGTTTTGAACTGTGCAGGCTGATAAAGCCCCGGTACCCGGACACCATTGTAATCTTCCTGACCGCCAACGATCAGGAGAGCGACCAGATACGGGGCTATGAGGCAGGCGCGGTGGACTACATCACAAAGCCCTTTGTAATCGGGGCCTTGCAGCGGAAAATCAAAGCCATGTTCGCCATGCTGGAACACCACAAACCGGCCAGGGATATTTACAACGACGGGCGGCTGTTTCTGGACTTCTCGGAGCAGGCGGCTTCCCTAAACGGCAGTCCCCTGACCCTGTCCCCGATGGAATACAAAATGCTGAACCTGTTCCGTAAAAATCCCCGGCAAGTGCTGACCCGTGGGCAGCTTCTGGAAAAGCTGTGGGATATAGACGAAAAGTTTGTGGATGAACACACCCTGACAACCTCCATCAGCCGGATTCGCAGCAAGATTGAATCTGACGGCGGCACGCCCTACATCAAGACCGTTTACGGCATGGGCTATCAGTGGACGGGAGGCGAGGCGAAATGAAGTTTCAAAACCTCTCGGTAAAGCGGCTGTTTGGCCGGGTAGCAATGGGACTTGTCCTCTCCATGTCCGGGATTACCATAGCCCTGTTTTTTGTGACAAAACAGGCAGCGGTGCTGCTGACTGGCGGGGCGCTGCTGCTGTGCGCCCTTGTGGGGATTTTTGTACTGACGCAGGCGTTTGGAAAACGGCTGTCGCAGTTTACCGCCGACCTGTGCCGGACTTTAGACCACATGATCGCCGGGAACGAAGCGCCCCGGCGCCCGGAGGACAGCGAAACCCAGCTTGCCAGAATCGGACACCGGCTGGCAAGGCTTTATCAGATCATGCAGGAAAACCGCCGTCTTGTGGACGAGGAACGGCAGGAGTTACAGGCCCTTGTATCGGATATTTCCCATCAGGTGAAAACGCCGGTAAGCAACCTGAAAATGGCAACGGACACCCTGCTGGAAAAGCCCATGACCGGGGCGGAACGCACTGACTTTATCCGGGGAATCCGCAGCCAGACGGATAAGCTGGATTTTCTCTTTCAGGCCCTTGTGAAAACCTCCCGGCTGGAAACGGGCGTGATCCAGTTGGATAAGAAACCTGGCCGCCTTTTTGATACCGTGGCGCAGGCTATGAGTGGAATCGTGTATGCAGCGGAGAAAAAGGAAATCGCCGTGTCTGTGGACTGCCCGGAGGATTTGACCCTTTCCCATGACAGCAAGTGGACATCCGAAGCCCTCTTTAACCTGCTGGACAATGGGGTGAAGTACACCCCGGCAGGCGGGAAAATCGCTGTGTCGGTGGTACTGTGGGAAATGTATGTGGAAATCAAAGTGGCCGACACCGGCAAGGGCATTTCCGAAAGCAACCAGGCCGCCATCTTCCGGCGCTTCTATCGTGAGGAAGAAGTACACGAACAGCAGGGCGTGGGCATTGGCCTGTATCTGGCCCGCGAAATCGTAACGCGGCAGGGCGGCTATATCAAAGTAGTTTCGGAGCCGGGCAGGGGTTCGGAATTTTCCATTATGCTACCCACAAAATAGAACGCGGCGGACGGCCAGTTCCGGCTGCCCGCCGTAAATTTTTTTGAAATTTCCGAGCTTTGTAACATTTCACCCCGATTTTCAATGAAATTTTTTGGCCGCTGTAACATTTCGCGGACATTTGGTTTTACAATACCCTTATCAACAGGCAGGCAGCCGAAAACAAGAGACAGACCATCAGCACCACATTATTCCGAACTAAAGAAGCCAAAGACCGAAAGACAAGCATTGTGGAAAATCCAAAAGTTTAGATTTTCCCACAATGCCCTCCGTTTCGCGGGACATCAAATTGAGCTGGATTTTTACTTGGAACATGGAACGCTGTCGGGTGCTGTGCCGGAAGCATGGAGAACCATAGAACTGTCAAATCAATTGCCCCACAGAGCCTGCGTGAAAGCCACTATCACCATTAAGCAATAAGTCGTCCCTCCGAAATGCCGCCCAAATTTTTTTACCGGCAAGCTGGATGCCGTTGGATTTCTCCTGTTTCTGGATGGCTACCTCTGGCTATGGCTGGTATCATAAGTGCTTAGAATATCGGACTCAATTGCAATTTAACGAAAGTGCTTCTCCTGATATTCCGTTTCAGGTAAAAGCTGCGGATGCTTTTTCCAATGTGAATATACAGGAAGAAAAAATCACATCCGCATACATAGTAAAAACGCTCAGACAGAATGGGTGGGATGGTGTGACTATGGATGATCTGAATAGGAGTGTTTACTATACCGCAGATTTCAACGGCAGCATTGTGTACAACAATTTTTGCCTTTCTGATTCTGATGAAGTTGCTTTCCACTATACAATATGTGGAATCCCCGGCGTTGAATATGATCTTTCCTTTTTCATTGATCATCAACCGGTCTGCTTAGACAATGGGCTTTCTTATCATGTTGCCTTATCGAAAGGCAACCGATGGGTGTTTGAAATAGCATTTGACGCCTCGAAAATGGATTCTTTCCAAACTTTCTATGTGATGGCTGTACCTGAAAACAGCGGCAATGATGTTCTGCCGGTGTTAAAAAGCAACTCAATTTTACTATACAAGGAGAACGAACAATGAAGAAATATTGGACTATCATTTTTACTCTGATTTTTGCATTTGCTCTTTCCGCCTGTGGTGGAAAGACAGATACCGATACGCTATACGGTACTATCACCGGCACAGATTATTCGCAGCAGAACTCTATATCTGCTACGCAGTCCCCGCAGGTGCAAGAAGAATCGGATGTTGGTTCTTATCCCCATGATTATGTACAGGGAAAGTTTGATGCTTCCCTGTTTGCCGGAAAAGTAAAAAGCTGCGCTTATCGGAGATGACAAAATAATCGTTCTTTCAGATAAGCTGTACCTTTATGACACGCAAAGTGGTGTCGTATTGGCAGAAACAGAAGTTCCTTTAGAGTTTTTTGAAGTATATGCATTTGAAGGTGGATACTTGCTGACGGGATTTTCATCGAACGGAGCCACCGCCTGTTTTTACAACGAGAACCTTTCTTTAACAAAAGAGATTATAACAATGGATTTGCTGAAGGAAGATTTTGTAACAATGGAGTCCGGTATTGCCATCTCTTCTGATGGGAAGAAACTTGCCCTTGCAGGGATGAACGTTCTTTATGTGTATGATTTGGAAAACGAAAATATTGAGAGGCTGCTTGTTCATGGCGATCGTTTTGCTGACAACAGCATGGAAATTGTTACTTTCAACAGTGTGACATTCCTATGTGAAAATACGCAAATTGCATACTGTGGCCGTGGGCGCTCTATCTCTGATACAACAGACGATGAGTTGTTTCCCATCTGTGGTACAGTTGCGGTCAATGGAGATCACCTTAACATTGCCAGACCATCCGATTATGTAATTGACACGAACGACATACAGAATCGCGTCAATCGAATTTTTATGCCGCAGGAAATTTCAGAACCGGGAGATTTCGTGAAAAACACCGCCTCTTTGAAATGGCTTGATTCTAAAACAGGCCTGGAAAACCAATTTGCTTTTTCATCCGGCGATGAAGGATGTGAAGGTGTCTATAGCTCAGAACAGGGAACCTATGCTGCTACCGCTGTTTTGGGAGAAAGCCTGATAATTCGGATTTATGAGGTCAGTTCCGGGAGTCTGATTCATACGGAGGAAATTAAAAATCCCGATAAAACCTACTTTTATCGGATTCCGCAAATCTATCTGTTTGATAATTCCAAAACTGCTCTCGTTCTCCCCGGCGGTGGCATTCAGGAACTGGAAACACTGGTGGCCACATTTACCTTTGAAGAATAACATGGAAATCACATTTGAAAGCGTATCGAAGCAATACAAAAGCAAGTATGCGATGAAAAACTTTACCACCACATTGAGCGAGGGCGTGTACGGCCAGGATGTGAGGACGCCGGGCAAAGCGTTCCTGTCCCAAATCGGCTATATGCCCCAGTACCCTGTTTTTTACCGGAATTTTACCGTCAAGGATTTTCTGCTCTATATGTGCGCTGAAAGACATTTCCACCCACGAAGCGCAAGACCGGGTTTCGGGACCTGATTTCCCGGTTCGCCCAGAGCAGGACAATCCAACGAACGCAAATGCCGGACATCCCCACCAAAGGAAATATCGCTTCCGACGGACAATCTATTTCATCAACGAAAATTCTCTGCTGACAGCGTATGACACCAGGACCCACAAGGCAAGACCGTTTCGGAATGTTGTTGCCTACGGCTTTTGCCTGACCGACCAGGGGCTGTATTTTATCAACCGCATGGACTCCGACTGCGTTTATCTGTGCGGCAGGGATGACTCCCACAGTCTGAAGATTTCAAATGCCCCGGCCCTGTCTGTTGATTATGACGGCGGGAAAGTTACCATGATTCTGAAATCGGACGGGAAGGAGGTGATTTTTGAGCCGTGACGTTACGGGAGCGCCAGGCATCCGTCGCATAAAATTTTCCTGCTGCCATACGGTATTTTTTATCAGATGGCAGCAGGTATATTCTTTTTGCAGCTTCCCTTTTGACACATGAGAGGCAATAATTATCGTTATTATTTGGCCGGAATAACCGCGCCGTTATAATGCTCGGTAATGAAATTCTTCACATCGTCAGACTGCAGTACCTTTACCAGCGTCTTGATGTGCTCATTATCCTTGTTGGCCTCTGTCACCGTGATGATATTGGCATACTCGGAATCCTCGCCCTCCCTCATTAAATAGAAACTCGTGTCAATGCCAGCTTCAAGCGCTCTGTTTGCATTTACAAAATAAGCGTCAAAATCAGCTGCCGAAGGAATAATGTTGGCCTGGTCCATCTCAACGATTTCAATGGGAATCAGATATTCCTCAATTTCATTCACAGAAGCGTTCGCAGCGGTTATATCCGGATTTAACTTAAGGTATCCTTCCGCTTCAAGCACCTTCAGGGCTCTGTACTCATTGGAAGCATCATTGGGAATCGCAATTACCGCATTTTCCGGAAGGTCATCCTTCTCCGCATATTTGTACGAAAAACATGTGTAAGGCTCAACATGAATCCCTCCCATGCTGTACAGGGTCGCGCCCATTTCCTCCTCAATACTCTCCATGGCCGGCACATGCATAAAGTAAGCAAAATCAACCTCTCCGTCAATCAGCATATCGTTCCATGTCGCATCCCATGTGGTGGACACAAAATTCAGTTCGATTCCTTCTGCCGCCAGAGCGTCTCTTGCCGCGTCTAAAATCTCGCTGTGAGGGGTCAGGTCGCATACGCATTTCAAAATAACCTTTTCCGCAGAAGGCTCCTCTGCCTCTGTACCGTTTTCCGCTTCCTGTGCGTCGTCTGCGGCCGTGTCATCCGCAGCACTCGCCGTATCCTCCGCAACGCCTTCCGTGTCCGCCGCTTCCTGTGAGCCGCCGTTGTTGCCGCAGCCTGCCAAAAGGGCAGATACTGTCAATGCGCCCGCCATAATAAAAGCAAGTTTCTTTTTCATAATCTTTCCTCCTCTGAAAATAGTCCTTTCTTTCCATCATTTCTCTGAATCCATTGAAATTCTAGCACAATCAGCCAAAAAGTGGTATCTTCCCGAAGGAAAATTTTCAACCCTAATCTTTTAAAAAATATACATTTTGTCCAATTTAAAGCGTTCCGGTTCCATGCCGGGCGCCGCATTGGACGCGAAAACAGAGAGCAGCCCTGTTGTCTGCTTTCTAAATCAGATGCCTTCTCTTTAAAATAATTTTTGAAACGGTATCGCCCAGAATCTGCACAATCTGGACAATCACAATCAGCACGATAATCGTAGCGAATAAAAGGTCATGCTCGAACCGCGTATACCCATAAGTAACCGCAACATATCCGATTCCCCCGGCTCCGAAGCTTCCGGCCAGGGCCGTCATGGAAATAATAATCACCACCGCATTGGTAAATGCGCGAACCAGCGAGGGCATGGTTTCCGGCACCATGATGGTAAATAAAATCCGCATATTGCCGCTTCCCATAGCCTTGGCGGCTTCGATTTTTCCCTTGTCAAGCTCTAACAGGCTGCTCTCCACAAGCCTTGCAAAAAGCGGCACGCAGCTCGCCACCAGAGAAATGATGCAGGCGTTGGAGCCGTAGGATTTGCCCACCAGCGCTCTTGCCACCGGCAGCATCACGATAATAATGATGACCTGCGGCAGTGAGCGGAAGCAGTTGATAACGGCGCTTAAAACGGTATGTACCGCTTTGCACGGCATCAGCCCCTCCTTGCTCGTCATCACCAGCACCAGACCCAGAATTACCCCGAACACCAGCACAAATGCGGCGGATACTGCCACCATATACATGGTTTCGCTGATGGCTGGCAGCACCCGCTCCCAGACCTCTGCGCTGAAAGCATTTTTCAGCACTTCCCAAAAAGAATATTTATATAAACTCATTCCGCTTCCTCCTGCCAGTAATCGCTTCTGAATTTGTTGTAAACGCCAATAAAGTTTTTGGCAGTTTCACACTGTGGATGCCGGAAAATGTCTTTCACCAGCCCCTGTTCCAGCAGCTTCCCGTTCTCCATAACCGCCATCCTGTGGCAGGTATACTTGATAACCTCCAGCTCGTGGGTAATCAGAATAATCGTCAGCCCCAGCTTTTGATTGATTTCCTTTAAAAGGTCCAGCACGGAAAGAGTTGTCTGCGGGTCTAATGCGCTTGTGGCTTCGTCCGATAAAAGCACGTCCGGATGATTAGCCAGCGCTCTGGCAATCCCCACCCGCTGCTTTTGCCCGCCGGAGAGTTCTCCCGGATAGGCGTCCCTTTTTTCCGACAGCCCCACCAGCGCCAGCATTTCATCAACCCTTGCGCGCACTTCCTTTGCCCCCATGCCCGCCATTTTAAGCGGATAGGCGATATTCTGCGTCACCGTCATGGAGTCAAACAGGTTAAACTGCTGAAATATCATGCCGATTTTTCTCCTCTGCCTGTTTAACTCCGCCTTTCCAAGAGAAGTGATTTCCTTATCCCCAATCCGCACGCTCCCGCCATCCGGCTCCTCCAGACGGTTGATGCACCTGACTAAAGTGGATTTCCCTGCTCCGCTGAATCCCACAATTCCGTAGATATCCCCTTTTCCTACGGAGAGGTCAATTCCCCTTAAAACCTCAATGTCCTGCTTTTTGGTGTGAAATGTTTTGTAAAGCTGCTTTACTTCTATAAATTTTTCGTCCATGCGAATTCCTTTCAGGCAGTCTGCTTTGCCTGCCTCTTTTGATTCCCCGTTGCCTGTAGCGGAGTTTCGACTCCCTTAAGCAACACACAGCAAGCCAGGTAACTTCCTGCTGCAAAGCTGTCGGCTTATCCGGCTTTAGCACGGCTACATTATACTAAAAAGGTAAGCGGTTTACAATACCGCCTCGTTTTCCAGACAGATTTCCCTGGCTTTTTCATACCCTTGAACCGTCGTTCCCAGCCCTTCGCAGGCTTTCTCCAATGTAACCCTGAAAAAATTCATTGCACTTTCGACGTCTTTTACAAGGCGTCTGGCCTCGCCTTCTTTTCTGCCCTCTCTTCTCCCCTGCTTCCTGCCTTCATTTCTTCCCTTCCGTTCATACTGGTCAAATAATTCGCACACTTTTATTTCATCCTCCTCTCTGATTCCCTGTTCCTCCAGCCAGTCTTCAATACCGTCCACATCGGTATCTCCTGATAATACCTTTAGCATTTTAATTAACGCCGCTTTATGCACCACCTTCCTGTCGGAACAATATCTGTTTCCTTCCGCAAGAAAATCTACTACAATCCGCATATCGCTCTCAAAAAGCTCTCTCGTCTCTTTCTGCAAACGACGCATTTCAAATACGTAAAGCTCCAGATTATCTACATATTTCCATTCTTTTTCTGAAATGCTTTTCTTCCCGAACATTTTACGGATACTTCGGCTGCCTCTCCATCTGGCTTCTCCCCAATAAAGCACAAATTCTATCACCGGACAGGCATCCTTTATTTTCCCTTCGTACTGTTCCCGATATATTCCGCCTGTATAGCCTGCTTTTCGGAGAAGCATCTTTCCGTCTGTCCGGCTCTGGTTGGCGATAAGATATATAAGATGGATTGCACCGTCCGCAAATTTGTATTTACAGATATCCTCGTACTGATTCCGCAGCTTCTTTTTTCCCTGATAGACAGACTCCGTGGGGCCTGCCATTAAGCCGTCCTTATCTGCCACCTTTTCTCCCTGATACAGAAGTACATTGATAACATCCGCCGCCACATCGGGAAATACAACAAATTCCTTTTCTACGATGTCTTTCTTTTCATTCGTTTCACTCATCCTTCCTCCTTTTCCGGCAGAGCTACTGCGCTATTAATAAGGAAAGGATGCTTTTATCCCTGAATTCCCTTCGGCTCCGCCAACATATATTTTCCGTGAAAATGCTGGCGATTTGCCAAAGATATTCTGCCTGACAGGATTCGTCATGGCGAATTGACTTTCACATTTTTATAACGTTATTGTACAATTATCCGGTAAAAATGTCAATTACATATATATAATCACGAAATTAAAAGTTTTCTTCCTGACAGCATTGATGAAGAAAATGGCTGTCTTACGTTTTTCGGGCTGGAAGACACCACAAATGTCTATGTTCCCGACATTGCCGGCAACTAACTGCATCTTATTGTGGCGCTTTAGCAGTGTTTTCACCCATAAATCATTGTGCTATATTACAGTTTGTGGTATGGTATACTTAGTATGAAAAAACGCAGAAACGGAGGGAAAAATGAAAAAGAAAATTGTATTGTGCACAGTGATGGCGCTGACCGCAGCGTTTATTTTCGGCGGATGCGGAAAGCAGACCGGGGGAACCGGTGAAAAGGCAGCGTCTGCCGATGCCGAAGACAGCAATAATGCCGCCGGTGCGGAAAGCAGCGACGACGACGGGTATGTCTACGTGCCGGAATACCGCACTCTTGGAAGCGCCGGGAACAACATTGGAAGAACGGCGATGGGAAAGGACGGAAATATTTTTTATCTGGAATACGCAGGCGACAAAACGAAGCTGGTTTCCATGAATATAGACAGTCAGGAAACTGCGGAGGTCCCGGTTGCTCTGGAGGAAAACCAGTATATCACCAGCCTGAATATGAGCCTGGACGGAAATCTGCTGGTGGGTCTGACGCGGTATAACGCTGATGTCACCGCGGCGGAGCAGATACTGATTAAAACGTTGGACACAGCCGGAGGCGAGCTGGCGTCTTTGGATGTCAGCGAGACTTTACTGCAGGCGCCGAATTTTTATATTTCCGATATTCTGACAGACGATGAGGGCAACTTTTACATAAACGGAGGACAGGAAATTTATGTCTTAAAGCCGGACGGCAGCGTGTACAGCCAGATAAGCTCCGGGCAGTATATTAACTGTTTTTTCCAGATGAAGGACGGAAAAGTAGGGGCAGCCTATTATGACGACGCCCTTGGTTTCCTGATAAATGAGGTGGTTCCGGGACAGTCGGACTTTACACGGATGAACAGCCCCATTACCTTTGAATACGGAACCTATCAGGGCGGAACGGACACAGACCTTCTGTATACGGTGAACGGCGTCCTTTTGTCCTGCAATCTGGCGGACGAGGCGCCGACGGAAATTTTACGCTGGACGGATTACGATATCAATTCCACCAACCTTACTTCCGTCGCCCTGCTTCCTGAGGGCCGGATTGCGGCGCTGACCTCCGATTTTATGACCGAAGGGGGCGCAACGGAGCTTATCACGCTCACCCGCAAGCCCGCGTCGGAGGTGGAGGAAAAGATTATCCTGACCTACGGAACCTATTTCCCTTCCATTTTTGCCGAAAGAGATATCGCGGCATTTAACAGGCAGAGCCAGAAGTACCGTATTATGATAAAGGAATACGGGGACGCCACCATGGACTATACGGAAAAGAGGGATATCTTTTCCAAAGAGCTTGAGGGCGGACAGTTCCCGGATATCATAGACTTAAGCTATTGCCCCATGTCTTTGGAAACTCTGATATCGGTGGGCGCTGTGGAGGATTTGTACCCTTATCTTGACGCGGACGAGACCATGGCAAGGGACGACTATGTGGAGAGCGCCCTGAAAGCCTACGAGCGGGACGGAAAGCTGTACGCGATTATGCCCTGGTACGGGGTGGAATCTCTGGTGGGCAGGGTTTCTGAAATCGGAGACGCCAAAACCTGGACGGTGGACGATGTCATAAAGCTGATGGATTCTGCGG
This sequence comes from bacterium 1xD8-48, assembly GCA_009917455.1. GTDB lineage: Bacteria > Bacillota > Clostridia > Lachnospirales > Lachnospiraceae > Suilimivivens. Next base: position 7,014 of record QZDS01000008.1, on the reverse strand, counting down.
AAAACGGGGCAAAGCTTTTGCCTAACACGGACAAGTCGGGCATTCTGCGGATTATGTGCACCATGAATCAGGATTTGTTCATAGATTCCGCAACCGGTAAATGTAACTTTACCGGAGAGGAATTTAAGAAGATTCTGGAATTTGCCAACCGTTTCGCCAATGAGGCAACCGATGATTCCACTCTGGATGATTTAAAGAGCGGAAGGACTCTGCTGGACAACGGATATGTCACTTCCGTTTCCCATTATCAGGTATATGAATTTATGTTCGGGGGGCCGGTAAACCTGATTGGCTATCCCACCTTCGGGGAAAGCGGTCTTACCTTCCGTTCCAACGGAACCACCGTGGCTATGGGCTCGGGCTGTGAAAACAAGGAAGGAGTGTGGGAATTCATCCGCTTCAATGTTTCCAGAGAACGGCAGGAAAACGTGGGCTCCCCCAACGGCGGTTTCCCCATATTAAAATCTGCCCTTGAAAAGCAGCTTGAAAAGGAAATGACGCCGGAATACACCAAAGACGAGAACGGCAACGAGAAGGAGGTTTCCAAAATGACATGGGGCGGCACCATGGGAGGAGAATCCTATTCCACAGAGGTTTACGCCGCCACGAAGGAGCAGGTGGACCGGGTAAGGGAAATGATAAATACCGCGCAGAACGGAGCCCGTATGGATAAAGATATATTAAATATCATCCTTGAGGAAGCCGCAGGATATTTCAGCGGCCAGAAAGGGCCGGACGATGTGGCGTCGGTTGTGCAGAACCGTGTGCAGCTTTATCTGAATGAAATGCAGTAGAAGCCATACATAAGATAAAATAATCCCCCTCCGTATCAGAATTCTAAGCGGAGGGGGAAATTGGTTTACCACCCCATCTGAGAAAGCCACGCTTTCACCTTCTTTTCTCTCTGCTTTTCTGTCCAAAATTCTGTCTCTCCCGGATACAGAGTTCCTACTCCGGCTGCCGTCTTTCCCGGATTCCTGTTGTCCGCCCCGGCCGTCATCTTTCCCAGCCGCAGTTCTCCGCAGATTCGCCCGTCCAGGAGATACAAAATCCGCTCACAGCAGCCTGCCACCTTGCTGTCATGGGTTACCATCAGAATCGCCGTTCCCTCCCGGTTCAGTTTTGTCAGTTCCTCCATAACCTCCTTTGCCGCGCTCTGGTTTAAAGCCCCTGTGGGCTCGTCGGCAAACAAAATTTCCGGCGAATTCATCATACTTCTGCAGATACACGCCCGCTGAAGCTGTCCCCCCGAAACCTGCGTAATTCTCCGCTCCTCCAGACCCGACAGGCCCAGCTTTTCCATCAGCGCCCTTGCCTCCTGCGCCAGTTCTCCCGCGGACTTTCCCGGCGCCCTTTTCCTCACGCCGCGGCTTCTGTTTGCATTCATGCCACGGTTCGCGCACTCTTTCACGTCCCGGCTTCCGCCTGTCTTCCTGCGCCGGCTTCTTTCCGCCTGTATCGCCGGAAGCAGAATATTGTCCAGGATATTTAAATTTGCCAGCATATTCATCTGCTGAAATACAAAGCCCATGCGGTGCAGCCGAAGCGCAGCCTTTCCGTCCCCGTCAAGCCCGGTAATCTCCGTTTCCTTCAGCCACATTCTGCCGCCGGAAGGCGCATCCATCCCCGCGGCCTGATACAAAAGCGTGGACTTTCCCGAACCGGAAGGCCCCATAACCGCCAGCATCTCCCCCTCCTCCATTTCAAAGGAAACCGAAGACAGTATTCCCTCCTTGCTCAGGTTTTCTATTTTCAGTAATTTACCCATTGCCTTTTTCCTCCTACTCGCGCCCGTTACAGCACTCGAAAGCCTTTATCCTCCCGATGAATGCCGTACCGCCCCATACTGCCAGAACTGCCGGAACCGCAATCACCGCCAACCTCCCCGCAGGCGCAAGTCCCTGTGAGGCGGCAAACCGGAAACCCTCCGCGCCAAAGGACTTCATTACCGCTCCGCAAATTCTCTCCCCCAGCGGATTTCCGATAAAAATCCCGGCTGTCATCCCGCCGATAACGGGAAGCATCCCTTTTACAAAATAACTCCTTTTCATATCCGCTCCGGTAAAGCCCAGCGCTTTGTGCAGAGAAATCGCATAGCGGTCTTTTTCCACCAGCAGGCGGATAAACAGCCAAACCACCGCGCCGGTCACAAACGTCGAGATAAGCGCCGCCGCACGCTGGGCAAGCCGGAGCTGCCCCAGCGTCTGACCGTAGGTATCCTGCACGTAATCCGCAATATAAGTAACGTCCGCTCCCATGGCTCTGTATTTCTCCATCCATTTCTCCTTTTCCCCAAAGTCTCCCGCGGACTTTTTCACAAAATATCCCGCCTGTCTTCCTGCAGGATTTTCCTCGGTTTTCTCCGCAAAATCCTTCAGGGAAACATACAAAACGCTCCACATAACAGGCCCATCGCCTCCCGCGTCATACGCTTTCGCCGTCTTTCCCCCGTTTGTGATATCGGAATAAATGCCGCAAACCCTGTGATTTTTTATCACGCCATGCTCCGCCAGCCCTATAGAATCGCCGACGGACAGCCCCAGCTCCCTTGCGTTCATAACGGATAATGCAATCTCCCCCTGCCTTTCCGGCAGCCTCCCTTCCAGATACTCCACCGGAAATATCCCGTGGCTGCCGGTCTCCACAGCCAGATTAACCGTTTTTAAGCCGGCCTTTTGCAGATTTTCCGGCGTCAGACCGGTCGCTGGCAGACCTGTTAAAGCATCGGCCTCCGACTCGGCTGACGGAAGATACGCCGTACATGCCTTTGTGGTCAGCACCGTATACCGTTCCACCTGCTTATCCTGCGCCAAAGCAGAGGCAATGTCTTCCGTCACGCCTCTGATATCTCCGGTCTGCCGTATGTCCATACGTATGTCGCCGCTCCCGATTCCCATGTAAGTGACAAAGTCCGGCGACGACATGGTATTGTATAAATTTTGCGGCACGAGTAAAAGAAAGGTACAGGCAAAGGTCACGAGACCGATAATCAGATACTGCCCTCCTCCTTTTTTCTCCTGAGGCTGAAACATTGCTTCCAGCGCCGGCATCCTCTCTGTCTTTTTTAAGGCTCGCCGCACGGAAAAGAGAATCGCTCCCTCTGCGAGAGCTGCCGCTCCAAAGGCCAAAACCGCCGCCTCCAATCCACTCTCTCCGACACCATATAACTCCCGTATCTGTTGCTCCATCGGCGCCTTTATACAAAAAGCCGCCCCAAGCCCAATCAGCCCGCCGCAGCCGGAAAGGAAAATATACTTTGCCATATAAATCCGCCGGATTTGCGCTCCTTCCACGCCAAGAGCCTTTAACATTCCCGCCTCCTTCCGCTCCCGTTCCATCTGCGTAAGGCACAGGAAACGGACGCAGAGCATGGATATCAGCATAACCACAATACTCACAAGAAAAATTACAAAAATCATGGTTCCGTCGGACAATGCGTTCATCATCCGAATCAGCGGCTTTGTGATGGCAGGGCCGTTTGCCGAAAGCTGCTCCGCCTCGTATGCCGCGGCAAAAGCGTTGATATCCGCGTTTTCCTCAAGGAGAAACTCAATCAGATACTCCTCCTGTACCTCAAAATTTCTTATCCGCTCGTAATCCTCCCCATTCACCAGAAACCGCTTGGAAGAAGCCATCATAGAATTCATCTGGGCGTCCCGCAGAAAGCCCGCAATTACAAGGCGGTAATCGCCGATTTCCATCACGTCCCCCTCCGACAGCTGATATTTGCCGCGGTAGCATACAGGGACAAAAACCTCTCCCGGCAAAACCTCCGGTACTTTTCCATCCATATTAAGCAGATAATCAAACTGCTCTCCCTGCACGCAAAGGCCGTTGTCCTGGGTGCTGTCCGAAAGGCTGCGCCCCCCAAGAGTAATCCGGTTGTTATCAAGATTCAGGAAACCGCAAATCTGCCATTTACCGACCTCCCTGCAGCTTTCGGCAAAGCGGGAAATCTCCGCCTCCTCCCGCTCCCATACTGCCGCAGCTTCCGCGCTTCCCTCATCCCTTACATGCATCTGCATATAATCGGGAACCTCCGCCTTTTCCATCAGGCTGTCGATTGCCCCTGCCAGACCGGAAAAAAGCAGCGTTGTAAGGACAAGCAGCATTGCGGAAACCGCCATAAAAAAGAGGGCCGCGCCGGAGGAAAATTTATTTTGATTGATATCGTTTACTATCAGCTTTTTTATCATAAAGCTCCCTTTCCGTTACATTTTACAAAACGAATCCCCGGCTCATCCCGCTTCTTCCAGCGCCCTCACGCTTTTTACAAAATACAGGAAAAATGCGGTCAGGCCAAGCAACGCGCCCGCCGCCATGACGATTCCCGTTGCTCCCCTTCCTACGCTTACCCGAAATTTCTCCGCGGCTTTGTCCGCCGCCGCGCCCGCCAGACCATAGGCCGCCACATATCCAATCTGAGAAATAAAGCCTATCAGCCCCCACGCCCGTCCCTGCAGCGCATCCGGAATATTGCGCCTTATCAGATAATCCAGACAATTATTGGCAAAAGGCAGCATGGCAAAGAAAATGAAACCAAACCCGCAGGCACAGAAAATATTTTCCCGGACACCAAAGCCCGCCATCCCGATTCCGGCAATGAACAGGGAAACCGAAAGGATTCGGGCATGACCGCTCTTTATGCCTTTTACCCCCAGAAAAAGGCCGGAAACCACCATTCCGCAGGCGCAGACCGTTTCCCCGATTCCAAGCACCGTGCTGTCCGCAAAATTTAAAATCACAGGCTGGGCAAGTATCTGAAAAGTCCCCATGAAAAAAGTAATCAGGGCGGATACCGTAATCAGAATCAAAATCCCCCGCCTGCCTGTAACTGCCCTCCATCCCTGCCGGAAGCTCTCGATGAACGATTCTTCGCCCGCCTTCTCCTTTACGGCAATTTCCTTCCTCACAACCGCCGCCCCAATCACCGTGGGGAAAAAGGTGCAAATGTCAATGAGAAGCAGCAGCCTCATATCGCTGACCGCCAGCAACGCTCCCGCAAGAACCGGAGATATCAGATATCTTGCGCTTCCGGCGATACTTACCATGCCGCCGGCCCTGGAATACTCCTCTTTCGTGAGCAAATCCGTCACCGTCGCGCGGTAAGCCGGCTCCAGCAAAGCCGAAAAGACAGCGCTCACGAACACGCCGATGCAAATCTGATACAGCGCCGCTTCCCCGCTTCTCATGCAGACAAGTATGTAAAAAATCCCCAGCGCCGAACAGCCGTCCCCAATCATCATCAGAAGCCGCCTGTCATAACGGTCCGCCAGCACCCCCGCAGGGACGCTGAAAAGAAGCGTCGGAAGAAACGCCAGAAGCGTGACCAATGCCATACTTGCAGCGCTGCCCGTCTTTTGAAATACATACACGCCAAGCCCGAAGCTAGTGAGCCCGCCGCCCACCCCCGATATTAATTCTCCAGCCCACAGCAGTATAAATTTTGAAAAATTGCTTTTATTATTCTTTTTCATATTTCCCCCATTTCTGCGCTGCTTTGTCGCGCATTTCAGGTTTGTGTATGCGCTGCACTCACAAACTTGCAGAGAAAAGATTTGCAAAATCTTTCACTTTTCACAGTTATACCGACCGGTTATCGGTCTGTATAACTGTGAAAAAAGAAAGGAACTCTCAGCTCCTTTCAAATATCGGGAGAATTACCGCCTCCATGCTCCCCCGCTCCATTCCAAGAAGACGTTCAAGGTTATAAATGAAGGCGTTTATTTTTCTCTCCCTTTCCTCCTTACCGTGCTCCGCCAGCGTATCGAATGCCGTATTGGAGTACAGCAAGGTCATCTCCGCAACCTCCGCCGGATATTCCGTTTTGCAGATTCCCTGCGCTATTCCCTCTCTGATAAGAGCGGTGACGAGCGGATTGACCCCAGCCAGCAGACGCTCCTGCATCTTCTGATGCATCAGCGCATTCTGCGGCTTGTGTACCTGTTCCATAATCTCCTGCCCGAGGGAACCGTTTACATTGAGAGCCGTCATCATCATGGTCAGCCGCTTAAGCACCGGTATCTCCTTTTTTGCCAGAAGTGCCGCCGCCTTTTCCACCAGCCGCCCCGTCATCCGGTCAATCATGGCGTCCAGAATATCCTCCTTTGACTTGAAGTGATAATAAAGCGTGCCTCTGGCAATCCCGACTTCGTTTAAGATATCGCTGGTGCTGGTGTTGTCAAAGCCCTTTGTCCCAAACAGACGCTCCGCCACGTCCAGTATTTCGTTTTTGCGCTCTTCTGCTTCTTTTACTGTTCTCATCTTTTAGGTCACCGTTTTTTGAGTTTGTGTACCGACTGTCTGTCAGTTATGATATTAGCAGATAATAAATGTCCTGTCAATCATAAGTTCAACAATAATTATTCCCTTAGGACAATCTACTAATATAAAAATATAAGGAATTTCTCTATGCCAATGCAAATCAGTGTATTCTTCCTTATATAGTTTGCATTATCTTCACCCCGAAAAATGACAGTATCATTTTTTATGTCTTTTGCTTTGAGTTTCTCTTCCGGTTCGTCGTCAGGATTTTGCGGAACCAGTTTTCCTCTTATTGCCAAATCGAGTATCTTTTGTCTTAGTGCTTTAATATCCATAATTTTTCTCTTTTCTCTTCATGAATAATTGACTTTCGGTTTGTATATGCTATAATATAAATAAGTTAACTCGTGAAGGATTATGGCTGGGTTCTCGAATGAGAGTAGGTGTTAACCAAGAATTCCTTTGCCCCTGGGGTTAGCTTATTTTATTGATTTCTTAAGGTTACCTACAATATTCTCAGAATCTTTCTTTATTTCCTGAAATATCAGTTCAATTGCCGCCATTGAATATGTATATGCTGGTTGTGCGTATTGTCTGTGAACGTAGCAGTATTTTTCATTCTCCTTAATTCCGTATACTTTATTAAATAAATCAAAGATATATTGATTTATTCTAAAATTGTTATTCGTAACTTTACCCACTCCTAATTGCCCGAAAATTCTTCAAATTAAAAGAAGGTACAGCATAATT
>QZDS01000089.1 GCA_009917455.1 bacterium 1xD8-48 | reverse complement strand
AAGTCTATAATATTTTTACAGATGAAGATATGTTGTGGACAGGAGGGAACGGTACAGGGCTGTCTTATTATCTTAAGTATGCGGAAGATTCAACAGAGGATGATCCGACAATCATTGCAAAGGGTGTTGATGAGAATGGGAATGAATTTGAAAAGACCATACATATCAACGAGATAAATCCCAAGTCAGCGACTGTTGTGGAGATGCGTGCTTTGGAAGCACATATGGGGGTAAAGAAGCTGGGGGGATTTACTTCCCTTCCGATGGAAGCCGGGGCTATGGGATTAAATGACAGGACAGATTTCATGGATATGTTCCAGAAGCAGATCGGTGACATGAAGCTGTTGCTCCAGAAAAAGACGGCGGCATATTATCAGTACAGTATGCAGGCATATTGGGATTTTATGAATAAGAAATAAATTCCATCGGCTGAATATCCCCAATAAGCCACAGCCTGACAAGGCAGGGCAGGCTTCCCCGGTTTTCCGGCAGATTGGGGAAATTGAGGAGTAGGGAGAGGAGGTGAAGGCCGGTATGGGATTTGACAGGGGAAGTTAGTTGGCATGTCTGCATGGAGGCAATGAACTGCTCGGACTTATTACGAGAGAGCAGAGGCGGCTCTGACTGACAGAGGAGCCGCAATATTAAAGATAATGGAGGATGAAAGGAAATGAATGTTAATGGAATAGGGACAGCGGGATATCCGCTGACAGGATACACTGCAAGAAAGACAGGAAGAAGCGCGGAATCCGGGGCTGTGGGATTCATGGAAACGGTGGAAGAAAAGGCGGCGCAGGGAAAGACAGCCGACCAGGATGAAAAAGCCTTTGAGATGGTTGGCCCGAACGCTCCGCAGGAAGTGAAGGATGCGTGGATGGAGGCGGCGAAAGAAGTAAATGCGAATGGCATGGGAATCCAGGGCAACGGAATGATGAGCCACATATCGCAGATGATGGTGCAGAGGCTTAATAAACAGCTTAAGGGTGAAACGGAGAATTTTGACATCCTTGGAAGCACGGTGGAATCAGCAATCCAGGCAACGAAAGAGGCGCTGTACGATTTGGAGCATCCAAGGGTATATACGCCAAGGATCATAGAGGTTCAGCAGGCCCGTATCAAAGAAGGGGAATTTTACAGGGCGTTTTTGGAGAAGCTGGAGAAATTGTAGGATATATTATGGCACAGAAGGAAAGCATCTTGGGTGCTGATGCGACTCTGGAATGACAGGTGTGTGGCTGTTTGATAACTAATTGACAATAATGGAGGATGATCTGACAATGGGAATAACTAATGTAAATGAACAAGGTTCCGCATATGGAGCGGCTTTCAGAAATAAGCCGGTATACTTCATGACGGGAAAAGAGACGGAGGCTTTTTTTGACGGGAAGATGCGCAGGAACATGGAGCTGCGGGAGGATACCTGCACCCTCAGCAGCAATAACACTTACCGCAGGCAGCATACCACTTATGAGGTTTCCGATAAGGACAAAGGCAGCACATTTCTGGATTTGAATTTTCTGATCAAGGATGAGACCAGCAGCCTGAAAGGAAGCCTTAGTGATAAAAAGGATGTGGATTTTTATAACTTCTCCATCCCATTTATGAACTTTCAGCGGAATTATTTTGGCGTTGAGGTTTATATAGATATGCCGGAGGGCTGTGATTACGATCTTACCCTGTATGACGAATACGGCAATCAGGTGGGGAAGGCAGAGTGGGACGGGGAAGGGCGGAAGAAGCTGACCGTCCCTAATTGGGATATCAATACCAATCAATACTGCTTCAAGGTAGAAAACGGAAACGGGGAGGAGATTTCCCCAGATGATTATTATAAGATCAGCTTCCATGTTACTGAAAACAAGGAGCATGAAAAGACTGATGCCGTCAGGGAAGCATATGGGAACCTCCACGGGGCATACAGTCAGAAAGATGAAAACTGGCGGGAATATCTTGATCAATATAATGCCGTCTTAAAGGAGACGGAGCAGAATTATATAAAAGAGCTGGAGCGGCTCCACCAGAAACAGTTTGACAGCCTGCCGGAAGAAAAGAAGTATAAGGGCGGGCGCACCGTGGATGAACTGCTGCAGGACATGGCAGATGGGAAGGACTTAAACGATGCGGAACTGGAGTATGTGAAGATTTTTGCCAACCTGAAAGACATGGAAAAGGCGCAGAATAAAGCGGAGCTGAAAAACAGCTTTTCAGATGATTTCGTAAAGGATCTGGAAAGCATGGGCATTTCCCGTGATGACATAGAAGGGATGCAGGTACGGATCGGGAGCAATGGGGATGTGGCCGTGGACGGGATAGAGGACGAGGGCGTCCGGGAACAGGTGCAGAAGCTGATAGAGGAAAAGTACGGTGACCGGATGTACCAGTATTACATAGGGATTGCGGACAGCGTGGGAGACCTGTCCTCCAATACATACCGGTATGCCACGGACATACAGGAAGTCCGGCGCTACCTGAAAGGGGTTACGGGGGAGGACATTTCCTTAGAAAATCTTTATCTGACGCCAGACGGGAAGATTGGAGGGCTGCCGGACAAGGCGGCTGATCTGATCAATAAGACAAAGGACAATGCCAAGATAGAACGGATGAAGGATGCGCTGGTTAATATCATAGGGAAGATCAGGATAAGCGGAGACTTGGGAATTCCCGATTTCACTTCACAGTTCCAGTTCAAGGATGGGGCGTTCTCCGTGGCGGACAGCGGTTTTGCGGTGGATATGGGCGCACTGGATGGCCGGTTTACACCAAAGTCCTCCGGCAATATGTATTCCGATATGTATAAATATCAGTTCAAGAAGGTTTTATAAGACCCACGGCTGCATATCCCGAATAAGCCGCAGCTTGATAAGGCAGGGCAGGTTTTCACGGCGTTCCGTGGAATCGTGGAATCGGGGAGCAGGGAGAGGGAATCTGCTTGGATTTATTACAAGGGAATAAGGGCGGCTCTGACCAACAGAGGAGCCACAGATAGGAAAAGGGATTGTGAGGTGGGCTCATGGGAATTTCGGTTTCAAGTACACTAAATTCGGCCAATACGAAACACAGTATGTCACTGAGCAGCAGAGGACCTGACTGGTCTTTGATCCCAAGCGCTGGGAAAAGCAATAAATCAAAGGCCGAGTTTGCTGATGAGATTAAGGAACTGGCACGGAGAGCTGCGGAGACTACGAGCAAGAAAGAACTGGAGTATATCCACAGCCAGAGGGCGAGGTTATGTGCGGAATACATATCTGATGTATCGCCCGACAGGAGAGCGTTGTACCGGCAGGCTGAAAATTCGCTGAAGAGACAGAACGGCAATCCGAAATGCCACGGGAGCGGGGAACTGACGCTACTTGACTTCCTGGAGGCGGCAGACGGGAGGGCGGAGAACCTTGCCGAAAAGAAGTTTGCGCTGGCAGGGGGCGGAACGCTGACCTACCCGATCCTGACAAGCGGGGGATATGGCGCGGATATTTACTATCAGGGTACAAAGGTGCTGACATATCTCGGTTCGGGATATGGGTGGGCTTGCGAGAGGACTCCGGCTGAACGGGAAAAGGAAAGGGGGTTTTATGGGATTTATTTTGATGAGTACCGCTCGCTAAAGAATGGCCAAGGGGCAGAACTGGAGGAGTTACCGGATTATCTGGAGGAGAAGCCGTCTTTTGACAGGAAAGCATAAATAGGGGGATTTGAATAACCAATAAGATTTCAAAAATTCCGTGAGTGCATATCCCCAATAAGCTACAGCCTGACAGGGCAGGCATCCCCGGAGTTCCGGCAGATTGGGGAATCGGGGAGCAGGGGGAGCTTTACAGATTAACTTTTTGGAGGCGTGGTTTGAAAAAGAAACTCATTATTGTTTTCGTGGTAATAGCGGTGATTCTGCTGCTGATTCCGGTTAAAAAGGTCTATGAGGATGGTGGGACACAGACCTATACAGCCCTGACTTATAAAGTGATTGTCTGGAAGCAGATAGATGGGAAAACAGGAACGGAATTTTACATTTTTCCTAACAATTTCCACCAGTTAGATTATTACGAGTGACTTTTGAAAGGCTGTTTTTGTATGGAGATAACAGGACGCGGCACAGAACGTCTATATGGGAAATAAGTTCCTCACCCTGCGGAAAAGCGAGGTCGCAA
>QZDS01000088.1 GCA_009917455.1 bacterium 1xD8-48 | reverse complement strand
AACGTCTGCCGCTCGCCGCTGGTGCAGGACTGGAAGATGTACACGATGGCGCAGAAAGTCCTCCACGCCGTCTTTGATGACCCGGAGGGGACGCTCCTGAACGCGGCGGCGGTGCTGGGGTGCGGCATCGCGGGGGTGGAGCAGTCGGAAGTGCTGCGGGACAAGGAGGTCATAGAGGAACAGCTTAAAAAAGAGCGGGGCAGATATGAGACGCTCCTCGATATGAGGATGAACAACGAGATACCGAGGGAGGTATTCAGCCGCAAGCAGCAGGAGGTTGGGGAGCGGATTGCGGAACTGGAGCAGCGGATGGCGCAGTACGGAGACGTGGAGCCCGCCACGGAGGCAGACGTGAGCGGCAAGCTGGAAAACCTGCAAAAGCTCATGGGGCAGTCCGCCATGCCGGAGGACGGGGAATTTTCAGAAGAGGAAATGGATAAATATGTGTCAGGGGTGAGGGTTTATGAAGACCGCTTCGAGTGGCTCTTAAACTTAAGCCCCGATGCAGGAGGGGGACTGGATGATGCCGGTTCCCCCGTTTATTTTACGAAGCTGACGGTCACGCCGGATGACGAGCGGGCATGGTTCAGGATGCACCCGCAGTGGTCAAAGTCCAACAAATATGCGGAGCTGGAGGTGTGGATATTCATTTAAAACGAAAGAGGGACAGGGCGGAAGGGCTGTGGCGCAGCCTTTCCGTCCTGTCCGGCACTTTGCGGTTACAATTCTGTATTCATTTCTTTTGCTTCTGTCGGCAGGCATTTCCCCAAAAACATGGCCTTGCAGTCGGAAAATCCCAGCAGGTAGGCGAGCATCCCAAACCGGGATCAATAGCACAAGTGCTATGCACGTTCTGCTCGCTGACGTAGCGGTCAATCAGCAGCCGGATTTCTTTTGATAAATCCATCCTGTCCAGTTCGCCGGAGTATATGTCCGACTTCCGGAGAATCGCCTGGTATTCCCCGTCACTGCTTACAATGCCGTTCATGACGCTGTGCATGCGGGTGTCCATGAGCTGGTACAATGCAGAATCTTTTTCCAATCCAATCCCTCCTTCCGTGGTGTCGTAGCTTACCTCTGTTTTGGCGGGATAGCAAGTGGAAAAAGAAAAAAGCCGGAAAACCATCTTGTAGCGTCCGACATTTTATGATATATTATGAAAAATAGTACGCAAAGTTATTTATAAAATTTTTCTGAACATCATTGACAGTGAGGTATATTTCCGTTAATATTAACATATAAATAAGTCAGTGATATTACTGATTGGGCTGGTCGAAAGACCCTGGTCCACCGAACGGCGGGGAATTTCCCCGCTATTTTTGTTAGGGAAATCTGAGAGGGATGAAGGAAGTAATCTATGGCTGAAAAGATTTTAAGTGTTTTTATAGATGAATCGGGCGATTTTGGGCCATATGATTTTCATACGCCATTTTATCTGGTTGCAATGGTTTTACATAATCAGGATGTGGATATTAGCAAAAATATTGATGATTTGGAGAATCATTTGACAAATATTGGATATAAACAGCACGCCATCCATACGGGGCCACTAATTCGCAGGGAATCCGTTTATGCCAATGACCTTATGTAAGAACGAAAACGACTTTTTAATGCATTATTTAATTTTGCCCGTAAATTGGATTTCCGTTATGTCTGTGCAAAAATAAGAAAAGATGAATGTCCGGAAGTAATTACTTTAACGGCGAGAATATCAAAAGCGATTGCAGGAATACTTAAGGATCATCAAAATTTTTGGGAGCAGTTTAACCGCATTATCATCTATTACGATAATGGGCAGATAGAACTTACCAAAATTCTGACTTCTGTTTTTAATACCCTTTATGCCCATGTAGAGTTCCGAAAAGTTAAGCCTGTAGATTATAAATTGTTTCAGGCGGCTGACCTGATCTGTACGATGGAGTTACTTGCGGAAAAAGCAGAATCCAACTCATTTTCGAGGTCAGAGCGGGAATTCTTCTGCTCAGTACGTGACTTTAAAAAGAATTATCTTAAGCCGTTATTGAAGAAACATTTATAGGGAGCAGGTGTGGTGAAATGGAAAGGGATATTGCCGATTATGCGTAAGACGGGAGGCTGACGGAACCGTCAGACGGAAAGCATTATGAGTGGCAAAAAATGATTGATGCGGTAAAGGCGTTAGGCAGGCCGCTTACAGACGAGGAAGCCGAGCAGTACTGGGTAAAATAGCATTGGCGTAGAAAAACCGCAATTTGTCGATTTGTCGAATCGCAAAATAGGGTGGGGTAAATTCCGCACAGGTGGGGTAAAAGGGGGGTAAATCATTTACCCCAGGGGTAAAAGTCATCATAATCTAACAGCGGCACAGGCGGCTATCTTAAATTGATGCCATAGAAATTTGGGTACTCGCAGGCAAAAGTATTGAGGAATGGCTTAAAATCAAGGTTTTTTAGGCTTGGTGGGGTTCATCACGGTGGGTGGTGGACCCCTATTTTTGTGTTTTTGGACGCCGCTGATAGGATGGCGATTGGGGCAAAAATCGTACTATCACGCAAAAGTATATTTTCACGCAAAAGTCAAGGGTTTCCGTGATAGTATAAAGCGGAAAGGTAAAAAGGAGTAGGCTATTGGCGGTTTTGGCTGAAAGGCGTATTAGTTTGACGGAAAATGCTGTTGAAAAACGGGGGATATGATACAAGCACGGAAACTGCCCGGAGTTTTCGTGTTTGTATATGAGTTTCCGTGATAGTATGGAGTTTTGCGTGATAGTATACAGAAAAATTGAAAAATGTTAGCGGGAGGAAAAGGGTTGTTCCTGAATTGCAAACCGAGATTCCCGCCCAAGGGGGAAAGTGGGATACAAACAGGATAAAACATCATAGAGAAAGTGACGATACAAGAGCAGGAGGAGCAGAGATGTTCTTCCTGTTTTTATGTGTAAGCAGAGAAGCCGGCGGGGAAAGGAGAGAAAAGATGGCAAAGTTTTTGGGCTATGAGGATGTTGTCCGTCAAATTAGAAGCGGATGCTCCAGTCACATTAAAACAGTGTGACCGGAAGCATCCGGTAAGAAATTCTTCACATTACTGTTTGTGCATTCTGCACATTGGAAGAAACAGCAGGCAGTTCATGCAGATTAAAACACAGGCAGTTTTAAAGCAGATTTAACCAAGTTCACAGTCACTGACCGCCTGCATCACCGCATCGGCATTGACGCAGTTAAACTCCCGGCTTGCTGCGATGAGCATGCTGGCATTGCACAGCTTGTTGATCATGCGGGGTGTGCCGTCGGCGGCATTGAGGACAGCTTCTACCGCATTTTCTTCAAAAATGCCCGGGGTTCCGCCTGCACCCTTAAGCTTTTCTGAAATATAGGTACGTCCCTCGTCTTTGTAAAGTCCTTCCATGTTGTAATTCATGATGATCCGCTGGCGCAGCGGTTCATGCACGCCAAGGCGCAGGGTGGAGTTAAGCTGGGGCAGGCCGACTAAAAGGATGACCGCACGGTCTTTTGAGTCCATCTCAAAGTTGAAGAGGATTTTCAGGTCATTCAGGATGGCATTGCTTACATAGTTGGCCTCATCAATGATGAATACAGGGGTTCTGCGCTTTTCCATGGCAAGGCGTGAAATTTCTTCCTGAATGGACTTGAAATTATCGGGTTTGCGGAAGGAGGGCTGCAGGCCGGGTTTATCGGCAAGGCTTCTGTAAAAATCATTTACGGTGAGGGTGGAAAGGTGTCGGACGGCGAATTGAGGGAGAAGCAAACAGCGAATTATTTTTCTGACATTTATCCCATTGACTGCGCAGTGCTGTCTGCAAATGCACAATCCTACCCAAAATGCTGCACGTTGTTGCCGGTATTGCTTTCCGCCTGAAATGCAAAAGGCCATGGATCCCATCATGAGATCCACAGCCCATATGAAACATTTAGTTTTTCCCCTGCTTGTCGGCCAGGGTCGGAAGATGGACCAGCCCGGTAGCAACGGTCACGGCATCCACCTTCCGTATCAGATGGCTGAGCCGTTCCTCGTTCCAGAAGATATCAGAAAAATCAGAAAGCTCACAGCCAATATCGTGGTTCGGGATGCACAGATAGTTCCCATATTTATGCCGTCCGGCGAGGATGTGGAAGTAAGTCCCCCGCCCATTGATCTCAGCTTCATACCATCCGTTCCCCGTGCTCAGCAGGATGATCTGCCCCGTCCAGGTCTCCCTGCGGGAGCCGTTTTTCAGGATACAGGTATAATTCATGTTCCATGCCTCCTATCCGAGATTCTGGCTGCTGACGGAGGCCAGGATGACATCCGTATGCCGCGTGGGGAGGAACTACCATGACTATGAGGTGTACATGGAAAAGCACCCGGACACGGCGGTGGTGC
>QZDS01000087.1 GCA_009917455.1 bacterium 1xD8-48 | reverse complement strand
TGTGTAGTTTCAGCACAAAATAGCTACATTTAATGTGACGCTGAAAGCATCATTTAATTTGCCAAACAACAATATATTTATCCACAGTCCTTTTGTTGATGTCCTGGACAACGAGGTTTCCGATCAGCGGATTGATATAGTTGTTGATCATCGCCGTATTGCTGGCGTAGATCGAAAGCCCCCATTTCTTTTCTCCATAAAGCTCCACAAACTCCTTTAAGAAATCTTCCACGGTTGTTGTATTGGGCGGGATAAAAGTTCCGTTATCAAGATCGGCTTCCACCGCTGATTTTCTTTTCCTCGCCTCTGCTTTGGTGTTGAATGTTTCCCATTTCTGTCTTTTCTGCCCTTCCTGATCTGTATAGGTATAGACGACAGCATGTTTTTTTCCTCTTTTTTGAATTGATGCCATATATGCAGGCTCCTTTCCTGTTAAATGTTATTATCTCCATCAAGCCATTCGTCAAAGGATTTTCTGGAGATTCTCAGCTTTTTGCCAATACGAACCGTTTTGAATGCATTTGCAGAACACAGTTTGTAAATGGAACGTTTGCTTACGCCGAGAATCTCTGCCGCTTCCGCAACAGAATAACTCCTTTTTTCCGAATCGGCATTTGGAATAGCGTTTCTATGTTCAGCCACAATGTCCTCCTTTCTGTGTGGCTGGAAAGAGCCTACAGTTTCTTACACATATATAACTTACGATTTTCAGCCAGCCACTGCAACAAAAAATAAAAACAACACGTTCTAATTCTAAAAAAAATCAGTTTTTGTTTCCGCATGACACCCTGGGCCACTTCCTGCGCCGGAGTTCCCGCCGCGTATTTCCAGGCCGTGCTGTGCAGCGATCAAGCAGGGGCAGGCTTTTTATGGCAGACCTGTCCCATGCACCTGTATAACTCCCAGTACCATGCTGTGAAATTGTCAATGTACGTTCTATGGCATCCTTTCTCAAATGACCTATACAATAATAAAACAGGCGGGAAATCGGATAATTCTGCAGGGTTTGAAAATTTTTTTATTTTTGCACATACTATATATAGTTTCTTTTCATTGACTGATTCCATATCCTGTGTTACACTTCCCTTGTAATTGATTTTTGTGCGCATCCTTTTATGGAGATACAGCCGGAAACGCCTGTATGCGGCATAGCCCCGCATTGCACACGCTGTTAAGTTTGTATGATTGTGCCAGCAGTATCACTACGCCCTGTAAGTGGTATACCGCTGGTTTTTATTTTGGGAAATTTAATTATCTCTTTTCAGAGCAGGAATGACACGGGTTCACAGGAAACTGCGGACGCCAGGAATAAGAAAGTCATTCCTGCTTTTTTTGCTGCCTGGAAGCCGGAAGGCATATAAGGATACAACAACATTCACAAGGAAGAAAGGAAGGTGGAGAGCGATTGCAGAAAGTAAGATGGCTGGATCAGGACTGCAACAAATGCGGCAGGCAGTTAAACAGCTGGGATGCCCGGTTATCGAAAACCCTGGCGTATAAATACCCGTGCTGTGAATCCTGTATTGCCGGGGAATATGATATATCAGCGGAAAGGCTGCGGGACCGCATGGAAAACTATTTTGGGATGCGTCCCTGCCAGGGATTGTAAGGAGGAACAAAATGAGAGAAAAAGAACATGGGGAATACAATATTTTGACAAAACGGCTGCTGAAGGAAGGTTACAGCGCAGAGCACCATCCGGACTATGTAAGGGTTGACGTACCTATGTGGCAGGAAAAGACCCTTGATAATTATGATGGGGGCTTTACTTATGAAAGATGGTGGATATTTGGGCAGACCTTTAAGACGCCCTGCGGCCTGCAGTGCAAAGGGCTCCAGTGCCACAGCAACATGAGCTACATGGGGATTGAGTGGACTTTTGAAAATGATATGGCTACCATCCACTGCCCTTATGAAAAGAAAGAATGCAAGCTGAAACATAAATATCTTCAGGAGCATGGCGTACTCCGGTATGACTGCGAAGTTCACATGACGGAAGAAGAATACTGTTATGAGGGGAGTGTGGAGCATGCCCGATACGAACGTGGAAAGGGAAAGGCACAATCCGCAGGTGCTTGTGGATACGGAAAACCTTACCCGGGAAGAATGGCTGGACTGGCGGCGCCGCGGGATTGGCGGCAGTGACGTCTCTGCCATCATAGGGATCTCCCCTTTCCGTACCGCGCGGGATATCTACTATGACAAGCTGGGTATTGCGGCGGTGGAGGAAGATGAGGGGAACTGGGTGGCTATGGAAATGGGCCATCTGCTGGAAGACCTTGTGGCAAAGATCTTTGAGCGAAGGACAGGGCTTGACATCTATCAGATCAAGAAGATGTTCCGGCATCCCCTTTATCCGTTCATGCTGGCAGACGTGGATTACTTCATCACCATGCCGGACGGGACGAAAGCCATCCTGGAGATCAAGACCACCAACTACAACGCAAAAGACCTCTGGTGGAAGGACGGCAGGGAGGCCGTGCCGGCCTACTATGAGGCACAGGGCAGGCATTACATGGCCGTGATGGATATTGACCGTGTATTTTTCTGCTGTCTGTACGGCAACACGGAAGATGAGACCATTATCCGGGAGATCCACAGAGACATGGCCTATGAGGAAGAGATGGTATTTCTGGAACAGGAATTCTGGGACAGCCATGTGCAGAAACAGGTCCCGCCGCCCTACCTGGAGGACGGGGATGTGATCCTCGCAAGCGCCAGGCAGTATTGCGGACGGGCAGACAAGGACGCCGATGCCATTGTCCTGAACGGGAGCATGCCGTCTACCCTGATGCGGTATATGCAGCTCCAGGAGCAGAAGAAACAGTCAGATAAGTATTCCAAAAAGCTGGAGGCCGATATCCAGAGGCTGAAAGCAATCCTGGCTGCGGAGATGGGAACGAGCTGCAGGGCTGTCTGCGATATGGGCGGGAGCCGGTATACGCTGACATATAACCCGGTCCGCAAGATGATGGTAGACAAGGACAATCTGATGCGGCTGAAACTGCAGTACCCGGAGATTTACGAGCAGTTTGTAACGGTATCGGAATTTAGGACTTTCCATGTAAAGGTCAGTTCCGTGGATGCCGCCTGAAAACAAAGAAAATGTCAGAGAAAGGGAAAGGTGAAAATGAAAAGAAAAACATGGATACTGGGGGGCATGGCGGGATTCCTTATGCTTCTCCTGATAAGGGATGCATCCCGGCTGATACGCATGGGATGTTATCTGGTACTGTATCCCCTGCTGGGCGCTGCCCTGGCAGCCATTGCGGGCCTGCTTGTGTTATGGCTTTTATGGAGGTGAAAGAATGGGTATTATAGCAACGTATGACGGGAAGATCTTCCACAACCCGTCAAACAAATTCTGCATTGTCATTGTAAAGACCGCAGATACGTCCGTCCCGGAACAGGCACGGGATAAGAGACGGTATAAGGACCACCTGATCCGTTTCACCGCCGTGGGTTATGAGATCCCCATGACGGATGCCGTGGAGCTGGAACTGGACGGGGAATGGGTAAACGGGAAATACGGCATGCAGCTCCAGGTGGAGCAGTGGCGTGAGATTGTACCAAAAACAAGGGAAGGCGTACTGAGTTACCTTGGCTCCGGCCTTATCAAAGGGATCGGGGAGAAAACCGCCGCTGAAATTGTGGCAAAGTTCGGCACCAATACGCTGGATGTACTGGAAAAGCACCCGGAACGGCTTTTAGAAGTCCGGGGCATAACGGAAAACAAACTGGAAGACATCCGGACTTCTTTTGCGGAGAGCCGGGCGCTGCGGGATATCATGACGCTTCTTGCGCCCTTTAAGCTGACGCCGAAGACAGCGCTTAAAATCTACCAGCATTTCGGGCCGGCCTGTCTGGATATCCTGAAAAAAAGCCCCTTTGAGCTTTGCCAGATGTAGACATAGAACTCCACGTTGCAGGTGAATACATACTCCACCCGGTCGCCTGTCACATGGAACGCGAGGCTGATATCCCTTACCTGGTAGTCATCCGTGGAAAGGGGGATCTTGCTGGAGAGTCCGTCTGTCACCATGTCCTCCAGCATGGCGGTATAGTCTCCGCTGGAGTAGAGGGTATTCAAGTATTCGCTGAAGTTGGTCTCCCTCTGGGAACGGTAGGTGTCCGCATAGATGCTGGCGCTTAGATTGTTCAGCTCCATCTTTGCGCCGTTACGGATGTTGATGCAGGTGATGCGGATGGAGGCATACAGCAGCAGGAAGGAGACCAGCATCACGATCCCCACCACAAAAAAACAGGTAAAGATAGAAATATCCCCACGGTCATTCCGGAGGGGATTCCTGCCTGCACTGCCTTTCATACGTTGGTACGGTTTTTTCATGCGCCACCTCACTTCCAGTAATGCTCGCTGACGCCGGCGCCCCTGGAGACAACCGTGATGTTCACCAGGTTGAAGTTCCAGAAGCCGCCCAGCTTTGCCCTGCCCGTGATGGTGATGTAGAAGGGGGTCCCCAGCTGGATGGCCCGGCTCATGCCGGACGGGGTGGGCGACTTGTAGGAGGCGTCAATGGAGTAGGAAATGTTTTCCGCACCTTCAATCTGGGAACAGAGGAAGTTAAAAAGCTGTTCTGTCTCTCCATTGACGCCCCCGGAGAGCTGGATCTGCTTCACCATCTGGTCTGCACAGTGGTCCAGTTCCTGTTTGGTGGAGATGATACTGAACAGATTCAGGATGAATGCCAGCAGGAGCACCGCTATGAAGATGAACACCACTGTACTGGGTGTAGATAAAAAACTTTGGTATAATGCTTTATTTTTTCTGTTGATTGTGATATTATATTACATATAACTTCTCGGAATCTCAATGAATGTGATTCTAACTGAAAATTGACAACTGAATATGGTGCAGGAAAAGA
>QZDS01000086.1 GCA_009917455.1 bacterium 1xD8-48 | reverse complement strand
GCTCACAGTTGATGAGGTAGCCTTCGGTTCCTATATATGCCATGATGGGTGCATAACCATCGCATCCTTTAGAGAATTTCGATTTAAGTAACACAAAAATAAACTCCCCTTTTCAAAAAAAGAAGAGTTTTTATCTGTTCGCATGACAAATTAGAAACTCGTACCACGCAAATAATAACGAACTTTATTTGCGAATTAACGCCCTGTTTTTTGAGACTGCATTGCGTCAAGCTGCTTCCAGTGATAATGATTTTCCAATTCTTTACCAATTTTATCCTTATTATCTATACCCAGCACAAGGCATATATGGTATTCTAAGAGAACTTTCAATATATAAATTGCTTCCAGAAGTTCATCTCCTTTTAAAGCCTTTGCTTCTTTTGATTTCCCGTAATGTGTATAATAATGGCGAGTATCTGCTATTGTTTGTGCATAATTTTTATCCCCCCAGTAATACTCTAAAAACAATCCATTTTCTCTGCCTATTAGCAAATCATTTAATCGTGATACTAAAATAATATAATGGCAATTTTCATCCTTTTGAGTATCACATAATAATAACCTTTCATACATTTCAAAATTAGGATATTGCCCAAAACGTTCTACCACCGATTTTATATATTTTTCTTTTTTGTCATTATAAAAAAATCGAGAATGAAAAGTCTCTAATGCTTGAACTATATTAAGAAATACCATCTCTGGTGGCATATCATGATATTTAAATAATGATAAATAGAGATTAAAAACCGGTTCCAATCTGACTAATTCACTATTTATATCTTTCTCAGCTGGTATTTGTTCAAGTGTAAAATTATAATTCCAAATTTGAGACTTGAAGATATCTCTCTGTGCTTCTGATGTCATTAAGTAATGTTTGTGATAATCAACAAAATCCCTTGCCACCGTATAAGAGTCATCATAATCAAGCAGATATTCCTCTTCTATGTTTACATTATCTTTAATAGCAAAAGATATTAAAGAAATAATTTTATTTCTAAAGGATGCAAACTCTTTTGGGGAGTGTTTTTCAGGCATTTCTATTGTAACTATAAGCCGTTGAACTATTTTAGTTTCTTCGTCACGAGGAGCTATAAGCAACCAATTATTAAGGTATGTAGAAAATGTAATTTTCGCGCCAAACCAACTATATGATTTTTCTTCTGCATTTTCTATTACTTTTAGCCCTGAATCAGACTCTTCAAATGCAGACAGACCACTCCATTCATATGCGTTTTTTAAAACACAAACTATTTTATTATACTTTGTATCTGGATTTTCCTTATTGGCCCAAATCATATACTCAGCACGGAAATTTAGCCGTTGTGACTGAAAAGCCTGTGTGTGATTGTTAGTGCAGCGATTATTAAACAGCGTAACAATTGCACCAGAGTTTAATTTGCCAGTTATCACACTGAACGTTCCATAACTTTTTCCCAAGCAGAATTCATCCTCCAATTCTTTTATTACATTCAGTAAAATTACACCATTTTTTTTGTTATAGATAAGCTCTCCTGATATATGCTCATCTCCAATATTAAATATGCCTGTATAATGTCTATCTTGTTCAATATTTTCCCACATAATTAACCTCCTGCAAAAGATAGCACTTTGAAATTTAATCTCGGTTTATAATTGTAATTATAATCTATTTAATATAAAATAACAATTCCGCGGGACGGAATAAAAGAAAGAAACAGAGGGCACATAACCGCTGTATCACTGATACAAGCCGGTTATGTGCCCTCTGTTTCTTTCTTTTGACGCCTGAAGGCGTCCATGCAGTAAAGCCGCTACTCACATTTGGGAGCAACGGCAGGGGAGACCGGGCTTTCACCTGATATCCCCTGCGAATTTGTAGCATATCCTGATTTGACGCTCTTTCTGCCCGTTTACAACACGGGCTTCGCCGACTTCAATCCGTTCAACCAGCTTTAAGAGCATGTCCCTGTCGAGTATGTCCGCGTCACGGTACTGCTTCATGAGGCCAGCCCATTCCTGCACGTCTTCCTTTACTTTCCGGGATTCCGCAAGCATCCTTTCCAGTTCTTCAAGCTGTGCCGCTTTCTCTTCCTGTTCCGACTGGTAGCCTGACATCAGCTTAACACAGAGGGGTTCCGGTATCTTCCCCAGCACCTTGTCCTCGTAGGTACTCTGTATCAGCCTGTTCAGTTCGGAGAGCCGCCTTTTCAGCGCCTTTGCCGACTTCTCCGCGGCGGCGGCCTCCTGCCTGCCCTGTGCCTGCTTCTGCTCCGTTATGCGCCTTACGACTTCCTTTTCCCTGACGCACACTTCCTCCGCCTTAGCTTGTATGTCGGAAAATACCAGTTCCTCAAGCACACTTTTGGGGATATAGTGGGTGGTGCAGGCAGTATGCCCGCTCCGGGAATAGCTTCCGCACATATACGCCTCATAGTTCGCCTTTACGCCGTTCTTTTTCCTGCGGACTGTCACCTGGCACCTCATGGAATAGCCGCAGTCGGCGCAGAAGAGGAGCCCGCTGAACAGGCTCACCTCTTTCAGCCTGTTCTGGTGGGGCCTGCTCCGCAGTTTATCCACCCGGCGGCATTCCTCCCACAGTTCCTTTGTGATGATGGGCTCATGGGTGTCCTCCACCCTTATCCATTCCTCCGGGGAGACTGCCTTTAAGCGGTGGTCCTTATAGGAGACGCATTCCTCCTTGTGCTGGACGGTATGCCCAAGGTATGCCTCGTTTTCAAGGATATGGCGTACGGTGCAGTCGTTCCATTTCTTATTAGTCTTTTTATATGGGTTCGCCTGCCCCCTTGCGTCAAAATAGTATGTCCTCGGTGGCATGATGCCTTTTTCGTTGAGTTCCCTCGCTATCTTCGGACAGCCAATCCCCCCGGAACGCATGGAGAATATCAGCCGCACCACCTCCGCTGCGGGCTCGTCAATGAGGAATTTATGCTTGTCAGCCGGGTCCTTCACATAGCCGTAGGGCGCGAACGCGCCCATGTACCTGCCGGAGCGCATGGCGGATTTCCTTACTGCCCGTATCTTGGTGCTGGTGTCACGGGCATAGAAGTCGTTGAAGATGTTCCTGAATATCACCATCATGTCATTCCCGTCGCGTAAAGAGTCATAGTTGTCATTGACCGCGATGAGGCGGCAGTTCAGGCCGGGGAATGTGTCTTCGATATATATGCCTGCTTCAAGGTAATTCCGTCCGAAGCGTGACATATCCTTTACGACAACAAGGTTTATCTCACCTTTACGCACCCGTGACATCATCTCCTGGAACGCGGGGCGTTCGAAAGCTGACGTTAGATAACGATACTTTTGAAAACACTGGAAAATCAAGGTTTTTCGAGCGACGGACAAGCAGGGTATTGTACTAAAAACTGAATACGACGCAGAAGCGGCGTTTCTTACTCTCTACATGGGAGAACAGGAACGCCGCTTTTTTCATGCCCTTTGTTACGCAGTAGGGGCAGAAAAAGCCTTGCTACAAGCGGTTTTCCGGGCGCTTATCTGGCGCGGAAAGGGATTTATACCTTATCCCCCGAAACCGCGTTTCTACTGCGTAACAAATCCAAAGCAAAGGAGCTATGAACTATGGCAGTTTTCAGAGTGGAACGAAACAAGGGCTACACTGTTATGAGCAACCACCACCTACGCAACAAGGAGCTATCCCTAAAAGCAAAAGGGCTGTTGTCGCAAATGCTGTCACTCCCCGAAGATTGGGACTACACCTTGAAAGGCTTATCCCTTATCAACCGGGAGAAGATAGACGCTATCCGCGAAGCCATTAAGGAGCTTGAACGCGCCGGGTATATCGTCCGGTCAAGGGAGCGCGACGAGAAAGGACGCTTGCGGGGCGCGGACTATGTGATATTCGAGCAGCCACAGCCGCCTACGCCGGATTTACCTACATTGGAAAATCCAACATTGGATAATCCAACGCAGGAAAAACCAACATTGGAAAAACCTACGTTGGAAAATCCAACGCAATTAAATAAAGATATACAAAGAACTGACTTACCAAAAAAAGAAAAAATAATTACTGATGAACAAAGTACCCATTCCATTCCTATCCTTTCCCCTAACCCCTCTCCTTGCGGGGAAGCGGCTGCGCCGCCGGAACGGAAAGGAACGGAAGCGACAGCACAGAGCGCAGTTGATATATACCGGGAAATCATCAAGGACAATATCGACTACGACATTCTCAAACAGGACATGAAGTTTGACAGTGACAGGCTTGACGAGATTGTAGACCTCATGCTTGAAACCGTATGCACCGCCAGAAAGCGGGTACGGATTGCGGGGGACGACTACCCGGCAGAGCTTGTGAAATCTAAGTTTATGAAACTGGACGGCGAGCATATCCGCTTTGTGCTTGACTGTATGCGGGAGAACACAACGAAAATCCGCAACATCAAGCAATATCTGAAAGCAGCCCTTTTCAACGCCCCGTCCACTATCGGCAATTATTACACTTCCCTTGTCGCCCATGACATGGCAAGCGGCGCACTGTCACCGAAAAAGCCGCAGTACGGCGACCCGGACTATTATTCATGCAACGAGGGCGAAAGCCTGTAACCACCCACAACCACAAAAGGAGGATTTTATTATGGCACAGAAAATGACAGGAGCATTGGTATTTGACGAGCGCACCGACCGTTACGACATCCGCTTTGACTTAAACAGCTACTACGGGGGCTTGCATTGCGGCGAGTGCTTTGACGTATTCGTGCGGGGCAAGTGGAAGCCGACCCGGATTGAGTACGGCGACAACTGGTATCTTGTGGGTATCAGAGCCGAGGACTTGAACGGGCTGCGGGTGCGTATCTGACCGCCGCCCCATAAAGAAAATAACTTCTCGGAATCTCAATGAATGTGATTCTAACTGAAAATTGACAACTGAATATGGTGCAGGAAAAGA
>QZDS01000085.1 GCA_009917455.1 bacterium 1xD8-48 | reverse complement strand
AAGCCAAAAGGCGGCAGGAACAGGGAATTTTGCGGAGGAGGTGCAGAAAGCCGCGGAAGGAAAGAATGCGGCGGAAAAATCCGGCTCATCAGCATGGGCGGGGGACATGGTAGTATCCAACCCTCCGAGTTATTTTGGATTTACATATGACAGCAGCATCTCCAATAAACCCAAAGAGGAAATGACGACAGATGAATACAAACAGTGGTTTATGAATGAGATGTCGAAAATGCCTGTAAGTTCATGGTTCAGATCATCATTTTCGTCTGGCTCTCTGGTGATTAAAGAAGAAGCATTTGAAAGGATGAAAAATGATCCGGAATATGAGAAATATGTCCTGAACAGGATTCGCTCCATGTATTCGGTAAGCAGTCTGCCTGTGGGGGCGAATAATGTCTGCTATGAAGTTATCGGGGCATCCCCGGAAGAATGCTACGGTTATGCGGGGCCGGTAGGAGGCAGCGGCTCTAATTTTGCCGGAAATGAAAAATCATGGTGGGAAAAACGCCATGAGAGGATGGAAGAACTGATGGAGGAGCAGGAGAAGGAGGCGGCCAAAAAGGCACAGGCAAGGAAGGCGGCGGCACATGAGAACTACCTGAAAAGTCAGATGGCAAGCAGGCAGAGGTTACAGGCATTTCTTGCAGGAGGAATACAAAGCGGTGACGATGCGGCGGCATTCCAGACCGCAGGAGTAAACGCACTGGCGGCAACTGCCTATGAGGAAAACATAAGCACATTCAGTAAAAGCGTGGTTGGAAATCAGAAAATATAAGCATTCCGGGCATTTTGAAGTAAAGAAGATCATGCCCGGACTTACCGCAAGGGGGCATGCACAAGGCGGCGGGCGGCTCTGTGTTGCTGGTAGTCCATGTATGGGCGTTTACCGTTCATTTTCCCGCCCCTTTCCCCGTTCCGGCTCACGGCGTAAGATTTTGTCAAGATTGCTTTTCACGGTCTGCAATTCCCGGACGTTCTCTTTCTTCTCCCGGTACTCGTTGTAAAGGGCGTTTTTCTCTTTGGTAAGCTGCTCAATCTCGGTCTGTAATGCTTTGGACGCTGGCAGCTTGGAGATTCCCTGTGCCTTGAAATGCAATAAGTCAATCTGATAGAGGTTTTCCCGGTGGCACATCTCCATGACTTCCGCTTTGAAATACTCCATAGCTGCGTCCGTACAGCGGTGCTTGCAGCCCTCCCTTGTGTCGGCTGGTCTTTCCATGTACGGCAGTAGCGGCACTTCCGCAATCCGCAAGCTGTTTATGACGATATGCACATGAATGTTGCCGCTGTGGTTATTCCCGTCTGGGTGGGTGCATACAAGGGCTTGGTGTCCGGGAAAATGTTCTTTACAAAACTGCTCGCCTAACTGTTGCGCCCGGTCAACCGTCAAGCCGTTGTCGGGTGCGTCACGGGGGTCAAAACTGATAATGTAATGGTGGCTCTTTACGTCCTCCCGTTTTTGGTTCTTGCTGTATTTCAGATTGGAGCGCATACAGGCGATTGCAAAATCTTCATCACCGCAATTCAAAGAGGAAATGCGGTAATCGTCACGGAGAACAAGCCGCCCATTTTTATCAAGCGTGGGCTTCATGGTAAACTCGTCATGCTCAAAAGTTAGGTACTGTTCAGCCGCCCCGTAATCGGCATTTTTAGAGCTGATATGTTTGAATGTTGCCAACGGCTTCACCTACTTTCTGCAAGACTTCAAACTTCAAGGCGGCAAGCTCCGCTGTGGCGGCTTGTACCTCTTGGGAGAGGGCGTTATAGGGTGCGCCGTATTCGTTCAGACAGCGGGCAATCTGATTCAGATTTCCGCCGATTTTCCCGTACTCGGCTGTAAGCTTCCCAATGGCAGAGAGCAATTCATCATTGACCGGGGAAACGGTGATGACCGGGCGTATTCGTGACTTGGTAAGGGCTTGCCGGATATATTCGGACTGGCTCATTTTACAGAGGGTGACACGCTCGGAAAACTCGGCGTATTCTTCCTCGGTCAAGCGTGTCTTGATTACCCGGTGGCGGTGGGGCGTGTTGTATTTTCTCATGGGCTTTAACTCCTTTCTTTTTATGTTTTGCCCTCTCACCAATAGGAGAAAAACAGGGGCATAAGCGGAAGTGTTTTTTGAAAAATCCGAAAAAAATTTTTGAGGGATTTTTCAAGCGGCGCAAGCCGCAAAAGGCGGGCTTGGGGTGGCAACCCCAACAAGATTCCCATAGGACAAAATGAGCCGATAGGCGAAATTTGGTACTGTGGTAGAATCTTGCTCTAAGAAAGTGGCGGCTTCCTCTGTGTGGGCTTTTGCTGATACCCCCGGCTTGCTCGGCGTGGATTCTGCCAACTATGCGGCGGTATTTCTCCCTCTATTACTTACTACGCACGGCAAGGCAAATCTGGCAAAGTTCCCCGGAATTTCTTTTCGTGTTTTCACAACAGCATTTGACAAAAACGGAAAACTGGAAGCCTTTTTTGGCTTGAAATCAGTTCCGTTTTGTAGTGATATACGGACAGTTTCAAAAAACGCCAAACTTTCCGGCAATTATTTTTCCCCTTATTACCTACTACGGGAAAAAAGGAAATTTAGGTAATGTTTTCAGAAAGTAGTTGAATTATTTTATTACGGTGCAAAATCCGGCTTGGTTTTGGGCGCAAAAAAACAGGAAACCTTTTCTTGATTTCCTGTCTTTATCTGCCGCTGATGGGCGGCGGTTATTCTGTTATCATTCCCCGGAAGCAAACTTGTAGCCCACGCCTAAAACGGTTTTTATGTAAGTGGGCTTGCCGCTGTCCGGCTCTATCTTTTTCCGTAGATTGCATATCACATTTGACACGCTTGACTGGCAGCTTTCGCTTTCCATGCTCCACACGGCTTCAAAGATTTGCGCCTTTGTGAATACCCGCCCCGGACTGGCGGCAAGGTAGCAGAGTGCGCCGTACTCTAAACGGGTGAGGGGAATGTCTGTGCCGTTTTTTAATACCCGGCGTTGGTGTAATTTTATTTCCAATCCCGGAAAAGTAAGTGCCGGGGAGTGGGGCGGCTGCATGGCTTCCAACGGTATCATATCCGCAAGGGCGGCTATGGCTTTCTCAACCGCTTTTTCTTCTGTGTCGTTAAATATAAGCATGACTATTTTTGCGACAAATCTCACCTCCTGTTAGGTAGGCTGTCCGTCAAAGCGGAACTGGAACAGGGCAACGATAAGCCGCCGTTTGATATTGTCCTCGGTGTCCTTGTTGACGTGTCCGTTTTCAAGGGAAGCAAGTCGGATTCTTTTGCCATAATGCCGTAAAACCTCGTCAATGGCTTCCGGCTCTCCGCTGGTTGCTCTGACAATCGTTTCATACGGCACAAGTTTAGGATTCCTCATGGAAAAGCACCTCCATTTCTTTATGCAGCATTTGCAAGGCACTGTGTATGTGATGCCACGCCGTACTCCGGCAGCGTCCGTATAGTTCCCCGATTTCCTGTTGTGTATAATCTCTGAAAAAGTAAAGGAAAATAATTTCCCGCTTTCTTTCCGGCAGAGATAACAGGGCGGCGGCAAGTTCCCCATTGGTGAGGATAACTGTCTGACCGCATATCGTAATGGGATATTCTTCATAGGGTGCTTCAAAATATTCGTCTGTCGTGCCTAAAGGGTAAAACTTTTCTTCTGTGAGGTATTCAAGGGATATTTCTTTTTGCCGCCGTCTGCTCCTGTCACGCCATGCGTTGAGTGCCGCAAAGCGTATGACGGTCTTGCAAAAGCCATTGAACGTATACATGATATGTTCCTTGTATGCTTCTGTGCAAGGCATAGATGATTCCCCCTTTCTCCCACATAGGGCGGTGCATGGTTTACGGTTGCTTGTTTATAATTCAAAGTAACAACAACTCTATGCGCAGGTCTTAACTCGTTTCGCTACTTTAATTATCTTCTCCCGGTATCACATTTTACCATTCACAAAAAACAATTTCAGCATTTTCGTAAATAGGACATATATCTTTCAAGATATTCCTTTTGACAGTTTGTATTTTTTTATAATCAATATTATTGGTAATATAAATGCAAACTTTTATGTGCATACCAATTTTATATATGTCACATTTTTGCAATGTCATAATACCGCTAAGATTCTTTTCTACAAATTGGAAAACTGTTCTTTTTAGTTCCTGATTCGTTGTCAACCCTCCTGACAATTCGCGGAAAGAAGATATGAAAACACTTATCGGTTCTTTTATTGCAGGCAAGACTATAATTGTCGTAATGAAAAAATCTCCAGTATAATGAAGAAAACCCAAACTTCCGTTAATATCTATCAGTTTTATCAAGAACGCAGACAGTGCTACGCCCAAAGATAATATGCCGTCGATAAAATTTCCTTTCGATTCTGTTGCTAAAAGTGTACTGGAATCATTAGTTTTACGGCTCTGGCTTCTGTTAAAAAAAGACAGCCCAAAACATATGATACACATAAGTATCTCATAAGGAATTACAGGTTCAATCATCAAAGGGGTTCCAACGCCATATGCAAAATACCCCCATGCTGCTTTTGCAGTACGAGCAACAGAAGAAAACAGCAGCACCAATGTTAATAAAGTTCTAAAAATAGAATATAATGGCTCTAAAAAATAAAGACCGTCCGGGTAATTCTTTGTCTTTTTATTACTAATTTTTGAAATTTCCAATGCTGCCAAACAAGAGCAGGAAGCAATCATTGAAAAGGAACAGTCTAAAAACAGAGCTTGAATATTTGTTATCGAAAAAATCCAAAACCCACCTATTGCCATTATTAAGTTTACAATGCAGCTTACTATCAGCGATTTGCGTTCAATTTGTTTTTGTGTCATGGTTACCTCCATTGCCTGTAACTATTCAGCCTTCCTTCTAAAAACAACGCACCCAGCACCGGCTAAAAAATAGCCGGTGTTCCCAGAA
>QZDS01000084.1 GCA_009917455.1 bacterium 1xD8-48 | reverse complement strand
ACCGCACCCTCAAAACCGAATACCGTACAGCATACTCCTTAAACTCTCTCAAGAGCCTTCCCTTCCTTTTGGTCAAGCTTCCGGCCTATTAGTACCCGTCAGCTGCACGCCTCTCAGCGCTTCCACCCCGGGCCTATCCACCTCGTACTCTCCAAGGGGCCTTCAGCTTACGCTCCGGATGTCTCATCTTGAGGACGGCTTCACGCTTAGATGCCTTCAGCGTTTATCCGCTCCGGGCTTGGCTACCCTGCCGTGGGGTTGGTCCCCAACAGGTACACCAGCGGCCCGTCCGCCCCGGTCCTCTCGTACTAAGGGCGGCTCCCCTCAAACATCCTGCGCCCGCGCCGGATAGGGACCGAACTGTCTCACGACGTTCTGAACCCAGCTCGCGTACCGCTTTAATGGGCGAACAGCCCAACCCTTGGGACCCGCTTCAGCCCCAGGATGCGATGAGCCGACATCGAGGTGCCAAACCACCCCGTCGATGTGAACTCTTGGGGGTGATCAGCCTGTTATCCCCAGGGTAGCTTTTATCCGTTGAGCGATGGCAATCCCACTTAATGCCACCGGATCACTAAGTCCCAGTTTCCTGCCTGCCCCACCCGTCGGTGTCGCAGTCAGGCCCCCTTCTGCCTTTGCACTCTGTGGATGGTTCCCGTCCATCCTGAGGGGACCTTCGAGCGCCTCCGATACCCTTTCGGAGGCGACCGCCCCAGTCAAACTCCCCGCCAGACGTTGTCCCCCGGCAGGCTCACTGCCGAAGGTTAGAAACCTGACACTGCAAGGGCGGTATCCCAACGTCGGCTCCATAAGGGCTTGCGTCCTTACTTCATTGCCTCCCGCCTATCCTGTACATACAGCGCCGGGCCCCAGCGTCAAGCTGGAGTAAAGCTCCATGGGGTCTTTCCGTCCTGGCGCGGGTAGCCAGCATCTTCACTGGCACTTCAATTTCACCGGGTGCGTTGTCGAGACAGCGCCCAAATCATTACGCCTTTCGTGCGGGTCGGAACTTACCCGACAAGGAATTTCGCTACCTTAGGACCGTTATAGTTACGGCCGCCGTTTACTGGGGCTTAAATTCAAGGCTTCGGGTTTCCCCTGACCTCTCCTCTTAACCTTCCAGCACCGGGCAGGCGTCAGCCCATATACCTCGCCTTCCGGCTTCGCATAGACCTGTGTTTTTGCTAAACAGTTGCTTGGGCCTCTTCTCTGCGGCCTGCTCGCGCAGGCGCCCCTTCTCCCGAAGTTACGGGGCCATTTTGCCGAGTTCCTTGACAACGCTTCTCCCGCCGGCCTTGGGATTCTCTCCCTGTCTGCCTGTGTCGGTCTGCGGTACGGGTACATGGCAGGCTATAGCGGCTTTTCTTGGCGCCCCTTACGGCTTCTTCGCTACTTTGGTTCGCTCCGCTTAACGCTACTGGCTCCCGCGCGGTATTTCCCCCGCGCCGCCTCCCGCGCTTGCACCGGGTTTCCCTCTCCCGGCCAAACCTCCGGGGACGCGTCCCCGCTTTCTTCTGCTGCCATGCAGTACAGGATTCTCCACCTGTTATCCATCGGCTACGCCCTCAGGCCTCGCCTTAGGTCCCGACTTCCCCGGGGAAGATCAGCTTTACCCCGGAAACCTTGGACATCCGGCCTGGGGGATTCCCACCCCCATCTCGCTACTCATTCCGGCATTCTCTCTTCCCGGCACTCCACCTCCCCTTACGGGTAAGGCTTCCGCGCACCGGCAATGCTCCCCTACCGGCCATACCTTACGTACAGCCCCCGGGCTTCGGCGGCGTGTTTCAGCCCCGGACATTTTCGGCGCAGGGCCTCTCGGCTGGTGAGCTATTACGCACTCTTTTAACGCATGGCTGCTTCTGAGCCAACGTCCCAGCTGTCCCTGAGACCCCACATCCTTTCCCACTTAACACGCACTTTGGGGCCTTAGCCGCGGGTCTGGGCTTTTTCCCTTTTGACTGCCCGACTTGTCTCGTGCAGTCTGACTCCCGTCCTCTTCCTCTCCGGCATTCGGAGTTTGATATTCTTCGGTAGGCTTTGACGCCCCCTAGGAAATTCAGTGCTCTACCTCCGGCAGGCATAAACGGGGCTAGCCCTAAAGCTATTTCGGGGAGAACCAGCTATCTCCGGGTTCGATTGGAATTTCTCCCCTACCCGCACCTCATCCCCGCCCTTTTCAACGGGCGTGGGTTCGGCCCTCCACCGCCTTTTACTGCGGCTTCAGCCTGGACACGGGTAGGTCACCCGGTTTCGGGCCCACGGTGCCTGACTCTTCTGCCGGCTGCGCCGGCTGTGCGCTCTTCACGCTTGCTCTCACTTCGGCTCCGCCAGTCTACTGGCTTAACCTCGCCGGACACCGTGGCTCGCCGGACCGTTCTACAAAAAGTACACGGTCGCATCTTTCATGCTCCCACAGCTTGTGGACGCGGGGTTTCAGGTTCTCTTTCACTCCCCTCCCGGGGTCCTTTTCACCTTTCCCTCACGGTACTGTGCTCTATCGGTCGCTGGGTGGTATTTAGCCTTGCGGGGTGGTCCCCGCTCCTTCCCACAGGATTTCACGTGTCCCGTGGTACTCTGGTACTGCCTCATCCATTCCGCCTTTCACCTACGGGGCTCTCACCCTCTCCGGCCGGTCTTTCCAGTACCGTTCTGTTAGGCTTTATGGTATGCTGTGGCAGCCCGTACCCCGGTGTGCACGCACACCGGTTTGGGCTCCTCCCCGTTCGCTCGCCGCTACTTGGGGAATCGATGTTTCTTTCTTTTCCTCCGGCTACTTAGATGTTTCAGTTCACCGGGTTCCCGCCTGCATCCTATAAGGCTGCCCTTTTTTACATGCAGGCGCACAGGGTGTTCCTGTGCGGGTTCCCCCATTCAGACACCCACGGATTATCGCGTGTCTGCCGCTCCCCGTGGCTTTTCGCAGCTTGCCGCGTCTTTCTTCGGCCCCCAGCGCCAAGGCATCCGCCCCGCGCCCTTCTTCGCTTGACCCTCCATTATTTTAGCCTAGCGTGGCTTTATAATGGCTTTTTATTTCTTCTTCTTCTTTTCTGACTCTCGATGTTGTTCTTGTTTCTGCTTTCTTTCTCGGTATTCGGTTTTCAAGGTGCGG
>QZDS01000083.1 GCA_009917455.1 bacterium 1xD8-48 | reverse complement strand
TTTTCCTTATTCTTTTTTCTAATTCCGGCGGCCACCTGCTTTCCCGCGTTCCCGCAGTATCATCGGCCTCCCGGGGCTTAACCTTCGTGTTCGGTATGGGGACGGGTGTTCCCCCCGGGCGCATCGCCACCGGAATCTTTCCTTCGCTGCTTCCTTCCCGGTCCCCCGGGCCCTCAACAACCAGACAGCAATCCGACCCCTACTTCTTCCCTTAGAAAGGAGGTGATCCAGCCGCACCTTCCGATACGGCTACCTTGTTACGACTTCACCCCAGTCACCAGGCCCGCCTTCGACGGCTCCTCCCCTTTCGGGTTCGGTCACCGGCTTCGGGCGTTCCCGACTCCCATGGTGTGACGGGCGGTGTGTACAAGACCCGGGAACGTATTCACCGCGGCATTCTGATCCGCGATTACTAGCGATTCCAGCTTCATGCAGCCGAGTTGCAGGCTGCAATCCGAACTGGGACGTTATTTTTGGGGTTCGCTTAACATCGCTGTCTCGCCTCCCTCTGTTTACGCCATTGTAGCACGTGTGTAGCCCCGGCCATAAGGGGCATGATGATTTGACGTCATCCCCGCCTTCCTCCGGGTTATCCCCGGCAGTCCCCCCAGAGTGCCCATCTTAAATGCTGGCTACTGGGGGCAGGGGTTGCGCTCGTTGCGGGACTTGACCCAACATCTCACGACACGAGCTGACGACAACCATGCACCACCTGTCTCCCTGGTCCCGAAGGAAACATACATTACATATGCTGTCCAGGGGATGTCAAGGCCGGGTAAGGTTCTTCGCGTTGCTTCGAATTAAACCACATGCTCCACCGCTTGTGCGGGTCCCCGTCAATTCCTTTGAGTTTCATTCTTGCGAACGTACTCCCCAGGTGGATTACTTACTGCGTTCGCTGCGGCACCGGCCGTCCTTCGACACCCGACACCTGGTAATCATCGTTTACGGCGTGGACTACCAGGGTATCTAATCCTGTTCGCTCCCCACGCTTTCGAGCCTCAACGTCAGTTATGGTCCAGTAAGCCGCCTTCGCCACCGGTGTTCCTCCTGATATCTACGCATTTCACCGCTACACCAGGAATTCCGCTTACCCCTCCCATACTCCAGCAAAACAGTTCCCAAAGCAGTTCCGCGGTTGGGCCGCGGGCTTCCACTTCAGGCTTACCTCGCCGTCTACGCTCCCTTTACACCCAGTAATTCCGGATAACGCTCGCCCCCTACGTATTACCGCGGCTGCTGGCACGTAGTTAGCCGGGGCTTCTTGGTCGGGTACCGTCTTTCTTCTTCCCCGCTGACAGGGCTTTACGCGCCGAAACGCTCCTTCACCCACGCGGCGTTGCTGCATCAGGGTTTCCCCCATTGTGCAATATTCCCCACTGCTGCCTCCCGTAGGAGTTTGGGCCGTGTCTCAGTCCCAATGTGGCCGTCCGCCCTCTCAGGCCGGCTACCGATCGTCGCTTTGGTGGGCCGTTACCCCGCCAACTGGCTAATCGGGCGCGGGCCCATCCCGTGCCGCCGGAGCTTTCCGCATACACCCATGCGGCTGTATGCGCTTATGCGGTATTAGCGCCTGTTTCCAGGCGGTATCCCCCGGCACGGGGCAGGTTGCCCACGCGTTACTCACCCGTCCGCCACTAAGTATATAACCTTCCATCCGTAAACTTCCGCTTATATACCCCGTTCGACTTGCATGTGTTAGGCACGCCGCCAGCGTTCATCCTGAGCCAGGATCAAACTCTCAATAATTGTTTCCTTCCGAAAACCCTTACCTCAAGCTCTCCACTTCTCTCAAGGACGCCCTCTTCTGGCTTTTCCTCTCTGTTTCCGTGTTCACTGTTGCTTTCTTTGCTTTTTGGTTCGTATTCTCTTCGCTTTTCTCTGAATAATTCTCTCTTC
>QZDS01000082.1 GCA_009917455.1 bacterium 1xD8-48 | reverse complement strand
TTTGGCTCTTCAAAACCACATAATCACAGACTTTGCAGGTATTTAATAAATCTGAGTTTCACGGATTAAGGTATTTAATGATAGTGAAGAAGATATGTTCCAGCGTGTAATGTCATATGTTAATAGAGGGGGAAAATCTTTTACGGTTGCAGAGGTGCAAAAAGACATTTTAAATTTTGGACACTTGGAGATTAACAGCATTAAACGCATTGTAATCAAGAATCATACGGAAATTGAGTTAACTTATATAGAGTTAGAAATTCTGTTATTGCTTGCCCAAAATGCAGGAACAATTTTCAGTAAAGAGCAGATCTATGATATTGTCTGGCAGGAGCCTTATTCCGGCGATTACAGTATTGTCATGAGCCATATTCACCATATCAGGGAAAAAATAGAGGACAATCCGGGCAAGCCGCTTTACATACAGACGGTATGGGGCATTGGCTATCGGTTCAACAAAAATTTAAGCAGCAGTCTGTGATGTGAAAACAGATTGCTGCTTATTTGTTGTCCTGTACACCTAAGAGGTATTCGCAGGATACATGGAAGAACTCTGCCAGAGCCACCACTTCATAATCCGGGACGAATCTTGTCCCTTTTTCAATCCGTAAAACGGTCAGGTCGCTAAACTCATATCCGGCAAGCTGGAGCTGTTCGGCAAGGGCTTTCTGTGACAGCTTCCTTTCCGTCCGCAGTTCCATAACCCTTTGACCGATCAGGTTTTTGGAGTTGTTTTCCTTATTCCAATAGATTTTAATATCCTACCACCAACTTTCTAAAGATGAAGTTCCTTGCCATTGATTTTACGAAATATTGTTGATAATATACTTCTAAAGATGAAGTATCAGGGAATTATCTTGTTATTGCGAAATTGGGGATTGATAATACTGCCTGTAAAATACGATAATATTTTTAACAGAGAAAGGTGGAAACAAGCATGAATGAAGTTTTTGAAACATTGTCGGATGTCTTTGAGGAGCTGCGCAGCGAATCGGAGGACAGGGAGTATTCCGTCCAGACGGAGGAAGCAAAAGCAGCCAGCCGGGAACTGAAAAAGAAGCAGAAGGCATTTGAAGCATATCTTTCCAAGCTGCCGAAAGAGGACAGGGAGTTTTTGGAGGGCTATATGGATGCGGTGGATCATGCCCATTACAAGGAGGAACAGAGGGCATATTATCAGGGATTTGTGGACAGCGTACAGGTTCTTGACGGACTTGGCATTATAAAAAAGCGTATGCGGATAAAGGAGCTTCTTAAAAAATTCAGCAGATGAAACACTGCGCCGGAGGCTTGAAACAAAGCTAATCACAAAGATACTGGCGTTTGAAGCGGTATAAAGGGCGGCTCGCTGCCCTTTTCCATAGCTGACAGATTTACAGCGGTGTACCTTGAAAATTGAATATTGTATTGCATACAGGACGTGAGGATATGCAGAGCCACTAAGCAGATGCGCCATGACGTACCTGCCCTGATTTATAACAGGGTGAAACGTGAGGAAATGTCGAAGCAGGACATTGAAGCAAAGGTAAGGAGCGAGTGAGATCGGGCAAAATATGTAGCAGTTACATGGGGCGATGAAGCATATCTGTGATAATGATACTTCCGGGCTGCGGGAAAGCCGCAGTCCGGTCAATGAAATGACGGTGCAAGACCGATGTGGGCGGCGTAATGAGCCGCCACCTGTATTGCAGTTTTTATCTGCTAATAAATGGGGAGAAGCGTATTCTGCCTGTTTATTAGCAGATAAAGCTGTGCAATGATTGGAGGAATTTATGGTAAAAAAAGTAGACAGAAAGAAATTTGTCAGATATAAGGAAGGTGCAGAAATTTACAGCATGGGTTTGACAAAATTTCAGGAGCTTGCAAAACAGGCAAACGCTATCTATAAGGTAGACAAATTAGTATTGGTAAACTGTGACATTTTCGAGCAGTATCTGGAGTCTTTTAGAGTAAGTGAGTGATTAAGGCAAAGAGAGTTTCGTGATAAATAATCGTTCTACAAAAAGTTCTTGACTTTTCGTAGAACGGGAATTATAATGGTATTAGTTATGAAGGAGGTGCATAGTAAATGCCGAGAACGGGACGTCCAAAGACCGACTCGCCTAAGCTGAGGTCGTTAAGCCTTCGGGTTGACAATGCGGAGTATGAGAAGCTGAAGGACTATGCTGCCAAACATGATATGACCATAACGCAAGTGCTACAAAAGGGTGTTGAAATACAATACTCAATGGAAGAAAGTAAGTAGCAGTACGAAATATCTCTTTCCTTTTGAAAGAAAGGAGCAGAGATGGCAAAAGCAAGAAAAGACCATAGAGGCAGGGCTTTACGGAAAGGGGAAATCCAGCGCAAGGATAAATCATATATGTATACCTATACTGATCCTTATGGGAAAAGGCGGTATATATATGCGAATGATTTGGTAGAGCTTAGGGAAAAAGAAACGCGACTGATGAAAGACCAGCTTGACGGTCTGGATGTATATGCGGCAGGAAACGCCGATTTGAATTTTGTTTTTGACAGGTATATCACAACAAAGACAGAGTTAAGGCGGACAACCTACACAAATTACACCTATATGTATGACCGATTTGTAAGGGATGAGTTTGGGAAACGGAAGATTGGGACGATTAAGTATTCAGATGTGTTGTATTTCTATTATCACCTGTTAAATGACAGGGGGATGCAGATTAACACCCTTGAAACAATCCATACCGTCCTCCACCCGACATTTCAGCTTGCAGTGCGGGATGACATCATCAGAAACAATCCGAGCGATGGTGTGATGGCTCAAATCAAGAAGAAGCCGGGGAAAAATCATGGTGTACGCCATGCCCTCACACTGGATCAGCAGAGAGCCTTTATGGACTACACAGCCAAAAGCCCGGTATATTGCCATTGGACACCGTTCTTTACAGTATTATTAGGAACAGGGTGCAGGATTGGTGAAGCAATCGGCTTGAGGTGGGAGGATATAGATTTTGCAAAGAGGACAATCAGCATAAACCATAGCGTTACTTATTATCCCCGGCGAAATGATACTACAAAATGTGAGTTTGGAGTATCCCTCCCGAAAACAGAAGCGGGTATCCGCACGATTCCCATGATGGACGCAGTATATGAAGCGTTCCAAGAGGAATACAGCGAGCAGAAGGAAGAAGGATTCAATACTACGGTGGTTGACGGAATGACAGGCTTTATTTTCAGCAACCGCTTTGGCAATCTTCATAATCCGCAAGCTGTAAACAGGGCAATCAAGCGGATATACGAATCGTACAATGCAGAGGAAGTGTTAAATGCTAAAAAAGAAAAAAGGCAGCCTGTCATAATACCTCACTTCTCATGCCACCATTTAAGGCATACCTTTTGTACAAGGTTCTGCGAGAAGGAAACAAATGTGAAAGTGATACAGGCGATTATGGGACACGCCAATATTGAAACAACGATGGACATATATGCCGAAGTCACTGACATGAAGAAACAGGAAGCAATACAAAATTTATCACGCAATCTTGATGTATTTTAGGAAAGAGTCCGAAACGGATAAATGAGTACAGCAAATTGTGTGGTTTACAACAAATTTACATCAAATTTGAAATTTTACTGGTAGAATAACACATCATAATGAAGTGTTGAATTGTAAGAGAAAAGCGGAGATAAGCGGTTATGAATAATAATGAAGTAAGTCGTTTGCCTTTCCCGACGATGAAAACTTTGGGTAAAGAAAACCAGTAAAATCAAGGGTTTCAGCGATTTTGGGTTGCGATTTACTACAAATTTGCTACGCATAATACGGAATAATACTTGATAATACGTTTTGTGCGACATCTAATTTTAATATTTTGTACTTCAAGGACACTTTCCAAGTGAGAATTTGGGAGTGTCCTTTTGTTATGGTCAAAAAATAAAATTGGAGGTAGAAATGATGAACAACACAGCGTTAAGAGCAGGGGCGCAGAGCGCCAACAACACACACATGGTTTTTGCAAACGAGGAACATGAGAAGTTTTATTTTGAGAAATTGGAACAGGCGAGGTATCAGGACTGCTACCACAAGGCGTTGATTTACATTCTCGGTATATCTGAGGAACCAAAAGGCAAAAAAGGGGCAGTGATAAAACATGCTCCTTTTTTGTAGGTTTAAATTC
Organism: bacterium 1xD8-48; assembly: GCA_009917455.1. Lineage (GTDB taxonomy): Bacteria > Bacillota > Clostridia > Lachnospirales > Lachnospiraceae > Suilimivivens. The sequence goes on along the minus strand of QZDS01000082.1, from coordinate 1,092 downwards.
GGAATTAATTAGTCTTCAACGGGGATTTAAGATAGATTAAATCAGGGATAAAAAATGAAAAATCAAATAGAATTATTGGAATTTGGAAATTGTGACATTTTAAATGTTAAAAAATGTCATTTTTGCTGGCAGCATACATTAAGAAAACAGTTGTATTTTAAAAAGAATCTGATATATAATAAAGAAAACGGAGAGAGGTGATTTTCATGTCTGAATTACAGAGACAGGTTATGGATATTATAGAGGAAATGCCTGAGGAAGATTTGAAGGTATTGGTAAACTTTATGCAGATATTTATACAGCCGAATAACAAGCCGCTGGCAGACGCGCATTCCGCTGGGAAAGCTTTAAAAAGAATCGGCATTGCGGAAGGCGAGGAACTGTATGCGCCGGATTATGATATTGATGAATATAATGGCGAAATTGCAAAGATGTTTGGGGTGGTATAATGAAGGTTCTGTTAGATACGCATATTATTTTGTGGACACTTGAAAATAATACAAAATTATCAGAAAAAGCAAGAGAAATCATTGAAAACGAACAGAACCAGATTTATTATAGTACGGCATCTGTATGGGAGATAGCAATTAAGCACATGGCACATCCTGAAAAAATGCGTATTGATGGGCGGGGTTTTTCAGAAAAATGTATGAAATCAGGGTTTGAAATGCTTCCGGTTTATGACCGTCATGTCTATGGATTAGAAACGTTGACAAGACCGGGGGATGCGCCGCCGCATAATGACCCTTTTGACAGGATTATGCTGTCCCAGGCAAAGGTGGACGAACTGAAATTCATCACCCATGACTCTTTGATTCCATACTATAATGAGGAATGCGTCCTGGCTGTATAAGTAATTTCTGACAGTGACAATGCGGTGACAAAACAGTGACATTCTATGTAATTATCAGTAAAGGATTATGCCGTTTTTTGCTGGGGACGGAAATTGGGAATTGGCGGGAAAACAGGATTTAAAGGCTTTCGCAGGATAACAGAGGGGAGGTTAAGGGATATATTAACTTTCCCGACGATGAAAACGCTCGGCGGAAAAGACCAGTAATATCAAGGGTTTGCGGTACTTGAACTTGTAAA
>QZDS01000081.1 GCA_009917455.1 bacterium 1xD8-48 | reverse complement strand
TCCAAATAGGTTGATATAACCATTATAGCAGATGTGTAAATTTACACAAGAACTTTTAATACGTTATACTAAGTATACATTCCCATGCCCTTTCGCAAATTTTATGACCTCCATCCAGTTTGAGCCGCCCGAATGTCCGAAAATAACGGGAATGCCGGGATATTTTTCACATAAGGCCATCAGAAGTTTTATCCCGTCCATCGTGACCGGGTGGAAGGTATGCACCCAGACTGGATAAATCTTTGTAGCCATCAATGCCTGAAATACAGTGTCCAACTGCATGATCTGCTGCTCGTTTCCGGGCGTAAACTCCCCGATTCCATACAGTGAATTGGAAGTAATCTGTGCATCAATCCATTCTTCCGTTTCCTCCAGCCCCATCCCTAAAGGAACGGAGCCGAATCCCAAAAAGCGTTCCGGGTATTCCCTTACTGCCTCCACAACTTCCGAGATGTTCTTTTTCAGGCGGCGGATGTTATCCTCCTTACTGTTGGCTCCTGCCAGAATCTTATTCAAAGCTGCCATTTCTTCTTCCAGCTCCTTCAATGTCCCGGCTTTCTCCGGGTGCGGCGCGGTGCAGAATAATACCGTCTTATCCACTCCCGCCGCATCCATTTTATCCAACTGCATTTTCACGGGAAACATGATATGTTCGTGGCTGTCTATCACCATTTTCAGAACCTCCTTGACAATTTTGGTATATTGACGTTAGCATTAAGGATAGCTAAAATCAAGTACGCACTTTTTTGAAATAAGGTTTCCTTTTTGAAACCGTGCGTGGAAAGGGGCAATACATAATGGCAAAGGTGCAGGCAGTGGATGATCAGTGCCCGGTTGAGCTTGGGCTGAACATCCTGAGCGGAAAATGGAAACTGAAAATATTATGGCATCTCTCCAAAGGCACAATCCGTTTTAATGAATTGCAGCGGCTCTTAGGCCGCATCACCACCAAGACGCTGACGGAACAGCTCCGGGAACTGGAGGAACAGGGAATCATCCTGAGAACCGTTTTCCCGGAAGTCCCTCCGAGGGTTGAATATTCACTTAGCGAAATAGGCTGCACCCTGAAACCGATTTTAGGTGAGCTGTGTGAATGGGGAAAGACCTATCAGAAATACCAACGAAAATAAAACTATATAAAGAAGGACTGTCCATGCAGCCCTTCCCCTTCGTCCCACATCCCTTATATCGTTTCGTAGGAAACCAGTTCTTCCACCGGGATTCTGGTCTGTGAATGGCGCTCCGGGTCTGCCGCTTCCTCGTCCGAATACCCGACTGCAAGGATATTGACCGGTTCCAGATCATCCGGCAGCCCGAACTCCCTGCTTATCACATCCGGCTTGAAATAACATATCCACACGGAGCCGAGCCCTAATTCCGTTGCCTGCAGCATCATGTGGTCTGTCAATATGGAGGCGTCTATGTCGGCGGTCTGCTTCTTATCAAACGGGCGCACCCATGCCTTTCCGTGGTCAGCGCAGACGATGACCGCCAACGGCGCTCCGTAAAGGTTCGCCCCTTTCCTAATCTTCGCAAGCCCCTCACTGCTCTGCACAACAATCAGGCGGACGGGCTGGAGATTGGCTGCTGTCGGCGCAACATGGGCGGCCTCCAGAATCTTTTGCAGCTTTTCTTCCTCCACCTTTCTGTCCTGATAGCCCCGGACGGAATAACGCTTCTTTGCAATTTCGATAAAATCCATAGTGGCAAATCCTCTCTTTCTATTGTATACTGAACGTGTTGGTCAACCGTTGACCTAAATTTTAGCAGGATACAGAAATTCTGCAAGAATGCACTTTTTGGGTAGATACTTCCCAAAAGGGTAGCTATAAAAAGGAGAGGATACAGATAATGGAATATTCAAAAGACCAGTTTAACTGCCCGGTGGAGGCCACGCTGTTTTTGATCGGCGGGAAATACAAGCCCCTCATCCTCTGGTACCTGATAGAAAAACCGCTCCACTACATGGAGCTGCAGCGCATGATCCCGAAAGCGACACCCAAAATGCTGTCGCAGCAGTTACATGATTTGGAGGAATGCGGGATGCTGCACCGGGAAGTCATCCCGGACAAGCCGCCCAGGACGCTGTACTCCCTCACTCCATTTGGACGGAGCATCATTCCCGTACTGGATGCCATGTGCGATTGGGGCGCGGGCTTTTTGGACGGGCTGGACATCCAGCCGCCATGCTGCACAAAAAAATCAGCAGGAGAACCTTGACTGGCTTTCCTGCTGTTCTTTTCACAACTGTATATACGGCTCCAAGAAGAAAATCTCGTTTTCAAATACAAGCCGGGAAACTGATGCGTTTTTTACCTTCCCCACTTTGCCTAGTTGCTTTGGCGCAAATAGGTGGAATATCGTCTTTATGGCAAAGGCATGGGTCACTATCAGAATATTAGTATTTTCCTCCATTCCATGCCTTTGGACAATATCCACGAATGTGGCTTTCAGGCGTTCTTCTATTGTCTGGAACGGCTCCGCCATTCCTGTCGTGTCATGTTCATAGATGACATCCGCCACATCGGGAAGCCGCTGATTCAACTCTGCAAAAGAGGATACCCCTCCCAGCCAGTCCGATACATTCTTTATGAAAACCGCATTATTCTCCGCCTCCATGCACCCCAGGCACCATTCCCGAAGCCTTGCGTCCTTTTCTATTGACACACCACTCTTTCCGCCCGCTTCCAAGATCAGCTCCGCCGTCTGCACGGCCCGGAGCATATCGCTGGTAAAAACCACACCAAAATCAATCCCCTTTAATTTTTGCCCTATATCAGCTGCCATCTGCATTCCTGCTTCGGTGAGCGGAGAATCAGCCCATCCCTGCGCCCGGTCTAAGCTGTTCAAAAGCGTCTGCCCATGCCTGACTATGTAAAAACGAACCATGCTCATCACCTCCGCTGACAGTATAAGGAATCGTTGTCAAAATAGCAAGCAGTTACTTTTGGGGTAGTACCTATCAAATTGGGGAATATCATTCCATCTCCCTGAACATGCCGGCCATTCCCCCGATAAGACTCCACTGGCGCAGCATATAGGATTTCAGATTTTCCGTGCTTTGCCTGTAAGCCTCCCAGACTGTTTCATACTACTTCGGTAGAATATCGTTCCCACTAAAGCCAAGAGCAGGATTGTTAATTCTTCTGCTCATATAAATCCTGTCGGCTGTTGGTATTTTCAGGAACATACTCTATTTCCATACCCCCGCCTATAGTGTCCAAATCCCGGAGCCTTTGCAAATCCTCTTCTGCGTTTGATGTCACTACAACATGGAGCCTGTATGGATTCTCATAGACCGAGGATGATATGACAAATGGCATTTCGTGGTTCATCATGGCACTGCTCACTTTTGTCTGCAGCTCCGTCACATATTCCAAACTTACATCTGTATTTGTATTTTCCCAAAGGGCCGTGCCTGCTCCGTCATCTGAATTTTCTTTCTCCTGTTGGGCATCCTCTGTCTTCACTTCATGGCTTTGCCGGTCTTCTCCCTCATACTCCATGATTCCGATAATTTCACATATACTTGCAGCCTGTTCTTCTGTCAGGGGGCTGTAGGCAATGCCTGAAAACTCGTAAAACATATCCGACACCGCTGTATACTTCAAGCCATCTATTACGTTCCCATAATCTGTAGTTATTGACAAATACCGCCCAAGCCTCACCGCTTCATGGGATGGTGTCTGACCATCGCCCGCCGCTTCCACATCTCCGTAATCAATCCTCTCCCATTGGCCGCTCCCATAGCAGGTCATGCCGGACAGCATTTCATATATTGTTTCTATTGCGGCCCTGTCGGTTATTTTTCGTGTCCCAACCTCTTCCTGTATTTTCTTTCCTGCATCTGTATTATCCATTCTTGCAGGCGCCACTTCTATTTCTGTAATCGCATCTGCGGAATCAATCCGATATACCAGCTTAAGGACATCATCGTATGGGTATTCACCGCTATCGAAGCATTGGAATTTCCATAGCGAACTCTCCCGCCCATCGTTCCGGATCAGATATTGCAGGTCTGAATGTCCCGAAACATAGTGCCATTCCCCGGTATTGTCAATACTTTTACCCATACTTTCTGCTAACACGGAACTGCCAGCCGAGGGAACCTCCGTATAAAACCCGCTGTATTGTGCTATGGGGACGGCTGCATATTTCTCTGTTTGCTGTGTCATAAAGTTCCCGCTATTTGATGCAAGCAGGGAAGATATTGGGGCAAACTGCTCCGGCATTTCGGGCTCTGGACCTTCCTGTATAGGCTGTTCCTGTACCCAATACCCATTCTGTGGAAGGTCACTTTCCGGTTCATGCCGTAATACAGACCAAATGGCTGCAACACCTGCACAGACCAGACAAAGACCTGCTGCCGCAGCATATCGCATTATCCATATATTATTTCTTTTTGACCGCAACTTCTTCTTTTTTCTTCTTACCATAAGAGCATGGCTTATCATACTTTCATCCACTAACCCTAATGCATCACTGATGTCTTCACGCTTCATCAAAGAATCCCTCCTGCTCCAAATATTTTTTTAATCCGATACGGGTGCGGTACAACATACTCTTTGCTTTGGACTCACTCATGCCATAATATCCTGCTACCTCACGGATGGAATCCGAAAAGAAATATCTTCCAATAAATACATCCCTTGTTTCCCCCGGTAATTCTGCAAGATAATCCTGAATAGCCTTTGCCAGAAGGTGCAGGTCAACATCCTGTTCTGTTGTGTTTCCGGCAGAAACACAGTCCTCCAATTCACATAGAGACAGGGCATATTCTGATGCCTGCCTTTTCGCACTGTTCCTTTTTCGGAAAACATCGATTGATATCTGCCTCGTAATCTTACAAAGGTATGTTAAAAGAACACTCGGCCTGTGCGGGGGCATGGATTTCCATGCACTTAAATAAGTGTCATTTACGCTCTCTTTACTGTCCTCCCAATCAGCGAGAATGTTATACGATAATTTCATTAAGTAACGTCCATATTTCTGGTCTGTGTGCTGGATTGCCGCCTCATTGCGTTTCCAGTATAATTCAACAATTCTGTCATCCTGCATGGTCTCACTCACCTCCCTGGCTGTTATGCCCTTCATTGTATATCCCGTAAAAATTCAGATTTGGTTGCAGAGAAAAATACTTTTTTTATTTTAGCTCAAAAAAATATTAAAAGCACCGTCATTTTTAGAAAGAGTGGAAGTGAATCAGAAATACCCAAAAGAAAAAAGAGCTCTCGAACAGCCCTTTTTCTCCCGCTACCATTTTTCAATTTTTCTGTATATTATCACGCAAAACCCCATACTTTCACGGAAACTCATATACAAACACGAAAACTCTGAGCAGTTTCCGTGTTTGTATCATATCCCCCGTTTTTCGACAGCATTTTCCGTCAAGCTAATACCCTTTTCCGCAAAAACCAACAATATCCTACTCCTTTTTACCTTTCCGTTTTATACTATCACGGAAACCCCTGACTTTTGCGTGAAAGTATACTTTTGCCTGATAGTACGATTTTTTCCCCTATCGCCATCCTATCAGCGGCATCCA
>QZDS01000080.1 GCA_009917455.1 bacterium 1xD8-48 | reverse complement strand
TTCCCTGTGCCTTGAAATACCGGGCGGCAGATTCGGAAATGATAAACTCGCTTTCGTGCTGCTCCCGGTAGGCTCTCCGGGCTTTCTCCGTTTTCTGCGCCCGCAATCCGTCACGGGCTGGCTTGGTCTTGATATACGCCAATAGCTGTTTCTGCAAGTCTTTTTTCTCCCGCAAAGTGCTTTCCACGGCTTTCAGTTTCCCGGTGGTTTCGTGCAGTTCTGTATTGGCGGCGGCAAGGGCAGCTTCCAGTTCCTCCGGGGAAGAAAAGCCGGATTCCTCGTAAACGCTCATGGTAGCCGCCATTTGCTTCAAGTTGTGCAAGGTCGCCCACTTTTCATAGCCCCGCCCCTTGCCCTCGGCTTTCTTGGCGGCTATGTCTACCATGCGCTGTACGCTGTCCTGTTTCGGGGCGTTTATAGTGGCTTTGCCACGCTGTAAGCGGTCTTTTATGCTGCGGGGGTATTCCTGTTTGGGTGCGGGCGTTTCGGCGGCTCTGACGGCGTTCTGTGCGTTTATGGTGAGTGCTTCCAGTACGGCGGCACGGTCAAAATCATCACCTAATTTCCGGGCGGTGATGGGCTTCGTCCTATCCGGCGTGAGATATGACAATCTCCCCCGGCTCTCTTTGACGGTCACGCCCTCCCGGAGCAGCAGAGAGGAAAAGTCGTCAAAGGTGGCAGCGGCGGCAAGGGCTTTCCGTATGGTCTGCCTTAGCTTTTCCTTGTCGGTTTCAAACTTGGTCTGTTTGGGCGGCTCTCCTGTGGCGGCAAGGGTAGCGTTCTCTTTATCCAGTGCGGCTTGTCCTTTCCGTTTCGCCCAATACTCACGCTCGGTAACTCGGTTCTTGCTCCCATGCAATAAGTCAATCTGATAGAGATTTTCCCGGTGGCACATCTCCATGACTTCCGCTTTGAAGTATTCCATAGCTGCGTCTGTACAGCGGTGCTTGCAGCCCTCTCTTGTGTCGGCTGGTCTTTCCATGTAGGGCAATAGCGGCACTTCCGCAATCCGCAAAGAATTGATTACGATATGCACATGGATATTTCCGCTGTGGTTATGCCCGTCCGGGTGGGTGCATACAAGGGCTTGGTGTCCGGGGAAATGCGTCTTGCAAAATTCCTCGCCCAACGCTTGCGCCCGGTCTACGGTCAAGCCGTTGTCTGGTGCGTCACGGGGGTCAAAGGAAATAATATAGTGGTGGCTCTTTACGTCCTCCCGTTTCTGGTTCTTGCCGTATTTGAGATTAGAACGCATACAGGCGATTGCAAAATCTTCCTCACCGCAATTCAGAGAGGAAATGCGGTAATCGTCACGGAGAACAAGCCGCCCGTTTCCGTCCAGTGTGGGCTTCATGGTAAACTCGTCATGCTCAAAGGTTAGGTACTGTTCAGCCGCCCCATAGTCGGCATTTTTAGAGCTGATATGTTTGAACGTTGCCAACGGCTTCACCTACTTTCTGCAAGACTTCAAACTTCAAGGCGGCAAGCTCCGCTGTGGCGGCTCGTACCTCTTGGGAGAGGGCGTTATAAGGTGCGCCGTACTCGTTCAGACAGCGGGCAATCTGGTTCAAGTTGCCGCCGATTTTCCCGTATTCGGCTGTGAGTTTTCCAACGGCAGAGAGTAATTCATCATTGACCGGGGAAACGGTAATGACCGGGCGTATGCTTGATTTGATAAGGGCTTGCCGGATAAACTCGGCTTGGCTCATTTTGCAGAGGGTGACACGCTCGGAAAACTCGGCGTATTCTTCCTCGGTCAAGCGTGTCTTGATTACCCGGTGACGGTGTGGCGTGTTGTATCTTTTCATGGCTGTGAATCTCCTTTCGTGGGTGGATTTTTTCAAGCGGCGCAAGCCGCAAAAAGGCGGGCTTGGGGTGGCAACCCCAACAAGATTCCCATAGGACAAAATGAGCCGGTAGGCGAAATTTGGTACTGTGGTAGAATCTTGCTCTAAGAAACTGCGCTGTGTGGTCTGTTCGCTTACTATCCGGCTATTGGCGGCTGGTTTGTTGCGTTCCGGCGAAAATATCTTATGGAATTTTCTGATACCCTCGACGGACAGGGCGGGGATTTTGCCAACTCGGCGGCGGTATTTCTCCCCCTACTACCTACAACACCACGCAAAGCAAAAATGACGGTGATTTGCGGAAATTTCCCCTCATTTCTTACAAAACCACACAAGCCCGGATAGGCGGGAATTTTGAGAAATTTCTTCATTTTCCTTTCATTCCCCACACCACCGAAAATTGAAAACTGCCAAACAAAGAGCGTGTCATGTTTCCCTTTTCGTGGGGCAATACGGCGGTTTTTCAAAAACGCCGAAAATAAACGCAAAAAAACAGGAAACCTTTTTATGATTTCCTGTTTTGGTGTGCCGTTCTATGTGGCGGCGGTTATTCAGTTTTGGGGTATGGCTGTTCATCAAAGCGGAACTGGAACAGGGCAGCGATAAGCCGCCGTTTAATGTTGTCCTCTGTATCTTTGTTGACGTGTCCGTTTTCAAGGGAAGCAATTCGGATTCGCTTGCTGTAATGCCGTAAAACCTCGTCTACGGCTTCCGGTTCTCCATTGGTCGCTCTGACAATAATTTCATAAGGAATAAGATTAGGATTCTTCATGCGAAAACACCTCCATTTTTTCTTGTAACATTTGTAAAGCACTGTGTATGTGATGCCATGCCGTACTCCGGCAACGTCCATACATTTCACCAATTTCCTGTTGCGTGTAATGACCGAAAAAGTAGAGATAAATGATTTCTCTTTTTTTCTCTGGCAAGGATAACAGCGCAGCGGCAAGCTCTCCATTGGTGAGGATAACCGTCTGACCACATATGGTGATGGGGTACTGCTCATAGGGGTCTATGAAATATTTATTAGACGTACTGAACGGGTAAAATTTTTCTTCTGTAAGATATTCAAAAGATATTTCTCTTTGCCGTTTCCTGCTTCTGTCACGCCATGAGTTGAGAGTTGCATAGCGTATCACCACTCTACAAAAAGCGTTAAAAGTATACATAATGTGTTCTTTGTATGCTTCGGTGCAAGCTGAAAGCCTTTGTTTTTTATTTGCTGTATTTGTCCGCTCTTTATTCAAAATAGGTTCTCCTTTTTTATCAGATTTTTTCTCCATATAATTCACAAAAACTTACATTGTCTTTTGAAACATATACCGAATCTTATCTAACCGACTGTTAGGGCGGCGTGGCTGCGATACAAACTCCCCAGAAGTTTCTTTATACCCTTTTAATTCTGTAAGACAAACACTTCTCCCGTTTGTATAAAAATTTAAATCATTTTTATATTCATTGATACAGCGGGCGGGGATTTCTCCTTTAAAAATAACCTCATCATTTTCAAGTACAACCGATTCAATCACTGCACAATATTTTGGCACATCATTGTAAGCCCGTGAAAGATATTCCTGTGGAGCAAAAAGGGTAAAGGAAAGGTATGGCTCCAAAACCTGTGTTCCTGCTTTTTTCAATGCCTGTTCCAATACGACAGGAGCAAGGAAGCGAAAATCTGCGGGGGTACTAACCGGGCTGTAATAAACTCCATAGTCAAAACAAATGCTGCAATCTGTCACTTCCCAGCCATATAAGCCTTGCTCCATTCCATAATGCACACCCTCCATGACGGCATTTTGAAAACTTTGGTTCAAATAGCCAAGAGATACCTTGCTTTTATACTGGGTTCCGCTTCCGATAGGGAGTGGTGTTACAGTTAAACCAATAGACGCCCAAAATGGATTTGGTGGTACTTCAATATGAATCGTGTAGGCTGCCTTTTTTAACGGTCTTTCCAGATAAATAACCGTAGGCTCTTTCATAGCCACTTTTACATGATACTTTTCTTCCAGCAATGAACAAATAACCTCTAATTGCACCTTTCCTAAAAAAGACAGAATAATCTCACGGGTGGCAGTATCAATTTCAAAGTGCAAAAGTGGGTCTGTATCGGCAATTTCTATGAGAGCATTCAGCAAGGCTTCTCTTTGTTCTGGCTCTTGTGGCTCAACGGTTGTCCGAAGTAAAGGCATAGGATTGTCAATCCATGCTTTGCGAGGTAAAAGTTCTTCATTTCCCAAAATGTCATATAATTTTAAAGTATCATCGGATAAGACAACAATTTCTCCCTGACAGGCATGGTCTGCCGAAACAATTTCGCCATTTGCCGGAATGTACATTTCTGTAATCTTTACCTTTTTCTTTTTTGACAGCAGAAGTGTATCTCGTAAATGGAGCGTTCCATGATATAGGCGTAAGTAGGAAAGACGTTTTTTCCCTTCTGTATACTCAACCTTAAAAACATACCCACATAATTCAGACTGATTATTTTTTGTTTCTGTAACAAAAGTTTCAGTAATTACCTCAATCAATTTTTCTGTTCCTAAATTGTCTTTTGCGCTTCCATGATATACAGGAAACAAAGAACAACATCTGGTTCTCTGGCACTTTTCAAGTTGTAATTCCTGTATGTCCAATGAATCCTCTGAAATATATTTTTCTAATAGTTCATCATTCCCGGAAATAACGGAATCCCATTTATCCAAATCAGCAATATCAGTAATATCTATTTTGGGCGATAAGATAACCTCTTGCATGACGATTATATCACTGGTAAGTTTTTCCCTGATGTTTTGGTAAACACGCCGTAAATCAATTCCGTTTTGGTCTATCTTATTTACATAGATAATTGTCGGAATGTTCATTTTCTGAAGTGCATGGAATAATATTCGGGTCTGTGCCTGTACACCGTCTTTTGCCGAAACAACTAAAACAGCTCCGTCAAGGACAGATAAAGAACGATATACTTCGGCTAAAAAATCCATATGACCGGGAGTGTCCACGATATTGATTTTATAACCATTCCAGCAAAAAGAAGTAACTGCCGTCTGAATGGTAATTCCCCGCCGCTGCTCTAAAACCATAGTGTCTGTTCTTGTGGTTCCTTTATCTACACTTCCTTGTTCTGCAATCGCTCCACTGGTGTACAACAGGCTTTCTGTTAAAGTTGTTTTTCCCGCGTCTACATGGGCAAGAATGCCAATATTGATTATTTTCATGTGATTGTCCTCCCTTTACAAGCCCAAAAGGGCATAAAAATCCCCAGCAGTAAAATACTTTTACCACTGGGGATTACAGTTTGCGGACATACACATATACAGCATACACCTGCTGGTGATTGCTGTTCTTTTTCAGATATGTCAAAATTGATAAGGCAAAAGTATTCTTAAATTGGGTACAAAAAACCAAGCCCCCTTATTTAGGGACATTCAAAATTCTTTGAACCCACTATTTGATTGAAGTTTTATTTAAGAATACCTTGCCGCATATTTTTTACTCCTTTTTTGGAATGAAGCTATTATAGCACATCAATTTTAGAAAAGAAAGTAGAAAAAGGAAAAATACTTTGTACACCATAAGAAAGATGTAATGAGTGAGAGGTTTCGTAGTCATCGACATTGTGGAAAAATCTAAACTTTTGGATTTTTCCACAAATCCAAACTTAGAAGAAATCCAAACTTTTCTCTGTAAATCCTTTATTCAAGGCATTTTCTGATAA
>QZDS01000007.1 GCA_009917455.1 bacterium 1xD8-48 | reverse complement strand
CAAAAGGAAGGGAAGGCTCTTGAGAGAGTTTAAGGAGTATGCTGTACGGTATTCGGTTTTGAGGGTGCGGTGATAAAATAAGAAAGTGAAAAGTAAAGCAGTGTGAACTGCTTTTTTTATTGTTTGCAAAGAAGATATATGTTATAATCCTGTAGTAGTAGGGCACGCGATTAAAAATAATGGGGTGAAAAATCATGGATACGAAAATTCTCCTGGAAAATGGGACTAACGAATTAGAAGTATTGGAATTTATTCTGGATGGCTATGCATATGGAATCAATGTTGCAAAGGTTAAGGAAATTATTCCTTATCAGGAAACGGTTCCTGTTCCGCATTCGCATCAGAGTATTGAAGGAATTTTTATGCCCAGAGATACCTTAATTACTGCGATTGACTTAAGAAACTGTCTGAACGGCGGTGTATCGAAGCCAACCGGATTATTTATTGTTACGAATTTTAACAAGCTGGATATTGCTTTTCATGTTGACTCTGTGGAGAGGATTCACAGAGTTTCGTGGGAAAATATTATTAAACCGGGAGCCGCGCTCTTTAATGAGGAGGAGGGAATCACAACCGGTATTGTAAAGCTGGACGGCAAGCTTGTCATTATTCTTGATTTTGAGAAGATCGTAACGGATATTAATCCTGAAACCGGTCTTAAGGTAAGTGAAATTGATGAATTGGGCACGAGGACCAGAAGCAATGTACCGATTCTCATTGCAGAGGATTCCGTATTGCTCAACCGTCTGATTGTCAATTCCTTAAAGAAGGCGGGATATGATAATCTGACACGTACATATAATGGGCAGGAAGCCTACGAATTTATTCTTGAGTGTAAGAGTCAGGGAACTCTGAAAGAAGATGTTCAATGTATTATTACCGATATAGAAATGCCTTTGATGGATGGACACAGATTAGTCAAGCTTGTCAGAGAGGATGATGCGGCTAAAGATATTCCGATTATTATATTCTCTTCCCTTGTAAATGATGATATGAGAAGAAAAGGAGAGGCTTTAGGAGCTAACGCGCAGCTTTCAAAGCCTGAAATAGGTAATCTTGTAAGAATTATAGATGAGTTGGTGAGTCAACGTTAAAAATAATAATTTCTGCCACGCTTTGTAAGTTTATTATGAAAATTTCCGGCGCGAAAGGGCGCGGGCTGTTTGGGTCAACTTGCAGGTGTGGCAATTGTATGTCAGCTTATTTTCTATGGGAAATTGTATGAAATGGTAAAATATATATCTGATAAAATAAAAGCTGCAGAACTGGTGCTTGTAGGTATAGGCGAAGAACTTGATGCAGTTGAAGCGATAAAGAAGGAAAGTCGGTATTGTGATATTACCGGTAATTTTGAAGATGGCCGGATGCTCCCTTTTATTGAAAAAGTACTGAGTGGGCAAAAAAAATCCGGGATGACTGAAATATATAATCTGTTGGCAAAATGCCTTGAGAAAAAGAATTATTTTATTGTATCCTTATGCAGGGACGGATTTATCAGGGAAAGCAGTTTGGACTTAGAGCGAGTGGCGGAGCCCTGCGGCGGATATGACAGGCTGCAGTGCATTGAGAAGTGCAGCAGCGAATTGTATGACGTGCCGGTTAAGGCGCTATGTCGGGCAGAGCATTATATAAATGGGAAGCCTTTGGACGGCGGATGGGAGGAACCGGTCTGCCCGAAGTGCGGGAAGCCGTTGGTATTTAATAATGTGGATGCGGCAAATTATGTGGAAGAAGGATATCTGGATAAATGGTCATTATACAGGAAATGGCTTCAGGGCACGGTGAACAGAAATGTCTGTATTCTGGAAATCGGCGTAGGAATGAAATATCCCACAGTAATCAGGTGGCCTTTTGAAAAAATTTCATTTTATAACAAGAAAGCGGAATTTTTCAGAATCCACAGTAAACTCTATCAGATTCCAAAAGAAATGAAAGAAAACGGTCACGGTATTTGTCAGAGGCCGGAAGAATTTATTAAAAAATTGTCAGTAAACTTTTAGGAGGTTTTTATATGGCGACAGATGAAGAATATCTTGATAATTTGTTAAAATCTTTGACTGGCGGAGATGAACCGATAATGGAGCCGGTAAATGAACCGGAGAATGTGGCGGATGAAAATGATAATTTAAAGCCGGAGGAGCCGGAAGTGGAGGCAGAAACTGCTGAGAAGGAAGGCGCTGACGGCGGAATTGAAAGCGTACAGCCTGAGAAGGAAGCCGCTGACGACGGAGCTGAAAGCATAAAGCCTGATATGGAGGCCGGTGATGGCATCGAAGGTTTGCAGTTACAGTCTGATACAGAGGTCAGCGACAGTATTGAAAATTTGCAGCCCGACACAGAATCAGGCGGCGGTATTGAAGATGTGCGGCCGGATGAGGAAGCCTTAAGTGACGGTACCGGGGATTTGTCTGACAGGGAAAGCGCAGATGATAACACCGGAAGCATACAGCCTGGTGTGGGAGAAGCCGACATCAGCGCTCAGGATGTGCAGCCTGATATGGAAGAAGATGAGGGCGAAAGTTTTCTGGATTCTCTGGATATGGAACTGGATAATGTGGAGAACTGGAATGACGATTTAGATGAGCTCCTGGCCCAGACCGGGGGGACGGAAGAAAATCCTTTGGATACGCCCTTGCCGTCAGCAGGAGCGGACGAGGGAAATATTGATGACCCGGAGCTTATGCAGATGTTTGAAAATCTGGAAAACGGGGATTCGGATTTAGAGGAAATCAACAGTCTGCTGAATAATGCCAGTATGAATGAGGGCGTTGACGACGATATGCTTGCGCTCCTTGAGAGTGCGGGAGATGGACAGAATTATGAGGATTCAGAGGAAGCCTTTGACATTTTTGCAGAAGGAGAGATGGATGATCTTTCCAGTCCCAATATTGGCGTCAGGGCAGGTACTGCATCAGAAAACGAAGGCAATGACTCTAAGAAAAAGAAAAAAAAGAAACCGGGATTTCTTGCAAAGCTTTTTGCCCTGCTGTTAAAAGAGGCCGGGGAATCTGAGGATGAGAAGGCGGAGAAACCGGAAAAAGAGGATGAGATTTCGGATGCAAATGCGAAGCTGCTGAAGGAATTAAGCGGCGGAGGCGGCAAAAAGGCGGCGGCAAAGGAGAAAAAGAAAGCGCCTAAAAAAGATAAGAAAAAGAAGGCAAAACCGGCCGCGAAGCCAAAGCCTCCAAAGCCCAAAAAGGTGAAGGAGAAAAAGCCGGCAGTAGCGGAAAAGCCGGTAAAAGTTTTAAACAAAAAGGGGCTTATTTCAATCATCGCATTGTGCGCAACGATTATTGCCGGCGTTTACATTGTAAGTTCTTTTCTTCCACAGTACGTAAGCAGGCAGGAGGCGCGTACTGCGTTTAATAACGGAGATTATGAAACAACCTATGAGTTGTTTTATAAAAAGAGATTAAGCAAAAAGGAAACTGAGCTTTATAATAAGTCCAAAACAGTTCTCAGAATAGAAAGAAGGCTGCAGTCCTATAAAAACAATATGGCCATGGACAGGGAACTGGAAGCAGTTGACGCCCTGTTTCTGGGGGTTAAGTGTTATGAAGGGCTGAGGGAAGCGGATACCTATGATGTGCGTCAGGAGGTAGATGCGGTTTATCAGGAAATTTGCAGTATCCTGGAAAGCAGCTACGGTATTTCGCAGGAAGAAGCAATATCAATTACCAAACTCGATAATGTCAGATATACCAAAAAGCTGAAAGCGCTTGTGGGGGAACTGGCGGAGCCGGAAGAAGCACAGAGCGGTGCGGCGGCTGATAACCCGGAGGAAGCGCCGTCTGCAGATGAGGACAGTTTACCTGACGAGGATTCCTCTGCGCCGGAAGATATTTTGCCGGAGGAAGAGGATATGATGGAGTAATTGCGAGAATTCCGGCAATTTAAAAGGAGAATCTATGACTGCTGTAATCGATTATGATGCGGGAAATATCAAGAGTGTGGAAAAAGCGCTTCTTAAGCTGGGAGAGCAGGCTGTCATTACCAGGGACAGAGAAGTCATATTAAATGCCGACAGGGTGATTTTACCGGGAGTGGGAGCTTTTGGCGCGGCGATGGAGAAGCTTCGAAGCTACGGTCTTGAGGAGGTTATTCATAAGGCGGTGGAAAAAGGGACGCCGTTTTTCGGGATATGCCTTGGTTTGCAGCTTTTGTTTGAGGGGAGCGAGGAGAGCGAGGGCGTGGCGGGCCTTGGACTGCTACCGGGTAAGATTGTCCGTTTTTCGGAGGACAGCGGGCTTAAAATTCCGCATATCGGCTGGAATTCGCTGAAGTTTCCCCGCCCGGGCAGGCTGTTTGCGGGTGTGCCGGAGGAGTCCTATGTATATTTTGTTCATTCCTATTACCTGAAAGCGGAGGAGGAAGCCATTGTAACCGCAACGGCAGAATACGGAGAACTCGTTCACGCTTCGGTTGAAAAAGATAATATTTTTGCGTGTCAGTTCCATCCGGAAAAAAGTTCGGAAGTCGGATTGACAATTTTAAAGAACTTTATAAATATTAAAAGAGAGGAAATACATGCATACAAAAAGGATAATTCCATGCCTGGATGTGAATAACGGCAGAGTTGTCAAGGGAACAAACTTTGTAAATCTGAGAGATGCCGGAGACCCTGTGGAGGTGGGCAAGGAATATGACAGGGCCGGTGCGGACGAGCTGGTTTTTCTGGATATCACCGCATCGTCGGATAACAGAAGCATCAGGGCGGATATGGTGCGCAGAGTTGCGGAAACAGTGTTTATACCCTTTACGGTAGGCGGCGGTATCAGAACCATTGATGATTTCCGCATGATTTTGCGGGAGGGCGCCGATAAGGTGGCGGTTAATTCCGCGGCAATTATGAACCCGGATTTGATTCAGGAGGCGGCTGATAAATTTGGAAGCCAGTGCGTAGTGGTTGCGATTGATGCAAAGCGTATTGAAGGCAGCGGAGAGATTCATGTTTTTAAAAACGGCGGGCGTGTTGACATGGGCATGGACGCAGTTGAATGGGCCATGAAAGCAGCGGAGCTTGGCGCCGGAGAAATCCTCCTTACCAGTATGGACTGTGACGGGACAAAAGCAGGATATGATATTGAACTGACAGGGACGATAGCCGAAAATGTTTCCATTCCGGTGATTGCCTCAGGCGGAGCCGGAAGCAAAGAGCATTTTTACGAGGCGTTGACAACAGGGGGAGCGGAAGCGGCTCTGGCAGCTTCTCTTTTTCATTATAAGGAGCTGGAGATAAGGGAACTGAAACAGTATCTCCGGGAAAAGGGCGTGTCCGTAAGGCTGTGACTTTGCAGATAA
This sequence comes from bacterium 1xD8-48, assembly GCA_009917455.1. Classification (GTDB taxonomy): domain Bacteria; phylum Bacillota; class Clostridia; order Lachnospirales; family Lachnospiraceae; genus Suilimivivens. Next base: position 179,495 of record QZDS01000007.1, on the reverse strand, counting down.
ACGAAAACAGGGAAAAGGGCGCGGAACGGATAAGTTTTATACGAAAGAGGAAGAAGCAATGGCAATGATAGATAATGACTGGCTTGGATGCCTCCAAAATGAGTTCAAAAAACCTTATTATAAGGAATTGTATACTTTTATACGGCAGGAATACAATACGCGTGTGATATATCCGCCGGCGGATGATATTTTTAATGCATTTCATCTGACACCTCCTGGCAAGGTAAAGGTTTTGATTTTGGGACAGGACCCGTATCACGGGGCGCATCAGGCGCATGGGCTATGCTTTTCCGTTCTTCCCGACCAGCCGGAAATACCGCCGTCGCTTCAAAATATTTATAAGGAGCTTCGTGACGATGTGGGGTGCTATATTCCAGATAACGGATACCTGAAAAAGTGGGCGGAGCAGGGAGTCCTGATGCTCAATACGGTGCTGACAGTGCGGGCTCATCAGGCAGGCTCCCACCAGGGAAAGGGATGGGAAAAGTTTACGGACGCCATCATTCAGACAGTAAATGAACAGGACAGACCCATTGTGTATCTGCTTTGGGGCAGGCCGGCCCAGAGCAAAATTCCTATGCTCACGAACCCGAAGCATCTGATATTAAAAGCGCCGCACCCGAGCCCGCTATCGGCCGGAAGAGGTTTTTTCGGATGCAGGCATTTTAGCCAGACCAATGAATTTCTGGAAAGCCACGGCCTTTCCCCCATTGACTGGCAAATAGAAAATCTGTAATAAGCCGCTGTGAAACAGCGTTTGTTATAATATGAGGAGAAATGAAAAAATGAATAAAGTACCGTTTATTACGAAGGAAAAAGCGCAGGAGATAGCGCAAACCTATCCTACGCCTTTTTATCTGTATGATGAAAAGGGAATCCGGGAAAATGCAAAAGCGGTAAAGGAAGCTTTTGCATGGAACCAGGGATTTAAAGAGTATTTTGCGGTGAAGGCAACGCCCAATCCCGTTTTGATTCAGATTTTAAAGGAGTATGGCTGCGGCTGCGACTGTTCCTCCATGACGGAGCTGATGCTCAGCAAGGCGGCGGGCGTTATCGGAGAAAACATTATGTTTTCCTCCAACGAAACGCCTGCGGAGGAATACGCTTACGCAGCGAAGCTCGGCGCAATTATCAACCTGGATGACATCACGCATATTGATTTTGTGGAAGAGATTCTGGGCGCATTGCCTGAAACCATGAGCTGCCGTTACAATCCCGGAGGCGTGTTTAAAATGAGCAATGGAATCATGGACAATCCGGGAGATTCCAAGTATGGCTTTACAAAGCCTCAGCTTTTTGAGGGGTATCGGATTTTGAAAGAAAAGGGCGTTAAAAATTTCGGAATTCACGCTTTTCTCGCAAGCAATACCGTGACAAACGAGTATTATCCCGTTCTGGCAAAGGAGCTGTTTGAACTGGCTGTGGAGCTGGAAAAAGAGACGGGAGCCGATATTAAATTCATCAATCTTTCCGGGGGCGTGGGAATCCCCTATGAGCCGGGAAAGGAAGCCAATGATATCCGGGTGATTGGAGAAGGCGTGCGGAAGGTATACGAGGAGGTGCTTGTACCGGAGGGAATGGGCGATGTGGCCATTTATACGGAAATGGGCCGCTTTATGATGGGGCCTTACGGTCAGCTTGTCACCCGGGCTGTCCACGAGAAGCATACGCACAAGGAGTATATCGGTGTGGATGCCTGTGCGGTTAACCTGATGCGTCCGGCCATGTACGGAGCCTATCACCATATCACTGTTCTTGGCAAAGAAGGGGCGGCCTGCGACCATAAGTATGACGTAGTGGGCTCTCTGTGTGAAAATAACGATAAGTTTGCCATTGACAGAATACTGCCGGAAATCGAAAAGGGAGATTTCCTTGTCATTCATGACACCGGGGCCCACGGGCATGCCATGGGTTATAATTATAATGGGAAACTCCGTTCGGCAGAGCTTCTGCTGAAGGAGGACGGGAGCGTGGAGCTGATTCGCAGGGCGGAGACGCCGAAGGATTATTTCGCTACGCTGGACTGTCTTGCGGTATACGATAACTTTGGGCTATAAGGAACAGATGGGGAACCGCCGCAATTGTTCAGTCATGAAGAACCGGTACAAAATTGCCCTGGAAAATTGTAAAATAAAACTTGTCAATTTCAGCCGGATATGGTAAGATAATATTCGGCTGTGAAAGTCAAAGAATAATTGCCGGCGTGTCGGAATGGCAGACGAGGCAGACTCAAAATCTGTTGTGGGCAACCACGTGCGGGTTCAAGTCCCGCTGCCGGCAGTAGAAATCGCTGAAGACCAAAAAGAAAAGGCTTTCAGCGTTTTTTATATGCGCCGGATGCACCGGAGAAGCTGTCTTTTGGCAGCGAGCGTCCTGCACGGCGGGCGGAAAAGACGGCTTTTCTGGCCCGACTGACTGTATGTGTGATGAAGGAGGAGACGAAGTGGAAAGAGAAAAACTGGGTTCACGGATGGGATTTATTTTTCTGTCTGCGGGATGCGCAATTGGAATTGGAAATGTGTGGAGATTTCCATATATCGCGGGCTTATACGGCGGAGGCGTGTTCGTACTGTTTTATCTGTTTTTCCTGATTGCCATGGGTGTGCCGGTCATGACAATGGAATTTGCCGTGGGCCGTGCCAGCAGGAGAAGTATTATAAAGAGCTTTACGGAGCTTGAAAGGCCAGGACAGAAATGGCATTTGAACGGGTATCTGGGTATGGCGGGCAACTATCTTCTTATGATGTTCTATACAACCGTAGCCGGCTGGATGCTGTATTATTTTTACCAGATGCTGACGGGAAAGTTTACAGGTCAGGACAAGAACCAGGTGGCGGAGATGTTCGGGAGCATGCTGGGAAGTCCGCAGATTCTGGCGGTTACCATGGTGATTATTGTGACTGCCGGTATTTTAATCTGCTCGCTGGGACTTCAAAAGGGTGTTGAGAGAATCACAAAGGTTATGATGAGCCTTCTTCTGTTGATTATTGTCATTCTGGCCGTACACAGCATGACGCTGGAGGGCGGGATGGAAGGACTGAAATTTTATCTTCTTCCTGATTTTGAAAGGATGAAGGAGGTGGGGATTTCAGAGACAATTACCGCCGCCATGAATCAGGCGTTTTTTACCCTGAGCCTGGGGATTGGCGCCATGGCGATATTTGGCAGCTATATTGACAAGAAGCGGACTCTTCTGGGAGAATCGGTGAATATCGCCATTCTGGATACCTTTGTGGCGTTTGTCTCCGGTCTGATTATTTTCCCCAGCTGCTTTGCCTTTGACATCAGCCCGGATATGGGACCGCAGCTTATTTTTGTTACGCTGCCTAATGTGTTTAACAGTATGGCGGGTGGGCGAATCTGGGGAACACTGTTTTTTATCTTTATGACGTTTGCCGCATTTTCCACGATACTTGCGGTGTTTGAAAATATTATTTCCTGCGGTATGGATTTGTTTCACTGGAGCAGAAAGAAGTCCTGTATGGTAAATCTTGCTGCGCTGATAGTATTATCCCTTCCCTGTGTGTTCGGATACAATCTGTGGTCTGCAATCCAGCCTTTGGGAGAGGGCAGCACGATTCTTGACTTAGAGGATTTTCTGGTCAGTAATCTGATACTGCCGATTGGTTCCCTGTGTTATCTGCTGTTCTGTGTGACCAGGTACGGGTGGGGCTTTGACCGCTACATGAAAGAGGCAAATACAGGAGAGGGACTGAAAATGCCCGGATGGCTTCGCATTTATGTGACATATATCCTTCCGGTTCTTATCGTTTTCCTGATTATCCAGGGAATTATCTGAGAGCGGTACGGGGACGTAAAGTGTGCATAATGCATAAAAGCATATAATTTATCATATTTATTATAAACAAAATGATATATCTTATCTAAAAGGGATTGACATCTATTGTCTAAATTGATATTATATACCCATAATATATATGCGGGTTGTTACTGTGCGGCAGGCAAAACCAGATTTTGTAAGTTAATCTTTAATTTGAGGACAGATTGATTTATAAAATTTGGTTTTTTATTTGTATTTATACAGATAGAAAACCGGATTTGAGAGGGGACGCGGGCTGTTATGGTAATCAAGAAGATAATTAATAACAATATTGTATCCAGCATTGATCAGTATGGCGGCGAGCTTGTGATTATGGGCAGAGGAATCGGCTTCGGGAAAAAGCCCGGGCAGGAGATTGACGAGGCATCTGCGGAAAAGATTTTCAGGATGGATAACAAGGACAGTCTTGAAAGGTTCAAGGAGCTGCTTGCCAAGCTGCCGCTGGAGTATGTTCAGCTGTCAAGTGATATCATTTCTTACGCAAAATCATCTATTGAAATTAAATTGAATCAGAACGTGTATCTTACATTGACGGATCATATTGGATTTGCAATCGACCGATTTAAAGAAGGAATGCATTTTACTAATGCGCTGCTTGAGGAAATTAAGCTTTTTTATCCAAAGGAATATCTGGTAGGGAAATATGCGCTGCGTCTGATTGAGGAAAAGACCTCGCTTCGGATGCCGGACGACGAGGCAGCGTCTATTGCGCTGCATCTTGTCAACGCACAGTACGATACCAGAATAGGCGATACTTTTCGGATGACAAATATGATTCGGGAAATGATGGAATACGTAGAAAATGAATTTCCCCAGTTCCGGGGGAATTCCATGCACAGGGATTGGCTGGTAAGCAATCTGAAGTACATGGCTCATCGTCTGTTGAAGCTTCCCCCTATAAATGAATACGAAGAGGAATTTCAAAGTGTAATCAAGACATACTGTGAAGCGGAATACCGGCTTGTGGATAATATTAATGCCTTTCTGAAAGATAAATATGACTGTTATATGACGGGCGAGGAGATGGTTTATCTGGCCGTAAGCATTAAGAGGACAAGAGACGCTTACAGGAACCAGTGAAAGTAATTGTTTTAAGGAACTAATCGTATTGAGTGAAAATGGAGGGAAAAGAAATGGGATTGTTTGATTTTATGAAGAAGAAGGGAATTTCGCTGGCGGCTCCGGTAAAAGGGGAGTGTATTCCTGTCAGCGAGGTGGCGGACCCCACCTTCGCGGAGGAGATATTGGGAAAGGGAATAGCTATCAAGCCCTCCGAGGGGAAAATTTACGCGCCTGCCGATGGCGTTGTAAGCACAGTTTTCCCGACAGGCCACGCGGTTGGCGTGACGACGCCTGAGGGAGTGGAAATACTGATTCACGTAGGGCTTGACACGGTACAGCTAAAGGGACAGTTCTTCAGGACTCTGGTAGAGGAAAACCAGCAGGTAAGCAAAGGCGACCTGCTTTTAGAGGCGGATATCAGCGAGATTGCCGGGGCGGGATACGATACCGTGACTCCTGTGATTATCTGCAACAGTTCGGACTTCTCGGAAGTAAAATGCATGGCCGGGGGTCAGGTGAATGTGGGCGACGAAGTAATTACCTGTGCGAAGTAAGGAGAACATAATGGTTAAATGTACCGGAAAAAGCGTTCTGAAGGGAATTGCGGTTGGAAGAGTATATGTGTATCGAAAACAGGAATACACTTTGAAACAGACACAGATAGAGGACGTACAGGGCGAAGCCAGGCGGTTTGAGCTGGCGGTGTCGGAGGCAAAGGGACAGCTTGATATCCTGTACAGGAATGCGCTTAAAAGCGTTGGCGAAGAAGAGGCCATGATATTCGACGTACACAAGATGATGCTGGAGGACGAAGGGTATCTGGAAGACATTAAGGATATGATTGCCGGAAAGTGCAACGCGGAGTACGCGGTGAACGAGGTGGGAAACAATTATTCGCAGATGTTCGCCGGAATGGACGACGACTACATGAAAGCCAGGAGCGCCGACGTTTTGGATATCTCCAAAAGAATCATCAATAATCTGGCAGGCACTCAGGATGCTTCCATCAAGGTAAAAGAGCCGGTGATACTTCTGGCGGATGATTTGACGCCCAGCGAGACCATTCAGATGGATAAGAGTAAGATTCTTGCGTTTGTGACGATACACGGTTCCGCCAATTCCCATACGGCAATTCTTGCAAGGAGCATGAATCTTCCGTCGATAGTGGGGACTGATGTGGAGCTTCTCGAGGAATATCACGGAAAGATGGCGGTGGTGGACGGCTTTTCGGGAGAATTTCTGATTGACCCGTCGGAGGATGTTCTTCAGGATATGATTTCCAGAAAGAACGGATGGCTCGACGAAATGGAAGGGCTGAAAAAGCTGGTAGGACAGGATAATGTAACCACAGACGGAAGAAGGGTAAACGTCTATTGCAATATCGGAAACGAAGAGGATGGAGAGAGGGTTCTTGCGGCGGACGGCGGCGGAATCGGGCTGTTTCGAAGCGAGTTTTTATATCTGGGCAGAGATACGGCGCCTACGGAGGAAGAGCAGTTCAAAAGCTACAGGACGGTTCTTGAAAAGATGGGCGGCAAAAAAGTTATCATAAGGACACTGGATATCGGAGCCGACAAGAGGGTTGATTATTTAGGGCTTGAGGAAGAGGAAAATCCGGCTCTCGGCTACCGGGCAATCCGTATCTGTCTGGACAGGGAAGACCTTTTCCGCACCCAGCTTCGGGCAATCTACCGGGCAAGCGCCTTTGGCACGGCGTCCATTATGTTTCCCATGATTATTTCCGTGGATGAAATCAGGCGGATTAAGGACATTGTGGAAAGCGTAAAATCAGAGCTTGCTTCAGAGAATATTGCAATGGGAGAGGTGGAGCTGGGAATTATGATAGAAACCCCGGCGGCGGCGCTCATCAGCGACGAGCTTGCAAAAGAAGTGGACTTTTTCAGTATCGGAACCAATGATTTGACCCAGTACACGCTGGCGATTGACAGGCAGAACCAAAAGCTTGAAAAAATCTGCGACACACATCATAAGGCTGTTTTAAAGCTCATCCAGATGACCGTGGAGAACGGCCATAAGGAAAATATCTGGGTAGGTATTTGCGGGGAGCTGGCAGGCGATACGAGCCTTACCAGAACCTTTGTAGATATGGGTGTGGATGAATTGTCCGTATCACCCGCATATGTATTGGAACTTCGAAAAGCAATCAGAGAGATTTAGGAGGGGACGGTTATGCAGACATTTAACTATACCATCACGGATGAGCTGGGTATTCACGCCAGACCGGCAGGGCTTTTGGTAAAGCTGGCCGCTGGATTTAAGAGCAATATCATCATCTCAAAGGATGGTAAGGAAGCAAACGCAAAAAGAATTATGGCGCTTATGAGCTTAGGCGTGACTAAGGGAACGGAAATTACAGTTAAGGTAGAGGGTCCGGACGAGGGGGAAGCTGCCAAATTGGTAGAAGAATTTCTGAAGGCTAATCTATAAAAGTAACAACCAACATGTTTCGAAGCCAGGGGCGAAACGCAAAGATTAAGGGGGTAAACTTATTATGATGAAATATTTACAAAAACTTGGCAAGTCATTGATGCTTCCGGTTGCCTGTCTTCCGGTTGCAGGTATTATGCTTGGCCTTGGTTACTGGCTTGACCCGAACGGCTGGGGAAGCGGAAACATAGCTGCTGCATTCCTGTGTAAGGCCGGTTCGGCGCTGATAGACAATATGGCAATTCTGTTCGTTATCGGTGTTTCCATAGGTATGTCGGATGACAATGACGGAACGGCCGCGTTGGCAGGTATTGTATCCTATCTGATGGTTACAACACTTCTTTCGCCCGGGGCAGTTGAAATGTTCACCGGCGGAGAAGCAGACGCTGCTTTTTCAAAGATTGCGGGAAATCAGTTTATCGGTATCCTGACAGGTTTAATCGGCGCGGCCTGCTACAATAAATTTAAGAGTACAAAGCTGCCGGATGCCTTATCTTTCTTTAGTGGAAAACGAAGCGTTGCAATTGTGACGGCGGGTGTTACCATTGTTGTCAGCCTGATTTTATTCTTCGTATGGCCTGTGCTTTACGGAGGACTGGTATCATTTGGTACGGCAGTTTCTTCCACAGGCGCTATCGGCGTTGGTGTTTACGGCTTCTTTAACAGACTGCTGATTCCTTTTGGTCTCCACCATGCGCTGAATTCCGTATTCTGGTTTGATGCTGTTGGCATTGCCGACCTCTATAAATTCTGGGGTCTGGGCGGATACGAAGCAGCGGCAGCCGGCGAAGTAGGCCAGTACATGACAGGATTCTTCCCGGTAATGATGCTTGGTGTTCCCGGAGCGGCGCTTGCAATGTATCACACAGCCAAGACGGAAAAGAAGAAAGTTGCGGCAGGTCTGCTTGGTGCAGCGGCTCTTTGTTCTTTCCTGACAGGCGTAACAGAGCCTTTTGAATTTGCATTTATGTTCTTATCACCCGTGCTTTACCTGATTCATGCACTGCTTACCGGTATTGTCTGCGCAATCTGCGCTATGCTTCCTGTAAGAGCCGGATTTACTTTCAGCGGCGGCTTTATTGACTGGGTTCTCTGTGCGAAGCTTCCGGCAGCCATGAATACATGGATGATTCTTCCGATTGGTCTTGTGGTTGCGGCTGTTTACTATGTGGTATTCCGCACGTTAATCGTGAAGCTGGATTTAAAGACTCCCGGAAGAGAAGACGATGATATTGAAGCGGAGAAGAGAGTGGTTCTTTCCAACGATAACTTCACAGAAGTTGCGAAGGTAGTTCTTGAAGGCCTTGGCGGAAAAGGCAATGTTACAAGCCTTGACAACTGCGTGACAAGACTTCGTCTGGAAATTAAAGATTATACCAAGGTTGACGAAAAGAAAATCAAGTCGGCAGGCGTTGCGGGCGTTATGAGACCCAGCAAGACATCTGTACAGGTAATTGTAGGAACGAAAGTACAGTTTGTTGCCGACGAAATGAAGAAGATGTTATAAGGTATTTCTTAACCAGAGAATACCGAAACCCCTGGCATGCGGAGGTCCTTCGGGACCTCCGTTGTTATTACAGGAAACTGACCTGTAAAGCGCGGCGGAATAGCTTGCGGGCAGGACACACATTATATATAATAAAGACAGTCATGAAAGAAAAGCGTGCGGGGACACGTAAACGGGCGAAAAATCAAAAAGGAAAGGATTGAGAGAAAATGAGAATTGTCAGAGCAAAGGATTACAATGATATGAGCCGCAAGGCGGCGAACATTCTGTCGGCGCAGGTGATTATGAAGCCGAACTGTGTTCTGGGGCTGGCTACAGGCTCCACACCAATCGGGACATATGCCCAATTAGTGGAATGGTACAATAAGGGCGATTTGGATTTCTCAAATGTGACAACGGTAAATCTGGATGAGTACAGGGGGCTTGACAGGGAAAACGACCAGAGCTATTACTATTTTATGAACGAGCATTTATTCGGCAAGGTTAATGTCAATCATGAGAGAACCTTCCTGCCGGACGGAACGGAAAAGGACAGCGAAAAGGCGTGCGCCGACTATAATCAGATTATTGAGGACGTGGGCGGTGTGGATTTACAGCTTCTCGGACTTGGGCACAACGGCCATATCGGCTTTAATGAGCCGGGAGATGTGTTTAAGGCAAAGACTCACTGTGTGGATTTGACGGAAACAACCATAAAGGCGAATCAGAGATTTTTTGCATCCATCGACGATGTTCCCAGACAGGCTTACACCATGGGAATCCAGACAATCATGCAGGCCAGGAAGATTCTGGTGGTGGTAAGCGGCGAAGATAAGGCAGGAATTGTGAAGGAGGCATTTTTCGGCCCGATTACGCCGAGGGTGCAGGCATCCGTTTTGCAGCTCCACCCGGACGTAACGGTGGTTGCGGACGAGGCGGCTTTATCTCTTGTGAAATAAGTAAGCTGCATGAAAGGCAAAACGTTAAAAGAAGGAGTTGATTTCTTATGGTAATTAAAAATGCCAGCGTGTATACGGAGGATGGGCGGTTCTTAATACGGGATATTTTTATAGAGGGCGACAGGTTTGCGGCCGGACCTGCAGATGTCAGCGATAAGGAAGAGATAGATGGAAGCGGATGCTATGCCATACCGGGTCTTACGGATATTCATTTCCATGGCTGCGCAGGCTTTGACTTCTGTGACGGAACCAGAGAAGCAATTGAAGCTATGGCGGCCTATGAGGCTTCCGTGGGGGTAACAAATATTGTGCCCGCGACTATGACGCTTTCGGAGGATATGCTGCTTGGTATTTGCAAAGAAGCAAAGGCTTACCGGGAAGAAAATTCCGGCGGGGAGCCGGCAGGGGAAAAGAGAGCAAGGCTCTATGGTATCAATATGGAGGGACCCTTCGTATCCGTTGCCAGGAAGGGAGCGCAGAACGAAGAATATATCAGCAAGCCTGATGCAGCCATGTTTGACAGGTTAAGCGAGGCGGCGGGCCATATGGTGAAGCTGATTGCCATTGCCCCGGAAGTGGATGGGGCGATGGAGTTTATTGAAGAAAAACACGGAGAAGTGGTGATGTCCCTGGCGCACACGGCGGCGGATTATGACACGGCTGTCCGTGCATTTGAAAAGGGGGCCAGCCATGTAACACACCTCTACAACGCAATGAATCCCTATACCCACAGGGCGCCGGGAGTCATCGGAGCGGCGGCAGATGCGGCAAAGGCGGAGGTAGAGCTGATTTGCGACGGCGTGCATATTCATCCGGCGGCAGTAAGGGCCACTTTCCGGCTTTTCGGCGACGACCGCATTATAATGATTAGCGACAGTATGAGAGCCACGGGACTTTTAGACGGCGATTATACACTGGGTGGACAGTATGTGAAGGTGGTGGGTAATCTGGCCACATTGAAAGACGGAACTATAGCCGGGTCGGTTACAAATCTGATGGATTGTCTTCGGACGGCGGTTCTGAAAATGGGAATTCCCATAGAATCAGCGGTAAAGTGTACGACGGTGAACCCGGCGAAAAGTGTCGGGATTTACGATGTCTGCGGAAGCATCACTCCCGGAAAGCGGGCAAATGTGGTGCTGCTTAAAAAAGAGAACCTGGATTTAAAGCAGGTGGTTTTGGAGGGGCGGCTTTTATAAGCCGCTTTTAATCTTAATGATTTACTTTGCGCATAATTTAGTGTATATTTATTAGAGGCAATAATTACGCGGCGAGGAACTGTCATGACATGTAAAGAAGCGGAAAAATTGATTCCCGTTTTTCTTGAAGATGATTTGGACACGGATGATTTGCGGGAATTTATGGAGCATATAGAAGAGTGCGGCGAGTGCAAGGAAGAACTTTCCATTCAGTTTCTTGTAAAGGAAGGGCTTTCGAGGCTGGAAGCGGGCAGCGTGTTTGACTTGAAGAACGAACTGGAATACAGGATAGGGATGGAGGAACATGCCTTAAAGATGAGAGAAAGTCTGATGTGGCTTTCTTATCTTCTGGACGGCCTTGTGGTGATTGCAGCGATTGTCCTGGTGGCGTTGGTGATGGCGTTTTACTGATGCCTGCGGACAGAGAGCCGGGCGGCTGCTGACATGTATTTGACGATTGCCGTATGTTGCATATCCGCAGCTTTGCTGTGAAGGATGCCCTCTGCAGTCTGGGAAATTAGTATTAGAAGAAACGGGGAAAAGCATGGAAAAGTTAGTTTTGATTGACGGACACAGTATATTAAACCGGGCGTTTTACGGGGTGCCCGACCTGACCAACAGCGAGGGGCTTCATACCAATGCCGTGTACGGTTTTCTCAACATTATGTTTAAAATTCTGGAGGAGGAGTCGCCGGATTATCTGACGGTGGCTTTTGATGTGAAAGCGCCTACCTTCCGCCATGAGATATATAAAGAATATAAGGGCACCAGAAAGCCTATGCCGGAGGAGCTGCGGGAGCAGGTTCCGGTTCTCAAGGAGGTGCTTGCCGCCATGGGAATTAAAATGATGGAGCAGGCGGGGCTTGAGGCCGACGATATTTTAGGAACGCTGGCAAAGCGGGCGCAGAAGGAAGGGAAGGCTGTCTCCCTTGTATCGGGCGACAGGGATTTGCTGCAGGTGGCGACCGATGTCATAAAAATCAGGATTCCCAAAACCAAAGGGGGAAAAACAGAGATTGAAGATTATTATGCCGCTGATGTGGAAAAAAAGTATCAGGTGAATCCCGTTCAGTTTATCGACTTAAAGGCTTTGATGGGAGATACGGCTGATAATATTCCGGGTGTGCCGAAGGTGGGGGAGAAAACGGCGACGGAGCTGATGACGCGCTTCGGCTCTCTCGACAATATTTATCTTCATGTGGAGGAGGTCGCCAAAAAGTCCGTCCGGGAGTCTTTGATAAATAATAAGGAGCTTGCTTATTTAAGCAAAACCCTTGCCACAATCAATGTGGACAGCCCTCTGGAATTTTCCATGGAGGAAGCCAGGATTCATGATTTTTATACGGAGGAGGCTTATGTGCTTTTAAAGAAGCTTGGATTTAAAAGCCTGCTTTCCCGGTTTGAAAAGAGTATTTCCAATGACAGCCTGACAGGGCAGTTTCGGATGGTGACGGGGCTGGAAGAGGCGGAGGCGGTTTTTGCAAAAGCGTTTGCGGCCGGGGAGGAGTCTGCCGGTACTGGCAACGGCGCAGAGGAAAGTGAAGGCTCTGCCAGCTGCCGGAAAGCAAAAGCAGGAAAGGCTGTGGGCTTTGCCATTCTCCGGGACGAAAAGGCAAAGGATGATTTTGCCGGAGTGGCTCTTGCCCTGCCAAAGGGGGAGTGCTGCTTTATTCCCTGTGAAGGCTTTGTGACGGAAGGGTATCTGAAAGAAAAAATGGCCCGGCTCGCCAGAAAGGGGCAGCTGGCCTGCGGAAATATTAAATACGCTTATGATTATCTGGATTGCGATGAGACGGAAAGATTTTTTGATGTGATTCTGGCGGCCTATCTTCTTAATCCGCTGAAAAATGATTATTCCCTTGCGGACGTCGCAGGCGAATATCTGGGGCTGATGATTGCGGAGCGTTCCCAGCGTTTCGGAAAGGCGGCTTTGACGAAAGCCTTTGAGGATAATCCGAAGGAGTTTACGGAATACGCCTGTTATCTCGCCTATGTGAGCATGGCGGCGGCGTCTGCTCTGGAAGAAAAGCTTGCGGAGGCGGGAATGCTTTCCCTTATGAAGGAGATTGAAATGCCTCTTTCCTATGTGCTTTACGACATGGAAAAGGAAGGGATTCTGGTAAAACCCGAGGAGCTTAAGCTGTACGGCGAGGCTCTTATGGGAAGAATCGGAGAACTCGAGAAAAAAATATACGAGGAGGCCGGAACGGAGTTTAACATTAATTCCCCGAAACAGCTTGGCGAAATATTGTTTGAGAAGATGGGACTTTCCGGCGGGAAAAAGACGAAAACCGGCTATTCTACTGCGGCGGACGTGCTGGAGCGGCTTTCCGAGGAGCATCCCATTGCGGCGGACGTACTGGAATACCGTGGGCTTGCCAAATTAAAATCCACCTATGCGGACGGGCTTTCCGCCTTTATCGGGGAAGATGAGAGGATTCACACTACCTTTAACCAGACTATCACCGCAACAGGTCGAATCAGCTCTACCGACCCCAATCTGCAGAACATTCCCATGCGGACAGAGTTGGGGAGAAAAATCAGAAAGGTGTTTGTTCCGAAGGAGGGGTGTATTTTTACGGACGCCGACTATTCTCAGATTGAGCTCCGGATTCTGGCCCATATGTCCGAGGACGAACAGCTCATAAACGCCTATAAAATGCATGCAGATATTCACAGGATTACGGCTTCGCAGGTTTTCCATATTCCTTTTGACGAGGTTACTGATTTGCAGCGCCGCAATGCCAAGGCGGTGAATTTCGGGATTGTGTACGGCATCAGCTCTTTCGGGTTGAGCCAGGGGCTCAGCATCACCAAAAAGGAGGCCGGCCAGTATATCGAGCAGTATTTTGCCACTTATCCGGGAGTGAAAAATTTCCTGGACAGGGCGGTAAAGGGAGCGAAGGACAACGGCTATGTGACCACTTTGTTTGGAAGGAGAAGACCCATACCGGAGCTGTCCTCGGGAAACTTTATGCAGCGTTCCTTCGGGGAGCGGGTTGCCATGAATTCCCCCATTCAGGGGACTGCCGCGGATGTGATTAAGATTGCCATGATTAAGGTTCACAGGCGGCTAAAGGAAGAAGGGCTGAAATCAAAGCTGATTTTGCAGATTCACGACGAGCTTTTGATTGAGACGGTGAAGGAAGAAGCGGAAAAGGTGCGGCTTATCATGGAGGAGGAAATGAGCCGTGCGGCGGACTTTTCCGTGAAACTGGAGATTGATTTGCACGAGGGCAACGACTGGTATGAGGCGAAATAGATGAAAGTGATTGGAATTACCGGCGGCGTGGGTTCTGGAAAATCTGCGCTGCTGTCCTATGTGGAAGATACATATAACTGCAAAGTGATTCTGGCGGACGAGGTTGCCCACAGGGTGAGGGAACCGGGCAATCCGGGGTATGAAAGTCTGATTGGAGTTTTATCCTCTGACGTTTTGGACGAGGACGGGACCATCAACAGGGTTCGGATGGCAAAGCAGATTTTTGTATCGGATGACTTGCGGAAAAAGGTCAACGATATTATCCACCCGGCAGTAAAGGAAACAATTTTAGCGGAAATTGACAGAGGTAAAAAAGAAGAAAAGCTGGATTTTCTATTTATAGAAGCGGCGCTTCTTATAGAAGACGGTTATCTCGATATCGTGGATGAAATGTGGTATATTTATGCCGATGAAGCGGTAAGGCGGCAGCGGCTCCGGGCGGCGAGAAATTATCCTGACGATCGTATTAGTCTGATTATGAAAAGCCAGCTTACGGAGGAAGGATTCAGAGAGGCATGCGATGTGGTGATTGATAACAGCAAAAGCCTTGATACGGCCTGCAGACAGATAGATGAACAGCTTAAAAACAGCGCAGAAATGAGGATAAAATGAGGATTTGCAGCATTGCCAGTGGGAGCAGCGGGAATTGTATTTATGTGGGCTCTGATACCACGCACCTTTTGGTGGATGTGGGAATCAGCGGGAAAAGAACGGAGGACGGGCTGAAAAAGCTGGAACTGTCAATGAGGGATATTGACGGAATCTTTATTACCCATGAGCATACAGACCACATTGCAGGTCTCGGGGTTCTGGCAAGAAAATACGGGGTGCCCGTTTACGCGACAGAAGGAACCATAGCGGCAATCAAAAGCACTTCCTCTGTGGGGGATGTGCCGGAAGAGCTTTTTTGCCCGGTTCAGGCGGATGAAAAGGTAATAGTGAAGGATTTGATATGTAATCCCATGAAGATTTCCCATGACGCGGCGGAGCCGGTGGCCTACCGCATTTCCCACGGAAAGCAGAAGGTGGGGATTATCACAGACCTGGGGAATTTTAACGATTATACGGTGGAATGCTTAAAGGGGGTGGAAGCGCTTTTGCTGGAAGCCAATCATGACGTGAATATGCTTCAGGTAGGACCCTATCCGTATTATTTAAAACAGCGGATTCTGGGAGAGCGGGGGCATCTTTCCAATGAAAGGGCAGGTCAGCTCCTGTACGGACTTTTGAATGAAAATTTAAAGGGAGTACTGCTGGGGCACTTAAGCAAGGACAACAATCTGCCGGAGCTGGCCTACGAATCGGTACGCGTGGAGGTCACAATGGCATGCATGAACTCCGGCGGCGAGGAAAAAGAGCCGGGAATCAGGATTTCCGATTTTCCCATGTACGTGGCGCCCAGAAGCGAGCTTTCACCGGTCATACAATTATAAAACAGCGGAACTGGAATAAGAACAGGAGAATAAGGATGGACAAAACAATTATTACGGTAGTAGGAAAAGACACGGTAGGGATTATCGCAAAGGTCTGCACTTATCTTGCGGAGAATCAGATTAATATTCTGGATATTTCCCAGACGATTGTACAGGGATATTTTAATATGATGATGATTGTGGATGTAAACAACATGGAAAAGCAGTTCGGCGAAATGGCGGAGGAGCTTCACGGTTTAGGAGAGTCAATCGGAGTGGACATCAAGTGCCAGAGGGAAGAAATTTTTGATAAGATGCACAGGATTTAAGCAAACGGACAGCCCCGTGAGCGCACGCGAAAGGAATTGAAATGATAAATTTATTTGAGGTTGTGGAAACCAACGAAATGATAACCAAAGAAAACCTTGATGTCCGCACGATTACCCTTGGAATCAGCCTTCTGGACTGTATTGATTCCAATCTGGAAAAGCTGAACGAAAAGATATACAGGAAAATTTATGATGCGGCGAAGAATTTGGTAAAGACCGGGGAGGATATTTCCGCAGAATTTGGAATTCCTATTGTAAACAAAAGAATTTCAGTGACGCCGGTTGCGCTTGTGGGAGGCGCCGCCTGCCATAGCGCGGAGGACTTTGCCTCAATTGCCGGAACACTTGACAAGGTTGCAAAGGAAGTGGGGGTAAACTTTATAGGCGGGTATTCCGCGCTTGTATCGAAGGGAATGACATCTGCGGACGAACTTTTAATCCGCTCCATTCCCCTTGCTCTGTCCGCTACGGAGCGGGTGTGCAGCTCCGTCAATTTAGGCTCCACCAGAACGGGCATTAACATGGACGCCGTGAAGCTGATGGGGGCAATCATTAAACAGACAGCGGAGTACACCAGGGAGGCGGATTCTCTTGGCTGCGCCAAGCTGGTGGTTTTCTGCAATGCGCCGGACGACAATCCGTTCATGGCGGGTGCCTTCCATGGAGTGACGGAAGCGGATAAAATCATCAACGTGGGCGTCAGCGGACCGGGGGTAGTGAAAAACGCTGTCAGCAAGGTCAGAGGGGAAAATTTCGAAGTGCTCTGTGAAACCATCAAAAAAACGGCTTTCAAGGTAACCCGTGTGGGCCAGCTGGTGGCAAAGGAAGCCTCCGCCCGCCTTGGTGTGCCGTTCGGTATTGTGGATTTGTCCCTTGCCCCTACGCCTGCCATCGGCGACAGCGTGGCGGATATCCTCTGCGAGATTGGTCTGGAATATGCCGGCGCGCCGGGGACCACGGCGGCCCTTGCCATGCTCAACGACCAGGTGAAAAAGGGAGGAGTGATGGCTTCTTCCTATGTGGGGGGTCTTAGCGGCGCGTTTATTCCGGTAAGCGAGGACCAGGGGATGATTGACGCTGTGGAGGCGGGAGCGCTTTCTCTGGAAAAGCTGGAGGCAATGACCTGCGTATGCTCAGTGGGGCTTGATATGATTGCCGTGCCGGGTGATACGAAGGCGACTACGATTTCGGGAATCATTGCGGATGAGATGGCGATTGGCATGGTAAATCAGAAAACCACGGCGGTTCGCCTGATTCCGGTAATCGGAAAGGGCGTGGGCGAGAGCGTGGAGTTCGGCGGCCTTTTGGGCCATGCGCCGATTATGCCGGTGAACCGGTTTTCCTGCGACGGATTTGTAAACCGGGGAGGCAGAATACCGGCCCCGATTCACAGCTTTAAGAATTGACTTAGGAAAAAATTAAGATTAAATACATTGTTTCACCGGGGGGAGTGTGTTATAGTTTCTTAAGATATATAACCTTAACAGAAAGAGACAGAGGTCAGATAAATGAAGAAAAATAAAAGAATTTTTGCCGCGGCGGCCGCGCTTACAGGGATTTTATTGTCAGTGCTTTCAGGCTGCGGCGGGAAAGAGGATACCGGGGAAACAAAAAAGCCGGAGGGGCTTATTTATGTGCCGCAGTACGCGCAGATAGATATGGATAAGGATTCGTATGTGTACGCGGCGGCGGCAACAGGGGACAATATTTTCATTTGCGCCCAGAAATGGGACGAGGCGGCGGGTACGAGTTCCAATTATCTTTATAAATATAAGATAGCGGAGGATAGCTCCGAAAAGCTTGCCCTCGAGATGGACGAAAACTCCAATGTTTCCAATATGGCAATAGGTCCGGACGGAGACATTTATATGGTAGTAAACAAAAACTCCTATAATACGGATGAAAACGGCGAGATAACGGATGCCTCCCAGACCATAGAGCTCTGGAATATTTCTCCTGAGGACGGCTCTGTGAAAGAGACAACGGATGTCACGGAATTTGTAGGGAGCAATTCGGATTATGCCTATGTTCAGAATTTCTGTATTGACGGACAGGGAAACTTTTATCTCTATGACGGGGATCAGGGGCTGCATGTTGTAAGCAGGGAGTTTCAGAAGGTCTGTGATATTGACTTTGACAACTGGATTAATGCAATGGCGGCTTCCAGAGAAGGGGACGTATATGTAGCGGTTTACGGCAATAACGGTATGGAGCTTCGGAAAGTGGATTTGGCGGCCAAAGCCATGGGAAATCCCATAGAAGGGGCGGTGGAGGCTTACGGAAATCCTTCTTTTTATACCGGAGTGGAAAAGAGCCTGCTTGTTTTGGCTTCCGACCAGGTTTCCCGGATGGATATTGCATCGGGGGAAAAGGAAGACCTGTTTAAGTGGCTGGATATGGATGTGAACAGCGACAGCGTCAGGTATGCGGGAGAGCTTTCCGACGGCCGTATCTGGGCGCTTGTCAATGACTACAGCGCGTCGGGGGATTCCTCCAACGAGCTTGTGTTTGCAGTTCAGAAGGATGCCTCCGAGGTAGTGGCTAAGGAAGAAATCGTTTACGGTACTATGTGGGTGGATTACCAAATCAAGAGAAATATTATCGACTTTAACAAAAAGAATGAGAAATACCGGATTACGGTAAAAGAATACGGCAACGACGATTTTGAGACCGGGCTCACACAGTTCCATACGGATTTGACTACCGCAAACTGTCCTGATATTATCAGCCTCAATAACATAAACTTTGACCAGTATGTGAGCCTTGGCGTGCTTGAGGATATCTATCCTTATATGGAAAAAAGCGGCCTTAACAAAAGCGATTTTGTGGAAAATGTGATGGAGGCATTCGAGGTGGACGGTAAGCTGTATGGCGTGCTTCCACAGTTTTATATCGATACCACCATGGCAAAGACTTCTCTGGTGGGCGAGAAAACCGGATGGACTTTGTCTGAGATGCTGGATTTCGTTGAAAGCATGGATGCGGAAAACATCTTTTCCTACGGAACAAGAAGCAGTATATTCTATTATTGTATTTATAATAATATAGATGAGTTTGTGAACTGGGAGACCGGCGAATGCTCCTTTGACGGCGAGGACTTTATCAGAGTGCTTGAATTTGCAGCAAAATTCCAGGATGACGCCGATTATAACTATAACAATGAGGAGGGTATCTCTTCCAGGCTTCGCAATGACAGGATACTGCTTTTCCAGAACACCATAACGTCGGTTCAGGAGTACCAGATGATGCAGGGAATGTTCGGCGAATCAATTTCCTTTGTGGGCTATCCAAACAGCGAGCGGCAGGGCAATCTGATTCAGCCTTCCGGCGGCAGTCTCGGTATGTCGGCGAAATCGGATAAGAAAGACGGAGCGTGGGAGTTTATGCAGACGCTGCTTTCCGAGGATTATCAGAATGCGCTGGTGTCCGAGAATGGAAGCCACGGCTTCCCCATAAGAAAGTCGGCTCTTGAGGCGCAGTTTGAGATGGATATGACGCCCAATTATTCTACAGATGAAAACGGCGAGCAGGTGGAAGAACCTAAGACCCATTGGGGATGGGACGATTTTGAGATGGAAATCATGGCGGCTACCCAGGAGGAAGTGGACGCAATTAAAACGCTGATTGCATCGGCAAACAAGCTGGGAACTTCCGGAAGCATGGATACGCAGCTTTCCCAAATTATCACGGAGGAATCGGAACCCTTCTTCAAGGGTCAGAAGTCGGCGAAGGATGTTGCGGGAGTCATTCAGAACAGAATTCAGATTTATGTAAATGAAAACAGGTAATCACAGGGGGAGTGAAATGCATTTTCCCATAAGGAGAAAGAAAAAAGACGGCCCGGCGGTATACCCGGCCGGGCAGGATATAAAAGCGTCAAAAAGAAAATCACGCAGCGCCCAGAGAACGCGCAGAGGGAAACTGATATCGGCAGGGTATCTCTTTCCCTCTGTCGCTGGCGTGCTGCTGTTTTTTGTATTGCCTTTTATGATTGTCATTTACTATTCCGTTGTTGACAATCCAATAAGCAAACAGTTTGTTTTTATGGACAACTTTGTTTCGGTTTTCCAGAATGCGGCTTTTCAGCAGGCGGCAAAAAATACGCTGACCTTTTCCTTTGTGGCTGTTCCGCTGGCGGTGGTGCTGTCCCTGTTTCTGGCAATGCTGCTGGAAAGCAAGATGCCCTTTAAAAGCCAGTTTCGGACTTTCTTTTTGAGCCCTATGATGGTGCCCATTGCTTCGGTAGTGCTTATCTGGCAGGTTCTGTTCCATTATAACGGTATGATGAACGAGGTTCTTGCCCTTTTTCACGGGGAAAAGATTGACTGGCTGAATTCAAATTATGCGCAGGTGGTAATCGTTGTTCTTTTTTTGTGGAAAAATCTGGGATACAATATGATTTTGTTTATGGCTGCCCTGAGCAGCATTCCTAAGGATATACTTGAAGTGGCGGTACTTGAGAGCGCGACGCCCATTCAGATTTTTTTTCATATTAAACTCAGATATATGTCGTCCACGATTTTGTTTGTGACAATCATGTCGCTGATAAATTCTTTTAAGGTTTTCAGGGAAATCTATCTTCTTAAGGGAGAGTATCCCTATGATACCATGTACATGCTTCAGCACTTCATGAACAATACCTTTGGCAGGCTGGATTACCAGAAGATGTCGGCGGCGGCGATTATGATGGCGATTGTGATGGTGATTCTCATAGGCGCGTTGTTCCTGACCGAGAACTATTTCGGAAAGGATGTGGAAGGATGATGGATTTACTTAAAAGAAGAAAAAATCTGGACGAGCTCACCGAAAAGCAGTTTGACAGCAAAATCAAAAGACAGAAGAAAATAAGGAATGCCAGGCAGATGGTAAGGATTTGTCTGGCAACCATGGCAGCGGGATGCTTTGCAGTATTATTTTTAATGCCCATTGTACTGACTATCACAAATTCCTTTATGGCTGCGTCAGAGATTTCTGCAAATTACGGACAGGTGTTTGCGACCTCCGATACGGGCGGAAAGATGTTCATCTCCAAAACGGTGAACTTAAAGTTTATCCCGGATATGGTATCATTCAGCCAGTACATTACGGTGCTGTTTAAAAGTCCCGAGTATCTCTTTAAATTCTGGAATTCCGTGGTGCTGGTGGTTCCCATTGTGGCGTTTCAGCTTCTTGTGGCGGCGGGAGCTTCCTTTGGATTTACCAGATACAGAGGGCGGATAAAGGAAATCATCTTTTTTGTTTATATCATATTGATGCTGATGCCTTATCAGGTTACTTTGGTGCCAAACTATCTTGTGGCTCAGTGGCTTCACACCTTAGACACCAACTGGGCGATTTGGCTGCCGGGTATTTTTTCACCTTTTGCGGTGTATCTGCTCACAAAATACATGAGAAGAATTCCGGTTTCGGTGATGGAAGCGGCACAGATTGACGGTGCGGGCGAATGGCAGATTTTCAGGCGGATTTGTATGCCGCTGTGTAAGGGATGCATGTGTTCTATTGCAATACTATTGTTTATTGATTACTGGAATATGGTGGAGCAGCCCTTAATTCTCCTGTCAGACCCGGAAAAGCATCCCCTGTCCGTGTTCCTTTCAAAGATTAATTCGGGGGAAATCGGGCTGGCGTTTGCGGTGGCGACAATTTATATGGTGCCTCCCATACTGGTATTTCTGTATGGAGAGGATTATCTGGTAGAGGGAATCAGCTATCAGGGCGGTATTAAAGGATAAGACATCACAGAAAGAAAGGCGTGGGGTTAAGGTTATGAATGAAAATGAAGGAAGAAAAAAGAGAGAATGGGTGAAGAACGCGGCGATTGTCTTTTTGACGATTATGCTGATTCTTACGTTTTTTTCCAACACGATTATGAATTATTCTCTGCCCGAGGTGGCTACCCAGTATGTCCAGAGCGGCTCTATCACCGCAAAGGTGCGCGGAACGGGAAATGTGGAAGCCACAGACCCTTATAATGTGGTTGTAAAGGAATCAAGGGTGATTTCCAGCGTGGCTGTAAAGCAGGGAGACGAGGTGGAAAAGGACCAGGTTCTCTATTATCTGGAGGATAAGGAAAGCGACGAACTGAAAACGGCTGAGAAAGAGCTGGGAGAGCTTGAGCTTGCGTACATGAAGGGACTTTTTGGGGGCACGGTTTCACCGGAGATTATAAACAAGGTGTCCAGCGGGAGAACGGATTCCTTTTCTTCCTATCAGGCTATGGTGACGGATATGCAGGACAGGCTGCAGGCGGCGGAAAAGCGGGTGCAGGACTGTCAGAAGGCGGTGGATGATATCACGCTTCAAAGTACGATTAATACGAATGACGCTACTGTCAGTACTATTCCCGACGAGCTGGAGAAGGACAAGGCTACTACGGATTTGGCGGTTGCGGAGCTGATGTTTAATCAGGAAAAGGAAGAGAGAGTCGCGGAGCTGACGAAGGAGATTAATGAGGTTAAGTACCAGATTGATGATTTGGAGACGTTGATTAAAAATGCACAGACTATGTCGGCGGAAGGTGTCGTAGATAATACAACCGGCGGAGTCACAGGTAGTGACAGCGCGTTTGAGTTGCAGGAGAAAGTGGTAATACAAAAAATTATAGAACTGGCAACTTATGGAGGTGGTTTGACTTCTCCATCTCCAACGGGTACAACGTATCCATCAGAAACAGAAATTGATGATTGGTATCAGCATAAGTTAAAATGGGAGGATTTGAAGCCTGAACAACAAGTGGCATGTCAGGCGGCTTATAATGAATATAAAGTAGCTATCGACCAGCTTGAAGAAATTGCCAGAACATTGAATGAATATGGGAGTACATCTTCCCAGCTTACCCGACTTGAAGCCCTCAAAGACGAGCTGAGAAGGCTTGAAAATAAACTTGCGGAGGTTAATGCCATAACGATAGGCTCCAGTGAAGATGCCCAGGATGCAAGAATGCGGCTGCGGGACGCGGAGCGGCGGATAACGGAAATCGACAGCGCAAACAAACAGACCTCCGTAGCGTTCCAGAACCGGCTTGCCAATGCGGAGTCGGCTCTCAAAAACGCGCAGGCGGTTTACGAGCTTTTAAAGACGGAGCAGACGGAGCTTGCGGCGGATATCAATGCGGAGCTTGACCTTGCCAAGACCAATAAGGACATTGCAGATAAGAAGGCGGAGATTGCAAAGCTAAAGGAAAACTCCATCGGCGCAACGATTACTGCGCCGGTTGCGGGAACAGTGACAAGCCTTGCCTATGTGGCGGGTGAAACGACGAAGCCGGAGGAACCGGCGGCGGTTCTGCAGGTGGCGGGAAAGGGCTATACCTTATCGTTTTCCGTAACCAACGAGCAGGCGAAAAAGGTGCAGGTGGGAGATACGGCGGAGCTGCAAAACGCCTGGTACTATGATGATGTGCAGGCGGTTCTGGCAACTATCCGTCCCGACCCGGACAATCCGTCCCAGAATAAGCAGCTCACCTTTAATATTACAGGGACAAGCGTTCAGGCCGGTCAGTCCTTAAGTCTTTCTGTGGGACAGCGCAGCTCGGAATATGAATTTGTGGTGCCCAACAGTGCGGTGAGAGAGGATAATAACGGGAAATTTATTCTGATTGTGGAGTCCAAGAGCGGTCCTATCAATAACAGATATATTGCAACAAGAGTGGATGTGGAGGTGCTTGCCTCGGATGACACGAATACGGCGATTTCGGCGGCGCTTTACGGGTATGAGTATGTGATTACCACCTCCACGAAGCCGGTGGAGGCCGGAAAGCAGGTAAGACTTAACGAGTCGTAAGAGACTATCCGCAATACCAAAACGGCGCCGGGAACAGACGGGAAATGCTCCCGGCGTATGATAAAGATATAACAGAAAGGGAAAGGAGAAAAAACCATGGCATTAAAAATAAAACAGTTTTTCGGCTCTCTGACGCTTAAGCAGATGGTTTTTTCTCTGATTGTCATTTGTTCACTTATTTTGTGGCTGATACTGACATTGTGGTCAAATCATGAGATAAACGGACTGATTGACCAGCAGGCCGCCGCAAGATGGGACGAGGACGGAGGGAGCGCGCAGGTAAGCTGCTTTTTATCCGAAAGCGTTGAATTTGACGAGCTTAAGATTGTCGGTTTTGAAAAGGAGCTGGAAAAGAGCCTTTTAGAGGTTTTGCCGGCGGATGCCCAAAGCGGCGAGAACGGTAAGAGACTGTTTGTTGACGCTTACAGCTCCCTGGGAAAAATAACCGTGAACAGTGAAAGGAGTACCCTTGAGGCGAATGCAGTGGGAATCGGAGGGGATTTTTTCCTGTTTCATCCTCTGCAGCTTGTTTCCGGCGGGTATTTTTCCGGAAACGACCTTATGAAGGACTCGATTATACTGGATGAAGATGCGGCATGGCAGCTTTTTGGTTCCAGCGATATTGCGGGACAGAGCGTGATGATAGGCAACGTCCCCCATTATGTCGCCGGGGTAGTCAGGAGGCAGGAGGGCAGGTTTGCCGAGAGCGCGGGACTTAAGGAGACGGTAATTTATGTTTCCAATGAAACACTGGCGGCTTATGGAAGTGGGGGCGGAATCAGTATTTATGAGGTGACAGCTCCAAATCCCGTAAAGGGCTTTATCTATAAGTGTGTGAAAGAAAAGCTGGGAGTGGAGGAAAACAATATGGTGGTGGTGGAAAATTCTGCCCGCTATTCGCTTGAGGCACTAATCCCGGTTATTCTTGAGTTCGGCAACAGGTCCATGCAGAATTATGCCGTGAAATTACCTTACTGGGAAAATATTGCAAGGGGCTGGGAGGACATCAAGGCGCTGGTTTTGCTGTTTCAGTTTATTTTTCTTTTGATTCCCGGGGTGATAATCATTGTATTTTTGATTATAAAATGGAAAAACAGGAGTTTTACATGGAAAGATGTGGGCAGTTTTATCATAAATACTAAAGACAGAATCGTGCAGAAGGCGCGTGTCTCTGTGCGGGAAGAGAAGGAGAAATGGGAGCATTTTTAGGGAGAGGATTGTTATGAAAAAAAAGTTGATTGCATTTGCGCTGGCGTCTCTTATGGCTGTAAGCCTTTTTGGCTGCGGGAAGAAAAACGAGGAGCAGGGGACGACAAAGGTAAGCGCATCTAAGGATTATGTGTACAAAATGGAAAAGCTGGACATCGGAGAAAAGGATGACAGTATTGACTATCTGGTTCGTGTGGGGGAAACGGTTTATGCTTACGGATATCGCTGGATGGACGAAGGGAGCGGCTTACGGATTAAATTTTTTGAATTAAACAATGACGGAACAGTTGCCAGCCAGCATACCCTTCGGATGGGAAGCAATGTCAATGTAAATTCTATCAACATGGACGGCGAGGGCAATCTGTATTGTATCAGGAATTTTTATTACCCTGTGGGAGAGGAACCCGATATGTCGGTGGCAGGCGGTGCAGAAGCTGAGGCGGAGCCGGTGAAAGCTGACGGAGAAGGCGTCGAAGGGGAAGCAGACGGAGTTGGCGGAGAGGGAGCCGGAGACGATAATGCCGATGGAGATGCCGTAGCTATCCAGCCGCGTACTGCAGACGGAGGGGAGGAAGATACCGGTGCGTCAGAAGAGGGCGGAGCGGAAACGGAAGATACTGCAGATGCGGAAGATTCCGGGACAGGAGAAGAAGAAGCGGTGGCGGACGATGTATCTCCGGCAGCGGAGGCTGCTTATGAGGAGGGCTATGAAGACGTAGAGTATGTGGATGACTACTATCTCTCCAAAATCAGCCTCGAAGGCGAGGAGATTTTCTCCGTAAAGTTAAATGATGTTCCTGAGCTTGCGGCGATTGGCGAGGAAAACGGATATTTTTATGTCAATAATATGATTCTGGATAAGGGAAAAGGCATTTATGTCTCTGTGCTGGGCAGGCTGATAAAGTTTGACCTGGATGGGAACTATGTTGCTGCCATATCTGCCGGAGACGGGCAGAATCCTCTGGAGGGGGCGAACCTGTCGCTTCTTGACGACGGCAGAGTCATGGCTGCTTTATATGAGGACGACGGAGTTGCTTTTGCCCAGGCAGATTTGGAGAAAGGCACTATAGGGGAAAAGTTTAAGCTTCCCGGAAGGTCCTATGATTTTTCGTTTTTCCCCGGAGAAGGGTATGACTTATATCTTTCCAACAATTACGGACTGTATGGCTACAATCTTGGAGACGACGATAAGGTTCAGATTATGAGTTTCATTGATTCTGATTTCAGCTTTTCCAATCTTTATCAGGTGGTTGGAATCAGTGATACAGAATTCTTCGGAGTTTTTGATGACAACGATTCCGAGTGGGGAAGCGCGCTTGCCAGGTTCGAGAAGATTCCGCCCGAGGAGGTAAAGGAGAAGCAGGAATTTACGCTGGCAATGGGGAATACATACTGGAATGTGAGGCAGGCGGCCATCAAGTTTAATCAGGCCAGCGATACGATACGAATCCGCCTGGTGGATTATAACACCTTATATGGCTCTGATGAGGATTATAATGCCGGAATTACCAGACTGAATACAGATATTGTTTCGGGAAAGATGCCGGATATCGTGATTCTTGATGATTCCATGCCGGTGGACAGCTATATCAGCAAGGGGCTTTTTGAGGATTTGAAGCCTTTTATAGAGAAAGATGAGGAGTTTCCGCCTGACAGCCTTCTGCCCAATGTTATAGAGGCTTATTCTGTGGACGGCAGGCTCTACAGCCTTGTTCCCTCTTTCAGCATTCAGACGGTTGCAGTCAAGACTGCGGATGTAGGGGATAAGACGGGATGGACGGTAGCGCAGGTGCAGGAGATTCTTGCGTCGAAGCCGGAAGGCACACAGTTTTTAATGACCGTTACCAGAGACGATATGACGCATTACTGTATTTCCATGTCAGGGAATCAGTTTATTGACTGGGACAGTGGGAAATGTAATTTCAATTCCGATGAATTTATTCAGACGCTGGAATTTATAAAAACATTCCCGGAAGAAATCGACCAGGCGATTTACACGGATGATTTCTGGAATAATTATGATACGATGTGGAGAGAGGGAAAGGTTCTGGCAAATGTGTTAAACCTCGGGGATTTCAGGAATTACAATGTAACAGAGAAGGGAACCTTCGGAGAAAAAATGACGCTTATCGGTTTTCCGGCGTCGGAAGGAAACGCAGGCTCAGTTATCTGGCCGGATTTGCGGATTGCCCTGTCATCCAAATGCGCCGACAAGGAGGCCGCGTGGGAGTTTTTACGTACATTTCTTTCAGAGGAATATCAGAGAAACCACATTTACAATTTCCCCATTAGCGTTGACTTATTTAACGAGATGGCGGATGAGGCAATGAAAAAGCCTTATTATGTGGATGAAAACGGCAATAAAATCGAGTACGACGATACCTATTGGATGAACGGCGTGGACGTCACGATTCCGCCGATGACTCAGGAGGAGACAGATTTCTTAAAAGAATGGATTATCGGTGTGAAGCAGCCCCATAAGATGGATGAGACTCTGATTAATATTATTTCGGAGGAGGCGGAGCCTTTTTACAGCGGTCAGAAAAATGCAAGGGACGTGGCCGGTATTATTCAGAGCAGAGTACAGCTTTATGTCAATGAGAACAGGTAAATATTGAAACAAAAAATGCTGCCGTTTTTATGCCGGCAGCATTTTTTGGATTAATGCAGGACTTTATTTTGTTTCCAAATCAAATCCGAAATATCTTACTGCATTGTTGTAGGAGATATCCGTAACAATCTCGGATAAAATATCCATGTCATCGGGGAACTCTCCGTTTTCAACCATCTCGCCGATTAAATCACACATAATTCTGCGGAAATATTCATGTCTGGTGTAGGAAAGGAAGCTCCTTGAATCTGTCAGCATTCCAACGAACCCGGAAAGGTTGCCGAGGTTTGCAAGGGAAAGCATCTGGTTTTTCATGCCGATTTTGTTATCGTTGAACCACCACGCGCTTCCCTGCTGAATTTTCGCTACGGCGGAGGAATCCTGGAAGCAGCCGAGGATGGTGCCTATGTACTCGTTGTCAGCCGGATTTAAGCTGTAGATAATAGTCTTTGGAAGCTCGTCAGTTTCCGCAAGGGCATTTAAAAAGTCAGCCAGCTGAGCGGAAGGGGTGTGGTTGTTGATGCAGTCGTAGCCGGTATCGGGGCCGAGCTTTGCGTACATCTTCTTATTATTGTCACGCTTACAGCCGTAGTGAAGCTGCATTACCCAGTTCAGCCTGTTGCATTCCTGCCCCATAAATACCATAAAGGCGGTCTTGAATTTCAGTTCTTCTTCGCGGCTTAAGATTTCACCGGAGAGACGTTTTGTAAAAATAGCTTCCACTTCCTCGTCAGCGGCGGGTGCGAACATCACAAATTCAAGGCCATGGTCGGAAACGCTGCATTTTCTGGAAGCAAAGAATTCCATTCTGTTTGTCAGGGCTTTCTTTAAATCCGCAAAAGAGCCGATATCAGTTCCGCTTGCAGCGGAGAGCTTTTTCACGTAATCCGCATAATCGGGCTTTTCGATATTCATAGCCTTGTCGGGACGCCATGCGGGAAGAACCTGTACGTCAAAGGTGTCGTCCGCAGCGATTGCCTGGTGCCATTCCAGCGAATCTATGGGGTCGTCAGTGGTACAGATTAAGGTAACATTGGACTGCTTAATCAGATTGCGGACGCTCATGGAAGGCTCCGCCAGCTTTGCGTTGCAGAGATTCCATACTTCCTCGGCGGTATTTTTGTTCAGGGCGCCGGTGTAGCCGAAATATCTCTGCAGCTCTAAGTGGCTCCAGTGATGAAGGGGATTGCCGATTGCCTTTCCGATAACCTCTGCCCACTTAAAGAATTTCTCCTTGTCGGAAGCATCGCCGGTGATAAAGCGTTCGTCAACGCCGCAGGAACGCATAAAGCGCCATTTGTAATGGTCGCCGCCAAGCCATACCTGGGTGATGTTTTCGAACTGGCGGTCTTCTGCAATCTCTCTGGGATTGATGTGGCAGTGGTAATCAAGTACCGGTGTTTTTTCTGCATACCCGTGGAAAAGAGTCCGCGCAGTGGGGGTGGATAAAAGGAAATCCTTATCCATAAATGCTTTCATAGAAATATCCTCCTTTAAAATATGTAATTAGTTTTTGCTGTCAGTTTGCCGGTTGCTTTACAGAGACTGGCTTTCAATAATCTTATTATAGCGGTTTTGAGATGGAGTGTAAAGCATGCCGGGCTTTTTTCCGGTCAGGACAGCAGCCAGTCAATCAGGTACAGAGACTTGATGCCGTCGTAGGAATTGATATAGCTTCTGTCCATATGTTTTCAAATCCAGAGGGTTCAAAAGTTTCTGACTTATAAGTCTGAAACTTTGCAAAAACATAAAGTTTTCGACTTGGTTTTCTAAAATTTTATAGATAATAATTATTTCCAGACTCCGTGTCTGTAAATAACTACTCAGGCCGGGAAACAATCACAGGCGACATTTTCCATTCATTTGGCACAGGCCGGCCGGTGGCGCAGGTAACGGCCGACTCGTAAACGGAAGCGCAGTAGACGTCCTGCATTAAAAGCGTAAGCGCCCTCTCGTCCAAAAGAAAGCGGGCGTCCGCCATCTTGGAAAGCAGAGGAACATTGCTGTTTCTTTTGATTTCGGCAAGAAGAGGCTCCGAGCCCTGCCGGAAGCCGAGAAGCCTCGCATAGGGGACAAAAAGCTTCCGGTCTGCCAGAGGGGACTTAAAGGCTTCGGGAGTTTTTATATCCAGCAAAATATGCATAAGAACCCGGCTGATGCGCGTGTAGGTGAGCTCCCTGGATTTCAGCAGGCCGCAAAAATCTGTAAAGCCGGTATAAGAAGGAAGATTTTTGCAGATTTTATCGGACAAATCAGGCGTACAGTCCAGATATTCCGAAAAGCCTAAGGGAGCGTCTGCAAGCAGTTTATAGTGGAGCAGATGGGAAAAGGAATCCTCCGTGACAGGTACAAAATTTTCAGTGAGAAAAGGAAAGGTGATTTCAGGCACATAATTCCTGACTGCTTCCGGGCAGCGGGACATTGCTTTGCGGATGGCGGAAGCGGAGGCCAGCCCCGGAGCGGAACCGGAAGCAGAATCAGAAGCAGTCCAGGCTGTGGCAGCAGAGCCGGAGGCCGGTTCCGGAATGGAAACGCAGTTGCCATCAGCTCCGGAACCGGAAATGTTACAGGGGGGAAGAAGCGTATCATGATAGCCCCTGTCCGTGCGTTTCAGCGTAAAAGGGCGGATATTGCTACGCAGGGAAAACAGAGCCTTGCAGTATTCAAGACCCAGAATATTGTTGGGAGAGCCCAAGAGGCCTGTAAGTGTTTCGGGGGAGATATCCGATGCAAAAGCAGAGCTTAAGCCGGAAACAGCGGCCGCCAATGCCTGTTCTCTTGCCGCCGGATAGGAAACGCCGTTTTTCAGGAGGGGCATTATGGCAGAATTTAATTCTGCTTCTTTTTCGGCCAGTATGCGGGCGCATCTTTCAAGCAATGCAATATTCCCGGATTCGCTGCCGAAGGAGAGAAAATCCACCACATTCAGCCGGTTCAGCAAAGTGACCGCCCCTCCTGCAAAAAATTCCGCGCTGGAGAGCGCATAGAGGGCAGGAAGCTCAATAACAACGTCGGCGCCGCCAAGGAGAGCCGTTTTTGTGCGGGCATATTTATTGACGATGGCGGGTGCACCCCGCTGAACGAAATTTCCGCTCATGACAACAAGGAGGAAATCCGCTCCGGTTTCTTTTCGGGTTTCCTCAAGCTGGTATTGATGACCGTTGTGGAACGGGTTGTATTCGGCGATTACGGCAGCAGTTTTCATAATGATTTCCTTTTCAAAACAAAATTATCTGATATTAAGGTAGCATAAAAAAGCCGGTAAGGCAATTTCCTGTTTACAGGTATACTGAAAATAAGGTTGGCGGTGAGAATTTTATCTGCTGTTTTGATGATAGTATATTGACAAAAAGCAATCATTGAGTTATCCTGATGATAGGAAAAAGTAAAAATCATATCACGCACTCTGCGGAGGATAAAGTATTGGATATAGATAAGAAGGACATAGAACAGTATCTTTCCGAAGTGAAGGAAGCTGTAGAGAATGGCAGGTACCGGCTTGACCGGAATGCCAGACGGCAGGATAATATCAGTCTGTTTCTGGATTATATTATTGATGAAGCGAAAGCAAAGGAGAGCATATTGAGCCTTACTGCAATGGATTTTTCAGATATCCTGCAGAATGAGCATAAAGGCTTTGAACATGAAAAACTGTATGTATTTGGCAAGGATGTAACTCTTTTGGAGAGAAATGGAACGGAAGAAAAAACAGTTTCTCTGTATATCAAGTTCAACAAGCTGGAGAACTGTTTTGTGATAGTAATTTCATTCCATGAACAAAAATATCCGCTTACATACTATTTCAAATAATCAGGAGACAAATCGGAGGTGACCGTCATGACAGAAAATGGAAGAAGAGATTTCTGCATAGAGTGCAGGAAAGAGACAGAATACCTTTTGCGGAAGAAGGATATCGTAAAAAATATGAGGGATAAAGAATATACATTCAGTATCACAGTGGCTGTCTGTGCGGAGTGCGGCGAGGAAATGAGCATTCCCGGTCTTATTGATAAGAATGTCCAGGAAATTGACGGGCAGTATAGGGAAGCAGAAGGTCTTGTGTTGATTGATGATATCGAGAAGCTCATGAAAATATATAAGCTTGGCAAAGCGCCGCTGTCTCTGGCATTGGGGTTTGGAGAGGTTACAATACCGAGATATCTGGAAGGACAGATGCCTTCCAAAGAGTATTCGGATGTCGTAAAAGCGGCGTTGACATCCCCGGTATATATGGAGCGGAAACTCATGGAAAACCGGGAGAAGCTGACTGATACGGCATATAAAAAGGCACTCGCGGCAGCAGAAAGTATAGAAAGCCTGTTTTCAGTTTCAGATAAGATGCTTAGAGTAATCGCATATGTATTTAAAAAACTGGAAGAGGTAACTCCCCTCATGCTGCAAAAGCAGTTGTATTTTATCCAGGGCATTTATTCTGCTTTATATGGAAGACCGATTTTTGGGGAAGATTGCAGGGCGTGGATACATGGTCCGGTTTATCCGGAGGTATATGATTTGTTCAGGGATTTCAAATATAATCCGATTGATGATGCACGCTTCGCGCTTTTGGAAGGAACGGAAGGCGCGCTGACGGAAGATGAAAAGCGGGTAGTTGAACTTGTCGTAAATACTTTTGGCATATATGGAGGAAAAGTACTGGAAAAGATTACGCATAACGAGGAACCGTGGCTGGAAGCGAGAAAGGGATATGACGACAGCATTCCTTCCAGTGCGCTTCTGCCAAAAGAACGGATTATGCAGTATTATATTGCGGTGAACCGGAAATATGGCATAGATACGGAGGACGGCCTGAGGACATATATCCGTGATATGCTTGACCGGGCATCCTGACTTAAAGCGGCTAAGCCCGCTGAGGCCTGGTGCCAAAGAACTGATTTCCTGCAAATTAAATAATCTGCATTTGCCGGATAATAAAAAAAAGCCAATAAGGCAATTTCATATTTGTATTTGATTTTACACAATTTTCTGTCAAGATTAACTTGTCCTTAAGGATGCTTTGAGATATAATTTTTTTAAAAGAGAAACGCAAAATGTAAGCGTTTACACGGGGTATGAAAGGAGAACGGGGTATGTCGTATATTGACGTAATTAAAGAAAAAGCCAGAATGGACAAGAAAACAATTGTCCTGCCGGAGACAACGGACAAGAGAACATTGATTGCCGCCTCCAACATCATGAAGGAGAGAATTGCCGATATTATTATGATTGGCGATGAAGAAAAGATTATGGACGGCGCGACCTGGCTGGAAATCGAGCTGGACGGAGTCAGGATTATCAATCCTAAAACCTGCGAAAAGCTGGATGATTATGCAAATATATTGTATGAGGTAAGAAAAAACAAAGGAATGACGCCGGAGAAGGCAAAGGAAATTCTGTTAACGGACCCGCTTACCTTCGGAGTTATTATGGTTAAGGCTAACGAAGCGGACGGTATGGTGGCAGGCGCCTGTCATGCAACGGCGGACACTCTGCGCCCGGCTCTTCAAATTTTAAAGACGGCTCCCGGCGTTAAGCTGGTATCGGGATTTTTCCTTATGTGTGTGCCGGATTGTGAGTTCGGTCACGACGGAACTTTCCTTTTTGCCGACTGCGGATTAAATCAGGACCCTACGGCAGAGGAACTGGCGGCCATTGCCGAATCCTCGGCGAGGAGCTTCAAGAGTCTGGTTGGCGCAAAGCCCGTTATTGCCATGCTTTCCCATTCCACAAGGGGCAGTGCAAAGCACGCGCTGGTGGATAAGGTTGTGGAAGCAACCAGGATTGCCCACGAGCAGTACCCGCACCTTACCTTAGACGGCGAGCTGCAGTTGGACGCCGCACTGGTGCCTTCGGTTGCCAAATCCAAGGCTCCCGGCAGCGAGGTGGCGGGCAAGGCAAACGTGCTTATTTTCCCGAATCTGGACAGCGGGAATATCGGCTACAAGCTAGTGCAGAGACTGGCAAAGGCGGAAGCCTACGGCCCGATGCTTCAGGGAATTGCGAAGCCGGTAAACGACCTTTCAAGAGGATGTTCCTGGCAGGACATCGTAGGCGTAGTAGCGCTCACCGCCGTACAGGCACAGTTAGCATAATGTGGTAAGGAGGGACCCGCAAAGCGGGAGGATGCCTTATCACCGGCAGACGCCGGCGGGCGACAGTCCGCATGGAATGCGTCTGCTCCAAACATGTGGTAAGGAGGGACCCGCAAAGCGGGAGGATGCCTTATCACCGGCAGACGCCGGCGGGCGATAGTCCGCATGGAATGCGTCTGCTCCAAACTTGTGGTAGGAGGATTATATAAATGAAAGATATCAACGTACTTGTAATTAACTGCGGCAGTTCTTCACTGAAATTTCAGCTCATCAATTCCAAATCGGAAGCTGTGATTGCAAAGGGGCTCTGCGAGAGAATCGGAATAGAAGGAAGCCAGATGACCTATACACCGGCCGGCGGCGTGAAGCAGGAAACCGTAACGCCCATGAAAGACCACACAGAGGCAATCCGGCTGGTGCTTGGCGCGCTTACGGACAAGGAAAACGGCGTGGTAAAGAGCCTTGACGAGATAGGCGCGGTAGGACACAGGCTGGTTCACGGCGGAGAGAACTTTGCTTCCTCCACCCTGATTACGGACGAGGTGATTAAGGCGATTGAGGAATGCAACGATTTGGCGCCTCTCCACAATCCGGCGAACCTGATAGGAATCAGCGCGTGCAAGGAACTGATGCCCAATACCCCTATGGCGGGAGTTTTTGATACGGCGTTCCACCAGACAATGCCGGAGGAGGCTTATCTTTATGGTCTTCCTTATCACTATTATGAGGATTACAAGGTGAGAAGATACGGTTTTCACGGAACCAGCCATTCCTATGTATCCGCAAGGGCGGCAGAGGTTGTCGGGAAGGCGTATGAGGATTTGAAAATAATTGTATGCCATCTTGGAAACGGCGCCAGTGTTTCTGCGGTAAAGAACGGTAAATGTGTGGATACCTCCATGGGGCTTACCCCTCTGGAAGGGCTGATTATGGGAACCCGCTCCGGCGACATTGACCCGGCAATCATCGAATTTTTGTGCAATAAGGAAAATAAATCGGTTCAGGAAATTATGAATGTCCTCAATAAAAAATCCGGTGTATTCGGTCTGTCAGGGGATTTCTCATCTGATTTCAGAGATTTGGAGAAGGCCTACCGCGCGGGAGAAGCCTTTGCACAAAGGACAATGAAAGCTTTCGCGTACCGGGTGGCAAAATATATCGGCGCATACGCAGCGGCAATGAACGGTGTGGACGTTATCTGCTTTACCGCAGGAATCGGCGAAAACAGTCCTTTTATCCGTACAATGGTCTGTTCTTATCTGGGTTACCTGGGCATAGAGCTTGATGAGGAAGCAAATGTAAAGAGAGGCGAGGAAGTGGAGATTACCACACCTGAAAGCAGAACAAAGGTACTTGTCATTCCAACCAATGAAGAACTTGCAATCGCCAGAGAAACCGTTGCATTACTTTCGTAAAATATGATTGACAAACAGCATAAGCCCTATTATAATTGTCTAAGTGTGTGATTGGGATGATTTTCAGTCACATATAAGATTCGCAGGGAGATTATTATGTTAATAAATCTGACGGATATCTTTACATCTGAGGGAAAAGAGCGGACAGAGAGTATTCCTTATGAGCCGAATAATTTTTCCTATATGGGAGGTCTTTATATTATTCGGGACAAGGTACCGGCGCTTATTCGTTTTACCAATGTGGGAAAAGGGAGAGTGCTTATGAAAGGCGGTATGCGTTTCGCTTTGGAAGCGCCCTGTGACAGATGTCTGAAAGTAGTGAAAGTGCCTGTCGAGTTGGTTTTTGAACAGGAGCTATTTTCACCGGAGGCTGTCAGTCAGATGGAAGAACAGGACCAGCAGGGTTTTATGCATGAGTATGAATTAGATACAGAAGAATTCCTTACCAGTGAAATTCTGTTGAATATGCCTGTAAAAGTGTTGTGTAAGCCGGACTGCAAGGGGATTTGCAAAAAGTGCGGACACAATTTAAATGAAGGGGAGTGTGGGTGCGATACCTTTGTGCCTGACCCCAGAATGGCAGCTATCAAGGATATTTTTAATGAGAATAAGGAGGTGTAAAGATGTCTATTTGTCCTAAGAATAAATCTTCTAAATCCAGAAGAGACAAAAGAAGAGCGAACTGGAAGATGAGCGCTCCGACGTTGGTAAAATGCAGCAAATGCGGGGCTCTTATGATGCCTCACAGAGTATGTAAGGCATGCGGTTCTTACAACAAGAAGGAAATCATCGCTGTTGACTAAAATGTCTGCGGCGGCAGGTACTGAAAAAGAAGAAAAGATGAGCGGAAATCAGATGATATTTTCGTTCATCTTTTTTTTGGGCGATTTTCATAGCAGTGTTTATTCTGCTATATTGCGGATAGATAAGTTCTTGCCTGTGTGTCACAATAAGGATGTAAAAAGAAAACAGGAGAGCATACCAAAGACTCCATATTAAGGTTCAAATTATCTGTACAGACATTTAACGCTGGTAAAAATCATTCCCAATATGGCGGTTTTGTACCTTCAAACGTTTCCCTGTTTTTTATGGCATTTTTTCAGAAACTTGTGGATATGACACCAGTTCCTATTGGTTTGCAGGTGAAGAAAAATTCTTTTACAGGATCATTTATTTCATATTTGGCTTGATTTTTATAATTTGGTCTAGTATAGTAAAAATGTGTTTAAAGCGGAGGAAACAAACAGCCTGTTTGCGGGCAGTATCCGCAGTTTTAAACACGTGAAGAAAACAACACAAAAGTGAGGACAAAATGGCAGAATTTATTAATGTGGCGGTGGACGCCATGGGCGGCGACAACGCGCCTGTGGAAATTATAAAAGGAGCCATTGAAGCGGTAAATGAGAGCAGTCAGGTTAAAGTGTTTTTGACCGGGCAGGAAGAGATAATAAAAAAGGAGCTTGCCGGATATACATATAACGCAGAGCAGATAGAAGTAGTTAATGCATCTGAGGTTATCGGCACGGCCGAGGCGCCGGTTATGGCGATTCGCAAAAAAAAGGACTCTTCCATTGTCAGGGCCCTGAACCTTGTGAAAAACGGGACTTGCGACGGTTACGTTTCCGCCGGAAGCACGGGAGCGACGCTGGTAGGTGGACAACTTATTGTGGGAAGAATCAAGGGAGTGGAAAGACCGCCCTTAGCCCCCTTAATTCCGACGGAAAAGGGATGCGCGCTTTTGATTGACTGCGGTGCAAATGTGGACGCAAGGCCCTCTCATCTGGTGCAGTTTGCCAAGATGGGCTCCGTATATATGGAAAGCGTAATGGGAGTTAAAAAGCCGAAGGTGGGGATTGTCAACATCGGTGCGGAAGAAGAAAAGGGGAACGCCCTTGTGAAGGAAACCTATCCTTTGCTCAGGAATTGCCCGGACATCCACTTCATTGGCAGTATTGAGGCCAGAGACATTCCAGCCGGGCTTGCGGACGTGGTGGTGTGCGAGGCTTTTGTGGGAAATGTGATTCTGAAGATGTATGAGGGCGTAGGCGGCACCCTGATTAAAAAGGTGAAAGAGGGAATGATGGTATCCCTCCGCAGCAAAATCGGCGCGCTTTTAGTCAAGCCGGCGCTGAAAAACACGCTGAAAGCCTTTGATTTGGAACAGTACGGCGGAGCGCCCATGCTCGGTCTTAACGGTCTTGTGGTGAAAACCCACGGGAGTTCCAAATCTGTTGAAATTAAAAATTCTATTCTGCAGTGCATTACCTTCACACAGCAGAATATCAATCAAAAAATAAAAGAAAAAATAACGATGGAAGAGGACTAGAAAGGAAAAGTAAAAATGGAATTTGAAAAGCTGAAAAAAATAATTGCTGACGTATTGAATGTTGACCCTGAGGAAATCACCATGGAAACCACCTTCGTGGACGACCTGGGCGCCGATTCGCTGGATTTATTCCAGGTCATTATGGGAATTGAAGAGGAATTCGATATCGAAATTGACGCAGAAGACACAGAGGATATCAAAACAGTGGAGCAGGCGGTTGAGCTTATCAAAAATGCTGTGAACTAAAAGCCCGTATGGGCTTTTTGTTTTGCGCGAGCAATGAGCCGCGCGGGAATGCTTGGATTCCCATGAGGCGAATGCCGCGACAGCGAGGCGCAAGGCGAGCGGCGCGAGCAATGGAAAATAAAAGGTGAGATATGTTTAAACAGGAAGAATTGAAGGAGCTGGAAAAGAAGATAGGCTATGAGTTTTCCGAAAAAAGACTGCTGGGTCAGGCGGTCACTCACAGCTCTTTTTCGAATGAGCAGAAAATCAATAAATATAAAAATTATGAAAGACTGGAATTTTTGGGAGACGCGGTGCTTGAGCTGCTTTCCAGCCGGTTCTTTTTTGAGACCTATCCCGATATGTCGGAGGGCGAGATGACAAGGCTGCGTTCCTCCATGGTATGTGAACCGGCACTGGCGTTTTGCGCAAGGGATTTGGATTTGGGAAAATATATATTGCTTGGAAAAGGGGAGGAAGCCACCGGCGGACGGAAACGGGATTCCATTATTTCCGATGTGATGGAGGCGGTTATCGGCGCAATTTATCTTGACGGAGGCCTTTTGGAGGCGGATAAATTCGTCAGGAAATTTATCCTTTCCGATTTGGAAAACAAGCAGCTTTTTTATGACAGCAAGACCCTGCTTCAGGAACAGGTTCAGAAGGAAGGGAGAACTCTTACCTATGAGCTGGTAAGCGAAAGCGGCCCCGACCATGAAAAGGTTTTTGTGGTGGAAGCTGTAATTGACGGGAAAACCGTGGGGAGAGGCCAGGGACGCAATAAAAAAACCGCGCAGCAGCAGGCCGCTTATCAGGTACTGATTGGACAGGCGCCTAAAGAGCAGGAGTCAAAATGTATTTAAAGAGTATTGAAATTCAGGGATTTAAATCCTTTGCAAACAAGCTTGTCTTTAAGTTTCATAACGGGATAACGGGAATCGTGGGACCCAACGGCAGCGGCAAAAGCAATGTGGCGGACGCTGTCCGCTGGGTGCTTGGGGAACAGAGAATCAAGCAGCTTAGGGGGGCGTCTATGCAGGACGTTATTTTTTCGGGCACGGAGACCCGCAAGCCCCTGGGCTATGCCTATGTGGCGATTACGCTGGACAATTCGGACCATCAGCTTGCCATTGATTTTGAGGAAGTGACGGTTGCCAGAAGGATTTACCGTTCCGGTGAAAGCGAATATCTCTTAAACGGGGCTCCCTGCCGGCTGAAGGACGTGAACGAGCTGTTTTACGATACCGGTATCGGCAAGGAAGGCTATTCGATTATCGGACAGGGGCAGATTGACAAAATCTTAAGCGGCAAGCCGGAGGAGAGAAGGGAGCTTTTTGACGAGGCGGCGGGAATTGTAAAATTTAAAAAGCGCAAGGTTGCCGCCCAGAAGAAGCTGGAGGACGAGAAGCAGAATCTGGTCAGGGTAAGCGATATACTTTCCGAACTGGAAAAGCAGATTGGCCCCCTGGAAAAGCAGTCGGAGACGGCCAGAGCTTACCTGAAAAAGAAAGAAGAATTAAAGACGCTGGACGTGAATATGTTTCTTCTGGAAAACAACCGCCTGAAAGAAGAATTGTCCTCTGTACAGGGCAAGTTTGAGATTGCAAGCGGAGATTTGGAACAGACCACGGCGCAGTATGAAAAGATAAAGGAAGAATACGAACAGATTCAGGAGCAGATTGGGCTTTTGGAGGAGGCTATTGAATCTGAGAGAACATCTCTTACCGACACCAGTATGCTTCGGGGAAAGCTGGAGGGGGAAATCAATGTCTTAAAGGAGCAGATTAAGTCCGCCAAAAGCAATGAGGAGCATTTTGGCGCCCGTAAGGAAGCCGTTACCGGAGAAATGAAAGCAAAGCTTCTGGATAAAGAAGGGATTCTTGCGGATAAAGCGGTGATTGACGGGCAGGTTGCGGAGCTGCAGAAGGCAAGAGACGAGGCAAGGGAAAAGCTTCTCGGAATTCAGGCAAGAATCGAAGAACTGAATAATGAGATTGAGTCCGGGAAAAATACTATTATCGAGACGTTGAATACCCGCGCCACCATCAAATCAAAGCTTGGCCGTTATGATACCATGACGGAGCAGATTAATATCCGCAAGGCGGAGCTCACCTCAAGGCTTCTGCGCATCAAGTCGGACGAGGCCCAGCAGGAGGAGGCTATCAGCAG
Organism: bacterium 1xD8-48; assembly: GCA_009917455.1. Lineage (GTDB taxonomy): Bacteria > Bacillota > Clostridia > Lachnospirales > Lachnospiraceae > Suilimivivens. The sequence goes on along the minus strand of QZDS01000007.1, from coordinate 139,671 downwards.
GCTCCAGGAGGAATTCGAGCGCATCAATGAAGAAATACGCGCATTAAACGATTCCCAGGAGCAGAAGGAAGAGCGGCTGACCCTGATGAGGGAGGAACTGGCGGGGAAGGATAAGAAGCTCCGGGATACCCAGATCAGCTACCATCAGGAAAAATCCAGGCTGGACGCGCTGACCAACCTTACCGAGCGTTACGAGGGCTACGGCGGCGGCGTAAAGAAAGTGATGGAGTACCGCGACGAAGAAAAGGGAATCATAGGCGTTGTGGCGGACATCATTAAAGTGGATAAGAAATACGAAATGGCAATCGAGACCGCCTTAGGAGGCAATATCCAGAACGTTGTCACGGAGGACGAGGAAACCGCCAAAAGGATGATTGCCCGCTTAAAGCAGGCAAGAGCCGGACGAGCCACCTTTTTACCTCTTACCAGTATCAGAAACACGCAGGAGTTTAAAAATCAGGAGGTATTAAAGGAAAAAGGGGTAATCGGACTTGCGGACGAGCTTGTGCAGGTGGACGGCAAGTACAGAAACGTTGCAAAGGCTGCGCTGGGGCGGATTGTGGTGGTTGACAATGTTGACAACGCGGTGAAAATCGCCGGGAAGTACCGCTACACCATCCGTATGGTAACGCTGGAGGGAGAGCTTTTGGTGCCTGGAGGCGCTATCAGCGGAGGCGCTTATAAGAATAACAGCAACCTTCTTGGAAGGAGAAGGGAGATGGAGGAGCTTGAGGGCAATATCAAAAAGTTCCTGACACAGATTGACAATCTTTTAAATGAAATAGAAAATACAAAGTCAGAGAGAAACAAGCTTCGTCTTGCGCTGGAGGAGGATAAGGCGGCTCTGCAGAGGAAGTTTATCGAGCAGAACACGGCGCGGCTTAATGTGATAAAGGCCGAGGAGCGCAGGAACGAGGCTTCCGAGGGCTCCATGGAGCTGAAAGCGGAAGCCGATGAAATAGAGCAGCAGATTCAGGAAATCAAAGCCGGCAAGCTGGAAATCCAGAAGGAGCTGGAGGATTCCGAGCTCTTTGAGCAGAAAGCGGAGCAGGAAATCCGCAAATTCCAGATGGAGCTGGAGGGAGAGCGCAAGGAGGAATCCGACCAGGCCGCCCACGTGTCCGAGTGGGATTTGGAAGTGGAAAAAATGCTCCAGCAGCAGCAGTTCCACCAGCAGAATGTAGAGCGTATCGACAGCGAGATTGACAGGTATTCCAGCGAACTTAAGGAAATAAATGAAAGCCTTGCGGCAAGCCGGGAGGAATCTGTCAGCAGACAGAACAATATTGCGGCCATCGAGCAGACCATCGCTGCGTCCTACACCACGTTAGGGGATACGGAAAAGAAGCTGAAAGAAGATATGGAGAAGAAAGAGGCTCTTTCCGCAAAGCAGAAAAACTTCTTCACGGACAGAGAGGCTCTGGCGGAAAAGATGACGGGGCTGGACAAGGAGGTTTACCGTTTAAATTCCCAGAGGGAAAAGCTGAAGGATAATCTGGAGGGTCAGATTAACTATATGTGGGACGAATATGAAATCACATTGTCTGACGCGGCGGCTCTCCGCAATGCGGAAATGACGGATTTATCCGCCATGAAGAAGGAGATCGCCTCTTTGAAGGAGCAAATCAAAAAGCTGGGCGATGTAAATGTCAACGCCATTGAGGATTACAGGAACCTGATGGAGAGATATCAGTTTTTAAAGACCCAGCACGACGATTTGGTGGAGGCGGAAAAAACTCTGGAGGGAATTATCACAGAGCTTGACGCCGCTATGCGGAAGCAGTTTAATGAAAAGTTCGCCGAAATCGGAAAGGAATTTGACAAGGTATTCAAGGAGCTGTTCGGCGGAGGAAAGGGAACTCTGGAGCTGATGGATGACGAAGACGTTCTGGAGGCGGGTATCCGCATCATTGCCCAGCCGCCCGGAAAGAAGCTGCAGAATATGATGCAGCTCTCCGGCGGGGAGAAGGCGCTTACGGCGATTGCGCTTCTGTTTGCCATCCAGAATCTGAAGCCCTCGCCTTTCTGCCTTCTGGATGAGATTGAAGCGGCTCTGGATGAAAACAACGTTGCACGTTTTGCAAAATATTTACATAAGCTTACAAAGTATACGCAGTTTATTGTGATAACCCACAGGCGGGGCACCATGGAAAAAGCCGACAGGCTTTATGGAATTACCATGCAGGAGAAGGGGGTTTCCACCCTGGTAAGCGTGAATCTGATAGATAAGGAGCTGGATAACTGATGGCCGGATTTTTTAGCAGATTAAAAGAGGGACTTAGCAAGACAAGAAATAACATCGTCCGCGGAATCGATTCCGTTTTCAGCGGATTTTCCTCTATCGACGAGGAATTTTATGAGGAGCTTGAGGAAATCCTGATTATGGGCGACATCGGTGTGAACGCCACCGGAGAGATTCTTGAACGGCTTAAGGAACAGGTGAAGGAAAACCATATCAAGGAGCCTTCGGAATGCAAGAACTTTCTCATTGAAAGCATCAAGGAGCAGATGCGGGTGGACGAGACCGCTTACCGGTTTGAGCAGGAGCAGTCTATAGTTCTGGTAATCGGCGTCAACGGCGTTGGCAAGACCACTTCGGTGGGAAAGCTGGCAGGTATTTTGAAAGGTCAGGGAAAAAAAGTGCTGATTGCGGCGGCGGATACCTACAGGGCGGCGGCCTGCGAGCAGCTTACGGAATGGGCGAACCGGGCGGGAGTTGATATCATCACCGGCGCAGAGGGAGCAGATCCCTCCAGTGTGGTTTTTGACGCGGTATGCGCGGCGAAGGCAAGGCGGGCAGACGTTCTGCTCTGCGATACCGCAGGCAGGCTTCACAATAAAAAGAACCTGATGGAAGAATTGAAAAAGATGAACCGGATTATCGACAGGGAGTTTCCGGGCGTCCATCGGGAAAACCTGATTGTGCTGGACGGCACTACCGGGCAGAACGCCTTAAACCAGGCGAGAGAGTTTGGGGAGACGGCGAACCTTACCGGTATTATCCTTACAAAAATGGATGGAACCTCCAAAGGCGGAATCGCGGTGGCAATTCAGTCGGAGCTTCATATTCCGGTAAAATATATCGGTGTGGGAGAAAAGCTGGAGGATTTGCAGAAATTTGACCCCGACCAGTTTGTGGACGCGCTGTTTGAGGTGGGAGAAGCAGACCTGCAGGAAGATGACGGAGTTTAAAGAGGAATTCAGGGAAACGGATGAGAGGAGGCCGGCAGGATGGACGATAACATGCTGACATTGGAGAAATTTGAGGAGGCGTCGGAGACTGTAAAGAAGGTGACCCAGGAAACGAAGCTGGTGTACAGTGATTTTTACAGCGCACAGACGGAAAACAGAGTTTATTTGAAACCGGAAAATATGCAGTTTACCGGCGCCTATAAGCTGAGGGGGGCATACTATAAGCTGAGTACGCTTTCTGAGGAGGAGCGGGCAAAAGGGCTGATTACGGCTTCGGCGGGCAATCATGCCCAGGGCGTGGCATATGCCGCAAAGAGCTGCGGGGCAAAGGCGGTGATTGTGATGCCTACAACGACTCCGCTGATTAAGGTAAACAGAACGAAAAACTACGGGGCGGAGGTTGTGCTTTACGGGGACGTCTATGACGAGGCCTGTGCCCATGCCTGCGAGCTGGCAAAAGAACACGGATATACTTTCATCCATCCCTTTGACGACCTGGCCGTGGCCACAGGGCAGGGTACTATTGCCATGGAAATTTTCAAGGAGCTTCCTCTGGTGGATTACATATTGGTGCCGGTGGGCGGCGGCGGTCTTGCGACAGGCGTTTCCACCCTGGCAAAGCTTTTAAATCCCAATATTAAAGTTATCGGCGTGGAGCCGGAGGGCGCAAGCTGTCTGAAAGCCTCCATAAAAGAAGGAAAGGTGGTTACTCTTGACCATATAAGCACCATTGCAGACGGCACGGCGGTGAAGACGCCGGGGGAGAAGATTTTCCCTTATCTTTGCAAAAATCTGGACGGCATTATCACGGTGCCCGACGAGGAGCTGGTAGTTGCCTTTCTGGATATGGTGGAGAACCACAAAATGGTGGTGGAAAACTCAGGGCTTCTGACCGTGGCGGCGTTAAAGCACCTGGACGTAAAGAAGAAAAAAGTTGTTTCCATCTTAAGCGGCGGAAACATGGACGTGATTACCATGTCCAGCGTGGTACAGCAGGGGCTGATTATACGGGACCGTATTTTCACCGTTTCCGTTCTGCTTCCGGACAAGCCCGGGGAGCTTTCCCATGTGGCGGACGTGATTGCAAAAGAAAACGGCAACGTTATCAAGCTGGAGCATAATCAGTTTGTCTCCATTAACAGGAATGCGGCTGTGGAGCTTCGGATTACCATGGAGGCATTCGGGACAGAACACAAGCATCAGATAATTAAGGCGCTTGAGAAGAACGGGTATCAGCCGAAGCTGGTACGGGCAAATATATAAAGAGGTTGGCGGAAAGGCAGCAGATGAAATCCGGTAGAATGTCTGAGGTTTATAAGAATATATTGAAATATCTGGTGATTACAGTTGCGGCGGCGTTTTACGGGGTGGGAATCAGTTTGTTTATCGACCCGAATAATCTGGCGCCGGGAGGGGTATCAGGTCTTTCTATTGTTGTAAACCGTCTGATTCCCGTTGAAACGGGAACGATATATCTGATTATTAATATTCCCATTATGATTCTGGGGGTGTGGAAATTCGGATTTAAGTTTATTATTTCTACCTTGTATACGATTTTTGCGGTATCTGGATTTACCAATGTGTTTTCAGGGATGCATCCGCTTACCAGCGAGCCGCTTCTTGGCGGGATTTTCGGCGGGATGCTGGTAGCAGTCGGAATCGGCGTGGTTATGCGGGCAGGCGCAACCACGGGGGGGACGGATATTATCGTAAAATGTTTAAAATTGAAGAAGCCCCATCTCAAAACCGGAACGATTTTTCTCTCCATCGATGCGGTGATTATCTGTATCGGTGGTATTGTGTTCGGAAATCTGGACACGGTCTTTTTCAGTGTGATTTCCGCAGCGGTGACTTCACGGGTGCTGGATTTGATTCTGTACGGACGGGACGAGGCAAAAATGATTTTTATTATCAGCAATTCTTCCGAGGCCATTACGCAGAGAATTTTAATCGAGCTTGATACCGGCGTCACTCACCTTACGGGTACAGGGGCGTTTAAGAAGGAGAATAAGCAGATTATTCTCTGTGTTGTCAGGAAGCAGAATGCCTACAAGGTGGAGGAAATCGTAAAGCAGGAGGATGCCAGCGCGTTTATGATTATATCCAGCGCCACGGAGATATACGGGGAGGGGTATAAGAGCTATTACGGGGAGAGACTGTAATAACTGGAAAGGATAAACAATTGAAAATCGTTGCATTTCATAATATACTTATCTGGTAACAGCAAGCTGGAAAGGTTCGGGAAAAATGAGCGAGAAATCAATGAGAAGAAACAGAAAGCGGCAGCGGATAAGCCTGCTTAGAAATATTGTGTTCAGCCTGGTGACGCTGACTGCACTGACTGGATGTATCGGGCTGCTTTTGCAGAACTACGCGCTGAAAAATGAAGGCCGGGAAACTATGGGGCGTTTAAACGAGCTTGAGGATTACAGCAGCGAGCACATTTACACCCAGGCGGAGCTGGATGCCTGGGTCCAGGGAGCGGCGGTCACGGCTAAGGAGTCGGAGCGGGAAAGCATTCTCGGAGAGCTAAAGAGCAAGGTGAAGTCAGGAGAAAGCACAGTGTCCATTTTGCGGGAGCTTTATCCTGAAGATGTGGTTGTGTATGCCGATGGCGGCTACTCTTTTTTCCCGATAACGGACGAGCTGAAAAAGCACAATTACAATCCTGAGAATTTTGTCCTTAAGAATAATAACGAGATTGTATACATAGATAAAAACGAGGAGACCGTTTCCTTAAAAGGGGTGGATGTCTCCAGACATCAGGGAACCATTGACTGGCGCAGGGTTTCCGGCGAGGATATTTCCTATGCCTTTATCCGGGCAGGCTTTCGGGGCAATACGGAAGGGAAGATTTCCGAGGACGAATATTTTACCGACAACATTGAAGGCGCACTTGAGAACGGCATTGAAGTGGGGATTTATTTTTATACCCAGGCTCTTGACGAGGAGGAGGCGATTGAGGAGGCGGAATTTGTGCTGGATTTAATCGAGCCTTACGATGTGTCCTACCCGGTGGTGCTTGATTTGGAGGAGGTGGGCCTTGACGATACAAGAACCTCCGAAATGACCAGGGAAGACTACACGAAAGCGGCGGTGGCTTTTTGTGAAACCGTTAAAAAGGCGGGATATACGCCCATGATATACGGGAATCTGAAAACCTTTATGATTATGCTTGATATGAAACAGATAGAAGATTATGATAAATGGTTTGCCTATTATGATGAGTCCGTGTATTTCCCCTATGATTTTACTATCTGGCAGTATTCCTCCAAAGGAGCGGTGAACGGTATCGGCGGGGACGTGGATATGAATGTCTGTATGAAAGATTATGCAGGAAGGAACTGACGGCGGCCAGGGCAAGGGGTGACGGTAACCAGATTAGGAGCGCAGAAGCTATGGAAGAAATCCGGGAATGGGTGAAAAGCGGATATCTGATGGAGAAGTTCCGGTTGTTTCATTTAAAGGACAACGAGCCCAGGGAATATGAATATCACTATCATGATTTTCATAAATTAATCTGGTTTATTTCGGGTGAGGTGGAATATCATATTGAGGGAAAGTCCTACAAACTGGAGCCTCACGATATCCTTCTGGTGAACAAAGGGGAGATTCACAAGCCCTTTGTGGAAAACAGCGCCATATATGAGAGATATGTTTTTTACATTTCCAGCGAATACCTTGACGAGCATTCCGAAGCGGAAAGCAGCCTGGATTTATGCTTTTCCATGTCCAGAACGGAAAACGGGAATGTGGTCCGGCCCTCCGCGGCGGTGAGCAGGATTTTGTTTGAAACCGTAAAGCTCTTAGAGTCGGCGGAAAATGACAGAGGGTATGCAAAGGACATGTATTGCAGAATCCTTTTCCTGAAGCTTTTGATTGAGCTGAACCGTTACTGTATTGCTCACCCGGAGGCGTTTCATAAAACGGCAAGGTATGATAAAAAGGTGGTGGAAATGATTCACTATATCAACGACCACCTGAGAGGAGATTTGTCGATTGAGGCGCTGTCGGCCAGGTTTTATCTGAGCAAGTATCATATGATGCGCAAGTTTAAGGAGGAAACGGGGTATTCCATGCATCAGTACGTGCTGGAAAAGCGCATTCTGGCAGCCAGGCATCTGATTCTGGCGGGAATGCCGGCGACAGCGGCCAGCCTGGAATGCGGGTTTAAGGATTATTCCACGTTCAGCAGAGCTTATAAAAAAATACTGGGACAGACACCGTCGGATGTTTTTTAGTTATTTCGTGCCCGTCAAGTAAAAATGCTTGACAGGCATATTTTTTTGTAGTATTCTAACTCAGGTGATACAGATGGAAAAGATTGTTGAGCAGGGGCTTTTGTATGATTTTTACGGAGAACTGCTGACAGAGCATCAGAAGAAAATATATGAGGATGTGGTGTATCATGACCTTTCTCTTGCGGAAATTGCGTCGGAGAACGGGATTTCCCGTCAGGGAGTGCATGATATGATAAGACGGTGCAGCCGCATTTTGCAGGAATATGAAGATAAGCTGCATCTGGTGGAGCGTTTTATGAGAATCAGGGACAATGTCTTAGAGCTTGACGCTCTGACGGAGGATACAGGATTGACCAGGGAAGAGCTGGCCGCGCAGGTCAGGGGAATATCTTTCCGGATATTAGAGGAGCTGTGATTCATGGCATTTGAGAGTTTAACGGATAAACTTCAAAACGTATTCAAAAATCTCCGCAGTAAGGGCAGGCTTACGGAAGAGGATGTCAAAACGGCATTAAAGGAAGTAAAGCTTGCGCTTTTGGAGGCGGACGTTAATTTCAAGGTCGTGAAGCAGTTTATAAAGGCTGTGGAGGAGCGCGCCATCGGCGCCGATGTGATGAACGGCTTAAATCCGGGGCAGATGGTGATTAAAATCGTTAACGAGGAAATGGTCGCCCTCATGGGCTCGGAGACCACCGAAATTAAAATGCAGCCCGGAAAGTCCATTACCACGATTATGATGTGCGGCCTGCAGGGAGCCGGTAAGACCACTACCACCGCAAAGATTGCGGGAAAGCTGAAGCTGAAAGGCAAGAATTCCCTTCTGGTGGCCTGCGACGTATACAGGCCTGCGGCCATTAAGCAGCTGCAGATCAACGGGGAAAAGCAGCAGGTTGACGTGTTTTCCATGGGCGATAACCAGAACCCTGTGGATATAGCAAAGGCGGCGATTGAACATGCCAAAAAACATGGCCACAATGTGGTGATTCTGGATACTGCCGGCCGTCTCCACATAGATGAGGATATGATGGCGGAGCTTGCGGCCATCAAGGAGCAGGTTGAGGTTCACCAGACGCTTCTGGTGGTGGACGCCATGACAGGTCAGGACGCCGTCACGGTGGCAAAGGAATTTGATGAGAAAATAGGGCTGGACGGCGTGGTATTGTCCAAGATGGACGGCGACACCAGAGGCGGAGCGGCGCTTTCCGTCAAGGCCGTCACCGGAAAGCCGATTTTATATGTAGGTATGGGTGAAAAGCTCTCCGATTTGGAGCAGTTTTATCCCGACAGAATGGCCAGCCGCATTCTGGGAATGGGCGATGTGCTTTCCCTGATTGAGAAGGCGCAGGAGAATATTTCCATAGACGAGGATAAGGAAAAAGAGATGGCTGCCCGGATGAAGAAGGGCAAGTTCGACTTTGAAGATTATCTGGAAAGCATGAAGCAGATGCGCAAGATGGGCGGTCTTACCAGTATTTTAAGCATGATGCCGGGAATGGGGCAGCAACTTGGAAATATCGAGTCCATGATAGACGAAAAGCAGTTGGCGAGGACAGAGGCCATCATTTTAAGCATGACGCCCCAGGAGAGGAAAAATCCAAAGCTCCTTAACCTGAGCAGAAAGAGCAGAATCGCAAGAGGCGCAGGGGTGGATATGGCGGTTGTCAACCGTTTTGTGAAGCAGTTTGAGCAGTCCCGGAAGATGATGAAGCAGATGCCCCAGCTCATGGGCGGAAAGCGGAGAGGAAGATTCGGCGGAATGAAATTTCCGTTCTGACCAGCTTAAATCCCGGCGGGGTTCATATTTGCGGGGAGGTTGGAAAAGTGTGTTGAAAACGGAAGCATTTTCCTGAGGAAGGGTTTCTGTTTAAATAAATAATGAAAGAAAATTACGGAGGTAAGGAAATGGCAGTAAAAATCAGATTAAGAAGAATGGGTCGTAAGAAAGCTCCTTTCTATAGAATCGTTGTAGCGGATTCCCGCTCACCGAGAGACGGAAGGGTGATTGAAGAAATCGGAACCTATGACCCCAAGACGGAGCCCAGTACCGTTCATGTAAACGAAGAACTGGCTAAGAAGTGGCTTGCAAACGGCGCTCAGCCCACAGAAGTGGTTGCTAAAATTCTGAAAATAGCAGGCATCGAAAAATAAAACCGCGTTGGCAACTTTTTGGAGGTGACTATGAAAGAATTAGTTGAAGTAATCGCAAAGGCACTTGTGGAGCATCCGGATGAGGTTGTAGTGACGCAGAAGGAAGAGGGGAAGCACATTACCATTGAACTTCATGTAGCCGCATCCGATATGGGCAAAGTGATTGGAAAGCAGGGAAGAATTGCCAAGGCAATCCGTTCCGTAGTAAAAGCGGCTTCGTCCAAAGAAAATCAGAAAGTTGACGTGGAAATCGTCTGAGAAGACCCATTGGCGCAGGTGCGCCGGAACAGGGATGAAATTAAAAAAGGTATAGGCAGAAGGGATGTTCTTTCGTTTAGAACGAGGACATCCTTTCTTGATAAGAGTATTTATGATGGAAAAATTATTAAAGGTGGGAGTGATTTCTTCCACACACGGTTTAAAGGGGGAAGTCAAGGTATTTCCCACCACTGACGATGTAAAGCGTTTTCGACAGTTAAAGGAAGTTCTGCTTGACGCCGGAGACGAAAAGCCTGTGCTTCAAATAGAGCAGGTAAAGTTTTTTAAGCAGTTTGTCATCCTGAAATTCAAAGGAATCGACGATATTGAAGACGTTCAGAAATATAAAGGGAAGGATTTGCTCGTCACCAGGGAAAATGCGGTAGAGCTGAAAAAGGACGAGTACTTTATTGCGGATTTGATTGGTGTCAGCGTGATATCGGATGACAATTCATTGAGAGGAATATTAAAGGACGTGATTCAGACAGGCGCAAACGACGTCTATGTGATTGATCTGGAGGACGGGCGGCAGCTCCTTCTTCCGGCCATCAAAGAATGTGTCCTTATGGTTGATTTAGATGAGAATATAATGAAAATCCATGTTCTTGACGGACTGCTGGATAATGAGGTGGCAGAATGAGTTCCTGTGCGGATTCCCATGTGAGATTTCACGTGCTTACACTGTTTCCTGAAATGGTCAGCCAGGGACTGTCCGCCAGTGTGACGGGACGTGCTTTTGAAAAAGGGATAATTTCCCTGGAAACGATAAATATCAGGGATTATACCTTAAGCAAACACAAAAAAGTGGACGATTATCCTTACGGCGGCGGCGCCGGCATGTTGATGCAGGCCCAGCCGGTTTACGACGCTTTCAGGGCAACTGTGGACAGAATAAACGAAAGCGGTGGGGCCGGGGAAAAGGCAAGGGTAATCTATGTGACGCCTCAGGGAAGATGCTTTCGTCAGGATATGGCAAAAGAATTTGCAGAGGAGAGGGATTTGATATTTCTCTGCGGCCATTATGAGGGAATCGATGAGCGCGTTCTTGAGGAAATCGTTACGGATTATGTTTCAATAGGAGATTATGTGCTTACCGGCGGTGAGCTGCCGGCAATGGTCATGATTGATGCCATTTCACGGATGGTTCCCGGGGTTTTAAAAAACAGCGAGTCCGCCGAAATCGAGAGCTTTGGAAACTATCTTCTGGAATATCCCCAGTATTCAAGACCGGAGGTATGGCGGGGAAAAAGGGTTCCCGAGATACTTTTATCCGGCAACCACGAGAAGGTAGAGGAATGGCGGCTGGAGCAGTCTTTAGTGCGGACGAGACAGCTGCGTCCAGAGCTCTATGAAAAATGGACGGCTGAAAATCCGGAGTATTTTATAAAGAAGGCAAAGAAGGAAGAGAGGGCGCGCAGGAAAGCGCTTAAGCAAAAGAAGGCTTTGGGCGTCCCCTAAAATTTTGCTTGCAATTTGTCCGATAATGTGGTAAATTTCTATTGTTGCGTAATTGTGATGGTCCTCTGTTACATGTGTATTAAGAACATCTGATGAGTTTACAATATATGGAGGTTTGAAATGAGCGAAATTATCAGAAGCATTGAAGCTGAACAGCTGAAGGAAGTGAATGAGTTCCACGTAGGCGATACCGTTAAGGTATATGCAAAAATCAAAGAAGGAAACCGTGAAAGAATTCAGGTTTTTGAAGGCGTTGTATTAAAGAGACAGGGAACCGGCGCAAGGGAGACTTTCACTGTAAGAAAGATTTCCAACAGCGTGGGCGTTGAGAGAACATGGCCGGTATATTCACCCGGCATCGAGAACATTGAAGTGGTTCGCAGAGGTAAGGTAAGAAGAGCAAAATTGAACTACTTAAGGAGCCGTGTAGGAAAGAAAGCCAAAGTAAAAGAGCTTGTTAAGTAATAAAAACGCACGTTATGCGGCTAAAAGGACAGTTGGTGATTCAATTGTCCTTTTATATATTTACGCGAAGCCCGCGTATGAGGAAGGGTATATGGCAAGACACAAAGGACTTACTTTTTATGAAAAGAAGAAGCGAATCAGCAAAGAGATGGTGCGGGAAATATTCAGTACGGTGTTTTGCTGTTTTGTCGCTGTTTTGATTGCCTTTGTGCTTGTCTTTGCGGCAGGTATGAGGGTCAGCGTGATTGGCGTGTCCATGGAACCGGCGCTTTTTAACGGGCAGGAGGTTTTGATTAATAAATTTGCCTACAAGCTGGCGTCCCCCAGGCGGGGAGATGTCATTGCGTTCCTGCCAAACGGAAATCCGAACTCCCATTATTATTTAAAGCGTGTAATCGGTCTGCCCGGAGAGAAAATACAGATTATCGGCGGATATGTCTATATTGACGGTCAGCTCTATGCGGAGGACGAATCTTATGACAAAATTGCCGATGCGGGCATTGCGGAGACGGAAATCCAGCTCGAGGGCGATGAGTATTTTGTGTTAGGGGACAATCGGAATGTCAGCGAGGACAGCCGTTCAGGCAATATCGGCCCTGTCAGGAAGGACACAATCGCCGGCGAAGCGTGGTTTTATATTAAGGGAAGAGACAGCAACATGGGATTTGTAAAATAAGGAGCAAGGTAATGAACTATCAATGGTATCCCGGTCATATGACAAAAGCCAGACGGATGATGCAGGAAGACAGCAGGCTGATAGATTTGGTGATTGAGCTGGTGGATGCCAGAGTGCCGATGAGCAGCCGGAATCCTGATATTGATGAAATCGTGCGGGGGAAATCAAGGATTGTCCTTTTGAATAAAGCGGATTTGGCGGATAAAAGGTATAATAGCCAGTGGATAGATTATTTTGAGAAAAAAGGATTTTACGCCCTGGAGATTAATGCAAGAAGCGGCGCCGGAATCAAAAATATCATGCCTCTTGTACAGAAGGCGTGTCAGGAGAAGATGGAGAGGGACAGAAAAAGAGGGATTGTCAACCGGCCGGTCCGGGCAATGGTTGCGGGGATTCCCAACGTGGGAAAATCCACCTTTATCAACTCCTTTGCCGGGAAGGCCTGCACAAAAACAGGGAATAAGCCGGGGGTTACCAGGGGAAAACAGTGGATACGGATGAATAAGAATCTGGAGCTTTTAGATACGCCGGGAATTTTGTGGCCGAAGTTTGAAGACCGGAAAACCGGGGAAAGGCTTGCCATGATTGGCTCCATCAGCGACGAGATATTAGAGCCGCAGGAGCTTGCAATTGCGGTAATCGCTTATCTGCAGAGGGAGTATCCGCAATTGCTGAAAGAGCGTTACGGTGTGGAGGAGGCCGGAGAGTATGCCGCCGGTGAAAGTGATGCGGAAAAGGGCGGCGCGGAAGCGGCTGACATTGCTAAAGCCCGTGAACTGCTTACAGAAATCTGCATTGCCAGGCGCTGTTTCCAGAAAGGCGAGATGCCGGATATATCCCGGGCGGCAAGGCTTTTGCTGGATGATTTCAGAAACGGAAGAATTGGGAGAATTACGTTAGAATATCCGGAGGAATGGACATGAACAGGAAATTAAAAGAGGTGCTCAGTACCAGCCTGTATCTGCTTGTGGTTCTGGCATTGACTTTTCTGGTGATAACCTTTGTAGGGCAGCGCACAAAAGTGATTGGAAGCTCCATGGAGCCGATGCTGAAGGACGGGGACAATTTAATTGTGGATAAGCTGTCCTACCGTTTTAACGAGCCTGAGCGTTTTGATATTATTGTGTTTCCTTTCCGGTACGCGGAAAGAACCTACTATATCAAACGGATTATCGGCTTGCCCGGGGAAACTGTCTATATTGATGAAAATGGCCTGATTTACATAAACGGAGAGATGCTTGCGGAATCCTACGGCAAGGAGGCCATTGCGGATCCGGGGCGGGCGTATGAGCCGGTGGAACTTGGAAAAGACGAGTATTTCGTGATGGGGGACAACAGGAACAACAGTTCCGACAGCAGAGACCCGGCGGTGGGAAATATTCAGAGAAACGAATTTATAGGGAAAGCGTGGATGCGAATCTGGCCGTTAAACAAAATTGGCATGATTCAGCATCAGTAGCGGGAACAGATATGGAACAGAAGATAAGTGAGATCAAAAGCATGATGCAGGCAGCCGATATTTCCGGGCTGTCTGCTTTTATAAATACCTACGGGACGGACGTGCGCCCGGGGGTAAAGGCGCTTGTGGAAAAAGCGCGGAAAAAACTGGATGCCTTTGAAAAAGAACTGGCGCGTACGGAAAAAATGAAGGAGTTTGAGAAAAAGTATGCTTCCTTTACCCGGATTTGCGGCATCGACGAGGTGGGCCGGGGACCGTTGGCCGGGCCGGTGGTGGCCGGCGCCGTTATCCTGCCGAAAGATTGTGATATTTTGTATCTTAATGATTCGAAGCAACTGACCGAAAAAAAGAGAGAAGAGTTATATGATATTATTATAGAAAAGGCAGTTGCGGTGGGGCTGGGATTGGTTTCCCCTGAGCGGATTGACGAAATTAATATTCTGCAGGCCACTTACGAGGCCATGCGGGAGGCTGTGGGGAAATTAAATCCGGAGCCGGACATCCTGCTCAACGACGCGGTTACGATTCCGGGCGTCAATATCAGACAGGTGCCGATTATCAAGGGCGACGCCAAAAGCATTTCCATTGCGGCGGCCAGTATCGTTGCAAAGGTCACAAGAGACCGGCTGATGGTGGAGTATGACAGTATTTATCCAGGGTATGGCTTTGCATCCAATAAGGGATACGGAGCGGCGGCGCATATTGACGCCTTGCGCAAGGATGGCCCGACGCCTATCCACAGGAGAAGCTTTATCAAAAATATATGTTAAATTTGTAATGTGAGGGATGGTTATGAAGCTTTCGGCTTTTTTCGGCCAGATAAGTCAAAATTATACAGGAAATACAAATGTGGAAAGCTCGCCGGCTCTGGAACAGGGGCTGAAAAACGGAATGGAGGCTGTCATGGGAAAACAGCCGGGACAGACCATTGCAGGCGAGGTGCTTACCCGTGATGGCAGCGATATTCTGATTGCCATCGGAAAAAACCAACTGCTGCAGGCGAAGCTTGAAGGGGGAATGTCCGCGCAAATCGGGCAGCTTCTCACCTTTCAAATCAAAAACAACAGCAGCAGCCGGGTAGTGCTGAGCCCTCTTTTTGAAAATATGGGGAATG
Organism: bacterium 1xD8-48; assembly: GCA_009917455.1. GTDB lineage: Bacteria > Bacillota > Clostridia > Lachnospirales > Lachnospiraceae > Suilimivivens. Next base: position 124,660 of record QZDS01000007.1, on the reverse strand, counting down.
ACCCCAATGTATCCAAGGCGCTGCAGGCGGCGGGGCTTCCCGAAAACAGCGTGACGGCGGCAATGGTGAAGGCCATGATGCAGGAGGGGCTTCCCATCAACAGGCAGTCTCTGTATCAGATGAACCGTCTGGTGAATGCCAATCCGGCAGCAAATCTGCAGACGCTGGTGCAGATGCAGCGGCTCTCCCTGCCGGTGACGCCGGAAAATATCGCCCAGTTCGAGGCTTATAAGAATTATCAGCATCAGCTCGGACAGAGCCTGTCCGATATGATGGACGCCTTTACGCAGAGCTTTAAGGAAATTGCAGACAGCGATAATCTTCAGGAGGGGCTTTCCTTTTACAGGGATGTTCTGGGCGCGCTGCTTGACGGATCGGAGGAGACTGCTTTTGATGAAAGTCCGGAGGCTCTTGCAGGTCAGGGAAAAGGAGCGGGAGATATGGCCGGAACGCTGCCCCTTTCAGGGAAAGAGCTGTCAGAGCTGGCGCGTCAGTTAAAGCAGGCAGGTTTTCCGGAGGAGATGACAAATGCGGTTATAAATAACCGTATGGGCGGTAAAGAGCTTTTAAATGAGATGCAAAGACTTCTCTCACAGGGCGACTGGCCGGATAAGAAGTCCCTTATGGAGCTTTTAGACGGGAAGGAGTTTAAGCAGATTCTGAAAAACGAAATGGGACGTCAGTGGCTTCTTTCCCCGGAGGAGGTGGCGGAGGAAAAGAGCGTGGATAAGCTTTACGAGAGGCTGAATAATCAGATGAACCGTTTAAATCAGGCGTTGTCCCAGAGCGCCAGGGCGGATACCCCTCTTGCCAAAACCGTTGCTAATGTATCCAATAATATTAATTTTATGAATCAGCTGAATCAGATGTTTACCTACGTGCAGATTCCGCTGAAAATGCAGGGGCAGAATGCAAACGGAGAGCTTTTTGTCTACACCAACAAGAAGAGCCTTGCCAAAAAGGACGGAAGCGTCAGTGCCCTTCTTCACCTGGATATGGAGCATCTGGGAAGCGTGGATGTCCATGTTTCCATGACCAGTCAGAAGGTTGCCACGAAATTTTATCTGCAGGATGACAGCGCGCTGGATTTGATTGCGGACAATATCGATATTTTAAATAAGCGGCTTTCGGACAGGGGATATTCCATGAACGCGGAGTTCATCAATAAGGAGGAGGGAACCAGTGTGATGGATGAAATCCTAAAACAGGGGAAAAATATTTCCGCGCTGGCGGGATATTCCTTTGATGCAAGGGCATAACGGGAATGCGGTTTTGCCAGGCAGGGAATGAAAAAAGACAAAGCAGACAGACGGAGCATGGACAGAAAGAAAAGGCGGAAAGGGATATGGCGGAAAAAAAAGAAAAGGTAAAACAGGCGATTGCTCTCTCCTATGACCCGGGCGACGACGCTCCCCGGGTAATTGCAAGCGGAAAAGGGGCGCTGGCCGAGCGGATAATCGAGAAGGCAAAGGAATCGGAGGTGCCGGTACACAGGGACGATAAGCTGGCGGATACCTTATCGCGCCTGGAAATAGGGGATATGATACCGCCCGAGCTGTATGAGGTGGTGGCGGAAATCCTTGTGTTTGTGGACGCCATGGACAAAATCAAGGCGAAGATGGATATGACGAAATAAAGGTTAAGTTACGGAGAGATTTTTGAATAAAAGAACAACAGGAAAATTGTATGAGGAAAAGGCAGCGGCTTTTTTGGAGGAGCAGGGCTTTTTTCTTCTGGATACGAATTACAGATGCAGGCAGGGCGAAGTGGATTTGATTGGAATACATGACGGCTGCCTTGTTTTTGTGGAAGTAAAGTACAGGAAAGATTTGGGGAGCGGCGCGCCGGAGGAGGCGGTAGGTCCGGCAAAGCAGATGAAAATATGCAGGGTGTCTGATTATTACCGTCTGGCAAAACCGGCCGAGGCCGAAAGGCAGATTCGGTATGATGTGGTGGCGATTTGCGGGGAGGAGATTCGGTGGTATCGGGATGCGTTTCCTTATGTGAGGAAGGGAAGAGGGTATTCGTGGTAGATGTAAAAGATATGTAAAAGGACGCGCAGGCAGGGAAATAGTCCTTCATCGTTTGGTATGATGCGGATTTGCGGAAGGAGTTGTATTAGATGGAGTTGATTAGGAAAAAGGGTGGAAATTCGGTGAGGGTGAATAGATATGCGGGGGAGGCTTTTGGGAAAAGCTATGAGGTAGTGTATCTGACTTTTCCGATTTTGGAGGAAACGGGGGTTGTGAGGCATTTGTTTTCTACGAGGGTGGGAGGCGTCAGTAAAGGGGACTGCGAATCCATGAATCTGAGTTATGCAAGGGGGGATGAGAAGGCGGCAGTGGATGAGAATTTCAGGAGGATTGCGGAAATTTTCGGTGCGGGACCGGAAAGAATCGTCTGCTCGAAGCAGACGCATACCACGAATGTACGGCTGGCGACGGAGGCGGACTGCGGAAAAGGGGTGGTTTATCCCTTAGATTATGATGATGTGGACGGGCTGATTACCAATGTGCCGGGGGTTTTGCTCTGCACTTCTTATGCGGACTGCGTGCCGCTTTATTTTGTGGATACTGAAAATAAGGCCATAGGGCTTTCCCATTCCGGGTGGCGGGGAACAGTAAATAAGATGGGGAAAAGGACGCTGCAGGCGATGAGGGAAGCCTTCGGAACAAGACCGGAGAAGGTGACGGCGGCAATCGGGCCGTCCATTTGCAGGGACTGCTACGAGGTGGACGAGGAGGTTGCAGAGCAGTTCCGAAAAGCGTTTCCCGGGGAATGGGAATATCTTCTGTATGAAGGAAAAAAGCCGGGCAAGTACCAGCTTGATTTGTGGGAGGCAAATAAAAGAGTGCTCCTTCGCGAAGGGGTTCTGCCGGAAAATCTGGCGGTGACGGATGTGTGTACCTGCTGTAACAGTAAGTATCTTTTTTCCCACAGGGCAAGCTGCGGAAAGAGGGGGAATCTGGCGGCGGTGATGGAGTTATGTGCCAGAATTGAGGATGACGATAAAGTGGAGGAAGTTGCTGCAATCATGGGGAGTTGATTCAGGAGGGAAAAATATGCGGGTGGGGACAGTCGCAGGCCGGAGGAGCAGGTGCGCCAGGCAAATGCGATTACGCCGGTTACAGCGGTACAGAGTGAATTTTCCATGATGCAAAGGATGTTTGAAAAGGATGTAATTCCGGCCTGTGAAGAACTGGGGATTGGTTTTGTCCCGTTTTCACCGCTTGCAAGAGGTTTTTTAAGTGGAAAGTATACAAAAGAACAGACGTACACGGGGGATGATGTGCGGCAGGTTATTACGAGATTTAATCCGGAAAATGTGGAGCGTAACCAGCCGCTTTTGGATTTACTGCATGATATTTCATTGTGCCGATTCCGGGGATGCGGAAAACAGAGCGCATGGAGGAGAACTTTGGAGCAGCCTCTGTTACACTGACACAGGAAGAATATGAGAAGCCGGAAACAGAACTTGCAAAGATTCCTGTGTATGGGAATAGAACAGATGCGGATATTGCGAAATTGCGCAGTATGTAAACGCACCGTGCTGTAACCAGTATAAAAAAGACTGTAACAGCAGGTGCAGGGGGTTGATGAACCATACATTCCAGAAGACGGGAAACTCTGGAGGAATTATTATGTGCACCTGCTGACGGCGGCAGTAGAGTTTTTGCAGAAGATTTTCGTGAGTATTTATCTGGACAGGCGGTACCCGTATCTGAAGGATAAGGATACGGAGAAAACCCTTGCTTTTTCCGTGGTAATCTGGCCTCTTGAGGATTTGATAATGTATTAATGTGTATAGAATTTGAAAGTGCTGGTATAATCCGCCAGCCATTTAAGTATAAAATTTCAGGAGAAATATGATATGAATATATCGGAATCTGTAGAAAGATTATTATCAAAAATTAAAGATATGTTAGAAATTGCTTATGTCAAAGATACGCAAGAATTAATTATGCTGGAATCGCATATAGATTTTTACTTTATAAATTACGAAAAATGATTAAAAAGAATACATTGCTTTACAAGAAAGAATAATTAATGTATAATAAAAATACAATATGAGAGGGATATTTGAAGTAGAGAATGTGCTGCTACGCACCTTTTGGGTCAAAAGAAATGTGGGAAAGGGCACACCCACCAAATATCCTTTTCCTGATAAAAATGAATAAAGGGATTCTTTGAGATGGTAAAATCTTAAGAAGTGTATTTATCAGATTGTTAAAGGGAAAAGAATTTTATGACAGGCAGATGGCATAAATGTCCACGTTGCGGACACAGTCACTTTATTAAGATACGTTAGACACACGGATAGTTAATTTCCCGGCGTATTGCAAACGGTGTAAAACTGAATCATTGATTAACATAGAGCCAGGAGCCGAAACAGTTAGTTCTAAAGTAAATTAACTGTGACGGCTTTTTCTGTTATCTGTGGGTGATTCCCTCACGTTAAACAAATCATCGTTAAAGGAGACAGGCAAAAATCCAGTATAATTCATCTGTACATGTGGATAGCAGGGAGGTAAGATTCTGGAATGTTGCTGCAAAATAATAGAGGCGATTAATAATTTATGCGGATTTAATATTAAGGAAATCTTAACTTTTTTCCAATCGGAACCTTAAAATTTTTATGTTTTAATCATAACATCAGCAATAATCATTTCAGAAATCATAAACCCGCTGCAAACAGCCGTCCGGCTCGCTGCGCACGGAGATAAATACAGGAAAAGGAAAACTGCCATGACAAATATTCTTGTTTGTGACGACGATAAAGAAATTGTGGATGCCATTGAGATTTATTTAAATCAGGAGGGATATCAGATTTACAAGGCCTATGACGGAGAACAGGCGATTGCAATGCTGAAAGAGCAGAATATCCATCTTCTTATCATAGATATCATGATGCCTAAGTTGGACGGTATTCACGCCACCTTGAAAATCAGGGAATACAGCAGTATTCCGATTATTTTTCTCTCTGCGAAATCAGAGGATACGGATAAAATTCTGGGACTTAATATCGGGGCTGACGATTATGTGACAAAGCCCTTTAACCCCTTAGAGCTTGTGGCAAGGGTGAAATCCAATTTAAGGCGCTACACCCAGCTTGGGAATCTGAATGTGGAAAATAACGCGCTTTTTACCGTTGGTGGGCTTTGTATCAACGATGATACCAAGGAGGTTACTGTTGACGGGGAGAGCGTGAAGCTGACGCCTATTGAATACAACATTCTCCTGTTGCTGGTGAAAAACCAGGGAAAGGTGTTCTCCATTGACCAGATTTATGAAAGCATCTGGAACGAGGAGGCTATCGGCGCGGATAACACGGTTGCGGTTCATATCCGGCATATTCGGGAGAAAATTGAGATTAATCCGAAAGAGCCCCGCTATCTGAAGGTGGTCTGGGGAGTGGGCTACAAAATTGAGAAACAGGCCACATAAATGCGCAGAGTGTTTCATGTGGGAGAGGGGAAGATACAGAAAAGAGGGAAGCTATGGAAAAGATGGAAAATCAGGAAGCTCTGGAGGAACAGGAGCTTCTGGAAAATCAAAAAGTACAGGGTGAAGATGAAGCAGGGAAAAGGCGGGAGGCGAGAAAAACGCCCGGAAAGGGTATAAGAAGAAAGAGAAAAAGGAATTCCGCTTTACATGCCTTACAACATATTGCGCTGGTAATGGCGGCTTTCTTTTTTATAACGGTTCTTGCCGGTTCCTATATAATTGTGGACACCAGAACAGGGACGGAGGCTTACCGGCTGATAAAGGAAAACAAGGGGACCTTTGAGGAATCGGAAATGTTTAACCATCTTCTTGGCAGCAGCGTTTCCGATATCATCTGCTATGGAACCATACGGAGCCAGATGGAAACAGACGCAAGGTACGACCCGGGAAAGGAAATCGACGTTACCGCTTTTGCGGGAAGATATGGGGAGATGCCCCGGGAATACATTACGGCGTCCTATTATCTGGACGATTTGATAAAATGGGCGCAGGCAGGCTTTTCCAGACAGGAAACCTACATGAGCGGAGAAGAGGTCGATGAGTTTTTAAGCAGAAGCCGTGTGGTGACTACGGTGGATTTAAGTAACTATAGCGGCGGTACGGTGAGCTATCTAAATTCTGATTTTTCCAGTGCTGTCAGCGTCCGGGACATATCGGGAAATCTTCTGGAAAACGGAGATATTGAGCGGGACGAGGTAAACGCTACCGTGCTGAAAAACAGATATCACACGGTGGAAGGCAAAAATATTGAGGATTATGTGTCCTCCTGGGATGAGTACTACGAGCTTTGCAACAACGTGGAAAAGGCGGCGGGTGATTTAAGCATTAATTATAAGGAATATACGGGTTATAAGGAATACTATGATTCCGGAGATTCCAATGTCGTTTATTTTATCAGAAAAACAATAGGCGGGGATACGCAGATTTTCACCAATATGAAAACGGATGCCAGGACGGTGTCCGATTTGAAGAAAGAGCTCCTTGGTAAATGTGACAGATATGTATTTTATGATGCGGAAGAGGTGTTGTACGACACGAATACTCTGATTGAAGAAAGCACTCTGCGCTATATTCTGAACGGTTATGAATATGCCTATCCGGAAGACACGCAGATTATGATTGGGGTTGACTCCGGTTACGGCGCGGCGGACGGCTTTGCACAGGCAAAGGCGGGCTTCGGGAATTATGTTCCTTATATGTGGCAGTATCTGCTGGCCGGCGTGGTATGCCTTGTGGTTTATCTGTTTCTTCTGGCAATTTTAACATTGAAGGAAGGTCGGGGACGAAGAAGGAATACGGGAGAGGTAAGTGTCAGTCTCCTGCCGGAGGATTACATTCCCACGGAAATTATGATTCTGGCTGCCGCACTGGTTTTTGCCGGGTTGTTTTACGGTATCAGGGCGCTTGCAGAGCCAGTATGGCATCTGCCGGAAAGGATGCTTTTAATAGTATTTACAGAGGTGGCCACGCTTCTTGTCAGCCTTCTTTTTTCCTTCTTCTATTACAGCTTTGTAAGGAGAACCAAAGCAGGAATGCTCTGGAGAGGAAGTATCTTAAGACGGATGGGACGTACCATAAAGAAAGGCTCGGCGTATGCCTACAGGAATTCTACGCTTCTTATGCGGGTGCTGGTTCCCTTTGGAGGGTTTACGCTTTTGAACCTGGTCTGCATGTATGCGCTTTGCCGTATGGCAAACGGCGGTGAGATGAAAACCGGAGGAATTACCGCAGGTATGATTATTTTGCTGACAGTGGACGGCGTTGTGGGGTATCTCCTGTATAATTCCGCAGTTGCAAGACAGAAGATTTTAGAGGGAATTGAATTAATCTGCGAGGGCGACATCTCCCATCAGGTAAAAGAGGAAGGAATGCGGGGCGACGAGCTTGTGCTTGCCCGTGCGGTAAACAGCATCGGAGACAGCGTGAGGGCTGCGGTGGAGACCAGCATGAAGGACGAGCGGCTGAAAGCCGATTTGATTACCAATGTCTCCCACGACATTAAGACGCCTTTAACCTCTATTATCAATTATGTGGATTTGATTAAAAGGGAAAACATTGAAAATCCCAAGGTCAGGGAATACATCAGTGTACTGGACGCGAAATCCCAGCGGCTGAAACAGCTTACGGATGATTTGGTGGAGGCTTCCAAGATTTCTTCCGGCAATATCGTCCTTCACTGGGAGAAAATCAATCTGGTGGAGCTTTTAAACCAGACCATAGGAGAGTTTTCTGAGAAATTTGAGGAAAAATCACTGTACCCTGTTTTCCGGACGACAAAGAACTTTATGTTTATAGAGGCGGACAGCAGAAGTATCTGGCGGGTGATTGAAAACCTGTTTAACAATATTTTCAAGTACGCGCTGGCAGGCACAAGGGTCTATATTGACCTGGCCTCTTTTAAAGGAGAGGACGAGGCAAGGCATGTGGTTCTTTCCATCAAAAATATTTCGGCGCAGCCTTTAAAGGTAAATCCCGGCGAGCTGACGGAACGGTTTATCCGGGGGGACGAATCCAGAACCACGGAAGGGAGCGGGCTTGGCCTCTCCATTGCAAAGAATCTGACGGAAGCCCAGAAGGGAGCGTTCGAGATAGTTATGGATGGCGATTTGTTTAAGGTGAATCTGGTTTTCCCTCTGCTGGAGGAAAAGTAAAGACAGAAATAAAAGCTCCTGACCGGAATCCGGTATCAGGAGCTTTTTATTTGCGGATAAAAGGTCTACTCATTAATAGCAAAATCATCCTCACGGTTATTATAACGGTTCAGAATCCGGTGAATCTTATCGGTAGGCGTGTACACATTTGCCATGGAGGAATCATGGTTCATGAAATCAATGATGGACGCCAGGAATTTGCTCATATCCGCTTCAATGTAATAAGGCCGGGATTTCAGTTCAGGAATCCGGTACGTCAGGTTAGTGGTTATAATTCTGTCAAAACAGCACTGTTCATAGGCTTCGTCAAAGCGGGCAAGGCCTTCCGTAAAAAGGCCGAAAGTACAGAAGATAAAGACGCGCTTGGCGTTCATCTCTTTCAGCCTGCGGGCTTTTTCAATCATGCTTTTTCCGGTGGTTATGATGTCGTTTATGATGATAACGTCTTTTCCGTCCACATTATCCCCCAGAAATTCATGGGTGGTGGAAGCGGAATGGGAGGCGAACCGGTTGTAAAATGTTCCGGTATTGACTTCCAGCACATTTGCAAAGTAAACCGCCCGGTCAATCGCGTTTTCATTGGGGCTTACCACAACAAGATGCTCCCTGTCAATCAAAAGGCTGTCGTCCGCTCCGAGCAGGGCGCTGATAAACTGATAGGGAGGGGTGAAATTGTCGAAACCGCACAGGGGAGCGGCGTTTTGAATGCTGGGGTCATGGGCGTCGAATGTAATTAAATTACTGATGCCCATTTTGCTCAGTTCCTCAATTGCCTGGGCGCAGTCTAAGGATTCATGTCCGTTTCTCTTATGCTGACGTCCCTCGTACAAAAAGGGGATAATGACATTAACCCGGTGCGCCTTGCCGTTGGCGGCGGCAATGACCCTTTTCAAATCCTGATAGTGGTCGTCGGGAGATTTATAGTTGGTATAACCGTTTATTTTATAAGAGATACTGTGGTTGCAGACATCAGTCAGGATAAAAAGATCCTTGCCCCTTATGGATTCGGAAAGAAGCGCCTTGCCTTCGCCGGAGCCGAACCGGTAACAGGTACTGTCCAGAATATAGTTGTCCGAAAGATAGCCTTCAAAGGCAGGATTGTTTTTGGCAATGTTTTTTACGCTTTTTCTAAAGCCCACAAGATGATTGTTAACGTTTTCTCCTAAGTTTACGGCGGAATCCATCACAACCAGCTTTAAAGGGGCAACGGGAATAGCGGCTTCGAGTTCATGCAAGTTAGGCATGGCGACCTCCGTGAAATAAAAATAGTGATATATACCTTATTTTATAACATTATGCTAGTGACACGTCAAGAAAATTCTAGTAAAATGATATCAGTTCAGCCGTACAGAAACAGAGGGATATTATGAAAAATTCAAAGCAAAAGGGACACATTATCAGCAAAGTCCTTCCCGGCAGTATCGCTATGGAGCTTGAAATCAGGCCGGGGGACAGGCTTTTATCTATAAACGATGAGGAAATCAGAGATATTTTTGATTATCAGTATCAGGTTGAAAGCGAATACCTTGAGATTTTAATTGAAAAGCCCGATAAGGAGCAATGGCTTTTAGAGGTGGAAAAGGAAGAGGATGAAGACCTTGGGATTGTGTTTGAAAACGGCCTTATGGACGATTACCGCACCTGCCGCAACAAATGCATTTTCTGCTTTATCGACCAGATGCCGCAAGGAATGCGGGATACTCTTTATTTTAAGGATGACGATTCCAGGCTTTCCTTCCTTCAGGGAAATTATGTGACACTTACAAATATGTCTGACTATGATATTGAAAGAATTATTAAGTACCGCCTTGCGCCGATTAATATCTCTTTTCAGACCATGAACCCGGCCCTCAGGTGTAAAATGCTGAATAACCGTTTTGCCGGCGAAGCCCTGAAAAAAGCGGACCGGCTCTGCGAGGCCGGAATCACCATGAACGGGCAGATTGTCCTGTGCAAGGGTATAAACGACGGGGAGGAGCTGCGATACAGCATCCGAAAGCTTACGGAGTATCTTCCGGTGCTTGAGAGCGTGTCCGTGGTGCCGGTGGGGCTTTCCGGATACAGAGAGGGGCTTTATCCGCTGGAGCCTTTTACAGCGGCTGATGCGGAAAAGGTCCTTGAGATGATACATGAGTTTCAGAAGGAAATTTATGCCCGGCACGGCGCCCACTTTGTCCACGCAAGCGACGAGTGGTATCTTCTGGCGGGGCGGGAGCTTCCTCCCGGGGATAATTACGACGGTTATCTGCAGCTTGAAAACGGCGTGGGTATGCTGCGTCTTTTGCTGGATGAGTTTGAGGAGGCGTATGAGGGCCTTAAGGAAGAACTGAAAGGAAAAGAGTCGGACGCAACGCTTTCTATTGCTACCGGGACGTTGGCTTACCCCTATATCCTTGAAATGTCGGAAAAGCTTATGACGCTTTTGCCGGGGCTGACAATCCATGTTTATGAGATTATCAATCACTTTTTCGGGGAAATGATTACGGTAGCGGGACTTCTTACAGGACATGATATTATTTCTCAGCTTAAGGAGAAGCCTTTGGGGGAGAGGCTTTTGCTCTCACAGAACATGCTTCGGAGCGGAGAAGAGGTTTTTCTGGACGATGTGACGGTTGATGAAATGGAAAAAACTTTACAAGTAAAAGTAGATATTGTAAAATCAAGCGGATATGATTTTGTAGAAGCTGTTTTGCAGGACAGTTAAGAGCCTGTTTTTATGCCGCCGTCAGGGCGGCGGAATGGAGATTTTAAAATGAGCAAAAGCAGGAAACCAATCGTAGCGGTGGTTGGCAGGCCGAATGTGGGAAAGTCGACGCTGTTTAACGCATTGGCGGGACAGAGGATTTCAATTGTGCAGGATGTGCCCGGGGTGACAAGGGACAGGATTTATACGGACGTGACATGGCTGGATAAGACCTTTACCCTGATTGACACCGGGGGAATCGAGCCGGACAGCAAGGATATTATTTTATCCCAGATGCGCGAGCAGGCGCAGATTGCCATAGACACGGCGGATGTGATTATTTTCATGGTGGACGTAAAGCAGGGGCTTGTGGACGACGATTCCAGAGTGGCGGACATGCTCAGGCATTCCCGGAAGCCTGTGGTGCTTGCGGTGAACAAGGTGGATTCCGTACAGAAATATATGGCGGATGTGTACGAGTTTTACAATCTGGGAATCGGCGAGCCCTATGCCATTTCCTCCGCCAACAAAATGGGACTCGGCGATATGCTTGACGAGGTCATTTCCTATTTCGGAGAAAGAGGAAATGTGGAAGAGGAGGATGAGAGGACCAGAATCGCCATTGTGGGGAAACCCAATGTGGGAAAATCCTCCCTGATTAACAAAATGATTGGCGAAAACCGGCTGATTGTGTCAGAAATTGCAGGTACGACGAGAGACGCGGTAGATACGCCCGTCACACGAAACGGAAAAGAATATATTTTTATTGACACGGCGGGGCTTCGGCGTAAAAATAAAATTAAAGAGGAACTTGAACACTACATGATTATCCGCACGGTAAGCGCTGTGGAGCGGGCCGATATTGTGATTCTTATGATTGACGCTACGGAAGGCGTGACCGAGCAGGACGCTAAAATCGCAGGGATTGCCCATGACAGGGGAAAAGCGGTAATTATCGCCGTCAATAAGTGGGACGCTGTGGAAAAGGACAATAAAACAGTAAATGAATACACCGCAAGAATCAGGGAGGTTTTATCCTATATGCCCTATGCGGAGATTGTTTTTATTTCCGCCGTAACAGGGCAGAGAGTTTCCCGGTTGTACGAGCTGATAGACATGGTAAGCGAAAATCATGCCATGCGGATTTCCACCGGCGTCCTCAACGAAATCATGAGCGAGGCGGTTGCCATGCAGCAGCCTCCTTCAGATAAGGGAAAGCGGCTTCGTCTTTACTACATCACACAGGTGGGCGTCAAGCCTCCCACCTTTGTCATATTCGTAAACGACAAGGAGCTGATGCATTTTTCCTACACCAGGTATATTGAAAATCAAATCAGGGAGGCATTTGGATTCAAGGGAACGCCCATGCGGTTTTATATAAGGGAAAGAAAGGAAGCGAAATAAAGTGGAACGAGTAATCTGTCTTATCATTGGATATGCGTTTGGCCTGTTTCAGACGGCTTTTATTTACGGAAAGCTTCATGGAATAGATATCAGGGAACACGGCAGCGGCAACGCCGGCACCACAAACACCCTTCGGGTGCTCGGAACGAAAGCGGGGCTGATTGTGCTGGCGGGGGATATTATCAAGTGTATTCTGGCGATTGTGATCAGCGGCCTGATTTTCGGCGTCTCCCACCCGGATGAGATTTATCTGCTTAAGCTTTATGCGGCGGCAGGTGCGATTCTCGGACACAATTTCCCTTTTTATCTGCATTTCAGGGGAGGAAAAGGGATTGCGGCAACGGCGGGACTGATTCTGTCTTTTCATATCGCCTTTCTGCCAATGGGCGTGATTATCTTTTTCGGAACCTTTTTCTTAACTCACTATGTCTCCCTGGGCTCTCTGCTTGTTTACGCCGGGCTTATGATTGAGATGGTAGTGGCGGGGCAGGCGGGGCTTTTCGGCGCTTCACAGGCTGTACTAAACGAGATGTATATCGTGACGGCTCTCCTTACGATTCTGGCCTATTACAAGCACCGGGAAAATATCGGGCGTCTTTTAAAGGGGACGGAGCGAAAGACCTATCTGACAAAGAAAAATAAGGAATAAAGCAGCGGCGGCATCAGGGAGCCGGAACAGGAGCATGGAATATGAAAAAAGCAGGAATTATCGGAGCGGGAAGCTGGGGCTGCGCCCTGGCCCGTCATCTTTACAATAACGGAAATCAGATTACCGTATGGTCGGTTCTGGAAGATGAAATTCAGATGCTGAAAGAATGCCATGAGCAGAAGGAAAAGCTGCCGGGAGTGATTCTGCCGGAGGATATGGAGTTTACCACAGATTTGGAGGCGGCCGTCGCGGATAAGGACGTGCTGGTGCTGGCGGCGCCTTCCCCCTTTACCAGAAGCACGGCGGCGAAGATGGCGCCTTTTGTAAAGGACGGCCAGAAAATTGTGAATGTGGCAAAGGGAATTGAGGAGGCCACTCTTATGACTCTCTCGGAAATCATCGAGCAGGAAATTCCGAATGCGGACGTGGCGGTGCTTTCAGGACCCTCCCATGCGGAGGAAGTGGGGAAAGGAATTCCCACCACCATTGTGGTGGGCTCTAAAAATAAAGAAACGGCGGAATTTTTGCAGAATCTGTTTATGAGCAAGGTGTTCCGTGTCTATATCAGCTCAGATATCATCGGTATCGAGCTGGGCGCGGCGCTCAAAAATGTGGTGGCCCTTGCCGCCGGTATGGCGGACGGACTTGGCTACGGGGACAACACCAAGGCGGCTCTGATTACCAGAGGGATTGCGGAGATTGCACGGCTTGGAATTCATATGGGAGGAAGAATTGAAACCTTTTACGGACTTACCGGAATCGGGGATTTAATTGTGACCTGCGCGTCCATGCATTCCAGAAACCGCCGGGCCGGGATTCTCATCGGAAAAGGCGCTTCGATGGAGGAAGCCATGGAGCAGGTAAAAATGGTGGTGGAGGGTGTCTATTCCGCAAAGGCAGGCTACGCCCTCTCCCGGAAATATCAGGTGAGCATGCCCATTATCGAACAGGTAAACGAGATTTTATTTAAAGGAAAATCCGCTTCCGAGGCGGTAAGCGAGCTGATGCTCCGGGACAAAAAGGTGGAAAACATCGATTTGCGGCAGCTCTACCAGAACAGCGTGGAAATACCGTGGTAATTGTGGTAAGGAGGGACCCGCGAAGCGGGAGGATGCCTTATCCTTTGTGAAAAGGAGGGACCCGCAAAGCGGGAGGATTCCTTATCACCCGGCAGACGCCCGCGGGCAAAGCCCGCATTAAAATGCGTCTGCTCCAAAACTTGTGGTAAGGAGGGACCCGCGAAGCGGAAGGATGCCTTATCCTTTGTGAAAAGGAGGGACCCGCAAAGCGGGAGGATTCCTTATCACTGGCATGAAAATGAAATAAAAAACAGAGGGATGCGGAATTGGAATGGAGGTCTGTACTAAGATGAGTGAACAATTTTTAAGCACTGAGGAATATGTGGCGTCGGAACAGTTAATGGCAAGCGTAAACGTTGCCATTGCCCTGAAAAAGCCCCTTCTTATCAAGGGCGAGCCGGGAACCGGCAAAACCATGCTGGCGGAGGCGGTCGCCAAATCCCTCGGGAAGAAGCTGATAATCTGGAATATCAAATCTACAACCAAGGCGCAGGACGGTCTTTACATGTACGACACTATCCAACGGCTCTATGACGGACAGTTCGGGGAAGAGGGCGTGAATGATATTGCCCGCTACATCAAGCTTGGAAAGCTGGGCGAGGCTTTCGAGGCCGAAGAGCAGGTGGTGCTTTTGATTGACGAAATCGACAAGGCGGATTTGGAATTTCCCAACGACCTTCTCTGGGAGCTTGACCAGATGGAGTTTTATATCCATGAGACGAAACGCACCGTCAAGGCAAAGCACCGCCCCATTGTGATAATTACCTCCAATGCGGAAAAGGAGCTGCCGGACGCTTTTCTCCGCAGATGTATTTTCCATTACATTGATTTCCCGGACGAGGCGCTTATGGAGGAAATTGTAAGAACTCATTATCCCGACGTGGAAGCAAACCTTCTGCAAAACGCTATGGACGTGTTTTACGGCATACGCGCCCTGCGCGATATCCGCAAAAAGCCCAGCACCTCGGAGCTGATTGACTGGATAAACGCTCTGCAGATTGGCGGGATTTCCGCAGACGAAATCAGGGCGAAGCTGCCGTTTGTGGGTGTGGTGGTAAAAAAGGACGAGGATTTGGAAACGGTGAGACAGAAGCTTGACTAGGAAAGAGATGCCGCGGCCGGGAAATTGCGGCGCTTTGGAATGTGCATAAAGGCCGGAAATCTTCGGCGTAGGAGAGGGTGCATAGATGTTCACAAATTTCTTTTATACCTGTAAGGCAAAGGGGCTTTCTATTACCTTAAGCGAGTGGCTGACCTTGCAGGAGGCGCTGGATAAGGGACTTGGCGGGAGCAGCCTGACGCAGTTTTATTACCTTGCCAGAATGATTCTTGTGAAAAGCGAGACGGATTTTGACAAGTTTGACATGGCTTTCGAGGAGACCTTTAAGGGAATTCAGTCGGAAAATGAAATATCCAAAAATATGATGAAGTGGCTGGACAAGTCCGAGCTGATTGATATGGTGGACGAGGAAGAACGTTACCGTATGAACGAGCAGGACGGAATACAGTTTATCGACAAGGACGAGGTGGAAACCAGGTTTAAGGAGCGCCTCCGCGACCAGGACAGCGAACATAACGGCGGAAGCTTCTGGATTGGCAGTATGGGAAAGACAGCTTTCGGAAATATGGGCGGCTTTATGGGCGGTATCCGGGTAGGCGGAAAAACCGGTTATCAGAGCGCCTTTCAGGTGGTGGGAGCCCGTAAATACAGGGATTTTCGGGATGACAGAATGCTTGACAACCGCCAGTTTCAGCTTGCTTTCCGCAAGCTGCGCCAGTTTTCCACGAAGCTGGATATTCCCAGGACGGAGCTGGATATTGACGGAACCATAGACAAGACCTGCAATAACGGCGGCTGCCTCCAGATTGTCATGGAAAAGCCCCGGAAGAATGCGGTGAAGCTTCTTCTGCTTATGGATTCCGGCGGAACCATGATTCCGTTCAGCTCTCTCTTAAACGAACTGTTTCAGGCGGTACACAAGTCCAATCACTATAAGGACGTAAAGACCTATTATTTTCATAACTGTATCTATTCCAAGCTGTACAAAACCCCGGAATGTGAAAACGGGGACTGGATTGACACGGAATGGATGTTCCGTAACATTGACAGCGATTACAAGGTAATCGTGGTGGGGGACGCCGCCATGGCGCCGGAGGAGCTTTACTCCACCAGCGGCAACTACAGAGGGCCTAACGGCGGCCTTGCGGGATGGGACTGGCTGCAGCTTTTGAAGCGGCACTATAAAAAAGTGGTATGGCTCAATCCAAAGATGGCCCCCGGCCACGCGCCCTGGAGAGAGGCGGAGACGGCGATTAAAGGGCTGTTCCCCATGTACAAGCTTACCGTGGACGGATTGAATCAGGCGATGATAAAGCTGATGCTGAATAAATAAGTTACGAGAGATTTGCGTTTTTCATAGGAATAAATGTGATATTTCACGATTATTCATGGGAAAAACGCAAAATTAGTGCATTGGCAGCCGGAGGAAGGGAAGCGTGGAAGTATGGAAAGAGAAATTATGGCGCGACTGGCAAAATGGAAGGATTCGCCGGACAGGAAACCGTTGCTGATTACCGGTGTAAGGCAATGCGGAAAAACTTATGTGATAAAGGAATTCGGAAACAGATATTTTGAGGATGTGGCATATTTCTATTTTGAAGGAAATAAAGGACTGGCGTCAATTTTCGATTATGATTTGGAGCCGGAAAGAATTATAAAGGAGCTTGGCAGTATTGTCCGGGGAAAGGAGATTACCCCGGGAAAAACACTGGTGATTTTTGATGAAATTCAGGCATGCCCGAAAGCAATTACCTCGTTGAAGTATTTTTATGAAAACTTAAGGGAACTTCATATCGTATGCGCGGGGTCTTTGCTCGGCGTTTCCGTAAAAAGAGATAATGTGTCTTTTCCTGTGGGAAAAGTAAACCGGATGCAGATGTATCCCATGACATTTCCCGAATTCCTCTGCGCAAACGGGGAGCAGGAGCTGTATAAAGGTGCGGGACGTTTTGAGCCGGGGAAAGAGCTGCCGGAGCTATATTATGTCCCGCTCAGGAAATATTTGAAATATTATTATATTGTAGGAGGTATGCCGGAGGCCGTAAAAAAGTGGACGGATACACATGATTTTGACGCGGTGTCCGAGCTGCAGGATAATATTCTGCAGGACTACAGTAACGATTTTGCAAAACATGCGCCTAAGATGGATGTTCCAAAGCTGGGGTGGATTTGGGATTCCATTCCGAAGCAGCTTGCGAAAGATAACAATAAATTTGTTTTTTCTCATGTAAAAGAGGGAAAGCGTTCCGCCGAGCTGGAAGATGCGCTGGAATGGCTGTCTGATGCCGGTCTGGTGCACCGGCTGGAAATGGTGTCAAATCCTGCGCTTCCCCTGTCTTTTTATGCGGACGCTACATTTTTTAAGGTATATATGTCAGATATAGGATTGCTTCGGAGGAAAGCGGGATTGTCGCACCGGACAATTCTGGGAGAGTCGGAGCTTTACAGTAATTTCAAGGGGGCGCTTACAGAAAATTATGTTTTGAATGAGCTTGTGGCTCAGGGAAAGCATCCTTATTTCTGGCGTTCGGGAAATACGGCGGAGCTGGATTTTCTGTTTGAAGACAGAGACAGAGTTATTCCTGTGGAAGCAAAGGCGGAGATAAGAACAAAAGCCAAAAGCTATCAGCAGTTCTGCAAAAAATACAGACCGTCTCTGGGATTTAAGTTTTCCATGAAAAACACAGGCGAAAATATGACAGAGGATACGAAAACGTATAGTCTTTCGTTATATTTATTGTGGATGCTGGACAGGTATCTGAATGTTGCGGATACAGATAAAAAATAATTGTTGTAATTTCATGAAATTTGTTATAAAGTAAAGGTCGTAAAGCAAACTTAAGTTTATGTTTGCGCTGTGTTTCTCGAACTTGCAAAGCCGTGTGCCTGCGTATGCGGCCTCTGGCGGAGCCTGCAGAAGAAAGACGGCGCAGAAGAGAGGAGAAAGATGAAAAAATTATTAAGCGTACTTTTGGTAGCGGCAATGGCAGTTTCCCTTTGTGCGTGCGGCGGCAATGCATCAAAGGAAGACGCTTCCGGAGCAGCGCAGTCTGACGCGGCAGAGAACGCTGACGATGCGACAGACGATGCGGCTGCAGCAGATACCGGGGCAGACGCGGAGGGTGAAGACGCTGCGCAGACAGAAGACGGGAGCGCACCGGCAGGAAGCGGTGTGATGCCTGCAATTGCAAAGGAAGATTTAAAGATTGGCGTTATCCACATCACGGACCCTGCAGAGGGAAGCGGATATACCTATACTCATGACCTTGGCATTCAGGGAATGCAGAAAAACCTGGGTCTTGAGGATTCTCAGATTGTCCGCAAGAACAATGTAAACGACACGGACGCAACGGCAATCGAAAACGCAATCAGAGAGTGCGTTGAAGACGGCTGCAATGTGATTTTTGCAACAAGCTGGGGCTTTATGGACACCTGCGAGGCGTTGGCGGACGAGTTCCCGGAAATTATTTTTTCCCATGGGACAGGCTATAAATCAAACGGCGTAAACTTCAACAACTATTTCGGAAGAATTTATCAGGCAAGATATCTGGCCGGTATTGCTGCCGGACTTAAGACAGAGAGCAACAAGCTGGGCTATGTGGCAGCTATGGGACAGGACAACTCAGAGGTAACAGGCGGCATTAATGCTTTTGCAATGGGCGCTTATTCCGTAAATCCTGACTGTGAGGTTTATGTAAAGGTTACTAACAGCTGGTTTGACCCCGAGGGAGAAACCCAGGCGGCTCAGGCGCTGGTTGACCTTGGATGCGATGTGATTGCACAGCACTGTGATACTCCCAATCCTCAGACGGTGGCGGAGCAGAACGGCGTATGGGGCGTGGGCTATAATTCAGATATGTCCAAGGATGCTCCGGGCGCGGTACTTACCTCCGTTATGTGGGACTGGTCCGTATATTATACATGGGCGGTTCAGTCAGTGATGGAAGGAAACTGGACAGGCGAAAACTACTTTGGCGGTATGGCTGATGGTCTTGTAACCATTGCCCCTCTTTCAGACCTCTGTGCGGAAGGCACAAAGGAAGCTGTTGAGGAAGCTCAGAACAGGATTGTGAAAGAAGGCTTTAACGTATTTGACGGTGTGATTGAGACCAACGATGGGAATACCGTTGGCGCAGAAGGTTCCACATTGAGCGACGGAGATATTACCGGAAATATGAACTGGTATTTCAAGAACGTTGTGGTTAAATAACTGAAAAGAAAGTTTCATAGAGGGCGGCCGTTTCTGACCGCCCTGTTTTATATGAGAGGGAAATACATGGGGGAACAGGCAAAAGAGCAATATGCAATTGAGTGCAGGAAGATTACAAAGACCTTCGGTAAGGTAGTGGCCAACGATGAGATTGATTTGAAGGTCAGATACGGAGAAATCCTCGCCCTTTTAGGGGAGAACGGTTCAGGAAAGACCACGCTTATGAATATGCTTTCAGGTATTTACCATCCTGACAGCGGGGAGATTTTTATCGGAGGAAAAGAGGTAAAAATCAATTCCCCGGCGGATTCCATGAAGCTTGGAATCGGAATGATTCATCAGCATTTCAAGCTGGTGGAGGCGTTCCAGGCAATGGATAATATTATCCTTGGAACGACGGGTAAAAAGGAAAAAAGCAAGATAACCAGCGAAAAGATAAAGGCTATCAGCGAAAATTACGGATTGGAAATCGAGCCGGAAAAATACGTCTGCGATATGAGCGTTTCCGAAAAGCAGACGGTTGAAATTTTGAAGGTTTTATATAAAGGGGCGGAAATTCTGATACTGGACGAGCCTACGGCCGTGCTGACGCCCCAGGAGACGGAAAAGCTGTTCCGTATTCTGAGAAAAATGAAGGAAAAGGGCTGCGCGATTATCATTATCACCCACAAGCTGCAGGAGGTTCTGAGCATCAGCGACAGGGTGACAATCCTTCGGAAGGGAAAGAGTATCGATACTGTTCTTACCTCCGAGTGCGATGCCAAAAAGCTAACGGAGCTGATGGTGGGACGGCCCGTCAGCCTTGAGATTGACAGGCCCTGTATGAAAGACCATGAGACGGTGCTCAAGGTGGTGGATTTGACGGTAAACAAGCCTGACGGCGCTACGGCAATCGACGACATTTCCTTTGATATTCGAAAAGGGGAGATCCTCGGCGTGGCCGGTGTTGCGGGAAGCGGACAGAAGGAGCTTTGCGAGACCATTGCCGGGCTGATGCAGGCAAAAAAGGGAGCGATTCTTTTTCACAAGGAAAATCTGCTGGGAAAGACGCCTTCCGAGATTATTGAAAAGGGCGTCAGCATGAGCTTTGTGCCTGAGGACAGGCTGGGCATGGGACTGGTGGCCTCCATGGGAATGACGGATAACATGCTGCTTAAGAGCTACCATAAGGGAAACGGCCCTTTTATCAAAAGAAAACCGGCCAGAGAGCTGGCGCAGAAGCTGATAAACAAGCTGGATATTGTGACGCCCGGAACGGAAACGCCGGTACGGCTCTTAAGCGGGGGAAATGTGCAGAAGGTTCTCCTTGGACGGGAAATCGAATCGGCGCCTACGGTGCTGATTACGGCCTACCCTGTGCGGGGGCTTGATATTAATTCCTCTTATACCGTATACGACCTTTTAAATGAGCAAAAGCAACAGAACGTGGCGGTAATGTATATCGGTGAGGACCTGGATGTGCTTTTGGAGCTGTCCGACCGTATCATGGTTCTGTGCCATGGCCGGATTACGGGAATTGTAAAGGCAGAGGAAACCACAAAAGAAGAGATAGGAATGATGATGACAGGCGAGAGCCGGCATCAGGGAGAAAAGGAGGCCGCATTATGAGTGCAGGAGGGGGAAATAGTCAAAAAGAGCCTGTAATCAGAGTGGTAAAGCGCTCGGAGCGCCCCACAGGGGATATTATCCTGCTACGGCTTTTTGCGGTGGCGCTGTCGCTGCTTGCCGGAGGAATTTTTATCGCATGTGTGGGACAGAATCCATTTACCGTGTATAAAACCATTGTGTCAGGGGCCTGCCGAAGCGTGATGGCCTTTCAGGGAACCGTTAAAATCATGATTCCGCTGCTGATTACTTCCTTAGGCGTTACGCTTGCCTTTAAAATGAAATTCTGGAACATCGGAGCGGAGGGACAGCTTATTTTCGGCGCCACATGCGCAACCTTCTTTGCCCTTTTCTGCTCAGGGTGGAACCATGTTGTGCTTGTGATTGTCATGTTTCTGGCAGGAATCATCGGAGGCGGGCTGTGGGGACTGATTCCCGCTTTCTTTAAGGTGAAATACAATACCAACGAGACGCTTTTTACCCTGATGCTGAATTACATTGCGCTTCATATCGTGTCTTACCTGCGGGACGGCCCGTGGACGGACCCGGCGGCACAGGGCTTTCCCAAGATTGCAAGATTTGACAAGAACGCCTCCTTAGACAAGCTTTTCGGGATTCAGTTCGGATGGCTGATTGCAATTATCCTTACGGTCGTCATTTTTATTTACATGAAATATGCAAAACAGGGCTATGAAATCAGCGTGGTGGGAGAAAGCCAGGATACCGCCAGATATGCGGGGATGCATGTTCGGAAAATTGTGCTTCGGACCATGTTTTTAAGCGGCGGGATTTGCGGAATGGCAGGTATGATACAGGCCGCAGGCTCCGATATTACCCTCACAACCTCCGTCGCGGGAGGCGTGGGATTTACGGCAATTATCGTGGCGTGGCTGGCGCAGCTCAATCCCTTTTCCATTTTTGTGGTGTCCTTTTTGTTCAGCATTCTCGAAAAGGGAAGCAGCGTGGTGCAGTCGGAGTTTGGATTATCCACGGACTGCGCGGATGTGCTGCAGGGAATTATTCTGTTTTTCATTTTAGGGTGCGAATTTTTTGTGAGATACCGATTTCAGTTTGCCGGCGCGGTACATAAAGCAAAGAGGGAGGAATAGAAGATGGATATGCTGATTAAATTTCTTGTGGCAGCTGTGGGCGCGGGAACCCCTCTCCTTTTTGGCACTGTGGGGGAAATACTGACGGAAAAGACAGGGCATTTGAATCTGGGCGTGGAGGGAATGATGTCCATTGGCGCCTGTGTGGGATTTATGGCAGGATATTACACGGATAACTTTTTTCTGGCGCTTTTGTTCAGCGCCGTTGCGGGAGCCTTAAGCGCTCTGATTTATGCGCTCCTTACCGTAACCTTTATGGCGAATCAGAATGTTACGGGGCTTACCCTTACGATTTTCGGCATCGGATTTGCCAATTTTATCGGTATTTTTATTTTAAATAAAAGCCCGGAAGGAACATTGAAGCTTCCGGAGAAGATTACGGCGGCAATGCGCGGGGGCGCGATTCCGGTGCTTGGCGATATCCCCGTGCTTGGCGAGCTGCTGTTCTCCTACAGCCCGTTTGTGTATATCGGGATTGTAATTGCTCTTTTAAGCGGATGGTACTTAAACCGCACCAAGGCGGGGCTTAATCTGAAAGCTACGGGTGAAAATCCGGGGGCTGCCGATGCGGCGGGAATCAATGTGACCAGGGTAAAATATATGAACATCATACTTGGCGGCGCTATCTGCGGAATCGGCGGCGTATACTGCTCCATGATTATCAACGGCGGCGTGTGGATAAGCAACAACGTGGGCGGCCTTGGCTGGATTGCCGTGGCCCTTGTGATTTTTGCCAACTGGCAGCCGGCGGGGGCGATTTCAGGCTCCTTTGTGTTCGGCGCGCTGCGGGTGCTGAAATATTACATTCCTCAGAGCGTTCTGCCTTTTCCCACGGCCTTTTACGATATGCTGCCGTTCCTCATGACAGCGCTGGTTCTGGTAATCAGCTCCATGAGAAAATCGGGAAGAATCAATCTTCCGGCGGCGCTTGGGCAGAATTACTTCCGGGAGGAAAGATAGGAACCTGACAATACATTATCTGCGGAACTATAATATAGAAAGGAACAACAGGAAATGACAATTTTTGACGAATTAAAGGCCAGAGGACTTTTGGCCCAGCTGACAGACGAGGAAGAAATCAAGGAACTGATTAACAACGGAAAGGCTACCTTTTATATCGGCTTCGACCCCACGGCGGATTCGCTGCATGTAGGGCATTTTATGGCATTATGCTTAATGAAGCGTCTGCAGATGGCCGGAAACAAGCCCATTGCCTTAATCGGAGGCGGCACCGGAATGGTGGGCGATCCTTCCGGGAGAAGTGATATGCGCTCCATGATGACGAAGGAAACCATCGACCACAACTGCGAATGCTTTAAAAAGCAGATGAGCCGTTTTATCGATTTTTCCGAGGGAAAAGCCCTTATGGTGAATAATGCGGAGTGGCTTCTGGATTTGAATTATATTGAATTTTTGCGGGAAATCGGCCCTCATTTTTCCGTAAACAGAATGCTGACGGCGGAATGCTACAAACAGAGAATGGAGAAAGGCTTAAGCTTTCTTGAATTTAACTATATGCTGATGCAGAGCTACGATTTCTATGAGCTGTTCCAGAGATATGGCTGTAACATGCAGTTCGGCGGCGACGACCAGTGGAGCAATATGCTTGGCGGCACGGAGCTGATTCGGAGAAAGCTGGGCAAGGACGCCTATGCTATGACCATTACCCTGCTTCTTAATTCCGAGGGAAACAAGATGGGTAAAACACAAAAAGGGGCCGTGTGGCTTGACCCCGAAAAGACCACGCCTTTTGAGTTTTACCAGTATTGGAGAAATGTGGCGGACGCGGATGTGCTGAGGTGCCTTCGGATGCTGACCTTCCTGCCTCTTGAGCAGATTGACGAGATGGATAAGTGGGAGGGAAGCCAGTTAAACCAGGCAAAGGAAATTTTGGCTTACGAGCTCACCAAACTGGTGCACGGCGAGGAAGAGGCGGAGAGGGCAAAGGAAAGCGCAAGGGCGCTTTTCAGCGCGGGCGTTGCGGCGGAAATGCCTACCACCGAGCTTACGGAGGAAGATTTTACGGAAGGAAGCATTGATATGATTTCCGTGCTTTGCAAGGCCGGTCTTGTACAGAGCCGTTCCGAGGGAAGACGTGCCATCGAACAGGGCGGCGTGACCCTTGGGAATGAGAAGGTGACGGACGTGAAAGCAGCCTTTGGCAAGGATACCTTTGCAGGAGAGGGCGCAGTAGTAAAAAGAGGGAAGAAGAACTTCCGCAGAATTATATTGAAATGAAACTGAAACTGGAAAACGGCGATATCCTGTATTATCTGGGTGAAGCGCGCACATTAAGGATAATGCGGGAGGAGCGGAGCCGGGCGAGAGTAAAGCTGGTTATGGATTTGCTCCTTATGTGGGCGCCCTATGAGGCGGATTATGAGTACCGGCGGGAGCAGCTGGAGAAATGGTACAGAAGGGAAGCCGCCGCCGTTTTTGAGGAAAAGGCGGAGGAGTTTGCGAAGCGTCTCCATGTTTCCTTTCAGGATATCCGCATTAAAGACCAGAAAAGCCGCTGGGGGAGCTGCAGCAGCAAAAGGAACATGAATTTCAACTGGCGGCTTCTCATGGCGCCGGAGCCTGTATGCGATTATGTGATTATTCATGAGCTTTGCCATCTTATCCATATGAACCATTCCGCGGATTTCTGGAATCTGGTTGAAAGCATCTGCCCCGATTACCGGCAGTATAAGAAATGGCTGCGGGAGAAAGGAAAGCTGCTGTATCCTTTCTGACGGAACGGACAGAGGGCGGAGCTGCCGCGTTGCGCCGGCACCCTGTTTTCACTCTAAAAGTAAAGAAAAATGGTAATAAACTTATTTACCCCTTCATACATTTAACTAAGTATGGAAGGGGTAATTTTATGGACATAAATGTAAAGAAGGAATATGACTTATACAATGATATTCAGTTAAGGTGCGGAGGAGAAATCTACATAGGGGTGGTAGGGCCGGTGCGTACCGGAAAATCCACTTTTATCAAGCGTTTCATGGATTTGATGGTTCTGCCGAACATGGCGGATTCCTATGAAAAGGACAGAGTGGTTGACGAGCTTCCCCAGAGCGCGGGAGGAAAAACCATCACCACAACAGAGCCCAAATTCATTCCCAAGGAAGCGGCGAAGCTGACTCTTGGAGACGGAATAGAGACAAGAGTACGGCTCATTGACTGTGTGGGGTATATGGTGGACGGCGCCGGCGGCCATATGGAGAACGATGCCGAGCGCATGGTGAAAACTCCCTGGTATGCGGAGGAAATCCCCTTTACCCAGGCGGCGGAAATCGGAACCAGAAAGGTGATTACCGACCACTCTACCATAGGAATCGTGGTTACCTGCGACGGGAGCTTCGGAGATATTCCAAGAGAAAGCTATGTGGCGGCCGAGGAGCGTACCATCAAAGAACTGAAAAAACTGAAAAAGCCCTTTGTGGTGCTCTTAAATACCGCAAAACCCTACGGAGAAGAGGCTGCAAGACTGTCCCAGGAAATTGAAAATAAATACGGGGTGGCGGTGATGGCCGTCAACTGCGAACAGCTGAAAAAGGATGATATCAATCAAATCCTTGAAAACATCCTCTATGAATTTCCGCTGACCATGATTGAATTTTACATGCCCAAGTGGGTGGAAATGCTGCCGGCAAACCACGATATGAAGGTGGATTTGATTGAGCGGGTAAAAGAGATTATGAAGCAGTACAACTGCATCCGGGATGTGAAAAACAATCCGGTTGCGCTGGAAGGCCCGTTTATCAAAAAATGCAAGATGGACGGCATCGATATGTCCAACGGCTGCGTGAAGGTCTGGCTCGACGTGGACGACGCCTATTATTATGAAATGCTCAGCGATATGGTAGGCGAGAAGATTGACAACGAATACCACCTTTTGTCTGTCTTAAAGGAAATGGCAAAAATGAAGAAAGAGTATGTAAAAGTGCTTCATGCCATTGATTCCGTAAGACAGAAAGGCTACGGCGTGGTGACGCCGGAGCGCAGCGAAATCAAACTGGATAAACCGGAGGTCATCAAACACGGCAATAAATTCGGAGTGAAAATCAGAGCGGAGAGCCCCAGCATTCACATGATACGCGCCAATATCGAAACAGAGATTTCTCCCATTGTAGGCTCCGAAGAACAGGCCCAGGATTTGATTCGCTTCATTTCAGATTCCAGCCAGAGCGAAGCCGGAATCTGGGAAACCAACATTTTCGGAAAAAGCGTGGAACAGCTTGTAAACGACGGAATTACGGGAAAGCTTACGATGATTGGTGACGAAAGCCAGTTAAAGCTCCAGGAAACCATGCAGAAGATAGTCAACGACTCCAACGGGGGGATGGTCTGCATTATTATATAGAAAAAATGAAGTGTCTTGCAACAGCATAAAAGCGGAGCCGAAAAGGATAATGCCTGTGGCTCCGCTTTTGTCTGAAAATTTATTTTTGTGAAAGATAACGATATCCCATTGAAAAATATTTTTTTGTGTGCTAAGATTATTCTATCGAATTAAGCATAAAATAAATTTGCAATCTGTGAGAAGCATTCTCATCAAATAATAGGGGCAAATCCCTGTCTGATTCAAAATCTGTTCTGCCGGGGAAGAAAACGGCGGATATATGCTTATTTCCCATAACTCGTTGGCGACTGCCAGCAAAAAATAAGAATAAGCAGGAAGATTTTGAGCGGACAATGGAAATTCATCTAAGCCATAAATGAATAAGCCATATCGTTCTTCCTGCGGAAGGAGGCCGGATGGCGAAAAGCAAAGAGAAGAAAGATATTGTGGAAAAAGAGTTTGTGGCGTTTCCTGATGTTGCGGCAGGAGAAAGCTATTGCTCGGACAGGAAAGGGCACATAAGGTTTAGTGGATTCATGATATAAAGGAGCGCTTTATAGGTGCGCAGATAAAAGCAGCTGTGAAGGTAAACTCAGAACAGTTATTATTCAATTGGCAACTGGGACGGGATATTGTTTTACGAAAATCAGAAGAAAAATGGGGACATGGCATTGTTGAGCAGTTAAGTCTGGACTTACAGCAAGAATTTCCGGAAGCGAAAGGATTTTCGGCCAGGAATCTTTGGAATATGAAAAAATGGTATTCTTTTTATGCATTAGTGGAAGATTCTGATGAACTAATTCAAGCAGTAGATAATAAATTCAATTTTGACAGTATAAAACTACAGCAGATTGGTGCAGAAATGGTATTTCCCGCTTATTTCGGTTTTGTACCGTGGCGTCATCATGTAGAGATTGTTACAAAATGTAAATCTGTGGAAGAGGCATTATTTTACCTTCAGAAAACAATTGAAGAAGAATGGAGTAGAAATGCTTTAATAGATTGTATAAAAGCTGATTTATATCATAAAGCAGGAAGGGCAAATACAAATTTTGATGAAAAACTTCCAGGAATGCAGGGAAAGATTGCGAAAGAAATTGTAAAAGATACTTATGATTTCAGCTTTATTTCTTTGCCCAGAGGGTATGATGAAACAGCGTTGGAAGACGCTTTGGAAGAAAATATTACAAGATTTCTGTTAGAACTTGGGACTGGTTTCGCATTTATTGGAAGACAGAAGGAAATTGTAGTTTCAGGGAAAACCCGTAAGATTGATATGTTGTTTTATCATATTCGTCTTAAATGTTATGTAGTGGTTGAACTGAAAGCCGTTTCTTTTGAACCAGAATTTGCTGGAAAATTGAATTTCTATGTAAATGCAGTGAATAATCCTATTCGGACTCCAGATGAAAATCCTACAATCGGATTGCTAATCTGCAAAGATAAGGCTCAGACCGAAGTACAGTGGGCATTTCAGGGAATCCAGACGCCTATGGGTGTTGCCTCTTATGATAATATCAAATTGGAGGAAATTAAAAAGCAGCTGCCTACTGAGAAAGAAATTCAGCGGCGGATTGAATTAGCAGAAGAAGAGTTTAATTTAAATAGAAAGAAATAGTACAATTTATTGAGGATAGCGGTTGATTTCTTTGCGGAGGGAGAAGTGGAGAAATGGATGGAGGAGCAGGAAATCAGAGAGGAGGATGAAGTAAAGGTGTGTGAATTATTTGACCAGTACGTAAGGCAGGGAAGAGCAGAGGGGGAGAAAATAGGTGAAAAGAAAGGAAAGCAAATCGGAGAAAAAACCGGCGAGGCAAGACGTCTTGTCCTGGACGTCGAGAATGCAATGAATTTCTTCCGCGTAACGCTGGAAAAGGCCTGCGAAGGTCTTGGAACAACGTTGGAGAAATATGAGGAAGCAAAAAGGTGTATCTGAAAGTGAGGTAAAAATTGTGGATGCATTAAGAAAAGAAGAGAGTTATACAATAAATGATATTTATGCTTTGCCCGATGGAGAACGTGCAGAATTAATTGACGGGAAAATCTACTATATGTCTCCACCGACCAGAAGGCATCAGGATATTATTTTTTCATTGTCACGAAAAATAGCTGATTATATTGATTCCAATAATGGCAATTGCAAAGTTTATCTGGCGCCTTTTGCAGTATTTTTAGGTGAGAGTAATAGAAATTATGTTGAACCGGACATAAGTGTAGTCTGTGAGCAAAACAAGCTTACCGATGCAGGGTGTAATGGCGCGCCGGAATGGGTAATTGAGGTGGTTTCCCCAGGGAGCAGGTCCATGGATTATTTTACAAAACTTTTCAAATACCGGACTGCCGGTGTAAAGGAATACTGGATTGTTGATTATGCAAAGAATTTGATTATGGTTTACAGGTTTGAAAAAGACACTCTGGAACAATATGATTTTGGAGAAGACATATCAGTCGGTATTTTTGACGGATTTTCAGTGAAAGTAGAATGATTATCGTTGAAAAAGTTTTTTTGTATGTTAAAATGACATCATCGAACTAAGCATAGAAATAATTGTAATCTGTGAGAAGCATTCTCATCAAACAATAGGGAGCAAATCCCAGTCTGATTCAAAATCTGTTCTGCCGGAGAAGAAAATGGTGGATATATGCTTATTTCCCATAACAGTGTTGGCGATTACCAGCAAAAAATAAGAATAAGCAGGAAGATTTTGAGCGGACAGTGGAAATTCATCTAAGTCATAAACGAATAAGCCATATCGTTCTTCCTGCGGAAGGAGGCCGGATGGCGAAAAGCAAAGAGAAGAAAGATATTGTGGAAAAAGAGTTTGTGGCGTTTCCCGATGTTGCGGCGGACGTGATTAATGTTCTGTTGTATAAGGGAAAACCTGTAGTGGAAGAGAAAAACCTACAGGCAGGCCCTACAGAATTTATCTATCAGGGAGGCGAAAAACTTAGAAATGAATATGAGGATTTATGTAAATATGAGCTGGCAGACGGCAGGATAAAGCTTATGTACCTGATAGCGAACCAGAGCCGGACAGATGGAAAAATGCTGCTTCGTAAGGCCGGATATACCGGGGGAGCCTACAGGGAACAGTATGAAAAGAAAACACGGTTTTTATATCCTGCAATTGAGTTTGTACTCTACTGGGGGAAATCCAGATGGGAAGCAGGCCGTAATTTTCGTCGTTTATTCAGTCGAAAGAAAATCTCAGAGGAGGCATGGGACTACATTGATGAATTGAAGCTCCATGTATTTGAGATGAGGCATCTGCCGGAAGAAATAAGAAATCTGTTCCAGAGCGACATGAGGATAGTGGTTGACTTCCTTGCGGAGGGCAACAGTTACCGCTCAGACAGGAAGGTGGTACATAAGGCAGCTTTAATCAGAATGATAAAGGCTCTTTCGGGAGAAATGCCGACGGAGGGCGAAGTGGAGAAATGGATGGAGGAGCAGGAAATCAGAGAGGAGGATGATATAAAGGTGTGTGAATTATTCGACCAATATGTAAGGCAGGGGAGAGCAGAGGGGGAAAGAATTGGTGAAGAACGAGGGATAAAAAAGGGTGAGAGGCGAGGCAAGGAAATAGGCGAGGCAAGACGTCTTGTTCTGGATGTCGAGAATGCAATGAATTTCTTCCGCGTAACGCTGGAAAAGGCCTGCGAAGGCCTTGGAACAACGCTGGAAAAATATGAAGAAGCCAAAAGGAGCATATAAAAGCCGTTTAATTTTCGGGAAAAGTCTGACCGCAAAAAGTCAGGTTTTTGTGTGGTAGTACATAAATGTGAAATATAAAAGAATTCTAAAAAATACGATATCCCATTGAAAAATATTTTTTTGTGTGCTAAGATTATTCTATCGAATTAAGCATAAAATAAATTTGCAATCTGTGAGAAGCATTCTCATCAAATAACGGGAAGTAATTTCCAGTCTGATTCAAAATCTGTTCTGCCGGAGAGGAATATGGCGGATATATGCTTATTTCCCATAACAGTGTTGGCGACTGCCAGCAAAAATAAGAAAAAGCAGGAAGATTATTGAGCGGACAGTGAAAAATCATCTAAGCCAAACCATTCTTCCTGCAAAGGAGGCCGGATGGCGAAGAGTAAAGAGAAGAAAGATATTGTAGAAAAAGAGTTTGTGGCATTTCCCGATGTTGCGGCAGATGTGATTAATGTCCTGCTGTATAAGGGAAAATCTGTGGTAGATGTAGTTAATCTGCAGGCAGGCCCTACAGAATTCATCTATCAGGGTGGCGAGAAGCTTCGGAACGAATACGAGGATTTATGCAAATATGAGCTGGCAGATGGCAGAATAAAGCTCATGTACCTGATAGCGAACCAGAGCCGGACAGACGGGAAAATGCTGCTCCGCAAGGCAGGGTATACCGGAGGGGCCTACAGGGAACAGTATGAAAAGAAAACACGGTTCTTATATCCTGTAATTGAGTTTGTACTCTACTGGGGGAAATCCAGATGGGAAGCAGGCCGTAATTTTCGCCGTTTATTCAGTCGAAAGAAAATCTCAGAGGAGGCATGGGACTACATTGATGAATTGAAACTCCATGTATTTGAGATGAGGCATCTGCCGAAAGAAATAAGAAGCCTGTTCCGGAGCGATATGAGGATAGTGGTGGATTTCCTTGCGGAGGGCAACAGTTACCGCTCAGACAGGAAAGTGGTACATAAGGCAGCTTTAATCAGAATGATAAAGGCTCTTTCGGGAGAAATGCCGGCGGAGGGCGAAGTGGAGAAATGGATGGAGGAGCAGGAAATCAGAGAGGAGGATGATGTAAAGGTGTGTGAATTATTCGACCAATATGTAAGGCAGGGGAGAGCAGAGGGGGAGAAAATCGGAGAAAGACGCGGTGAAGAGAGAGGAATAAAAAAGGGCGAAAAGATAGGTGAAAAGAGAGGAAAGAAAATCGGAGAAAAAACTGGCGAGGCAAGACGCCTTGTTCTGGACGTCGAGAATGCAATGAATTTCTTCCGTGTAACGCTGGAAAAGGCCTGTGAAGGTCTTGGAACAACGCTGGAAAAATATGAAGAAGCTAAAAGGAGTATTTAAAAGCCGTTTAATTTTCAGGAAAAGTCTGGCTGCAGAAAGTCAGACTTTTGTGTGGTAGTACATAAATGTGAAATATAAAAGAACTCTAAAAAATACGGTATCCCATTGGAAAAAAATTCTATATGCTAAAATATCATTATCGAATTAAGCATAGAAATAGTTGCAATCTGTGAGAATTATTCTCATCAAACAATAAGGAGCCAATCCCAGTCTGATTCAAAATCTGTTCTGCCGGAGAAGAAAACGGCGGACATATGCTTATTTCCCATAACAGTGTTGGTGATTGCCAGCAAAAAAAGGAATAAGAAGGAAGATTATTGAGCGGACAGTGGAGAAATGGATGGAGGACCGGGAAATCAGAGAGGAGGATGAAGTAAAGGTGTGTGAATTGTTTGACCAGTACGTAAGGCAAGGGAGAGTAGAGGGGGAGAAAATCGGCGAAAGACGCGGTGAAGAGCGAGGAATAAAAAAAGGCGAAAAGATAGGCGAAAAAAGAGGAAAGAAAATCGGAGAGGCAAGACGTCTTGTTCTGGATGTCGAGAATGCAATGAATTTCTTCCGCGTAACGCTGGAAAAGGCCTGCGAAGGTCTTGGAACAACGCTGGAGAAATATGAAGAAGCTAAAAGGAGTATTTAAAAGCTGTTTAATTTTCAGGAAAAGTCTGAGCGCAAAAAGTCAGGCTTTTTTGCCGTTAAGAAGGAGCATTTCTAACACACGGATGCCGCATAAATCATAATATACAAAGAGTGTGGGAAAAATAACCACACAAATTTTTTCCATATCTGGACAAAAGACTTGAATTAATTTCAAGATATAGTAAAATAAATGTATATGCAGTGAAGGAGATAAATGTCATGGCAACGACAGATAAGCTGACGGTTGCAGGAATACGGTTCCGCACCCGGGCGGATTATGAGGCGGCGTTACGCGACCAGAAAAAAATTGACGCTATCAAAGCTAAAGTTGATTTTGACAATCCCAGACAGGTATACAGGCTCTATGCGGAACTGCAAAGCGGGAGTTACCGTTTTGAAACGCAGGTAGGGAATAACTTTGATGATGAAATATATGAAAAAGTTGAGGATTTAAAAAGACAGGGAATTCCGCCTGACAGTGACATCAGTACCGTCAGGAAAGAGGAAAAAAAAGGAAAGCCTTTCGGAAAAAGCAACAAACGTCATGAAAAGCAGACAGATTTAAAAGCAGGGAAAAGGGGCAATGCCGCACATACGCCTGCTGATGTCAGCGCCAGGGCTTCCGGGCCGCCAAAGAGAGATAATGAAGGAAAGAGGATATCCAAACGTACCCGGCTGGAAGATTATGACGAGGAAATGCAGCAGCAGATTCTGGCGGTGCTGAAAAAGAAAGAACGGCTTCGAAAACTGCTTGTTATAGCGGCGTCTTTAGTGGCAGTCGGCTGTTTTACATATTTTGGCGTTTACTATTATTTCAGTGCAAGAACTAATGCGGAGTATACCGAGCTTGCGGCGCTTAAAGGCAGCGATACGCTTGTGACGAATAAGAAAAAGAACGAGTTTTCGCTGCATAAACAGACAATTAAGATGCCGGACGTGCTTGATGAGTATAAAACTTTATACGAAAAGAATAAAAAGCTAATCGGATGGCTTGAAATTGACGATACAATAATAGATTACCCTGTAATGCAGACTGGTGACAACGAATATTATCTTGACCATAATTTTAATCAGGAATATGATAAGAACGGAAGTCTTTTCCTGGATTATAATTGCAACGTCTATCCGCGCTCCACGAATATGATTATTTACGGACATCATATGAAGTCGGGACAGATGTTTGGCCAGCTCCAGAAATACGCAAAGGAGTCCTACGGGGAAAAGCATTCAATTATCCGGTTTGACAGCATTTATGAGGAAGCGGAATATCAGGTCATGTATGTGTTCCGCTCGCAGGTGTACAACGAAGATGAATTTGTTTTCAAGTATTATCAGTTCATCGATGCAAATTCAGAAGAGGAATTTAATTCTTATATGGAAGAGATGGCAGGCTTAAGCCTGTACGACACAGGCGTCACAGCAAGCTACGGAGACAGCCTGCTGACTCTCTCAACCTGCGATAATTCGCAGACAGACGGAAGATTCGTAGTAGTGGCAAAGAGAATTAAGTAACTTAAAAGGAGTGTTATAAATGGCAAAGAGTGCAGCGGCCAAAAGCGCCGCAAAAAAGAAAAATAGAAAGCTGAAAAGACAGATACGTAAGACGGTGGGAGCGCTGCTTATGGTATCTGCTATTGCTGTGGCGGCGGTGCCGGTGCCGGATATCAGTGCGACGCCTTCTGATTTTACAGAAAAAATCAAAGTGGCAGTAACAAGCGACCATGGAGAAATTACCGGGCAGGATCCCGATGCTAAAAAGAATCCTACAGATGGATATTTTAGCAGTGTTCCGTATGCGCAGGATATTGATGGGGAGAATGCGAAAGTATATACCTCTGGCGATGGTATGTTTCAGTTTGCGTACACACAGATAAGTACAACGGAACGGGGGGCAGTAATTTTAAATTTTAATAATACAAGCCAGAGTGATAGCATAACGATTCCGAACAGAATAGAAGCTTATCGTAAATATTCACCGAATGTAACCTTTGAGGGCTATTGTTTAGTAAGTAGAAATGATGAGCTTCTGGGCTATAAGGTATACGAACAGCGCAAGAATAGTTCTGGCGACTTATTGTATGAAACGGTGAGGCGCATACCCGATATGACAGCGGGAAGTGGTAATAATGTGGAAGAATTGCGGGATTTAACGCTTAATCAGTTAATAGATAATAAGGATGGAACATATTCTTATGAATATTCACAAAAATACACCAAAGAAGATGGCACAACAGACACAAGGACAGCCACCTGTCTTGCACAGAAATCTGTGGGAGAGGTGATAAAGCCTTGCTTTTATAAACAGAAGTCGGAATGGGAGAAGTTGATTTCTACAGATGCAGATTTATATTATTTGACCAAAAAAGCTGATGGGAGCGATAATTATGGTAGTGAAATTGGTGTGAATTGGCTTCCGGCAGATGTGGATACCCATTGGAGAATTGATGCATCCGTTGCCTATATTGGAGCAGAACACATTGAGGAAACTGATTCAGGTTGGAAAGTGAAAAAAGACGGATTTAGGATATCGCCTGCTGAAGGAGTTTTCGCTGGGAGAACGGATATTACTAATTTGACTATTGAAGCGTCTTTAATGGGTATTGCTGATTATGCTTTTTATGATTGCGGAACACTTACAGATGTTACATTTCAAAATGGAAGTATTGAAACAATAGGAAATGGCGCGTTTGCAGAATGCCGACAGTTACAGAATGTTAGTATACCAAGAAATGCATTAATAAAATGCATAGGAAAGGATGCTTTTTATGGTTGCAAAAGTCTACAGAGTTTTACAGTGCCTGACGGACTTGAAGCTTTGGGAGATTGTGCTTTCGAGGGATGTGAAGCGCTTACCACAGTGACGCTTACAGGAAGCGGCCGGCCGATTGCCTTGCGAAGGTTAGGTAATCATCTTTTCAGGGGGTGTATTGCGTTAAGCAGTGTAGAATTTCCCGACGGATATAATGAAACTTTGGACATTGATATCTTTGAAGGATGTATTTCTTTGCAATATGTGAGATTGCCTTTGGCAGATTCAAGTACAGGAACATCGATAGATTTTGATGTTATTCATGCGTTAGATAATACAAATTATCCTAATTGCGCGAAGGACGAGGAAGGAAATCCAATTACAGGTACTGATGAAGAAATAAAAAAAGCAATATGGAAAAAATTCAGTAATACAGTTCCGGACTCTTTTTATTTTGAAGGGCCTGAGCACTCTAATATCCATAACACAGCAAATGATTATTCAATAACTTTCAAGTATCCGAATCAGGAGTTATATGAGAAGGTTGTGTATGAGCATGATGCAGACGCGGATAAAGACAATCCGAAAGGCGAGTCGGCAAAAACTATTTATCAGGTAAATAACAGCGGTGATTTGGTAAAGTTCGATGTGCTTGACAGAGCTACGAATACACCAAGTAAGCCGGATGTTATCACAATACCGGAGCAGATAGGCGCATTTGCGATTAAACGAATTGGGGCAGGAAGTTTTAACAGCCAGAAACTTTGTGATTATCTGACAACTGTAACAATTCCAGCGTCTGTTACTGAAATCGGCGATAATGCTTTTAGGGGATGCCATAAGCTTGAAACAGTCGTTTTTACTGATGCAACTACCATTACTGCCATTGGGGCGGAAGCGTTCAGAACACAGGTGACAGGCTGTAGCCATAATAAATATCCTGATTCTAATGAATATCCGGAACTTTCTTTCTATGGCGCAATGCTGAATAGCAATAATGAGGATACGGTTCCATTCCAGTATGCTATGAATGGAACAAGCAAGATAAATAATGATAATACAGAGGATATCTGGATTACCTGCAACAGTGACTGGCCCACACTTCTTCAGGTGAGGTATAATGATGGTGAAGCACAGCTTGTGGGATATCCCAGATTGTTAAATGGCGCAAACTCATATGATGAAACTTGGGCAGAGGAGTGGGTAAAGGAGAATTATCCGATAAAAGCAGTTGGTGATGATGTTGATGAAGAGACTGCGAACATGGTTTTGAATGTTGCAAAAAGTCTGGCAGGGGAAAGCGTATCGTTGACTCCAAATGAATCTGCTTTTTTGAATGCAGCAACTAATCTGGTAATTCCGGCCAGTGTTGATAGTGTTGAGCCGGGACTTTTTTCGGGATATACATATCTTTATGATAAGGCGGATACCAGTCAGAGCTATCCGATTTTAACAAAGATAACCAAAATGGATGATGGGACGTTTGAATATTATTGTCGGGAAAAGCAGGATGATGGGACGTGGTCAAAGGAGTGGTATAAAGCTATTCTTGAGGACGGAAAATACACCGGTCTGGACACAAATTCTCAGTTGAGTACAGATGATGAAATAATACCGGACACTAATATTAAGACTATATTGTTAAATGGTGTCAATGAAGTAGAGCCTTATACCTTTAAGGAGTGTACCGGTTTGAAATCGGCGGATGTGATTGGCAGTAATTTCCTTGGCGATTATGCATTTGAGGATTGCACGGGATTAGAAACTGTAACACTTGGAACAAATCTTCAGGATACAGGGAAACGTCCGTTTAAGGGATGTGGAGGGCCTGCACAGATAAATTGTCTTGAAGGTGGTCAGTTCAGGTATGGCGAAAGTATTTTATATCGCACAACAGGCGGAGGGCTTGAAATTGTTGAGTGTCTGGAAAACAGAGGCAAGGCGAGCAGTGGAACATCTTATAATGTAGGACCTGATGAACTTTCAGGGGTAGCATCTGTAAAACCTGAAGCTTTTGCTGAATGTGATTCAATAGCATCCATTAATATGGCAACAACTTCTGTACGGGAAATCCCGGAAGGCTGTTTCAAGGAAATGAACTTGAACAGTATTATTTTGCCGGATACATTGAAGAGAATAGAAAAAGATGCATTTGTCGATAATCAATCTAATCGTTTTGAGGTGAATTTTGGAAAAGCAGAACTTGCAGTAATAACACCGGATGCTTTTGAGCCGGCAAGTGAGGATGGAGAAGTTTATTTTATATGTATTCAGTCGCCGGATTCTGTTCCTGATGTGTATGCGAAAGATTATGAGTATATAATTTCAACGGATAAAGGATTATCTATTGAGTATACAGTGACTTTTTATAATCGTCCGGATTTTCCTTATGATACTAACGCAGTACTGATTCCAGAGGGGACACAGAAAGTAAAAGCAGGTGCTTCGGCAATCCCACCCAGCAGTGAGGGATTAACATGTAATGATGAATCTCTTTCATTTATTGGTTGGACGAATTATGAGAATATACAGAAAGATACAGAGGTCTATGCAATCTATGGCTCTCCTGATTACACAGTAACTTTCGTGGACAGTTTTACAAATGAGCAGATAGGAGAATCGCAGAAAGTTAAGCGTGGACAGAACGCGATACCTCCTTCAGAGGATTTGATTCCTCAGCATGAAGGCTACATGTTCCAAGGCTGGAATCCGGCGCCAACCAATATAACTGGAGATACAATTTGCCGGGCAGAGTATATTAAAAATGACGGAACCTTACATAAGGTGACTTATTGCGCTTATGACGGAACAGTGCTGACTACCTATACAGTTGCACATGAGGAAGATGCTCCTAATATACAGGCACCTGTAAGAGACGGTTACACATTCACAGGCTGGATGCCTGCGGCTTATCTTACCAAGGTGACAGAGGACAGAACAGTAGTAGCAACCTATCAGCAGGGAGGAGGCGGCAACGCAGGCCCGAACCCCAGTGGCGGTAATGGCAACGGCAACAATCCTAACCCCAGCGGCGGCAACGGCAATAATGGCAATAACAACAACGCCAACAGCAGTTCATCACCTAAGAATAGCGCAACGCCCACAGCAACCCCTGCCGATGGTAAGGATGTTCCCAAGTACACCGTAACCGTATCAGGCGGAAGCGGAACCGGAAGTTATCCTGCGGGAGCGGTTGTGGCAATCAACGCCTATGCCATGGGCGTAGGCCAGGTATTTGACAAGTGGACCTCATCCACGGCCGGAGTCGGTTTTGCGGATGCCACGGCAACTTCCACAACCTTTACCATGCCTGCAGCGAATGTGGCGATTACGGCTACCTATAAGACAGGCGGAGCCGGAAACGCGGCTACAAACTCAAGCGGCGGTTCAGGCGGAGGAGGCGGTTCTTCTACAGGAACCGTGAATAACGGAAGTACGGTAGAAGTGTCCAAACCGGGCATTTCCAATACAAATGTGGCCGGAGCTACGGTAACCGGAGCAACCGATAACTTTGTTGTAAAGGTTTCGGAAGACCAGGCGGCGACTGATGCGGCAACTTCCGCTTTGCAGGCAAGATTTGGAGATTTAAGCAGAATTAAGTACTTCCCTATGGATATCAGCTTATATGATTCTACGGGTAGAACGAAGATTGCGGATACATCGGGAATTTCCGTTAATCTGACATTGCCTTTGCCGGATGAATTAATCCAGTATGCGGGCAATAACAAGATGGCGGCGATTTCGGGCGGAGCGCTGGAGGATTTGAACGCCAGATTTACCACGGTAGGCGGTGTGCCCTGTATTAACTTTACGGCTACGCATTTCTCGCCTTATGTAATATATGTGGATACTGCAAATCTGACGGAAGCGACCATAGACTCAACGCCAAAGACCGGCGACCCGATTCATCCCAAGTGGTTCCTGGCGATAGGAATGGCATGTATTTCATTAGTGCTCTTCTTTAAGCGTGACAAGGTTGTAGTGAAAACTAAGGCAGCATAGGTCTGAGAGCATAGCTGTAGCGGCTATGCTCTTGGCATAGGAGTCCCTATGAACAGAAAAATTGCAAAATCCCTGAGTGCGCTGCTGTTGCTTACGGCAATAGCAGTCACCCAGGTACCTGTATCAGATGTGGAAGCGGTTGCAATTGCATCTGATTTTGAGATGGATGGAAATAAGTTAGTCAGATATACAGGCACGGATGAAAACGTGTCTGTTCCTGTTGGAGTAAAAAGCATCGGCGAAGAGGCTTTTGCCGGAAACGATAATATCATTAAAGTAGATATTGGAAATCAGGTCGAATCCGTCGGATACCGGGCTTTTGCGGAATGTGATAATCTGAGGACAATCACGGTCGGTGATGAGGTTGAGGAAATTGAAACCGCCGCTTTCAGTAATGACAGGGAGCTTGTGAATGTTTCTCTTGGCGCAAAGGTGAAGAAGCTGGGGAGCGGTGTGTTTGCCGGAAGCAGTCAGCTTGCGAGTCTGTCCGTTTCGGAGGATAACAATTATCTTCATTATTCCAACGGAGTTTTATATAACAGTGATGAAACAAAAGTATATGCACTTATGCCGGCCTGTGAAAAGGGAGCCTATACACTTCCGAGTACGGTAACGGAAATTATGGCATATGCTTTTTGGGGAAATCCTTATCTGGAAAAGGTGAGTCTTGGAAGCGGTCTCTATGAGGTTCCGGCGTATGCCTTTTCCAACTGTCAGAATTTGAAGGAAGTGGAAATTCCCCTGACAATACGGGGAATCGGGGCAAAGGCGTTTGAGGATTGTGTAAATCTGGCGAAAGTAAAGCTTCCTGATTCCATGGGGCAGATTAGCGACAGCGCTTTTGACGGCTGCCCGAATGTGGAATTCGAGGCCACGCCGGGAACCTATGGCGCAGAATTTGCCGCTGCCCGCAAAACCTCTGAGGTGGACGAGGTGGAGTATGAGGATGTACAGGATTCCCAGGTGATTGACGGGGAAAGCGTGACAGGGCAGACTCCCGAGGAAAGCGACGAAGATACAGAAATTAAGGAACCGGCCAGTACGCCGACACCGACGCCCGATGCTGAAAATTCAGGGGAAACGGAACCCGACGCCGCGCCTGAGGGTGAGGCTACGCCTACACCGGAGCTGAAATCAATTACAGAAACCATAACAAACAAGACGCTCCTTGGACAGTCCAGTATTGTTTCCGGGCGGGCGGTAATCTTTATTGATAACAGATATCCTATGGTGTTAGGGGGAAGCACGGGAAGAATTGACCTGGGAAGTATGGAAAATGCTGCCGAAATTCCCGCTGATACCGCCGGGGATACGGCGGCAGGGCAAATTGAAAACCTGTTGGTTGATAATGCTCAGAAGGGGAAGGATTTTCCGAAATATACAATCGTAAATAATACAAAAATAGCGTCACAGGCATTTTACAGGGATGCCGACCTTACCTCCTATGAAATAGAAGAAGGGATTACAGAAATCGGGGAATTTGCTTTTGCACGTTCAGGTCTTACCTCCGTGGTGATTCCGGAAGGGGTTACGCAAATCGGATATGGCGCTTTTTACCATTGCGACAGCCTGAGTGATGTGACAATTCCAGATTCCGTGACAGATATTGCGCCCTATGCCTTTGATAAGACTCCATGGCTTGAAAATCTTCAGGAAGGCGAAGATTTCAAGGTAGTGGGTGACGGGATTCTGGTTGGCTATACCGGAAGCAACAGCGTTGTCAATGTTCCTGCCAATGTGAAGCAGATTGGAGCGGGAGTTTTTAAGGAGCATACGGGTATTACCGCAGTAAATATACCGGATTCCGTGGAAGTGATTAACGAGGAAGCCTTTATGAACTGCCGGAATCTGAAAACGGTCAACGGTGGAAACCAGCTTAAGACAATCAAGGACAGGGCTTTTATGAATTGTCCTTTATCGGGAGTGACGGTTTCGGCTTCCGTTGAGGAAGTGGGACTTGGCGCTTATGCGCTTTCAAACGGAACGGACACGGTGGTGTTTAAAGGGACAAAGCTTCCGACGCTTACTATGAATCAGGGTGCAAAGAGGCTTGCAAACAAGGAATACCGTACCTATGCCTTTGATAATATCAGGAGCGCAATTGTTCCTGACGGAGTCGGCGACCTTAGCGGGACAATTCTGGAAACCGGAACCTACGGATTTGACGGCGTGGTTTCCACTGAATCCGGCAATCAGCTTGCGGATAATCAATCCGGCGTTTCAATGGAGGAGGGAAGCGGCGTCATACTTTCCATCCAGAGCCAGGTGCTTCCCGAGGGCGAAAACGAAATGGCTTCTATTTCAGGTGACGATGGCACTTATGTTCTTCGCATTCAGGATTCCGGGGAAGCAGCAGAGAAGATTTCGACAGCTTACGGTGAGATTTACGGTGGGAGAAGTCCTGTGGGGCTTTCCGCATACGATATTTCACTTTATGATGCTTCCGGTACGATTCCGATTACCAGACTTGGTAAGCAGAATATTACCATACAGGTCAGGATGCCTGCAGGGCTTACCGAAGAGAATCTGCATGTGGTCACGTTAGACCAGGACGGACAGCTTGAGGCTGTGGAGCACAGAGTTGTCCAGATGGACGACGGAAAGTATATTCAGTTTACCACCAATCATTTTTCGCCTTACGGCATTTACCGCTATACCAGTGTGAATGCACAGGCTGTGGTCACAAACGGCAGCGCCGTCATAACGAATCTGTCAGGTAATAAGGACAACACGCCGGATACCGGCGACTATGGGATTCATCCCAAGTGGTTCCTTGCGGCAGGGCTTTTGGCGGGGGCAGTGGCGTTGTTCTTTTATAAGGGAAAGCCGAGAAAAAAGGTATCTGGTAAAAAGTAGAGGATATCTTAAACATACTGGAAATATATGGTAACGCTCAACAAACTGGATGAAAGATTGAGAAGAGTTAAAAATGAAATTTGAGTGGGACGAAGATAAAAATATTAAAGTCGGAGATGTATTGTTTGTAGTATTTACAGAACGAAAAGAAACGATTCGATTAATTTCAGCCAGGCTTGCAACAAATGCAGAAAGGGAGCTTTATTATGACCAGAACATTAGTTATTGAAAGTGGACAAAGACCTACGGAAGAACAGCTTAAGGAAGTTGAAGAGGCGAAAAAAAGTCCTATTAATTTTGACGAGGATTGTGAGGAATTATCACCAGCTATGATGAAGGCGTTTAGAAGTGCAGTTGTACAGAGAAATCGTAAGAAAAAAGCATAGGAATTGTTTTGTGACTGGCTTTATATAAAGCGAACTGTTCACCTCTCCCGGCATATTATAATAAAAAAGCCGGGAGTTTTTTATGCTTCGGGTAAGATGGCAGGTTGGATGCAGCGATGAGCTTAGTTTTTCCTGTGGAAGCAAAGGCGTAACCATAGCGATGCTGGATACCGGGGTGGCTTTCCACCCTGATTTTGATAATAGAATTATTGCTTTCAGGGATTTTATCAATAATAAACAGAATATGTATGACGACAGCGGGCACGGAACCCATGTAGCGGGCTGTCTGTGCGGCAGTGGGCGGGTATCTAACGGTAAATACAGAGGAATAGCCCCTTTCAGCAAATTGGTAGTCGGGAAAGTGCTGGACTACAGAGGGGACGGAAATATCGAGAGCATGGCGGAGGGAATGGAGTGGATTCTTGATAATATAAAGAGATATGATATCAGAATTTTGAACATTTCCATCGGGATGGATGAGCATACAGACAAAGGACGTATGGAAAAGCTGGTAAAGCTGGTGGACGAGGCGTGGGAGAGGGGGCTTATTGTGGTGTGCGCCGCCGGAAATATGGGACCCGACCCTATGACAATTTCGCCTCTCGGCGCACGAAAGCAGGTGATTACGGTGGGGTGTCACGAAGGCGGGTATTTTGGGAACAGGGGGCATTTGTGTGAGGATTATTCCAGCAGAGGACCAAGCCCTTATGCCATGAAAAAGCCGGATGTGGTGGCGCCCGGTACGGACATCGTATCCTGCAATGCCGGAATCAGCCGGAGAGGACGTTACTACCGAAACGCTTACATTGCCAAGAGCGGCACTTCCATGGCAACTCCTGTTATTTCAGGCGGCCTGGCTTTGCTTCTTCAAAAATGTCCCTTTTATACCAATAATCAGGCAAAGCAAAAGCTTCTATATACATCCAGAGATTTAAACGAGCCCTGGAATAAGCAGGGGTGGGGAATGATTCAGATTGATAAGCTGCTCAGATAAATACCCCAAAAGAATTATAAGCCCTGCGGCAGTTGCCAAATGTGCATACAAGCATGCCGCAGGGCTTGTTGCCCACAGAAATAATAAATTTACTTCCTCTAAGTAATTGACAGAAGCCGGAGCATTGTATACAATTATACATGGTTTCAGACTAAAGAAAGCGGAGGGCAAGGTGATGGCTGAAGAAAACAGATTTTTTATGGACAGGCCGGTGGCGTTGAACACGAAAAATAACCTGCTGGAAATTGAAGAACATATGTATATATTGGACGATGTGAAAAAGCCCAATGTGTTCAGAAATATGTTCCCGTATTCTGAAGTACCAAAGATTCCTTTTAACGACAGGATTGTACCGCATAATATGCCCAGAGATATCTGGATAACCGATACAACTTTCCGGGACGGCCAGCAGTCGCGGGCTCCTTATACGACGGAGCAGATTGTGACGATATATGATTATCTCCACCGTCTGGGAGGTCCCAACGGCATGATTCGTGCCAGTGAATTTTTTCTGTACAGTAAAAAGGACAGGGACGCCGTCTACAAGTGTATGGAAAAGGGCTATCAGTTTCCGGAGGTCACAAGCTGGATACGCGCCAGCAAGGAGGATTTTAAGCTTGTCAAAGAAATTGGCATGAAGGAGACGGGAATTCTGGTGAGCTGCTCCGATTACCATATTTTTTTAAAGCTGAAAATGACCAGGCGGCAGGCTATGGAGCATTATCTGAGCGTGGTGAAGGAGTGTCTTGAGGAGGGAATCAGCGTAAGGTGCCATCTTGAGGATATTACAAGGGCGGACATTTACGGCTATGTGGTTCCGTTTTGCCTGGAGCTGATGAAGCTGACGGAGGAGTATGGGATTCCGATTAAGGTAAGGGCCTGCGATACTATGGGATACGGCGTTAATTATCCGGGAGCGGTTATTCCCAGAAGCGTTCAGGGAAT
The DNA here is from genome assembly GCA_009917455.1 of bacterium 1xD8-48. Lineage (GTDB taxonomy): Bacteria > Bacillota > Clostridia > Lachnospirales > Lachnospiraceae > Suilimivivens. The sequence goes on along the minus strand of QZDS01000007.1, from coordinate 80,742 downwards.
TATCTATGCCCTGCATACCCATGCCGGAGTACCCCATGAAATGATTGAATGGCACGGACATAATGATTTTTATAAGGCGGTGGTGAACTCTACCACGGCATGGCTGTATGGCTGCTGCGGTGTGAATACTTCTTTATTTGGTATCGGGGAGCGCACCGGCAATACGCCGTTGGAGGCAATGGTATTTGAGTATGCGCAGCTTAAGGGGGATTTGAACGGCATGGATACTACCGTCATCACCGAGCTTGCAGAGTATTACGAAAAAGAAATCGGGTACCATATCCCGGAGAGGACGCCTTTTGCCGGAAAAAATTTCAATGTTACAAGAGCCGGCATTCATGCGGACGGGCTTCTCAAAAATGAGGAAATCTATAATATTTTTGATACGGACAAGTTTTTAAACAGGCCGGTGCTGTGCGCCGTATCCAATACCTCGGGACTTGCCGGAATTGCCCATTGGATTAATACTTATTTTAAGCTGACCGGAGAAAAGCAGCTTGACAAGACCAGCCCTGTGGTTGCTGAAATCAAAAAATGGGTGGACAGGCAGTATGAGGACGGGCGGGTGACGGTAATCACGGACGGTGAGTTAATCGAACAGCTTGAAGAAGTAAGTAAAAAATTAGAAAGTAAGTGAAAACGTAATGAGTAAATATGATTTGAAACAGGAAGTGACTGACAAATACTCCTTGAGGGGCAGGGTATTTCATAAGCTGAGAGAAGACATTTTAAACGGAAGATATAAGGAAAATGAGGAATTAAAGGAGGTTGCCATCGGAGAAGAGCTGGGGGTAAGCCGGACGCCGGTGCGGGAAGCTTTCCGACAGCTGGAGCTGGAAGGACTGATACAGATTGTACCCAATAAGGGGGCCTATGTGACCGGCATTACGGCAAAGGATGTGAAGGACATTTATATGATACGTTCTTCCCTGGAGGGGATGTGCGCCCGGCTGGCTACGGAGCATATTACGCCGGAGCAGCTTGCGGAGATGGAGGAAAACGTTTATCTCGCCAGCTTTCATGCCTCCAAGGGACATATGGAGCAGATGGCGGAACTGGATAATCGGTTCCATCAGATTCTTTACGAGGCGTGCGATTCCAAAATGCTACAGCATCTCCTGCAGGATTTTCACCAATATGTGATACGAATCCGCAAAAAGACGCTGTCCGCCAGAGAAAGAGGAGGCGCCTCGAATGAGGAGCACCGGAGCATTATGGAAGCAATCAAGGCCGGAAAACCACAGGAAGCGGAGCGACTGGCCACTTGTCATGTAAACAACGCATATGATAATATTGTAAAAAACGGGCTGTATGATTTTTTCAAGTGACGGCGATTAAAGCGCATATCCCGCCCGGATACAGACGGAGGGCGGACGAATGATGCAATGGCTTCAACTAAAACCACAAAAAGGAAAGGATGAGTAAATATGGACAAGATTAAGATGACAACTCCCCTTGTGGAAATGGACGGGGACGAGATGACCAGAATCCTCTGGAAGATGATTAAGGATGAGCTTCTGCTTCCTTATATTGATTTAAAGACAGAATATTACGACCTGGGGCTTGCTTACAGAAACGAGACAGACGATAAGGTGACAGTGGACAGCGCAGAGGCCACGAAGAAGTACGGAGTAGCCGTCAAGTGCGCCACAATTACGCCCAACGGAGCCAGAATGACAGAGTACAATTTAAAGGAAATGTGGAAAAGTCCCAACGGAACCATCAGGGCGATTCTCGACGGCACGGTCTTCCGCGCGCCCATATTGATAAAAGGGATTGTTCCCTATGTAAAAAACTGGACAAAGCCCATAACCATCGCCCGCCACGCCTACGGGGACGTTTACAGGAATACGGAAATCAAGGTTCCGGGCAAAGGAAAAGCGGAGCTTGTGTTCACGGCGCAGGATGGCACAGAGGTAAGGGAGCTGATTCACGAATTTGACGGCGCCGGAATCCTTCAGGGAATACATAACACGGAGAAATCAATTTCAAGCTTTGCCAGGGCATGCTTTAACTATGCCATTGACACGAAGCAGGATTTGTGGTTTGCCACCAAAGACACCATTTCCAAAAAATACGACCATACCTTCAAGGATATTTTTCAGGAAATCTTTGACGCGGAATATAAGAGCAGATTTGAGGAGCTGGGCATTGAGTATTTCTATACCCTGATTGACGATGCGGTTGCCCGCGTTATCCGCTCCGAGGGCGGCTTTATATGGGCCTGCAAGAACTATGACGGCGACGTAATGTCGGACATGGTAGCCACCGCCTACGGAGACCTTTCCATGATGACGTCCGTTCTGGTATCGCCGGACGGCGTTTACGAATACGAAGCGGCCCACGGAACCGTACAGCGCCACTATTATAAGCATCTGAAGGGAGAAGAGACCTCCACTAATTCCATTGCAACAATTTTTGCATGGACGGGAGCTCTCAGAAAAAGAGGAGAGCTTGACAATATCCCGGAGCTGTCCGCCTTTGCGGATAAGCTTGAAAAAGCCTGCATCAAAACGGTGGAGGACGGAAAAATGACAAAAAGCCTTTCCCTGATTTCCACCTGTGAAAATCCTGTGATTTTGAACAGTCTTGATTTTATCAAAGCGATTAAGGAAACGCTTGATACGCTGCTTTGATGTATTAGGTTGGTCCGAGTGACGCTCGAAGGGGAGGAGGCAGCCTTCGTCGCCGCGCTCCCGCTCTATAAAAACGTAGCGGTGGTAAGCTCGCGAGTCGCTTCGCAACTCGATACCTTGCTAACCACCGACGTTTTTATAAGGGCTCCTTAAGGCTGCTTCCTCCCCTTCGAGCTGTTTCCGGCCAGCCGAAATTTATAAATTTTTTTGCAAACTTATATGTTTTGTATTTTTAACAAGGATATATATGATTTATTATAATAAAATGAGACATGAAATTGGTCGGGAAAAGGAGACAGGGCGGTTCATGGGAGATATGGAGCGAGGGATTGAAGAAGGTTGCTTTTTGCCACGGGTGGAGGATGAAGGACAGAGATATGGCAGAAACAAGGATATAGCGATAAACCATACATATATTAACAGTGGTAGTTACCGAAGAAAATTTGATTTTATTTCCAATTCGCCTGATTTGAACCGCCTCATATTCCAACTGTCAAAAAAGATGTTGGAACACAGGTCGGGAACAAAGTTTGAGGATATGTATTGGATTGATGCGGCGCACCGAAGGGTGATAGAAAAAGAAACCGAGAGCTGTTCCGAAGAACAGATTGTATATTCAAACAGCATACGTTCCAAAATATCAAAGTATGAAAATCTGATTACACTTCATTCTCATCCGAATAGTTATCCTCCCAGTATCAATGATTTAAATTCTAATTTTATTAATCACTATGGCCTTGGTATTGTGGCCTGCCATGATGGAAAAATATTCAAATATGCTTCAAATCAGGAAATACGGGAAGACTATTATAAGATGGTTGTTGAAAAATATCTGAAAAAAGGCTATAATGAATACGAAGCACAGATAGAGGCTCTTAAGGAATTAGTCACGAAGTTCGATATTATGGTGAAGGAGGTAACAGAAGATGGTATGTGAAAACGATATTCTGGAGATTCCTGAAGAATATAAAAAAATGTCTGAAGAAGAATTAGATAGGCAGATAGAAAAGCTTTATGAAACCATGAAAGACCAAAATAGAGGCAAAGTAAGAGAAAAGGTTGCAAGGCTGCCTGTGAGAATTTTCTTTTAAGGAGGTGGATTTTTCCACCTCCTTTTAAACAGACAATTCTTCCCATTTCTCATAAAGTCCCAGCAATTCCCCGTTCATTTCCTCCAGCTTCCCTGCCAGCTCCTGAAGCTTTGCGGCATTGGTCGCATTCTCGGGAAGCAGCATATCGCTTTCAACCCCGGCAATTCTTTTTTCCAGAGCGGAAATGGCCTCCTCGCATTTCCTTAAATCGTTTTCCTTTTTCCTGGCCTTTGCCTGCTGTTCTTTTTTCGCCTGCCAGCCCAGCTTGTTTTCGGAGGGCGCCGCATCCTTCCCGGAGGAGGATACGCTCCATGAGGGCAGAGCCTTCGACGAAGCTTCCTTTTTTTCAAGATAATAATCATAGTTGCCCAGATATCCGGTAAGCGTTTTTTCTTTCAGATCCAGAATCCGGCTGGCAGTACGGTTGATAAAATAACGGTCATGGGAAACGTAAAGTACGGTTCCTTCATAGGAATTTAAAGCGTCCTCCAAAATTTCCTTGGAGGTGATGTCCAGATGGTTTGTGGGCTCGTCCAGAATCAGGAAATTGGCTTCGGAGAGCATCAGCCTGGCAAGAGACAGGCGTCCCCGCTCCCCGCCGCTTAAATCGCCGATTCTTTTATAAACGTCGTCTCCTGTAAAAAGGAAAGCCGCAAGGGTATTTCGGATTTCCGTCTGATTCAGATACGGGTATTCATCGGAAATTTCATCAAACAGCGTTTTGTCCATATGCAGCACATGGTGCTCCTGGTCATAATACCCGATATGCACATTGGTTCCAAGGGTGATGGTTCCGGCATCCGCATCAAGAAGCCCGTTAATAATTTTCAGGATGGTGGTTTTTCCGGCGCCGTTGTCACCGATGACGGCCACATGCTCCCCGCGTTTTATATCCATGTCGATATCCGAAAAAAGCTGCCGGCTGCCAAAGGACTTGGACAGCCCTTCTATATGTATGACGTCGTTACCGCTGACCACTCTTGGGGTCAGAGTCATGTGGATATCGGTGGCGGCTTCGGTGGGCTTTTCCAGAACATCCATTTTCTGTAACAGCTTTTCCCGGCTTTCAGCCCTTTTGATGGATTTTTCCCGGTTAAAGGAGCGCAGCTTTTCGATAACCGCCTCCTGGTGTCTGATTTCCTGCTGCTGCTTGAAATAAGCGTTCAGGGCGGCGCTTCGAAGCTGCTCTCTTTTTACGGCATAATCGGAATAATTGCCTGTATAGGAGGTCGCCCTCGTCTGGTCGATTTCAATAATTTTCCCTGCAATTTTATCGAGAAAATAGCGGTCATGGGACACGATGAGAACAGCCCCTTTGTAATTTAAAAGATAGGTTTCCAACCAGGCGATGGAGTTTAAATCCAGATGGTTGGTAGGCTCATCCAGAATGATTAAATCAGGTTTTAATAAAAGGAGCTTTCCCAGTGCGGTCCGGGTCTTTTCTCCGCCGGAAAGGGTGGAAATCTGTTTGGAAAAATCGGTTTCGGCAAAACCGAGCCCCTTTAATACGCCGGTGATTTCGCTTTTGTAGGCATAGCCGCCTGCCAGCTCAAAGGCATGGGTGAGCCGGGAATAGGCTTCCATCAGCTCATCCAGCTTATGACCGGACGCCTGTTTCATGGAAAGCTCTGTTTCCCGGATTTTTTCCTCCAGGGCAATTACATCCGCCTTGGAGCCCCGCATCTCGTCATAAAGAGTATTATCGCTGTTTACGTTCTGATTCTGGGAAAGATAGCCGAAGGTTTTGCCCCTGGAGAGCGTTATAAGACCCTCGTCCGGGGTAAGCTCTCCCACGATAATGCGCAGCAGAGTGGTTTTACCGGCGCCGTTGATTCCCACAATTGCAGCTTTTTCATAGTCCTCAATGTGAAAGGATACTCCTTTTAATATGGTTTCTTCATTAAATGCTTTAGATATATTCTGACAGGATAAAATCATAATCTCATTCCTCATTTCACAGATTAGGTATTGCGGAGCTTATCCGCTGACTGCTTTTACAGTAACAGTTATCAGTTTACATACCGGAAAAGAGAATGTCAATGAATTGACATTATTTTAACACTGTTATATATTATTAATTAAGCATTTACAGCAGGCAAAAGCGCTGTCTGATTAATGAAAGCAAGGAGCTGGGGTAAGTGGATAACAAGGAAATTTCTCAGGCTGTAATCGCGCGGCTTCCCAGGTATTTCAGATATCTGGGAGAACTGAAAAACGACGGGATTGAAAGAATCTCATCGCAGGAATTAAGCGATATTATGAAGGTGACAGCCTCGCAGATACGACAGGATTTTAATAATTTCGGGGGGTTTGGCCAGCAGGGCTACGGTTATAAGGTAGAGTATCTCTATGAGGAAATCGGACGGATTTTAGGTCTTGATAAGACGCACAATCTGATTATTATCGGGGCGGGAAATCTGGGGCAGGCTCTGGCCAACTATATAAACTTTGAACGGAGAGGCTTTATATTTTTGGGGATTTTCGATAACAACCCCAGGCTTTACGGAATGAAGACGAGAAATATGGAGGTGCGGCCCATAGAGGAAATGGAGTCTTTTATAAAGGAAAATCAAATAGATATCGCAGTGCTGACTATCCCTAAATCCGGTGCGGTGCGGGTAGCGGAGCAGCTGGTGCAGTGGGGAATCAAGGGGATTTGGAATTTTGCCCACGTGGATTTAAATGTGCCGGAAAGTATACAGGTGGAGAATGTCCATCTGTCCGACAGTCTGATGAAGTTAATCTACAATGTCAACAGGGTAGAGGACGAGGAGGCATAAGATGGCAAGGAAGGATGATGTATTTAAGGCGGCCCTTTCGGGGAAAAGAATACCGGTGCTTACACTGGACAGTAAGTGGCATCAGCTGTTTACTCAGGCAAAGCCGGACAGACGTATCAGGAGGCTGGAGGAAAAGCTGAACGATCTGTTAAAAAGGCAGGGAAAGGCAAACACGGAAGTGAAGGAAATCAGAAAGCTGAAAAAACGCCTGATGCAGGAAATCGTGGAAAATGCTCAGGAGGCTTCCGTGGAAAATGACGGGAAGGCACAGAAAAAGGCGGAAGATAATAAACGGCTGATTGGCGACTGCAATAAGAAAATCGATGCCTATGAGGACGAACTGCTTTCTCTCCCCAGGGAAATTGACGATGTGAATATGGATTTGATGCTTGCCACCATGGACGTCTGCTATGACAGGCTCAAGGCAAACGAGGCGGAGATTACGGAGATTGCCAGATGGGCGGCGCAGGTAAAGGAAGAACTAAAAGAGAAGCTGGTCCGCAAGCAGGAAATGGAATCCATGAATCAGGGGCTTTATTCTTATATGCACGATATTTTCGGAGCCGACGTGATTGATATTTTTGATATGAAATATAAAAAGGACAACGGAAAGAAAGACTAGTATGAAATATGTTTTAAAAGCAGACGAGATGAAAGCATGCGACGAGTATACCATAAACGGAATCGGAATTCCGTCTATGGTTCTGATGGAGCGGGCGGCTCTTTCCGTGGTCAGCGCTCTGGAGGAAAGAAAAATACCGCTTAAGGGCAAAAAGGCGCTGATTGCGGCAGGAACAGGAAATAATGGCGGCGACGGGCTGGCGATAGGGAGACTTCTGTCCCGGATAGGGGCAGAGGTTACTTTTTATCTGGAAGGAAATCTGCAAAAGCTTTCCGTGGAAACAAAGGCGCAGGTACGAATATTAAAAAATATGGGGGTTTCCATTTTGAGCAAAACAGAGGATGATGAATATGATATGGTAGTGGACGCTCTGTTTGGAATCGGCCTGTCAGGAGAAATTACGGGAAGCTTTAAGGAAGCAATAGAAAAAATCAACCGTCAAAAGGAGCGGGGAGCCTTTGTCTGCAGCGTGGATATTCCATCGGGAATCTGTGCGGATACGGGAAAAATTTACGGATGTGCGGTAAAGGCGGACCTTACCGTAGCCTTTGCCTTTGCCAAAAGAGGACACCTCATCTATCCGGGCAGGGCGTATACGGGGGAGCTTGCGGTGGCGGATATCGGAATCACAAAAGCAGCTTTCAGGGAGGCGATATCTTCCGGCTTTTATTATGGAGAGGAAGAGCTTTCGAAGCTTTTACCCGGGCGCAGTCCCTGGGGAAATAAGGGAACCTTTGGGAAAGTGCTTCTTCTTGCAGGAAGCCATGATATGAGCGGGGCCTGTATTTTATGCGGAAAGGCAGTTCTGCGAACCGGCGCAGGCATGCTGAAAATTATAACCCCGGCCTGTAACCGGGAAATTGTCCAGCAATCCCTTCCCGAAGCGCTGTTATATACCTTTGAGGGGAGACCGGACGAAGAAGCGGTAAAAAAGGCGCTGCTTTGGGCGGACGTCGTGGTGGGCGGGCCGGGAATGGGATGCGGCGAAGCGTCATATCAGCTGCTTTCGCAGGTGCTGGAGAGCGCGTCCCATCCCATGGTGATAGATGCGGACGGACTGAACCTTCTTGCCATGCACAGAGAACTTTGGGAACTGGCAGAAGGGCACAAAGATACTTTGATTCTCACGCCTCATCCGGGAGAGCTGATGCGCCTGATAAAGGCCGCGTCCACCGAAGCTGCTTCCATGCAGGCCGGGCATCAGCGGGAAGCTTCGGTACAGAGCGCGTATCCGCAATCTGAGGCTTCCGGGGCGTTGATGACTGAATATACCGCAAACAGAGAAACTATAATCAGAGGTCTGGCAAAAGAGCTGAAAGCGATTGTGGCGGCAAAAGACGCGGCAACGCTGGTGGCAGAGGATGGGAGAGATGAGATTTTCTTTAATACATCGGGAAATGACGGCATGGCGGCGGCGGGAAGCGGAGACGTGCTGGCCGGAATTATCGGAGGACTGGCAGCTCAGGGCATGAACGGATTTGAAAGCGCGTGTCTTGGCGTTTATCTGCACGGTCTGGCGGGCGACGAGGCGCGAAGGAAGTTGGGAGCTTACGGGATGCTGGCGGGGGATATCTGCGAAAGTATTCCTGATGTGATGCGGAAGGCGTCGCCGGTCTGAATGAAGGCGCGGCAAAATTCGCCGGGCAGCGTATGCGGATTTGCTGCCATAAGCCGGCTTACGGAGCGTGACAGCTTATGGTTTAAAGTGCAGGCAGAGGGAAGGAAAAGAGAATGAAGAAAGAGGAGTATGAAAGAGTTTACGCGGAAGTGAATCTCGACGCCGTGAGCAGCAATTTAAGGCATATGAGGGAAAACCTTTCTCCGGAGACAAAAATTATTGCAGTAGTGAAGGCGGACGGCTATGGCCATGGGGCGGTTCCCATTGCAAGAGAACTGGAAAAGACGAAGGAGGCAGCCGGATTTGCAGTTGCCACAGCGCAGGAAGCTTTTTCCCTGAGGGAGGCCGGGGTTCTAAGTCCCGTTTTAATTTTGGGATATTGCTTCCCGGATGACTATGAGCGTCTTATAGAAGAGGAAATTCGGATAACTGTGTTTCGGAGGGATACATTAAAGGCGCTTTCCGATATTTACAGTATGAATATGAAAAACGGGCTTATGAAAAAAGCCAGAGTACATATTAAAGTGGATACCGGGATGAGCCGTATCGGAATTTTGCCGGACGAGAGCGGGCTTTCTTTTGTGGAGGAAGCTTTTGCAACGCCAGGGGTGGAGGTGGAAGGGATTTTCACTCACTTTGCAAGGGCGGACGAAGCCGACAAGACGTATGCCAAAAGACAGCTTTCGCTGTTTCAGGATTTTTTGTCCCTGATAAAGGAAAGATGCGGCAGGGAAATTTCCATAAAGCATTGCGCTAACAGTGCGGGGATTATGGAGCTGCCCGAAGCATCAATGGATGCCGTTCGCGCCGGAATCGCCCTCTATGGCCTGTGGCCTTCCGGCCAGATGAAAAGAGACAGAATTCCCTTAATCCCGGCACTGTCCCTGTACAGCAGGATTGTTTATGTAAAGGAAATAGAAGCCGGAACAGCCGTCAGTTATGGGGGAACCTTTGTGGCGCGGAAAAAAATGCGGATTGCCACCATACCGGCAGGGTATGCGGACGGTTATCCCAGAGGCCTGTCGGGGAAAGGATTTGTACTGATACACGGAAAAAAAGCGGGCATTTTAGGCCGGATATGCATGGATCAGTTTATGGTGGACGTGACGGATATTCCGAAAGCCCGGGAGGGGGATATTGTCACACTGATAGGGCGGGACGGAGACGAACAGATTACCATGGAGCAGGCCGGGGAACTGTCAGGAAGATTTAATTATGAATTTGCCTGCTGCCTTGGCAGCCGGGTGCCGCGGTATTACCGAAAGGGCGGACTTCTCTGCGGCCGGGATTATCAGAATTTTTAGGCCCGTTTGAATACCTTCTGACAATACGGTTATACTACCTATTATTAAAATATCCTGTTGGAAAGAAGGGTTGAAAAGTGAAAAGAGGGGATATTTACTATGCGGATTTGCGGCCGGTTGTAGGCTCTGAGCAGGGCGGAGTTCGTCCTGTCCTGATTGTCCAGAATGACGTGGGGAACAGACACAGCCCGACTGTAATCTGCGCGGCAATTACATCTAAAATGAATAAGGCTAAGCTGCCCACCCATATAGAGTTAAATGCGGGAAGATACGATATGGTTAAAGATTCCGTGGTTTTGTTAGAGCAGCTTCGCACGATAGACAAGAAAAGGCTGAAGGATAAGGTATGCCATCTGGACGAGGATATTATGCGGCGGGTAAACCGCGGTCTTATGGTCAGTCTGGAACTGGATACATAGTATTGACGATAAGAGCGCAAGATGATATAGTTTAATGTGGAATTTTACGAGTGTACCGGAGGGCGTCTGCGGTACCGGAATAGGAGATGAAATAAAAATGGACGATGGCGGGCCTACGGCCAGTTGTATCTTTTTTTTCGCGTTGCTTCTGATTGACATGCTGTTTTATGGATTTGGCGAGGCGGTCAGGGAGTTAAACGCAAAAGAGCTTTCCGAGCAGTTTAAGGAGAAGGGAAACAACGGACAGCGCGCTTCGCGAGCTGCCCTTATGTTAAACAAAAAGGCGGAGCGCCTTTACAAAATCACCATAAGCCCGGGGCAGTATATCAATACTGTCCAGTTGGTGGTCACGTTAATCAATCTGGTGATGGGGGCGTTTTTCCTGGGAGTATTCGGACGTGTCGCGAGAAAGCTTCTGGAAAAGGGAGTTTTTGAGAAGCTGGAGGGCATGTCGGTCTCACCGGCAGCAGTTTCCGTTATTGCGGTGATTCTTTCCGGCGCGGTGCTGCTTTACATATTGCTTACCTTCGGGGTGCTGATTCCCAAAAAGCTGGGCGCCAGGTATGCCGACAAATGGGCTTTTGCCTGTATCAATCCCATCTATCATATCACCAGAATATTCAGCCCGGTAACCGGCCTGATATCCGTTACCGCCAAAGGGGTTCTGCGGATTTTCGGAATTCACGCGGACGCAGGCGCGGAGGATGTGACGGAAGAGGAAATCATATCCATGGTCAATGAAGGACACGAGCAGGGAGTGCTGATGGCTTCGGAAGCGGAGATGATTACTAAAATCTTTGAGTTCGGCGACAAGGAAGCTCAGGATATCATGACCCACAGAACCAATATTCTTGGCATTGATAAAGATATGACATTAGGCGATGCCATCAATTACATGCTCAGCGAAAGCAAAAGCCGTTTTCCGGTTTTTGAGGAAAATCTGGATAACATTATCGGTATTCTTCATTTCAGGGACGCCATGCGCTTTCACAGACAGGAGGGGAATATGGGGCTGCCGGTTTCGGAGATTCCGGGACTTCTCAGAGAGGCCACCTTTGTTCCCGAGACGAAGAATATAGACGCTTTGTTTGAAAGTATGCAGCACACCAAGACGCAGATGGTGATTGTGGTGGATGAGTATGGACAGACAATAGGGCTAATCGCCATGGAGGATATCCTTGAGGAAATCGTCGGAAATATTCTGGACGAATATGACGAGGACGAGGAGCATATCGAGGAGACCGGAAATGCCGACGAGTATATAATAGAAGGAATCACGCCTCTCGAGGAGCTGGAGGAGAGGTTTGATATTTCCTTTAATGAAAAGGAATTTGACACTTTAAACGGCTTTATGATTTCCAAAATGGATAAGATTCCGGAGGAAGACGAGGAGTTTTCCATTAACGTAGACGGCTATGAATTTAAAATCATGCAGGTTGAAAACAGAATGATAAAGAGCGTTCTTGTAAAAAGGCTTCCCGATAAAAAGGAGGCGGGGGACGCGCGCAGTTCAGAGGAAGAAGCAAAAGACCCGCAGTAGGCTGCGGGAATGAAACAGGCTTTCAGGATGGAGGAAAAAATGTCAGGACATTCAAAATTTGCAAACATCAAGCATAAGAAAGAAAAAAACGATGCGGCCAAAGGGAAAATTTTTACAATTCTCGGACGGGAAATCGCGGTAGCGGTAAAGGAAGGCGGGGCTGACCCTTCCAACAATTCCAGGCTGGCCCAGGTAATCGCAAAGGCAAAAGCCAACAACATGCCTAATGATACCATTGACAGGGGAATCAAGAAAGCGGCCGGGGATGTGGGGAACGTTAATTACAAATATGTGACCTACGAGGGATACGGTCCGGGCGGAACGGCAATTATTGTGGACGCCCTTACGGATAACCAGAACAGAACGGCGGCCAATGTGAGAAACGCTTTCACAAAGGGAAACGGCAACGTGGGCACGCCCGGCTGCGTTTCTTTCATGTTTGACAAAAAGGGGCAGATGATAATCGACAAGGAGGAGTATGAGGGGGATGCCGACGAGCTTATGATGCTGGCTTTGGACGCAGGCGCGGAGGACTTTTCCGAGGAGGAGGACAGCTACGAGGTGCTGACAGCCCCCGATGATTTTGACAAAGTGCAGCAGGCTCTTGCGGACAGCGGAATTTCCTTTGTCTCCGCAGAAGTCACCATGATTCCGCAGAATTATGTGGAGCTTACGGACGAGGCGGCATTGAAGGGTTTGCAGAAGATACTGGATCTTTTGGACGAGGACGACGACGTACAGTCAGTGTACCATAACTGGGATGAATAGAAAACAGAAAATCTGTAACTTTATATGGATACTGGCCGCCATAGCAAGCCGGACAGTCTATTTCCTTTTAAGCCGAAGCGGCGAAGGGCTTGCCGGTTTTCTGGGGCTTTCCAAAAAGCCGGTTCTCGATACATACGGATATTTTGAATACGCCATGATTCAGACCGGCGGGAGTGAAAGAGTACTGTCCGCCGGGCTGTCTGTCGGTTACGGAGAAAATCTGTCCCGGCTTTTGCGGTTCGTGGGAAACAAAACGGAGGCGGTCTGCGTTTATCAGCTTGTTTTGCAGATATTGTGGCTGCTTCTTTTTTTCGCGGGGATGTGCCTTTTGTTTGGACGGCTTGCGGGAATAACGGCGGGAAGTATTTTGCTTGTGTCGCCCTGGATAATGAACACGGTGTTTGTGATTTGTCCTGAAAATTATTACATGCTTCACTGGACAATTGTCCTGGTGATTCTGGGCTGTCTGCAAAAGCCTTTAAGGAATAAGGGGCTGAACAACTTTGGCAGGCTCTGCCTGATTGTAATGGGCTTTTATCTGGGCGTAATTTGTATCCGAAACTCCCTTGGGATTTACCTTCCTCTCTGGCTGTTTTTCGCGGTGGCGGCGGGGATTGCCAGCCAGTGGATTTTCAGGAGTATGCGAAAGAAGAACCAGAGGACTGCGGCGGAAGAAAACGAAAGAGAGAGCGCTGTGAAAAATACCGGAACGCCAGTAAAAGAGGCCGGTAAAGTGCCGGTGGAGGAAAAACAGGACAGTTACTTTATCACGGAGGACGGCAGAAGGATAAAGTATATTGAGAATCCTCTTCCGGGACCGAAAAAACATGTGAAGCGGGAAATGGATTTTGATTTGAAAGAGATTGACGATTTGATGGATTTTCCCGATGAAAACGAATTTGATTACAAAATTAAAGAAAACGATGATTTCGACTTCTGATGTATAAAAAAATAACAGGGAAGTATACTATATGAGACTGTATAAGCAATGTATAAACACTGCTTATGCAGTCTTTTTATAGTAATCCGAAAAGAGGTGTAAGTATGTCAGATAAGGATAAGAAGATAGACGAAGAAAAGCATAGAAGTGAAAAAATCGAAGAAACCGGTCAGGTTACCCTTGACAAGAACGGAAAATCCCATACCATTCACCTGATTACCGTTATCGGTGAAGTGGAGGGGCATGACAATCTCGGCAACAATTCCAAAACTACCAAATATGAACATATTCTTCCCGAGCTGGCGGCGATTGAAGACAGCGGAAATATTGACGGTGTGCTGATTTTGTTAAACACCATGGGAGGCGATGTGGAGGCAGGCCTTGCCATTGCTGAAATGATTGCCTCCTTAAGCAAGCCCACCGTTTCCCTTGTGCTGGGAGGAAGCCATTCCATCGGCGTGCCTATAGCCGTAAGCACGGATTATTCTTTTATTGTTCCCACGGGAACCATGGTAATCCATCCTGTGCGGATGAACGGGATGGTGATCGGGGTGCCCCAGACATTCGATTATTTCCGGCAGATTCAAAACAGGATTACAGGCTTTGTGTGCAGCCACTGTAAAATCAACAAAGGAAGGTTCGAGGAGCTGATGATGGAAACCGGCGTGCTCACAAAGGATGTGGGAACCATTCTTGTGGGCGAGGAGGCGGTTGCCGAGGGCATCATCAACGAAACTGGCGGAATCAACAAAGCCATGGATAAGCTGCACACAATGATAGATAAAAAGAAAAAGACAAAGCAGAATAATAAATAATTCGGTACAAAATATCGTTTATTGGTGACAATGGTGAATGAAGATGCTATACTATATGGGATTCTTAAAATGCCGGTCAGGCTTTCGGGAATGAAAAAACTGAGTACCCAGGATGTCAGGGGGAGTATTTGGTATGGCACAGACAAAGAAAAGCAGCGCAGGGCGTAGCCGGCAGAGCGGCAAGGGAAAGAGCCGCTCGGGCAGGGCTTATCAGAATAAAAGAACAAGTGAACCAATGGACGTGGCAATCAGAAATGAAATTTTTCTGATTATTTTGTTTGCGGTTGCCGCCTTTTTATTTGTATGCAATTTTGGCATTGCGGGAGTAGTGGGAAATACACTCAGCAACGTGATGTTCGGCATTTTCGGACTGACGGCCTATGTGATGCCGCTGGTTATTTTCCTTATGATTGCCTTTGGAATGGTAAACAGCGGGAGCCCTGTCGCTGCCCGTAAGCTGGTGGCGGGCGTATTGCTGTTTCTGATTGTGGGGATTGTGTTCGATTTGTTTACGGGCGCCCCCCAGGCGGCGGAAAGCTATCAGATAAAGGAAATCTACGATAGATGCAGCGAATCTCACAGCGGCGGCGGCGTAACCGGCGGTTCCCTGGCTTACTTTAGCTGCCGTTTTCTGGGAATGATTGGCACGGTGCTGATGCTTTTGGTGGCGACCATTATTGCCATTGTGGTTGTAACGGAAAAATCCTTTGTGTCCGGCGTGAAATCCGGCAGCCGGAAGGTTTACGAGCGTTCTATGGAGGAGCGGGCCTATCGGCAGGAGCGGGCAAAGGAGCGCAGAGTGCAGCAGGAGGAAGCGCGAAGGCGCAAAGAGGAAGAAAAAAAGCAAAGAGCCCTGGAGCGGGAGGATGAAAAGATTCTCCGCATGGATAAAAAAGTTACCGGAGTGATGTTAGATACCGCGCTGACCGGAAAAGCAGAGGAAAAGAGCAGAGTACGGGATGATTTGCATGAAATCAACCTGGCTGATTTTGACGAGCAGATAGAGCTGGCGGCGGAAAATCCGGCGCAGGAGGAGACAGGTAAGAACGAAGCTTTCAATTTTGACAATATCAGGATTAACAGCGCTTATCTTGAGGAAGCAGGTTCGGACACGGAGGGAGCCGACGAGCTTTCCGAAATCACAGACGTTTTTGCGTCCATGGAAGAAGAAACCAGGGAGCTCCCCACTGCGGATTTTGCGGAGCCGGATAGCCGGGGCTTCATGGAGCCGGAGCCTCAGAGCGCTTTCGGAGCGGTATCCGGCGCCGGAAAGCCAATAGCAGGAAATCAGGCAGCGATGCCGGGCGCAGGTCCGGTAGATAAAACAGCGGCAGCGATGCCGGATAAGAGCCTGGCTGGTAAAGCAGCGGCACATTCCGCCGGAGGAGGTCTGACGGAGAACACAGGGGCTGGGAATCCGGCGTCCGGGGCAGGAGCAAAGCCGGCAGTTCCCAAAAAATACATATTTCCGCCTGTCAGCAAGCTGGCGAAAGGGCAGAAGGGCGCCGGCGGCGATTCCGCAAGAGAATTAAAGGAAACGGCACAAAAGCTGCAGCAGACACTGCAGAATTTTGGTGTGCGCGTAACTGTTACGGATATCAGCCAGGGGCCGTCTGTTACCCGGTTTGAAATGCAGCCGGAGCAGGGCGTCAAGGTGAGTAAAATCGTAGGGCTTTCCGATGATATCAAGCTGAATCTGGCGGCCACGGATATTCGTATCGAAGCGCCTATTCCCGGCAAGGCGGCCGTGGGAATCGAGGTGCCTAACAAAGAAAATATGACGGTTGCTCTCCGGGATTTGATAGAAAGTAAGGAATTTAAGGATTTTCCCTCCAGGCTTGCCTTTGCGGTGGGAAAGGATATCGGCGGCAAGGTGGTGGTGGCGGATATCGCCAAAATGCCCCACATGCTGATTGCCGGGGCAACCGGCTCGGGCAAATCCGTCTGCATCAATACGCTTATAATGAGTATTTTGTATAAGGCTCACCCCGACGATGTGAAGCTGATTATGGTTGACCCCAAGGTGGTGGAGCTCAGCGTTTATAATGGGATTCCGCATCTTCTGATTCCCGTTGTGACAGAACCCAAAAAGGCATCGGGTGCGCTGCAGTGGGGCGTTGCCGAGATGACGGACCGCTACCAGAAGTTTGCCGATTTTAATGTAAGGGATTTAAAGGGTTATAATAAGAAGGTAGAGGCCATGAGGGATAAGGGTGACGAAAACGCTCCGGCGAAGATGCCTCAGATTGTCATTATCGTGGACGAGCTGGCGGACCTTATGATGGTCTGCCCCGGCGAGGTGGAGGAGTCTATCTGCCGTCTGGCGCAGCTTGCAAGGGCGGCGGGGATTCATCTGGTGATTGCCACTCAGAGGCCTTCTGTGGACGTTATCACAGGGCTGATTAAGGCCAATATGCCAAGCCGTGTGGCTTTCAGCGTATCCAGTGGCACGGATTCCAGGACCATACTGGATATGGTGGGGGCGGAAAAGCTCCTTGGAAAGGGCGATATGCTCTTTTATCCACAGGGCTACACTAAGCCGGCAAGAGTCCAGGGCGCTTTCGTTTCCGACAAGGAAGTGTCGGATGTGGTGGAGTTTCTCAAGAATCAGACGCTGGGGAATATCAGCTATAATTCCGATATTCAGGAAAAAATTACCACCATGGGAAGCGGTGCGGGCGCATCCTCCGGAGACGGCGGGGAGAGGGACCAGTATTTTGTGGAGGCTGCCAGATTTATCATTGAAAAGGACAAGGCTTCTATCGGCATGTTGCAGAGAATGTTTAAGATTGGCTTTAACAGGGCGGCAAGGATTATGGATCAGCTTTGCGAGGCCGGCGTGGTAGGCGAGGAGGAGGGGACGAAGCCCCGAAAGGTTTTGATGAGCCAGGAACAGTTTGAGCAGTACATAGAGGAATCATTGTAGATGTGGAGGGCATGGGATGAAAACAGATATTCAAATTGCTCAGGAGGCAGAGCTTTTACCGATTACGGAGGTTGCGGCAAAGCTTGAAATCGGGGAAGACGAGCTGGAGCTTTACGGGAAATATAAGGCGAAGCTTTCCGAAGAATATATGGAAAAGCTTTCCGGGAGGCCGGACGGAAAGCTGATTTTAGTGACGGCAATCAATCCAACGCCGGCAGGGGAAGGAAAGACAACTACCAGCGTGGGACTTGGCCAGGCTTTTGGCGTGTTAGGAAAAAAGGCGGTAATTGCCCTGCGGGAGCCCTCCTTAGGTCCCTGCTTCGGTATCAAGGGAGGAGCAGCCGGAGGCGGTTACGCCCAGGTGGTGCCTATGGAAGATTTGAACCTTCATTTTACGGGGGATTTTCATGCGATTACCTCCGCCAACAATCTGCTTGCAGCGCTTCTTGACAATCATATCCAGCAGGGGAATGAATTAGGGATTGATACCCGGCAGGTAGTCTGGAAAAGATGTCTTGACATGAACGACAGAGTTCTGCGCAACGTAGTGGTAGGACTTGGCGCAAAAGCTGACGGGACTGTCAGGGAGGACCATTTCGTGATTACCGTGGCGTCGGAAATCATGGCGGTTTTATGCCTTGCCTGCGACATGAAGGATTTGAAGGAGCGGCTTGGCAGAATCGTAGTGGCGTATAATTACAAAGGCGAGCCGGTGACTGCCGCAGATTTGCAGGCGGTGGGCGCTATGGCGGCACTTTTAAAGGACGCCATGAAGCCCAATCTGATTCAGACCCTGGAGCATACCCCTGCGCTGGTTCACGGCGGCCCTTTTGCCAATATCGCCCATGGCTGTAATTCCGTGCGCGCCACAAAGACAGCTCTTAAGATGGCGGATTATGTGATTACCGAGGCCGGCTTCGGCGCCGACCTGGGAGCGGAGAAATTTTTTGATATCAAATGCCGGATTGGGAATCTGAAACCCGACGCAGTGGTACTTGTGGCCACCGTCCGTGCCTTAAAATACAACGGAGGCGTTCCCAGGGCGGAGCTTGCCGGGGAGAATCCTGACGCGCTGAAAAAGGGCATTGTAAATCTGGAAAAGCATATAGAGAATCTTCAGCAATATGGAGTGCCTGTGGTTGTCACCCTGAACGGCTTTGTCACGGACACGCAGGCGGAGATTTCCTTTGTAAAAGAATTCTGCGAGGAAAAGGGTTGTGAGTTTGCCGTCTCCGAGGTCTGGGAGAAGGGCGGAGAGGGAGGAACGGCCCTGGCGGAAAAGGTTCTTCAGGTTCTGGAAGAAAAAGAAAGCAATTTCAGGGTTTTATATGAGGATAATGTAAGCCTTGAGGAGAAAATTGAAACCGTGGCAAAAGAAATTTACGGTGCGGCCGGGGCGGATTATACTCCGCTGGCCCGCAGGCAGCTGAAATCCCTTACGGATTTGGGCTTTGGAAATCTGCCGGTCTGCATGGCAAAAACGCAATATTCCCTTTCCGATGACCCGGCGCTTTTGGGGAGGCCGGAAAATTTCAGAATAAATGTAAGAGAAGTCTATGTCAGCGCCGGAGCCGGTTTTGTGGTGGTGCTTACCGGAGCCGTTATGACCATGCCGGGGCTTCCCAAAAATCCGGCGGCCTTTGCCATTGACGTTGACGACGAGGGCGTGATTACGGGGCTGTTTTAAGGAAGGAATAAATTTATGGCGATGATAATTGACGGTAAGGAGATTTCCTTGCAGGTAAAGGATGAAATAAAGAAAAAAGTGGAGGCTCTTAAGGGACAGGGAAAAGAGATAACCCTTGCCGTGATTCAGGTCGGAGACAACCCGGCCTCCACCGTTTATGTGAGAAATAAAAAGCGCGGGTGCGAGTATACCGGTATCCGTTCCCTTTCCTATGAGCTTCCCGGCGACGCCGCCGAGGAGGAGCTTCTTTCCCTTGTGGGGGAACTGAATGAAAGAGGGGATGTAAACGGCATTTTAGTGCAGCTTCCGCTGCCGCCCCATATGGATGAGGACAGAGTGATAAGCGCGATTTCCCCGCTTAAGGATGTGGACGGCTTTCATCCGCAGAATGTGGGAAATCTGTGTATAGGCCGTCCGGGCTTTGTATCCTGTACGCCTCTTGGGATTATTCAGCTCCTGAAAAGAAGCGGTATTTCTATAGAAGGGAAAAAATGCGTGGTGCTTGGCAGAAGCAATATTGTGGGAAAGCCCATGGCACTTTTACTGCTTCGGGAAAATGCAACTGTCACCATTGCCCACTCCAGGACTCAAAATTTAAAAGAAGTAACGCGGGAAGCGGACATTTTGATTGTGGCGGTGGGAAGAGCCGGAATGATTACCGGGGAGTATGTAAAAGAGGGTGCGGTAGTTATTGACGTTGGGATTAACAGAGATGAGAATAACAAATTGTGCGGGGATGTTGATTTTGATACGGTGGAGCCTGTGAGCAGCGCCATCACTCCGGTTCCGGGAGGCGTCGGCCCCATGACAATTGCCATGCTTCTTCATAACTGTTTGGAATCCATAGAAAGAGAATGATATGAAGTGTCCTAATTGTGGATGTGAAATAAAAGAGGGCCATCTTTACTGCGAAACCTGCGGGACGGAAATCCAGATGGTTCCTGATTTCGAGCCTGAAATTGAAAACAGCATAATGGAGACGCTCTCTAATCTGGCGGAAGGAATCAGAGGAAAGAATCGGGCGGAAAAACTCCCAAAGGGGAAAAACGCCCAAAACGGGGAGGACGGGAAAGAGGCAGGAGAGCCGGATGAAAACCACGGGCAGCCGGAAAAAAACCGGTGGAAGGATAGAAAATGGGTGCTTGTCAGCCTGGTTACTTTCATTGTTGCCACACTGGTCATTGTTTTTGTGGCTGTGTATATGTACCGCGGGTATTCAGTCCCTTATCAGACCCGAAGAGCCAGAGCTTATGCGGAAAGCGGCGATTATGCAAAAGCAATTGAATGTCTGGAAAGAGCCAGAGGGCTCCGCAGCGATATTGCAGAGCTGGTTTTGCTGGAAGCGGATTACTGCTACCAGTCAGGGGATAAAGAGAGGGCGGCGGATATTCTTTTAACGCTTGTGGGAAAGGAATATCTTGAGTATGAAGACAAAGAAAAATTATATGAAAGAATTATAGATATTTATAGCGAAGAAGACAGATATGAGGATATCAATGAGCTGCTCATTTCCTGTACGGACAGCGAGATTGTCACCCATTTTCAGCAGTTTCTGGCTCTTCCGCCTGAATTCGGGTATGAATCGGGAAGCTATGACGAGGTCATTACGTTAAAGCTCAGCGCCAATACCGCCGGAACGATTTACTATACGTTAGACGGGAGTGAACCGGATGAGAGGAGCCAGATTTACACAGCGCCGCTGCTTTTGGAATCCGGCGACTATCAGGTTACGGCTGTTTTTATCAATGAGTATGGAATCAGAAGCGACTCGGCAAGAAACTGGTACGTGATTAACCTTTCCGTGCCCGATGCGCCGGAGGTTCCCGTGGCCAGCGGAGATTACGACACGCCGGTTAAAATTGAGGTGATTGTGCCGGAAGGAGGAACTGTATACTATACCACGAACGGCGCCACGCCCGACGCCTACAGCCAACAGTATACAGGTCCTATAGCAATGCCTTTGGGGAGAACCAATTTTAAATTTGTGGCAATTTCAGAGGAGGGTGTTTCCAGCGAAATTGTAAACCGCAGCTATTCCCTTACTTTGGATACGGATATCACAGTGACAAGGGCGGTGAATATCATTGTGGACGCGCTGTATAGACGGAGAGTATTGTCGGACTTGCAGGGGCATTCCTATGGAATAGAGGGAAAATATGTATTTAAGTATGATTCTATTGTGGAAATTCCCAATTTAGGTTATTATTATATTTTGAATGAGTACGTGGAGGATAACAGCGGAAATCAGACAAAGACGGAGCTTCTTTACGCGGTGGAGGTAAATACGGGTGCGCCTAACCGCCTGATTTACGATGAAAACGGAAAGATGGGATTAATTCCTCTGAACTAAAAATCTATTAAATTATAAGGAGCGGGAAATGTATAAGATAGTAGAAGCAAAAGAGCTTGCGGCCAATATTTATTATATGGTGGTGGAAGCAAAACGAGTGGCAAAATCATGTGAACCCGGGCAGTTTGTAATTGTCAGAACTGATGAAAACGGAGAGCGTATCCCTTTAACCATCTGCGATTACGACAGGGAAAAGGGGACAATAACGATAGTGTTCCAAATCGTGGGAGCGGCGACCAAAATGATGTCCGCTTTGAAAGCCGGGGATACCTTTCATGATTTTGTCGGGCCTTTGGGCTGCCCGTCGGAATTTATCTCGGAGGATTTGGAAGTATTAAAAAACAGGAAAATGCTGTTTGTGGCCGGCGGCGTGGGGACTGCGCCGGTATATCCCCAGGTGAAATGGCTCCATGAAAGGGGAATCGATGCAGATGTGATTGTGGGCGCCAAGACAAAAGACCTTCTGATTCTCGAGGAGGAAATGAAGGAGGCTGCCGGCAATCTTTACATAACAACGGACGACGGCTCTTATGGGAGAAGCGGAATGGTGACGCAGACCATTACGGATTTGGTAAACGAGGGAAAGCACTACGATGTGTGCGTTGCTATCGGCCCTATGATTATGATGAAATTTGTCTGCAGGCTGACCAAAGAGCTGGGACTGCCTACCATTGTCAGCCTAAATCCCATTATGGTGGACGGTACAGGCATGTGCGGAGCCTGCCGTGTGACTGTAGGCGGAAAAGTGAAATTTGCCTGTGTGGACGGGCCGGAGTTTGACGGTCATCAGGTGAATTTTGACGAAGCTATGCAACGTCAGCAGATTTATAAAACAGCTGAGGGCAGAGCTTTCCTCAAAGAAAAGGAGGGGGATACCCACCATGGAGGCTGTGGAAATTGCGGAGGTGACAAATGATGGATGTATTGAAGAAAGTTCCGGTAAGAGAACAGGATGCGAAGGTGCGTGCCGCCAATTTTGAGGAGGTATGCCTTGGTTATAACATGGAAGAGGCGATGGAAGAAGCGGAAAGATGCATTAACTGCAAAAATGCACAGTGCGTCAAAGGCTGCCCGGTGGCAATTGATATTCCCGGCTTTATACAGAAAGTAAAGGAAGGCGATGTGGAAGCAGCCTATCAGGTAATCAGCGAGGCGTCCTCACTTCCGGCGGTGTGCGGGCGGGTATGCCCCCAGGAAAGCCAGTGCGAAGGGAAATGTATCCGCGGAATCAAGGGAGAGCCCATTTCCATCGGAAAGCTGGAGCGTTTTGTGGCGGACTGGGCCGGTGAAAAAGGGATTAAGCCTCAGTGCAGCGCAGAGAAAAACGGTAAAAAGGTTGCCGTAATCGGTTCCGGCCCGGCAGGACTTTCCTGTGCGGGAGATTTGGCAAAGCTTGGATATGAGGTGACGATTTTTGAAGCCCTCCACGAGCCGGGCGGCGTGCTGGTATACGGAATTCCTGAATTCCGTCTTCCCAAGAGCGCGGTTGTGGCGAAGGAAATTGAAAACGTAAAGTCCTTAGGCGTTAAAATAGAGACAAATGTGGTGGTGGGTAAATCCGTTACCATCGACGGGCTGTTGGAGGAAGAAGGCTTCGATGCGGTGTTTATCGGTTCCGGCGCAGGCCTTCCCAAATTCATGGGAATTCCCGGCGAGCAGGCAAACGGCGTGTTTTCTGCAAATGAATACCTGACCAGAAGCAATCTTATGAAGGCCTTTGACAAGGAGTCCGCAACGCCGATTATGCGCGGCAAAAAGGTTGCGGTGGTGGGCGGCGGAAATGTGGCAATGGATGCCGCAAGAACGGCGCTCCGCCTTGGCGCAGAGGTACATATCGTATACAGAAGAAGCGAGGAAGAACTTCCGGCCCGTGTGGAGGAGGTGCACCATGCAAAAGAAGAAGGGATTATTTTTGACCTTCTCACCAATCCGGTGGAGATTCTTACCGATGAAAAAGGATGGGTAAAGGGCATGACCTGCATCAGGATGGAGCTTGGAGAGCCTGACGCCTCTGGCAGAAGACGTCCTGTGGAGGTACCCGGCTCCGAGTTTACTATTGATGTGGACACGGTTATCATGTCCCTGGGAACATCTCCCAATCCGCTGATTTCCTCCACAACAGAAGGGCTTGAGGTAAACAAGTGGAAATGCATTGTTGCGGATGAAGAATATGGAAAGACCACCAGGGAAGGGGTATACGCCGGCGGAGACGCGGTTACGGGCGCAGCCACCGTTATCCTTGCAATGGGCGCCGGAAGAGCAGGCGCAAAAGGGATTGACGAGTATCTGAAAAATAAGAAGTAAGGTAAGGCGCAGGAGGCAGGTAAGTTTATGTTTACCTGCCTCCTTTCATCAAAATAAGAAAGAATTAATAATTTATTCCCCGTAAATTAAACAATCTGCTTTATAATATACAACAAACGCTGACACGCTTTGCGAGCCAGCTTATTGTAACAAACGCTGACACGCTTTGCGAGCCGGCTTATTGAAACAAAGGAAGCAGACGGGGATGGGAGGAAAAATGAAAAAATTATTTGACGATGACGACGACGAGCATTTTGGCTTTGAAAAATCAAGGATACTGGTGACGGTGGTTCCCTTTGTACTTATTATTATCATTCTTGCCATCACATTGATTGTGAATAATCTGAAAAAGTCCGACAAAGGTCCGGACGGGGGCAGCGACGATTTACAGCAGAGCATTATGGATTATGCGGATGAAAACAAGGGGGCGGAGGATGCGGATTCTTCCGTGCCGGTCAGCGCGGGATTTATGGAGACGGAAGAACATGGACAGGATGAGGGTAGTGATTCAGAGGAGTCTGATGAGCAGGAGAGCGCTTCTCCAAAGAAAACTCCTTCAGAGAAAAATTCTGCGCCGCCAGCCAGCCCGACGCCTGTAAGAGAAGCAATGAAATCCGGAAAGAAAGATTACAGCAAGATAGAGTTCCATAAGGACGAACAGCTTCGGGATATGATGGCTTACTGGGCGGACAATAACCAGAAAGCAATCAACGACCTTGTTTACCTTGACCACTATGTGGCAATGTCTTACAGCCTTAAGGGAACTAATAACTTTTACTATTACGGCGATTTGGACGGGAACGGCAGGCCGAACGGAAAGGGAATTGCCGTGTATTCGGATAACAGATACTATTACGGCGACTGGAAGGATGGCGTGAGAAGCGGCCAGGGAACCTGGATTCATTTTCATATTCATTTTACAAAAAATACGGACGATTTATATACTGCCCATCAGTACACAGGAAGCTGGGCGAACGATTTGCCTGACGGGGAAGGCTCCGAGCATTATGATTATGACATGTCTCTTCTGAAGGAGAATCAGGGATATAACGCCAATCTGATTGGAAGCTATTCGGCAGGGCTGATTAACGGAGATTTTTATATGACAAATATCTACTCGGACGGGAACTCCAAGGAGTGGAACGGGACGGCGGAGCGTGGTTCCTGGGTCTATATGAGCAAGAACCGGGATAAGAAAGGAAACGGGCCGGTTCTGGTAGAAACGACGAATCCTGATAATTATATCTGGATGCACCCCAATAAAAATGTCAATATCGGCGTACCCTGCCTGCATTTCCCGGCAGACGCCTGACTTGCTTCCTGATTTTTCATTAGAAGCTTTCCGGGTATATAGAAACAGAGGTTAGAAAAATAAGAAAAAGAAGTGGAAACCATGGCTGTTCCGTAGTAAAATATTAACAGGGGATTACGAAGGAGGTATGGGGATATGGCATGGTGTCCAAAGTGTAAAAGCGAGTATGTGGAGGGGATTAAGGTTTGCGCAGACTGCGGGTGTAAGCTGGTGGAGAATCTGCCGGAAGACGGGGCATCCGACGGAGAGGACAGCTTTAAAATATCAGGCGTTATACATACTCATCCCAATATTGGGCCTCTTATGCAGGCATTAAAGGAAAACAGCGGCGATATATCGGAATCGGAGGAAGACTTTCAGTTTGAGGAGGAAGAGCCCCGCCCAAAGTACCAGCCGGTTTATGTAAATAATGAGGAGAAGGCGGAGGACAACAGAACATCCGGATATACGCTTCTTACCGTGGGCGGCGTTGGACTTATCGCAGTAATGCTGATATTCTTTGACGTGATAAATGTGGCGGCGCTGCAGAGTAACAAGTATATGATTACGGGTGTTATGGGAGTTCTTTTCCTTCTTTTTATTATCATGGGAGCTATTTCCATGAGAAATTCAAAGATTTTCAGGAAAAAAGCGGGAAAAGAAAACAACCTGACGATAGAAATAAAAAAATGGTGCATCTCAAATCTCAGGGAGGAGGAGATTGACAGTCTGCTTGACCTTTCAGGAGAGCGGGAGGAGCTGAAGTATTTCCAGAGGATTGATTATGTGAAGAAGGCCATTCAAAAACAGTTTGTAAATCTGGACGAGGCGTATCTGGACAGGCTGGTGGAGGAGGTTTACACGGAAATTTTTCGGGAAGTTTTCCATAACGGCTTCGGTGGCGATTCAGAAGATGCCGATATCTGAAATATTTCAGCGCGCGGGCATGACGGCGCTGCCGGAGGATGCTGCGGTGTGGAGGAGTTAATGAAGATTACTCTTATTTGCGTAGGGAAAATTAAAGAAGATTTTTACAGGAAAGCCGTTTGTGAATATGAAAAACGGCTTTCAAGGTATTGCAATCTGGAAATTATCGAGGTGGCGGATGAAAAAACGCCTGAAGGCGCCGGCGCGGCTATGGAAGAACAGATAAAAGAGCGGGAGGCCGACAGGATTTTGAAGCATGTGAAGGAGGATGCTTACGTCATATCCCTTGAGATTGCGGGATGGCAACCGGATTCCCTTAAATTTGCAGAGGAGATGAACCGTCTGGCCGTCCAGGGAAAGAGCCATATCCAGTTTATCATAGGCGGTTCTTTAGGGCTTCACCAAAAGGTATCACGGGCGGCTGACAGGGCGCTTGGCTTTTCCAACATGACATTTCCCCATCAGCTTATGCGGGTGATTCTGCTTGAGCAGATATACCGGAGCTATCGTATTATAAAGGGGGAGCCCTATCACAAGTGACGGAGAAAACAGGAAGCAGAAAGATTTGTATAGAAGGTAAAAAAGGAAGAGGAGCATTTTAGACGGGTGAAAAATATGAGAATGTATGACCTGATTATGAAAAAAAGAAACGGCGGCGCCCTTTCAAAAGCAGAAATTTACTTCATGGTGGAAGGATATACGAAGGGGGAAATTCCCGATTACCAGATGTCCGCCATGATGATGGCCGTCTATTTTGTGGGCATGAACGAGGAGGAAACCTTTCATCTCACCATGGCTATGGCTCACAGCGGCGAGATGTTGGATTTATCGGCAATTGACGGTATCAAGGTGGATAAGCACAGTACCGGCGGCGTGGGCGACAAGACGTCTCTTGCGCTGACTCCCATGGTAGCCGCCTGCGGGGTGAAGATTGCAAAGATGAGCGGCCGGGGACTGGGGCACACAGGGGGAACTATCGATAAGCTTGAGAGCTTTGCGGGATTTTCAACTGCCATTTCAACAGAAGATTTCTTTAAGAATGTGAATGAGATTGGGATTTCCATTATGGGACAGACGAAGGAACTGGCTCCAGCAGATAAGCTTTTGTATGCCCTGCGCGACGTGACGGCTACGGTGGATAATATGTCGCTGATAGCTTCCTCTATCATGAGTAAAAAGCTGGCGGCGGGGGCGGACGCCATTGTTCTGGATGTAAAGACGGGAAGCGGCGCTTTTATGAAAAAGGAGGCGGACGCATTTGCACTGGCAAAAGAAATGGTGCAGCTCGGTAAAAATGCAGGGAGGAATACGGCCGCAGTAGTGTCCGATATGGATCAGCCTCTTGGCTTTGCCGTGGGAAACGCCTTAGAAGTAAAGGAGGCAATCGAAACCCTGAAGGGAAACGGGCCGGAGGATTTCACGGAGCTTTGTCTGACGCTGGGTTCTTATATGCTTCTTATGGGAGGCGCGGCGAAGACAGAGGAAGAAGGGCGCGAAATGCTCAAGGAGGCTGTTGCAGATGGAAGGGCGCTTCGGAAGCTGGCGGAGTTTGTAAAGGCTCAGGGCGGCGACGAAAAAATGGTTTACGAGCCGGAGCTTTTGCCCAGGGCCCGGATGGTGGAACCGGTTCTTGCAGAAGGAGACGGCTATGTGGAAAGGCTTGTCTGTGACGAAGTGGGGATTTGTTCCCTGATATTAGGCGGAGGACGGGAGACGAAGGAGAGCGTCATCGACTTGTCCGTGGGAATTGTGCTTGAAAAGAAGGTGGGAGCGCAGGTGAAAAAGGGAGACGTGCTGGCATGGCTCCACGCCAACGATTCCGAAAGGCTTCAGGCGGCAAAGGAAAGGCTTCTTGCCGCTTATACCATAGGGAAAGATAAAAAAAGCGAGGGAAAGGTTATCGTAGGTATTGTGAAATAAATATATTCTGAACGGCTGGCCGTCGCAATGTGGCAGCGTTTGTTTACTGCAAAATATTGAAACGGCAAAACAGGTATAGCCCCGTTTTTTTTCTCATATAGTATGGTATGAGAAAGAAAATCAAAAATAAGTATAAAAGCAACTGGAATCAGACGAGAGAGGAACGGGCGGGGGAAAAGAAGGTTACAGGAAGGGAGCTCATGGTAGAGTCCCTGAAACTCCCCAAGGATTCTCTTTTGGGAGCGTCCATCATCACACTGACCGGAAATACAGACGCCTTTGTGGAAAATTATAAAGGAATTCTGGAATATACCAGCACGGTGATTCTTCTGCAGGGAAAAACCTGCAAGATAGAAATCTGCGGAAAAAGGCTGACGATAGTCTATTATACCAATGAGGATATGAAAATCAGCGGATGGATAGAATCTGTCCGGTATTTATCCTGATATGCAAGGAAAACCAAAAAAGACATTTGAGGTGCGGTATGATACAGATTATTCGTTACATAAAGGGATATCTTGCCATCAGGGTTTTTGGCTTTTCACCGGAAAGATTCATGAATCTTTGCAGCCATCACAATATATTTTTATGGGACGTTGAAAACCACGGTGATTACTATGCTATGAAAATCAGCCTGAAAGGGTTTTACCGGTTAAGGGGCATTACCAGAAAAACAGGTACAAGGGTGGTCATAACAAGGCGTTATGGGCTGCCCTTTCTTTCTACGCGGCTCTGGCGGCGGAGAATCTTTCTGCTTGGTCTTTTGGGGAGCCTGGCCTTCTGGATTTGGATGTCCCGGTTTATCTGGGCGGTGGAGATAGAGGGAAACTATTATGTGACCACAGATGTGTTTGAAGATTTTCTTTCCCGGAGCGGTATAGAAGTGGGGATGAAAAAGGACGACGTGCAGATTGAAAGTCTGGAAAAGGCAATCCGCACACAGTTTGATATTGTAACCTGGACTTCCGCACAGATAGACGGCACAAGGCTTCTTATCAGAGTAAAGGAAAATGATTTAATTATGGCGGAGGATAAGGAGACGAATGAAATTTCCGGGGAGGGAATGGACCTTGTGGCCGGAAAAGAAGGCGAAATTGTGAGCATTGTCACAAGAAGCGGCGTTCCGAAGGTGACGGCCGGAATGACGGTGGCAAGGGGGGATATTCTGGTGGAGGGCGGCGTTCCCATTATGAACGAGGACGGGACGGTGAAACGTTATGATTTCTGCGTGGCGGACGCCGATATCATGCTCAGATGCCTTTATAACCTGAAAGAGGAAATAGGGGAAAAGCATGAGGAAAAAAAATATTCCGGGAATGAAAAAAAGTATCCGTTCCTGATGTTTGGCGCCAAAAAAATTAAGATGCCAAATTTCGGGGGAAAATATGAGATGTACGACGTGGTGGAGGAAAAAACGCAGTTAAGGCTGTTTGAAAATTACTACCTTCCGGTATATTTTGGAAGGGATGTCGTCAGGGAATATGCCCTTGAGGAAAAAGTTTATACAAGGGATGAGGTAAAAGAGCTTTTTGAGGCGAAAATCCAAAATTTTATAGAAAGTTTACAGGAAAAAGGGGTACAAATTATAGAAAAAAATGTTACAATAAGTAAAGCTTCCGCAGTATGGAAAATGAATGTGGATTTTCTGGCGGTAGAAAAAACCGGCATGTCTAAGCGGACAACGCTTTTGCAGACAGAAGACGGCTTAAAAACCGGAGAGGACGGCGGGGAGGAATCCTCCGATTTGCAGCTTACGGATTAGCAGGAGCGGAATGACGGTAATTATCAGGAGAGATAAATGGAAGATATTTCAGAAGTGATAAGGATGCCGGTGCAGGCCATGCAGGCGGTATTCGGACAGTTCGACGACCATATCAAAAAGCTGGAGAGACAGCTTAAGGTAACGATTGTGGACAGGAACGGAGAAGTGAGGATAAGCGGCGGCGCTCCCGGCGTGAGAAAGGCCAGGACGGTTCTCCATGAACTTACGGAATTATCAATGAGAGGAAACCAGATAGAGGAACAGAATGTGGATTATGCAATTGCTATGAGTATGGAAGACAATGAGGACGTATTACTTGAAATAGATAAGGACTGTATCTGCCATACGGTGTCGGGCAAGCCGGTTAAGCCCAGGACGCTGGGGCAGAAGCAGTATGTGGATGCCATCCGCAATAATATGATTGTGTTTGGCTTAGGACCGGCGGGAACGGGGAAAACCTACCTCGCTATGGCCATGGCCATAACGGCTTTTAAAAACCAGGAGGCGGAAAGAATTATTTTAACCCGCCCGGCTATCGAAGCCGGCGAAAAGCTGGGCTTCCTTCCGGGAGATTTACAAAGCAAGGTTGACCCTTATCTTCGTCCGCTTTACGACGCGCTTCACCAGATAATGGGCGCCGAAACCTTTCTGAAAAATATGGAAAAGGGATTGATTGAGGTCGCCCCTTTAGCCTACATGCGCGGACGTACGCTGGACAATGCCTATATTATCCTGGACGAAGCGCAGAATACAACGCCGGCTCAGATGAAAATGTTTCTGACCAGAATAGGCTTCGGATCGAAAGTGATTATCACCGGCGATGCCACACAGAAGGATTTGATGCCCGGTGCGGCTTCGGGGCTGGATGTGGCTTCGAAGGTTCTGCGGAATATCGAGGGGATTTCTTTCTGTCATTTAAGCAGCAGGGATGTGGTGAGGCACCCGCTGGTGCAGAAAATCGTAAAGGCCTATGAGGACTACGAAGAAAAGGAAAAGCGCAGCGAAAAACGCAGGAGCAGAAATGCATATGGGAACAGTTCCAATGGAAATTCACGGCGGAATTCCTGAATCGGGACAGAGAATATCGGCATAGAGCCGGATTTTGCAGCACGAAGGAGGACAGGCTATAAATGGCTTTCTTTATAGAAAACGAAATTGGCGCGGATTTTGGGTTTGATATCCAAAAGGTGGCGGCAGACGTTATGGAGGAAACTCTCACGGCGGAAAACTGCCCATATGAAGTGCAGGTAAATCTTCTGATTACGGATAATGAGGGTATCCATGAAATCAACAGACAGAGCAGGGGAGTGGACGCCCCCACAGACGTGCTTTCATTTCCTATGATATGCTTTGAAAAAGAATCGGATTTTGCCGCGGTAGAAGCGGATGAGGCGGATTATTTCGAGCCGGAGAGCGGCGAGCTGGTTTTGGGAGATATTATTATTTCTGCCGATAAGGTGAGGGAACAGGCGGATAAATACGGGCACTCCCCAAAAAGAGAATTTGCATTTCTTGTAGCGCACAGTATGCTCCATCTTTGCGGATATGACCACGTGGAAGATAAAGCGGCAAAAGAAATGGAACAAAAGCAGGAACAGGTGCTTGCAGCCCTTGGAATTACGAGAGAAAACTGATGGAGTATTTATGAACGCGATAAAAAGAAAAGCGGCTTCGCCGAAAAAAGACAATTACACAATCATCACACAGCTTGCCTTAATTATTGTCCTTATTTTCCGAATCCCTCTTGGGCACATAGCAGGAGACAAGGGTCTTGCCTATTTTGGCACGGCAAATGAGATTTTTTTTGTGGTTGCAGGTACGATTTCATATGGCCTGTCAGAGGCTGCCGCTTTCCATGTCAGATACCGGATGAAAAAGGAGCAGGCAAAGAGTGCGGAAAAGACTTTGCGCCTTGCGCTTGTCTGTGGAGCGGCTGTTGGCGCGCTCTTTACCGTCCTGTTTGTTTTCGGAGGATTTGCAATTGCGGAAAAGGTTATGCATATTCCTCTTGCCGGGCTTTCCTTGTGCGTGATGGCGCCGGCGATTGTCTTTTTTATTCTGACAGGTGTTTTCAGGGGCTATTTTCAGGGAAACGGTTCCAGAATACCGGCAATTCATTCTCAGATATTATTTACCTTTTTTCTGTTTGCAGGAGGGCTGACCGGAGCGGCGGTTTTGCACAGCTATGGCAGTAAGGTTTCGGCTCTTCTTAAGAATGCAGACTATGCGGCTTCTTACGGGGCAATGGGAGCTTCCGTCGGTCTTTTGGCGGCCTCCGTCTTTTGCTTTCTTCACGCGCTGGTATTATATGTCATTTTTAAGAGGGGCTCCAGAAAGCTGGCCGACCGTGAGCTGCAGCGCAACCAGGAATCAGGATTTTATATTTTCAGGATGCTTCTGGGAACCGGGCTTATGTACTGCCTGTATTATCTGACCTTCCATATTTTGCCGCTTCTTGACCAATACCTGTATTTTTCAACGGGAGAAGCTGTGGGAACCCTTACCAGTTCATGGGGCATGTATTATGGCAAGTGTCTGGTGGTTATCGGCGTCATATGCGGAGTTATCAGTTTATTTTGCGTGTTTCCCAGGCGCGTTTCAACCATACTGGAGAGAGAGGAAAAACGATTTGCCAGAGAAAGGCTGGGAATTTTCACTCATCAGTGCGCGGCGGTTGCCATACCGGCTGCCGTATTTCTTGCAGTGTTTTCTGAAAATATTCTGAGCCTTCTGTTTAAGGGCAATCCCGGTCAGGCAGTGCTCTGGCTGCAGTTAGGAAGCCTGATAGTGGTTTTTTATGTGCCGGGAGCTCTGTTTATGGAAATCTTAATGAAAAACAGAAGGCTGAATTATGTGGTATTTGTCGGTGCGGGCGCGTTGCTTATCCATGTTGGGGCTGCCATATTGTTGGTCAAGGTTGCAAAAATTGGTATGACAGGAGTGATTACGTCTGTTATTTTATTCCATGTTCTGGTGGCTGGAGCAGGATTGTTTCTTATAAGCCGGCTTTTCGGATATACTCAGGAGTGGATTAAAAGCTTTGTATTTACGATTGTGATTTCTGCAATTGCAGGCGTTATTTCATTGCTTTTGAATAAATTGTTATCTTCGATAATAGGACCGGGATTTTCAATGCCGATTTGCCTTGCGGCGGGGATTGCTATTTATATGCTTCTTCTGGTGGTGACGCGGGCTTTCCGGGAAGAAGAACTGGAGGAAATGGCCGGAGGGTGGATTTTGATGAAACTTTCGGAGCGTTTGCATTATATGTAAAGTATAATTTAAAACTTTTTGCTGATACTGTTTATAAAGAAATAGTAAAGGTGTGCATGCTATGAAATTTGTAAAACGTATCAGTTTATTTTTTATCTATCCTCTGACAATGTTTGCGGCCGGTTTTGCTTCCAATATCGCCATTATGGAGTTTTTTTATCCCGGTGAACAAATTCTTCGGATATCGGGGGAAGAAAACAGCGAGCTTTTGCCGGAAACAAAGGAAGAATCGGAGGACACAGAACCGGTGGCAATGATTGAAGAACCGGTTTTTTCGGCAAATACCCGTTATGTGGTTCAGGATTATGACGTATTCAGCGGCGAGACGGTGGAAGCGGAGGAGATGGCGCCTGATAAATTTATGGGATTAAGCAGGGACAGGCTTGCCGCTGAAATCGGCGAATATAATTCAAATCCTTCTCTGACCGATTTAGAGCAGGGGTTCACTTTTATGGAGCTTGTGTCCTTTTCACCTGACAGGGTGGTTGTCAGGAAAAGCTATGAACGCATAGATACGGAAAAAGGATTCTTTCTCCTGAATGAGAATCATTATGTGGTTGTTTACGATTACAGCTTATCTCATGTTTATATGAATACGGACATTCTGGTGGAGAGTCTGCCGGAAAAGCTTCAGGAAGAAATTTTAAATATGAAATTTGTGGAGAATGAAAAAGGATTGTACAATTTCCTTGAATCCTATTCCAGCTAGGGCTATTACGACATCGTTTTGACTTAAGAGAGAGGAAATTATGAAAAATAAAATGAAAGTGGCAGTGATTGGTGCGGGCGCTTCCGGCATA
Source organism: bacterium 1xD8-48 (assembly GCA_009917455.1). Lineage (GTDB taxonomy): Bacteria > Bacillota > Clostridia > Lachnospirales > Lachnospiraceae > Suilimivivens. The sequence continues at coordinate 46,969 of QZDS01000007.1, read as the reverse complement.
GTAGCGGCAATTACAGCAGTAAAGTATGGTGCGGAAGTCACTTTGTTTGAAAAAAACGACAGAGTGGGGAAGAAGATTCTTTCCACAGGGAACGGAAAATGCAATCTGGGGAACCTGGAATTTTCCGTGGAGCAGTATTATTGTAATGACAGAGAAAAGTTAAAAGGGATGTTCCGGGTATTTTCCGTATGGGACACTATCACTTTTTTTGAGAGCATGGGTCTGATGGTCAGAAACAGGAACGGTTATCTGTATCCTTACTCGGAGCAGGCGTCAGCGGTGCTTGACGTTCTGCGTATGGAGCTGGAGAGAAAAAAAGTCAGGGTGATGCCGGAGGCGGAAATTACAGAAGCCTTTTTTCATAAATCGAAAAAATTGTTTGAGGTAAAGACCGCCACAGGAAATGTCGGCAGCTTCCAGAAGCTGATTCTGGCATGCGGGAGTCCGGCCTCTCTGAAAAAGGGCGAAGGACTGACTGGCTATGAGCTGGCGAAAAAATTTGGGCACAGAGTAGGGGCGCTGCTCCCGGGGCTTGCATCCCTGCGAAGCAGCGACGGGTTTGAGAAAGCCTTGTCGGGTGTCAGATGCAAAGCAAAAATAACGCTGGTTGTCGAGGACAGAGCGAAGGCTGCGGAAGAAGGGGAAGTACAGTTTACCGATTACGGGATTTCGGGCATTCCGGTCTTTCAGGTGAGCCATCTTGCCGCTTATGCCCTGAAGGATAAGAAAAATGTGGAGGTGCTTGTGGATTTTTTCCCAGATCAGGAGGAAGCAGCGTTTGCCTATATGAGCCGTCTGCGCTTTGGAACACATAAGGAAATGCCTCTGGAAAATTATTTAACAGGCACATTGAATAAAAAAATTAACATGGTTCTGATAAAGCAGGCCGGTTTAAAACCGCAGATGAAAGCGGCGGAGGCGGGGTGGGATAAGATATGGAGCCTGATGCAAAACAGCAGAGCGTTTGTCATACATATAAAGAGCGTGAATCCCCTTGAAAACTCACAGGTCTGCGCGGGAGGGGTTTCCTTTGATGAGATAACACTTCAAATGGAATCCAGACTGACTAAGGGGCTTTATTTTGCAGGCGAAATGGTAGATGTGGACGGAAAATGCGGCGGTTATAATCTTCAATGGGCGTGGAGCAGCGGTTATATTGCAGGGAGAAATGCGGCTGGCAGCTCTACGTTGGAGATTGCGGAAGGAAGGGAATATGCTTAGAATTAACCAACTCGGGCTTCCTGTGGGGCATACCCGGAGAGAACTGGAGGATGCCGTCAGGAAACTTCTCAAATGTGAGGAAGTGCCGGAGATTACAATAGTCAGACGTTCCATTGACGCCAGGAAAAAACCGAAGTTATATTTTAATTATATTTTGAATATTAAGGTTAAGAATCAGCCGAAGGTTTACAGGAGATGCGATAAAAGGCAGGTTCTTGTGTGGGAGGAAAAGAAGTATCGCTTTCCGGTAAAAAATTATCAGGGAGAGGTAAGGCCGGTGATTATCGGAATGGGGCCGGCGGGACTTTTCTGCGGTTATATGCTGGCATCTGCCGGTTTTCGTCCCATATTGCTTGAAAGGGGAGATCCGGTAGAGAAACGGACAAAAGCGGTACATACCTTCTGGGAGAGCGGGAAGCTGGATACGGAGTCCAACGTGCAGTTTGGCGAAGGGGGCGCCGGTACTTTTTCCGACGGTAAATTAAATACACTGGTAAAGGATAAATACGGTAGAAATAAGGAGGTACTTTCGCTTTTTGTAAAGATGGGGGCTCCGCCGGAAATCCTTTACGACCATAAGCCACATATCGGTACTGACGTTTTAAGCAAGGTGGTCATAAACCTGCGGAATGCAATTCTTGCAATGGGCGGGGAAGTCAGATTCCGGGCTAAGGTAACGGATATTGTCTGTGAGGAAATTGATAAAAATCGAAGAATAACTGATGTTATCATTAACGAAAAAGAGCATTTGAAGACATCCTGTGTGGTTTCAGCGCCGGGGCACAGCGCAAGAGATACCATAGCCATGCTGTACGGGAAAGGCATTGCAATGGAAGCTAAGCCCTTTGCGGTGGGGATGCGGGTGGAGCATCCTCAGGAACTCATCAACCTTTCACAGTATGGCGTCAGGCAGGAAGATGCGCTGGGGAACGCAGTATACAAGGTGACGGCAAATATCAGCCCTTCGGAAAGTCTCTGCGGAACCGGCGGAGGGATGGATAATTCTGATTCTGGCGGCAAAGAAAGCCGTGGAAGAGGCGTGTATTCGTTCTGCATGTGCCCCGGAGGGTATGTGGTGAACGCTTCCTCGGAACCGGGCAGGCTTGCGGTAAACGGTATGAGTTACAGCGGCCGGGACGGCAAAAACGCCAACAGTGCCATCATTGTATCCGTTACGCCGGAGGATTACGGGGATAACCATCCTCTGGCAGGCATTGAGTTTCAGCGCCGGCTGGAGGAAAGGGCGTTTGCTGCCGGAGGCGGGAAAATTCCTGTGGAGAGATACGGGGATTACAGAGCCGCTCTTCAGAGAGATTTTGGCGGCAGGACAGAGGGACGGCCGCCTGCGGAAGAGGAAGCTGAGGGAAATCTGTCACCGGCATCGGGGAATCTTGCGCAGACAGAGGCTTCGCTGATACAGGAGGATTTTAAGCCCTGTATCAAAGGGTGCTGGACATTCGGGCCGGTGCATGAGATACTTCCCGATTTTCTCGGAAAGGCATTTGTCCGGGGAATGGAGCAGTTCGGCAGGGTGATAAAGGGCTTTAACGATAAAAATGCGCTGGTTGAAGGAATTGAAAGCAGAACTTCGTCGCCGGTTCGGATTCTGCGGAATGAGGGGCTGCAGTCTTCCATAAAAGGCCTCTATCCCTGCGGGGAAGGCGCGGGATATGCGGGAGGAATAACATCAGCGGCGATGGACGGCATACGGGTGGCGGAAGAAGTGGCGCTTGCACTTGCCGGCGAAGCGACAGGAGCCGGTGTGAAAGTAAGTACAGATACGGAAGGCGGGAGGGGATAAAAGTATGGAGAAAGCATATACCACAAAACAGGAACTGCGGAACAGATATCTTTCTTACAGGAACGGTCTTTCAGCTGCTAAACGGAAGGAGAAAAGCGAAGAAATTCAAAAACGTCTGAAACAGGAGCCGGCATTTCAGAAAGCGGAAGCAGTCCTTGTGTACATGGATTATCGCAGCGAGGTGGAGACCTCGGCTCTGGTGGAAGAACTTCTTTATTCAGGCGAAAAAAGAATATTTGCTCCCAAAGTGGAGGGGATGAATATCCGGTTTTATGAGATAATCTCCATGGAGGATTTGAAGGAAGGATATCAGGGAATCAGAGAGCCTGAAGCTGACAGGCAAAGGCTCTTTACGCAGGAGATGTCACAGGAGCTGAAAACACTGATTCTCGTGCCGGGGGCAGTATTTGACCGGCAAAGAGGCCGTATGGGCTATGGAAAAGGTTTTTATGACCGTTATCTTGCCGCGTTTCCGGCTTTGAACAGTGCTGCCCTTGCCTTTGAATGCCAGATTGCCAAAAAGGTGCCGGAAGAAACCCACGATAAGAAAACGGATATGATTATTACGGAAGCAGGCGTTATTAAATAAGACGAAAAGCGTCAGTATGGCGATTGTCAGGCAGCGCCAGCTGACAATGCGAAAACGGGAGAAAAGGAATGAATGAATTATTAAGCGGATTGGGAAAAGCGGCGGCTCTGGCGAAATACGAGCTGCAAAAGCTGACTGCAGATGAGAAGAACCGGGCGTTACATGCGGCGGCGGAAGCACTTGTGAGAGAAAAAAGCCTGATTCTGGGAGAAAACGCCAGGGATGTGGCGGAAGGCGAGGCAAAAGGCATGTCTGTGGGACTGCTTGACAGGCTGCGGCTTACAGAGGAAAGAATAGCAGGGATGGCGGAAGGGCTGGAACAGGTGGCAGGGCTTTGCGACCCTGTCGGGGAGGTGCTGGAGCGCTTTGAACGTCCGAACGGCCTTTGCATAGAAAAGCGCAGAGTTCCCATGGGAGTGATTGGCATTATCTATGAGTCCCGTCCTAATGTGACGGCGGATGCATTCGGACTTTGCTTTAAAAGCGGCAATGCCGTTATTTTAAAAGGCGGAAGCGATGCACTTCGCTCCAATATAGCAATAACGGATGTTATCAGACGTTCTCTTGAAGAATCCGGCATTACTGGCGATGCCATACAGATAATTCCGGCAACAGACAGAGCTGTGACTTTGGAGTTTATGCGCCTTAAGGAATATGTAGACTTGCTGATACCAAGAGGCGGAGCCGGGCTGATAAAAAGTGTGGTGGAAAACAGTACCATACCGGTGATTGAAACAGGAACCGGAAATTGTCATATTTATGTAGACGAGTCCGCCAGCCTTGCCATGGCAATACCGATTATTATCAATGCAAAAACACAGCGGGTCGGCGTGTGCAATGCCTGCGAGTCGCTGCTGGTTCATGAAAAGATAAGGGAAAGTCTGCTGCCGGAGCTGGCAGAATCCCTGAAGGAGCATTGCGTGGAAATCCGCGGCGACGAAAGGGTTCGTCAGGTGATTGACTGCCTCCCTGCAACAGATGCGGATTATGCTGCGGAATATCTGGATTATATTATTTCCATGAAAACCGTTTCTTCGGTGAATGAGGCGATTGCCCATATCAACCGGTACGGTACCAGACATTCGGAAGCAATTATCACGGAAAATAAGGAAAATGCTGAGAAATTTTTAAACGAAGTGGACGCAGCCTGTGTCTATGTGAACGCGTCCACCCGGTTTACGGACGGTTTTGAGTTTGGATTTGGCGCGGAAATCGGCATCAGTACGCAAAAACTCCATGCAAGAGGCCCCATGGGGCTTAAGGAGCTTACTTCCTTTAAATATTTGGTGCGGGGGAACGGACAGTTCAGGGAATAGCGCGCAGGAGAAAAGCAACAATTATTGTACCTTAAATTAAGTTGTGGTATAATACAGTTATGTTGATATCATACAGGCTGTTTTTTGTATGAAGGCTGCCAGAGTAAAATATAAAAAGAGGAATGTCATGGAAAAAGAAAAATATGTAGCTTATGTATCTACTTACACCTATGGTAATAAGAGTAATTTTGGAATACGGATTTATAATGTAGACATGGAAAACGGCAGATTCACGGAGAAGGACCAGGTGGAAATAACGAATTCCTCCTATGTAACCATATCCCATAACCGCAAATATCTGTATTCCATTACAGATTTCGGGGTGGAATCCTACAGAATACTGGAGGATGGAAGTCTTTCGGTTATCAATCATGCGTCGATTAACGGAATGAGAGGCTGCTATCTTTCTACAGACTACGAAGATAAGTTCCTGTTTGTGGCAGGCTACCATGATGCCAAGCTTACGGTGCTCCGGGTAAGGGAAAACGGAGAAATCGGTGAAATAACAGATGAAATTTATCATAAGGGGCTGGGAAGTATTGCCGAGAGAAACTTTAAGCCTCATATTAACTGTGTCAAGATGACGAGAGACAACAGATTCTTATGTGCGGCAGATTTGGGAATGGACCATGTGGTGGTTTATGAGCTGAATCATATGAACGGCCGGCTGCGCCAGGTGGATATCATCAGAAGCGAGCAGGAATCTGCGCCCCGCCACCTGAAGTTTTCCAAGGACGGAAAGCTTCTTTATGTGGTACACGAACTCAAAAATTATATTGATGTTTATACCTATAGCGTGGATAAAGAGCACAGGATGCCGATTTTTGAAAAAATACAGAACATCTCTACTTTAAATGACTATCATGCGGGCGGTTCGGCAGCAAGCGCGCTTAACATTTCGGAAGATTTTAAGTACCTGTGCAGCTCCAACGCGGGGGACAACAGTGTGGTGCTTTATTCCATAGATGAAAACACAGGCATGCTTACTAAAATACTTTGTCTGCCCATAAGCGGGGACTACCCCAAGGATGCAGCGCTGTTCCCGGACAGCAGGCATCTGGTTTCCTTAAATCATGAGACCAACTCCATGACATTTTTTGACGTGAATATGGAGGAGGGGACGATTGTAATGAACGGCCCGGAATTGAAGGTGGACAGACCGAACTGTATTATTTTTTACAAATTGAAATAGCAGACTGGAACGGAGGGACATTTCACTGACAGGGAGGTTTCTTACTGGGGCGAAGGGTTCAACCGTTACGCCACCAGGTATCCGCAACTAAACGGCGGCGCCGTTTATAAAAGAGAGTAGTACTTTTTAATAGCAAAACATGATAAACTTTGGCCGTATTATGGATAATTTCTATAATGCGGCTATTAAAATTTACAAAATTATTTATTGACTATTTTGAAAATAACGTGTATTTTAAATGTAAGCACTTACATTTTGCAAATATCAGGAAAGAAAGTGCAGGAGAAAAGAGGAAATCATGCAGAATTTTTTTAGAATTCATCCTGACGACAAGGTTGCGGTTGCCTTAAAGGCGCTGACGGCCGGAAGCATTATGAATACAGGCAGGGAAGAAATAACGCTTCTCGAGGACATTCCGCAAGGGCACAAATTTGCCCTGACAGCCATTGCGGAGGGCGAAGCTGTGATTAAATACGGCGCGCCCATAGGCATTGCGAGAGAAGATATTGCAAAAGGGGCGTGGGTGCACACTCACAACATGAAAACCGGGTTGGGAGACGTGCTGACTTATACCTATGAACCTCAGCCGGCGCCTTTGTTTCCTGAAAGGAGGAAAAGGTATTTTCAGGGATACCGGAGGCCGGACGGCCGGGCGGCGGTACGCAATGAAATATGGATTATTCCCACCGTAGGCTGCGTCAACAACGTGGCAACCGCCATTGAGAAAAAGGCGCAGATTTTCCGCAGGGGAAGCATCGACGCCGTTGCGGCGTTTCCCCATCCTTACGGCTGCTCCCAGATGGGAGACGACCAGGAGAACACCAGAAGGATTCTTGCGGATTTGATTAATCATCCCAATGCAGGCGGCGTGCTGGTGCTGGGGCTTGGCTGCGAGAACAGCAATATAGACGTTTTAAAGTCTTACATAGGCGAAACAGACGAACGCCGGGTAAAATTTCTGGTGTGTCAGGAATCAGAGGATGAAATTGCGGACGGTATCAGGCTGGTGGAAGAACTGGCGGAATATGCCGGAGGCTTTTGCAGGGAACCGATTCCATGCGGCGAACTGATTATTGGGATGAAATGCGGCGGCTCCGACGGGCTCTCGGGAATCACCGCAAATCCCACGGTCGGTAAGTTCTCGGATTTGCTGATTGCGGAGGGAGGAACTACGATTCTCACTGAAGTGCCGGAAATGTTCGGGGCGGAGACGCTTCTGATGAACCGTTGTGCGGATAAAGAGCTGTTTGATAAAACAGTTTCACTGATTAATGACTTTAAGAATTATTTTACAAGCCACGGTCAGACCATTTATGAAAATCCCTCTCCCGGCAATAAGAAGGGAGGTATTTCTTCTCTGGAGGACAAGTCCCTGGGCTGTACGCAAAAGTCCGGCTCCGCGCCTGTAAGGGGCGTGCTTGCCTACGGAGAAAGAGTTTCCGTACCGGGCCTTAACCTTTTAAGCGCACCGGGGAACGACCTTGTGGCTTCCACGGCGCTGGCAGCTTCGGGCGCGCATATTGTACTGTTTACCACGGGAAGGGGAACGCCTTTCGCCTCTCCGGTTCCTACCGTAAAAATTTCCAGCAATACTCCGCTGGCCGAGCATAAAAATAACTGGATTGACTTTAACTGTGGAACGCTGGTGGAAGGAACGGCATTGGAGGAGTTGGGAGAAGCGCTTTTTGACTATGTAACAGAGGTGGCCTCGGGCAGGGAAGTAAAGGCGGAGGAAGCCGGTTTTCACGATATGGCAATCTTTAAGCAGGGGGTTACTTTGTAAGAGAAGAACTGCTGCCTGCAGGGAGGAGACAGTCTGCCGTCTGCAGAGATACAGGGATATAACGGTCTGCTGTCCGCGCGCTGACGGACAGACAGGTCTTGAAGATGAAACAGCGCAGAAATGGAGAAGGTATGAAAAAACTTTGTTACAAAACACTGGAAGAGATGAACTTTGACGGATATCTCTTAAAGGATGCCCCTGAACGCATTTTGCAGTTCGGAGAGGGGAATTTCCTTCGGGCGTTCGTGGACTACTTTGTGGACATGATGAATGAGAGATGCGGTTTCAATTCCAAAATCGTTCTTGTTCAGCCCATTGAAGGGGGAGAGCGCATTAAGGAATTTATCAACGGGCAGGAAGGGCTCTACACCTTATTTCTCCGGGGAAATGAAAACGGACAGAAGGTAAATGACAGGCGTGTGATTTCCAGCGTGAGCCGATGCCTGAATCCCTATACTGAGTATGAAAGCTATATGGAATGCGCAAAAAATCCCGAGCTGCGTTTTATCGCCTGCAACACCACAGAGGCGGGCATTGCCTATGACGCTTCCTGTCAGTTCGGCGATAAACCGGCCTCCAGCTATCCGGGAAAGCTGACGCAGTTTCTCTATGCCAGATATCAGGCGTTCGGGAAGGAGAAGGGAAAGGGCTTTGTTATTTTGTCCTGCGAGCTGATTGATGATAACGGGAAAGAGCTGGAAAAATGCGTTTTGCAGTACGCAAACACCTGGGAGCTGGGAGAAGAATTCATTCAGTGGATAAAGGAGGAAAATATTTTCTGTTCCACTCTGGTTGACAGAATTGTCACCGGATACCCCAGGAGCGAGGCCGCGTCTATCTGCGAGGAGCTTGGATATGAGGATAATGTGATTGACACAGGTGAGGTATTCGGATTCTGGGTGATTGAGGGGCCGGAGAGCCTGAAAGCGGAGCTGCCCTTTGAAAAAGCAGGTCTTCCGGTGCTGATTACGGACAATCACAAGCCCTATAAACAGAGAAAGGTGCGCATCTTAAACGGCGCCCATACCTCCATGGTGCTGGGGGCTTATCTGGCGGGACAGGACATTGTGCGTGACTGCATGAAGGACGACGTTATCAGAGGCTTTATGAATCAGGCCATTTATAAGGAAATTATTCCCACGTTAACGCTTCCCGAGGAGGAGCTTCTGGATTTTGCAAAGTCTGTGACGGACCGGTTTGATAATCCCTTTATTGACCATGCGCTTTTGTCAATTTCCTTAAATTCCACCTCCAAGTGGAAGGCAAGAGTGATGCCCTCCTTAAAAGGATATGTGGAAAAGTTTCAGGTGCTGCCTGAGTGCCTGACTGCTTCTCTGGCATTTTATATTGCTTTTTACCGGGGCGTGCGTCTTGACGAAAAGGGCTTTGCCGGGCTTCGCGGGGAGCAGGAGTACCCAATCAGCGATGATAAGAGTATTCTGGAATTCTATAATGCACACAGAAAAGACGATGCGCAGACACTGGCGAAAGCGGTTCTTTCCAATACGGCATTCTGGGGAGAAGATTTGACGGAAATCCCTGGCCTTGAGAAAGCCGTTGCGGAGGATTTAAAAACAATAGAAGAAAAAGGCGCTTATGAGCTTATGAAAGGAGTACTCAAATGAATCTGAATTTAAAACCTGAAAATGAATGTAAGTATGACGCGGTATCTCTCGGCGAGGTTATGCTTCGTCTTGACCCCGGCGAGGGCAGAATCCGCACCGCAAGAAGCTTCCGCGCATGGGAAGGCGGCGGGGAGTACAACGTGGTCCGCGGGCTTCGCAGATGCTTCGGCTTGAATACGGCGGTAATCACGGCTTTTGCGGATAATGAAGTGGGACTTTTGATGGAGGATTTCATTCTCCAGGGGGGAGTGGACACTTCCCTGATTAAGTGGATGAAAACAGACGGAATCGGAAGAATCTGCAGAAACGGACTGAATTTTACGGAGCGGGGCTTTGGCATCAGAGGCGCCGTGGGCTGCTCTGACAGAGCAAATACGGCAATTTCCAAGGCAACTCCGGCAGATTTTGATTTTGAATATATTTTCGGAGAGCTTGGTGTCCGCTGGCTGCACACAGGCGGCATTTATGCGGCCTTATCCGAGCAGTCCTGTGAAACGGTTCTGGCAGCTATCAAAACGGCAAAGAAATACGGAACTGTGGTTTCTTACGACCTGAACTATCGTCCCTCTATGTGGAGCGCTATCGGCGGCCTTGAAAAAGCGCAGGAGGTCAACAAAGAGGTAGCGAAGTATGTGGACGTCATGATTGGAAACGAGGAAGACTTTACGGCATGTCTGGGATTTGAGATTGAAGGAAACGACGAGAACTTAAAGGAACTGAATCTGGACGGATACAAGAAGATGATTAACGAGGCGGCAAAGGCATATCCTGATTTCAAGGCGGTAGCAACAACCCTCCGTACCGTAAAGACAGCCACAGTCAATGACTGGAGCGCAATCTGCTGGGCGGACGGAGAGATTTACAAGGCAAAGGATTACAAAAGACTGGAAATCATGGACCGCGTAGGCGGCGGCGATTCCTTTGCGTCCGGCCTGATTTACGGACTTATGACCACAGGGGATGCGGAACTGGCCGTTAATTACGGCGCGGCTCACGGAGCGCTGGCTATGACGACGCCGGGAGACACTACCATGGCAGGCAAAAAGGAAGTGGAAGCCGTCATGGCCGGAGCCGGAGCCAGGGTGCAGAGATAAGATTGTCAGAAATCCGTAGTCTGGCGTTTCACAAGATGGCATTTTACCATTTGTCTGCGGGGAATCTTCTGTCCTCCAAGAAGGGACATAAGGGAATCGATGGCGGTTTTGCACAAAACCTCCACCCGGTTGTCCACGGAGCTTAATTCCGGGGTGCAGCTGATGGAAAGCTCGGAATTATTATAACCTATGATATTGATTGCCTCCGGCACGCGGATACCTGTGGCGGAGGCGTATTTCAATGCGCCGACGGCAAGCCAGTCTTCGGTGGCGATAACGCTGTCAAAGACCAGATTCCGTTTGCAAAGCAGTTTGTCCCGCATGGCATAAATAGAATTTTCGCAGTAGAGCATCAGTTCCCCGTCAGCCTCAATGCCATGGGCGGCAAGTGCGTCCATGTATCCCTGACGTTTTCTTTTTGCGCTGTAGGAGTTGGAATTATATAAAAACAGAATCCGCTTTTTTCCGGAAAACAGCAATTCCTCCGTGATATCGTAGACAGACTGGAAATCGTCCGCCAGCACGCAGTATATGTTGTTATGGGACAGATAGCCGTTAATCAGAAAAACAGGAATCTGTGAGGCGGCTTCCTGCACGTAATCCGGCGCCTGTCCATTGACGTCAGAATAATTGGAGCCTACCAGAATCAGGGCGTCAATCTGTTTTTTGAAAATCAGATCCACTGCCTGGCGTTTGTCTTCTTCGTCGTAGCTGCTGCAGTATAAAATGCAGTCATACCCGTACCCCCTTAAATTCTTTTCCAGATAGGAGACCGCCTTAGCCATATAGGCATCAGCCACATCCGGGCAGACAATGCCTACGGATTTCATGGAGCCAAGGCCAAGACCTCTGGCAAACACATTCGGCGTGTAGTTGTTTTCCTCCATTACCTTTAGGACGGCGGCCTTGGTCCGTTCGCTGACCTTGGGACTGTCGTTTACCACCCGGGATACCGTGGCAATGGAAACTCCGGCGAGCTTTGCAATATCATAAATATTCATAATCTTTTCCTGTAATAGTTAATGACGGTAATTTCGGACAGATATACCGGTAACTGCTGTTGTTTAAATGTACGTGAATGTAGTAAAATCATTATAACGTTGAATGAAAAAAAATACAACTGAAAGGGCGGGACAGTTCGCTGTGGCAACCGATTTAACCAAAGGCAACATAACAAAACATCTCATTTCATTTACCATTCCACTGATTCTGGGAAATGTTTTCCAGCTGACCTATAACGCGGTGGATTCCATTGTTATCGGGCGTTTTGCCGGAAACGAGGCGCTGGCGGCGGTGGGAACGGCGGAGCCGGTGATGAACTTTCTGATTATGGGAATTACAGGCCTTTGCGTGGGCACTTCGGTGCTGATGAGCAATTTCTATGGAGCGGGAAAGTATGAGGATTTGAAAAAGGAGATGGGAACCTGCCTTAGAATTGGAGGCATCTTTTCCCTTTTGCTCTTTACAGGAGGGCTTCTGGCGTCGGGAATCATACTGAAATTGATGCAGGTGCCTGAGGCTATTCTTGACCTGTCTGTCAGCTATCTCCGGGTAATATTTATCGGTATGCCTTTTACCTGCCTTTACAATATTTACGCGGCGGCCTTGCGCAGCGTGGGAGACTCCAAAACGCCGATTAGGTTTCTGGCCTTTTCCTCCATATTAAACGGAATTCTGGATGTGATATTTGTGGCGGGCTTCCGGCTCGGGGTGTTTGGCGCCGGGCTTGCCACGGATATTGCGGAATCCGTTTCCGCTGTTGCCTGTATGATTTATGTGTTTAAAAAGGTTCCGGTTCTTCACACCAGCCGCCGTGATTTTGTGCCGGATAAGGAGTTCACAAGGAAAACCCTCCATTACGGGAGCACCACAGCGTTGCAGCAGTGCGCCCAGCCCATCGGAAAGCTGGCGATACAGGGAATGGTCAATACCCTGGGTGTGAGTACCATTGCGGCTTTTAATGCCGTGGGGAAAATCGAGGATTTTGCTCTGGTGCCGGAGAGGAGCGTTTCCACTGCCATGATGACCTTCATCGCCCAGAATGACGGTGCAAAGGAAAAGGAGCGTGTACGAAAGGGTTTCTTTAGCGGAATGACCATTGAAACCTGTTATTTTGTCTTTATCTGTATTGTACTTTTGCTGTTCCACAGGCCGATGCTGTATCTGTTCAGTACAGACGAGACGATTTTAAGCGAGGGACAGAAGTACTTTTCCGTGATGGCATTTTTTTACTTTTTCTCGGCAATGACCAATGGGATGCAGGGGTTTTTCAGGGGGAAAAAGTATATGAAAGTATCGCTGGCCGGTTCCTTAACCCAGATTTCTGTCCGGGTACTGTTTACCTTTCTGCTGATTGAGAGGTTTGGAATTACGGGGATTGCCTTTGCCTGTGCGGCGGGATGGATTGCCATGCTGATTCTGGTGATTGGGTATGGGGTGAGGAAGAAGGTGTGGACGAAGTAACGGGGAGGAGGTTATGAAATTTTAATATCTGTATCTATTGAATAATGGCAGAATCGGAGAACAGATATTGAGAACGCTTCGTCAGTAAACCGTAAAGTCAGATGACAATATACGGAAAGCGGCAGATGAATGCAAGGCAAGAATTCTGGCCGACAGGTCAAATGGGAAATAAATTAATAGATAATGAAATTTTTTATTGCGAACCACTCCTTGCAGATGAAGAAAATCTTCGGCTGATTCAGAAGTTTCATGTTTCGGCGGAAACAGGGCCGGGGCTTGAGATGTATTTAAAAAGACAGGCTGTATCTGATGAAATGGCGCATGAAGCAAGAACCTGTCTGGTAAAAGATAATGTTTCAAATGAAATTGGCGGATATTTTTCAAGTTGAAATCGACTCGCTTCCGGCCGTCGAACTGGCAAATTTTGCAGTAAACAGTACATATAAAGCGGCACATAAGGAGCAGAAAGGGATTGGAAGTATTAATTTTCTTGATTTTGTACTGCCAACTATAAAAATGGCGGCTGAAAGAGTTGGAATATGTATTATTTATATTTTTGCATTACCATATAGTAGTTTAATAAAATATTCTATCGGCGCTTCCTTTATCAGAATACCCATATGGGTTGCTATAATATGGAGATAAATCACAGGTATCTGTGAGGAAAGAAGGGCGACCCGGAGCATGGAATTTAAGTTAAGTCCGATGGCGCGCAGCTGCTCGTCCGGTTTGGAAGGCAGCCTTCTGAGCATATCTTCACATTCTGTGGAACTGTCAAACAGTCGTTCCATCACCTGAACGGCCTGCCGGTAATTGCCGGCCATAACATGGGCAATCAGTTCTTTTCCAGAGAATAACGTGATAAAACAGCCTCTGTGCTGACAATAGTTTCCCGTTTGATAATAGCTTCCTGATTCTCAAGCAGAAAGCTTCTTTCGTCATATTTCATATCCTGCCGCACCTTAGTTTCTGAAATGTGTTAAATGTGCTATTCCCGGTTCCTTTTGTGACTGATAATCTTTGCACAGATGTATCTGATGGTTTTCTGTACGGACGTACTTGGAATCGGAGCCGGAATTGTAGGTATTATACTGATGTCTGCGCGTATTGTGGATGCGTTTACGGATGCGGGGATGGGGCGAATCTGCGATATCGCAAAGCCTGCCAAAGACGGACGTTTCCGCGTATGGATTAAGCGGATGGCGGTTCCTATGGGATTAAGCAGTATGCTGATTTATATGTATTGGGTAAAGGATTTTCCTGACACAATGAAAATTGTATGGGTATTTGTCACCTGTATTTTGTGGGGGAGTTTTTCTATACTGCCTGCAACATCCCTTACGGAAGCATGTCGTCAGTGATTACCAATGATGCAAAAGAGAGAGCCTCCCTGTCTGTATTCCGAACGGTGGGGGCGGTGATGGCCGGGATGATTATCGGAATGGTGACGCCACAGCTTGTATACCGCGCGAATGAGGCGGGGCAGCAGGTGATTATCCCTGAAAGAGTGACGCTTGTGGCTGCGATTTACGGTATACTGGCAATTATATTTTATCTGGGATGCTTTAAGCTTACCACGGAAAGAGTACAGATTCAGGTAGATAAGGATGCGAAGAAAGGACCGGGAATCGGAGAGACCTTAAAGCAGCTTGTAAGCTGTGGGCCTTTGCTGGTAGTAATTGCGGTTGCGCTTTTATTATTAATCGGGAGCCTGCTTACAAGTACAATGAATACCTACCTGTACAAGGATTACTTTAACAATATGTCAGTGATGGCTCTTGCAAGCTCTTTGTCGAGGCAATATTGAAGCTGTTGGGAAAAGATGTGTTTGTATGGTGATAAAGGTAAAATTTGGCATTTTGCCTTAAATCAAAATGAATTAACTTGACATATACATGACGCTTTGTTATTCTTTAAGGGTAACAAAGCGTCATATATTGTTTTGCAGGCATATTTCACCACTTAAGGCGATGGAAGCAGTACAGAAAGGAGAAAATTATCATGACCAGGCAAATATCAGATGCCGAACTTGAAATTATGAAAGTCGTCTGGGAAAACAAGGAGGGCCCGACATTTTTCGCCGGGCTGACGGAGGAGCTGACAAAAAGGGGTAAGCCCTGGCAGAAAAATACCCTGATTACCCTTTTAAACCGGCTTGTCAGCAAAGGTTTTTTGAAAGCCAGGAAAATCGGGCGCTGTAACGAGTATACGCCGCTGGTATCAGAAACGGAATATCAGCAGGCGCAGACCAGAAAGCTTCTGGATAAAATTTACGGGGGAAATGTACGGGGGCTTGTGACCAACCTGATTTCGGGCGATATGCTGTCCGATGACGAATTTGCCGAACTTAAAAAAATATTGGAAGGGCAGGAATAAGAATGGATATGGTTTTAAAAACGGTTCTGTCCATGTCGCTTTCCGGTTCCTTGCTTATTCTTGCTTTTTTAGCGGCGAAATCCTTTTTGAGAGACAAAGTCAGCAGGCAATGGCAGTACTACATCTGGCTTATTGTGATACTGCGGCTGCTGGTTCCTTTTGAGCCTGAAATCAGTCTGATGGGGAGAGTCCGGCAGTCAGTTGACTCTTTTTATCTTTGGGAGAGTGAGAGGGAAGCCGGCAAAGATGCCTCTTTGTCTGGGCTGAAAGGTCTTTCTGATGTTTCCGACAGCAATACCATTGGCAATGCTAAGGGAATTAATCTTTTTAAGGACGGAGCGGGACAAGGCAGGGAAGCGGCAGGCTGGCCGGGAACCTTTAAAGACTGGCGGAAGCGGCTTTGGGAGCAGGTTATATTATTGTCAGGCTATCTTTGGGCGGTCTGGCTGGCGGCCGGAGCAGGGCTTTTGATTCGAAAGGCGACGATGTACCAGAGCTTTATAAGATATGTGAAGGCAGGGGCGGTTCCTGTTTCCGACATTGAAATTCTGGAGAGGCTCTCTGCCCTTATAGCACAGGAACACATTGGCAGGCCGGTGGAGCTTTGGCTCAATCCGCTGATTTCCTCGCCGATGCTGACGGGATTGCTCCACCCCTGTATTATACTGCCGGATATGGCTGTTTCTGAGAAAAATTTCCGGTACATTGTACTTCATGAACTGACCCACTGTAAACGGCGGGACATTGTTTACAAATGGCTGGTACAATTTGCGGTTTGTCTGCACTGGTTCAATCCCCTTGTGCATCTCATGAGCAGGGAAATTGAAAAAGCATGTGAATTTTCCTGTGACGAAGCGGTTCTTGCAAAAACAGGGTCCGGCAATGCAAAGGGCTATGGGGAAACCCTTCTTGACGCGATGGCGTCAGCGGGAAAACGCGCGGGGAATTCCGGCGCGGTTACTTTAAGCGAAAACAGGGAATTATTGAAAGCGAGGTTGAAAGCGATTATGAATTACAGGAAAAAATCAAAAATAACGGCGGTTTTGACGGGCGCGCTTACGTTGGGGATAATTTCGGGTACATTTTTGATTGGCGTTTATCCTGTTGAGGCGGCGCCGGCTTTTACAGAAGAAAATGTGTTCGCCACGTCCGGCAAAAACAAAGAGACGGCCCCCGGCCCAAATCGTGCGGAAGGGATGCCTTCTGAAAGCGGCTACGACGAAAAAACAGCATTGTCAGAGCCTGATAAGACCGGAAAGCAGACGGCTTTTGCACAGGTACAGAAGTATTACGAAGCCGGAAGCATTCCTTTATTTGACATTGCCTTTTCCCGGATGGAGGAGGAGCAGCAGGAAGAATGGCTTGACAAAATCTATAAGGATGGAAACGTCAGCTTCTTTTCTGTGATAAGGTATTTACAGGTTGACAGCGCTGTAGTACAGCGTTTTGCCGAAAAGGCTTACACGGATTCTTCAGCGTCGTTTTTCTCCATCGCTGCCGGTTGCATGAGTGAGGATGCGCTTGAAGCGTGGCTGGAACGGGCCCTTGAGGACGAGAATATCAAATTCCAGTCTATTCTGTATGAGAAGCTGGACAGGGAGGAGGAGCTGGATGCTCTGGAAGCGGAGCTGACGGCGCGGCAGCAAAAGGAATATGAGTCTTTTGGTATCATAATGGACGGGAAAATCTGCTATTATGAGAATCAACGAGTTCATGTTTTTCTGGATATCAGAGCGAACAGGTCATTTTATACGCTGAATATCGACCCGCAGGGGACCGTCAGTATCAGGGTCAGCCGGAATCAGAAGGATGAAATTGAGGGCGTTGCCTATATGACTGACGAGGAAGTGGAGGCGCTTTTGACGGACAAAGCGGGGGAGTAAAATACCAGACAGAAAGGAGATATTTTACTCTTGCCGCGAAAGCCGGTATTTACTATTCTAATTGTTACTGTTTTTATAAAAGCCTGTAAGGTATTCCAGCCTTGCCGTCATATTCTGCATACAGGCGTCCAGAATTGCAAGGGCTGTCATGGACTCCACCACAACCACGGCGCGCGGGACGATAACCGGGTCATGGCGGCCTTTGATTTGTATATTGATATTTTCCATATCCCTGTTTACCGTTTCCTGTGGCTGGAAGATGGAAGGGGTGGGCTTTATGTGGGCTCTTATGACGACAGGCGCGCCGTCGCTGATGCCGCCGAGAATCCCTCCGGCATGGTTGGATTTTTTGGAAAGAACGTTGTTTTCGCAGACAAAGGGGTCATTGTTTTCGGAGCCTGCCGCCTTTGATACCTGTACGCCGTCGCCGATTTCTATTGCTTTTACTGCACCAATGGACATAAGGGCTTTTGCAAGATTCGCATCCAGCTTTTCAAAAACCGGGTCGCCCACACCGGCGGGAAGCCCTTCCACAATACATTCCACAACGCCGCCCGCAGAATCCTTATTCATCATGCATTCCTTTAAGTAAGCTGCCGCCTTTTCGTCCGCCGTTTTATCGGGCATACAGGTAGCGGTGGTATAAATGGAATTTCTGTCAAATTCAGACATATTAATTTCAACCGGCCCGATTGATTTTGTATAGGCGGTAACGGTGATTCCCATTTCCTTTAAAATTTTAGCGGCTACGGCGCCTGCCGCCACACGTCCGGCGGTTTCGCGCCCGGAGGAACGGCCGCCGCCTCTGTAATCCCGGAAACCGTATTTTGCGTCAAAGGTGTAGTCCGCATGGCCGGGGCGGTAATAGGAGGCGATTTCACTGTAATCCGAGGACTTCTGGGAGGTGTTGCGGATTATCAGGGAAATTGGCGTGCCGGTGGTTTTTCCCTCGAAAACGCCGGAGAGGATTTCCACCTGGTCCGCTTCCTTCCGGGGAGTGGAAAGGGCAGTCTGACCGGGCTTTCTCCGGTCAAGGTAAGGCTGAATATCCTCCTCGCAAAGAGGCAGACCAGCCGGGCAGCCGTCAATTACAACGCCCAGAGCCTTTCCGTGGGATTCCCCCCAGGTAGTGATTTTAAACAGATTTCCAAATGTTGAACCAGACATAAAAGCTCCTTTCTGCCGCGCGGCCGGAGATTATTTTTTATAAATAAGATGAATTTCTACCATACAATTATAGCTGAAAGGGAAGGCTTTGACAATTATATTTAAATTGCTATTGTAGAATGCCCTGGCATTGTGTAAAATACAGAGCGTAACTGTTTCACTTAATTACAGAAGAGAGGATATCTATGTTTCGCATATTAAAAAAAGAAGGCAATGCTAAGCGCGGTGAGTTTACCACGGTACACGGAATTATAAACACGCCGGTATTTATGAATGTAGGGACGGTTGCCGCCATTAAAGGGGCGGTTTCCACAGAGGATTTGGAGCAAATCCGTACCCAGGTGGAGCTTTCCAATACTTATCATCTCCACGTAAGGCCCGGAGAGCAGATTATCAAACAGCTTGGCGGTCTGCACAAATTTATGTCATGGGACAAGCCGATTCTCACCGATTCCGGCGGGTTTCAGGTGTTTTCCCTGGCAAAGCTGCGCAGGATTAAGGAGGAAGGGGTTTATTTTAATTCTCATATAGACGGGCGTAAGATTTTTATGGGGCCGGAACAGAGCATGCAGATTCAGTCCGCCCTTGCGTCCACTATTGCCATGGCCTTTGACGAATGCCCCTCAAGCCTTGCGGAGAGGGCCTATGTGCAGGCATCCGTGGAGCGCACCACCAGATGGCTGGAGCGCTGCAAAGCGGAAATGGCGCGCTTAAACGGACTGGAGGATACCATCAACAGGAACCAGCTTTTGTTCGGGATTAATCAGGGGGCTGTTTTTGCGGATATCAGAATTGAGCATGCAAAGCAGATTGCTCAGCTTTCCCTTGACGGCTATGCCATCGGAGGTCTGGCGGTGGGAGAGAGCCATGAGGAAATGTATTATATTATAGAAGAGACGGTTCCGCATCTGCCGGGGGATAAGCCGGTTTACCTGATGGGAGTGGGAACTCCCGCCAATATTCTGGAAGGGGTAGAGAGAGGAATCGACTTCTTTGACTGCGTTTACCCCAGCAGAAACGGACGGCACGGGCATCTGTACACGAATCACGGAAAGATTAATCTTTTCAATGCAAAATACGAGCTGGATGAGCGGCCAATTGAGGAGGGCTGTAACTGCCCCGCCTGCCGCAGATATTCAAGGGCTTACATCAGACATTTGCTGAAAGCAAAGGAAATGCTGGGGATGCGTCTTTGCGTACTCCATAATCTGTATTTTTACAATACCATGATGGAGGAAATACGCGACGCTCTTGATAACGACGAATTTGCGGCATATAAAAAGAGGAAGCTGGAGGGGATGATGCAGGGGGAGGAATGAAATCCCTTCTGACAGCGAGAACTTTTCTCCGAAATCATAGAATTGACTTCCAATGGCAAAAATTAAAAAAAGCTTGTTTTTAAGGGGTGAATTGTGTATTATATTCTGTAAGCTTATTTAGTTAGGCAAAACTGAATTTTGGAGGAAATATAATGGGTATCTTATTGACAGCGGAGGCTGGCGCTGCCGCAGGCGGCGGAATTGTAATGGTAGTGTATCTGGTTCTTATTTTCGGATTTCTTTATTTTTTCATGATTCGCCCACAGAAGAAAGAACAAAAGAAAATGGCCGCTATGTTATCATCTCTTGAGGTAGGCGACTGTGTGCTTACCAGCAGCGGTTTTTACGGAATCGTTATAGACATTACGGACGACACATTGATTGTAGAGTTTGGCAATAACAAAAATTGCCGTATTCCCATGCAGAAAACTGCGATAGCGCAGGTTGAAAAAGCAGACGCAGAATAAAATGGAAACAGACACGCTGTGCCTGTGTATTGTATGAGAGATAAGGCGCAGAAAATGCGCCTTATTTAATGTGATAAGGAGGGACCCGCAAAGCGGGAGGATGCCTTATCACCCGGCAGACGCCGGCGGGCGGGAGCCCGCATGGAATGCGTCTGCTCCAAAAATGTGATAAGGAGGGACCCGCAAAGCGGGAGGATGCCTTATCACCCGGCAGACGCCGGCGGGCGGGAGCCCGCATGGAATGCGTCTGCTTCCAAAAATGTGATAAGGAGGGACAAAAATGAATTTAAATATTGTATGCATTCCCGGCGACGGAATCGGGCCGGAAATCGTGGCGGAAGCCAAAAAGGTACTGGATAAGGTGGCCGGCGTTTACGGGCATGAGATGAACTTTCAGGATGTACTGATGGGCGGCGCGTCCATAGACGCATACGGTGTGCCTCTTACGGAGGAGACGATTGCCGCGGCGAAGTCGGCGGACGCGGTGCTGATGGGCTCTATCGGCGGGAACACGGTAACGTCTCCCTGGTATAAGCTGCCTCCCAATCTCCGTCCTGAGGCGGGGCTTTTGGGAATCCGTAAGGCATTGAACCTGTTTGCCAATTTGAGGCCGGCGGTTCTGTACGAGGAGCTGGCGGACGCATGCCCCTTAAAAAAGGAAATCAGCAGCGCCGGATTTGATATGATGATTATGAGGGAGCTTACAGGAGGGCTTTATTTCGGAGAGCGCCATACCACAGAGGAAAATGGAGTCCGCAAGGCGGTTGACACTCTTACCTATGATGAAAATGAAATTCGCCGGATTGCGGTTAAGGGTTTTGACATTGCCATGAAACGCCGCAAAAAGGTTACCAGCGTGGACAAAGCCAACGTTCTGGATTCCTCCCGCCTCTGGAGAAAGGTGGTGGAGGAGGTGGCTGCGGATTACCCCGAGGTTACCCTGGAGCATATGCTGGTGGACAACTGCGCCATGCAGCTTGTAAAAGACCCGGCGCAGTTTGACGTAATTCTGACGGAAAACATGTTTGGAGATATTCTTTCCGACGAGGCAAGTATGGTAACCGGCTCTATCGGAATGCTGGCTTCCGCTTCCTTAAACGACAGTAAGTTCGGTCTGTATGAGCCGAGCCACGGCTCAGCGCCCGACATTGCGGGAAAGGGAATTGCCAATCCAATCGCAACGATTCTTTCCGCGGCTATGATGCTGCGCTATTCCTTTGACCTGGACAGGGAGGCGGACGCTGTGGAAGCCGCGGTAAAGGAGATTTTGAAAAAAGGCTACCGCACCGTTGACATTATGTCGGAAGGCTGCACGCAGGTAAGCTGTACAGAGATGGGTGATTTGTTGGCAGATGAAATCAAATGAGAAATCCAAAGCAGTAACGATTGCATGGTACGTTTTATTCGCGGCGATGGCGATTTATTACGGATGGCGTCTGTTTGCGTTAACGCCATGGTATGACGAGCTGTATACCTACTATTATTTTATCAGCAGAGGGCCGGTTTACGCGGCCATTCACTGGCCTCTGCCCAATAATCATGTAGGCTATTCGGTGCTGTCCGCTTTTCTTGATTTTTTCGGAAATTCCTATATTGGCCTTCGGGGCGTATCCTATCTTAGCGCGCTGGCAAACATGATTCTGGTTTACAGATTAGGCGGAAGATATCTGAAGGGCCAGGCGCCTCTCAACACGGTAATTCTGTATGTATCCGTGGGGCTGGTAAACCAGATGGCCGTTCAGGGGAGAGGCTATACACTGGGGATTACCTGCTGCCTTTTGGCATGGCGGAGCATGGCGGCTGTCTGTGAGGAAGAAAAGCCGAAAAAAAAGTATTACCTTATTTATATTCTGTCTCTGGCGCTTGGCCTTTATACCGTTTCCAGCAATGTGTACTGGGTGATTCCCCTGTGCCTTGCGGGGGGAGGATTTCTTCTGATAAGGTCGCTTGGGGAAGCGGCAGATTTTTCTGAAAACAGGAAGCCGTATATTTTCCTGAAAACCGGAAGCGGAAAGAAATTAATCAGGCTGATAGCAGCCTCCTTATGCGCAGCTTTTTTGACAGTGATACTTTATGCTTCTATCTGGGTGTCCATTGGCTCCAATCTTCTGGTAAAGGATGCGGAGAGCCCCTGGTACGGCATGGGGCATATCAAAATGATTTTAAGCGCCCCCTTTGCGGCAATGAGCCGGGGCATGGAGTATATGCTGGCTACCCCTTATATTCAGAGCGAGGAGCGGGCGGGATTTTTCGGGCGGCTGCTCGCATGGCTTGGAACGCTGGCGGATTATTATTACCATTCGTTTTCCCTGCCGGTTATTCTGGTTTTTGCGGCGGGCAGCGTTTACCTGATTTTTAAGGCGGTGAGAAACCTCAAAAAGGGCAGTGACCGGAATCTTTTGCTGTACTTATTTCTGATTATCGGGATTTTGCTGGCGCCGGTTATCCTGCTGATACAGTGCAAGCGTCCTTATTACCGGGTATTTACCTACGGGGGCATTTTGCTGGCTTTTATGCTGGGGGTGCTTCTATCCGATATCGCTGACTTTTTTTCGAAAAAGATGAAAGAAGACAGGAAGCGGGAACTGATTTCAGGGGCTGTATGTATTGCCGTACTGGCGTTTGGAGTAAAATGCCTTGCCTCCCCGGGATATAACGAGCAGTACGGAATAAGAGAGCATGAGATAGAGCTGGCCTTTGCAGCGGCGGAGATGGAAAATTATGAAAATTTCTGCGTGACCGACTGCAATCAGGAGTATCTGCTGTATTTTCTCTATGGCATACGGTGCGAAAACAGAGAAATAGAGGGGGCGGACGTGGTACTTCTGGATAAAAGAATGTGCCGGCCGGAGTTTGACGAGATGGTATGGGAATTTTATCATTATTATGATACAATTCCATGGGATTATATTGAGCGGAACCTGACGAAGGTTTATGGTAATAACGATTACGTTCTATATGTGAAATGACAGGAGGAGAAGATGAAAAGTGACAATGTAAAAACAGGGATGCAGCAGGCACCCCACAGAAGTCTTTTTAACGCGCTGGGGTTCACCGAGGAGGAGATGAAAAAGCCTATGGTTGGTATTGTCAGCTCCTACAATGAGATTGTGCCGGGGCATATGAATCTGGACAAAATTGTAAATGCGGTAAAGCTGGGCGTTGCCGAGGCCGGCGGCGTGCCGGTGGTATTTCCGGCAATTGCGGTCTGCGACGGAATTGCCATGGGACATATCGGTATGAAATATTCCCTTGTGACAAGAGATTTGATTGCGGATTCCACGGAGAGCATGGCTCTTGCCCATCAGTTTGACGCTCTTGTAATGGTTCCCAACTGTGATAAAAACGTGCCGGGACTTCTGATGGCAGCGGCAAGAATCAACGTTCCTACCGTGTTTGTGTCCGGCGGTCCCATGCTTGCGGGAAGGGTGAAAGGGCATAAAACCAGTCTTTCCTCCATGTTTGAGGCGGTGGGCTCCCACGCGGCAGGCACGATGACGGAGGAGGATGTAAGGGAATTTGAGGAAAAGGCATGTCCTACCTGCGGCTCCTGCTCCGGCATGTATACCGCCAATTCCATGAACTGCCTGACGGAGGCGTTAGGAATGGGGCTTCGAGGAAACGGCACGATTCCGGCGGTTTATTCTGAGAGAATCAAGCTGGCGAAGCATGCCGGAATGGCGGTGATGGAGATGTACAGGAAGGATATCCGTCCCAGGGATATCATGACAAAAGAGGCTGTTTTAAATGCGCTTACGGTGGATATGGCTCTTGGATGTTCTACCAACTCCATGCTTCATCTGCCGGCAATTGCCCATGAGGTGGGATTTGACTTTGACATTGCCTTTGCAAATGAAATCAGCGAAAAAACGCCCAACCTTTGCCACCTTGCACCGGCCGGCCCTACCTATATGGAGGACTTAAACGAAGCCGGCGGCGTCTACGCTGTTATGAGAGAGCTGAAAGAGGCGGGGCTTTTGAATACGGATTGTATGACCGTTTCCGGCAAAACCATCGGAGAAGCGGTAGAAGGGGCGGTAAATAAGGATACGGAGGTAATAAGACCTCTTGACAATCCCTATTCCGCAACCGGCGGCCTTGCGGTGTTGAAAGGAAACCTTGCTCCCGACGGCAGCGTGGTAAAGCGTTCCGCCGTAGTGCCTGAAATGATGGTGCATGAAGGTCCGGCCAGGGTTTTTGACTGCGAGGAGGACGCAATCTCCTCCATCAAGGGCGGAAAGATTGCGGCAGGGGATGTGGTGGTTATCCGTTATGAAGGCCCTAAGGGAGGCCCCGGCATGCGGGAGATGTTAAACCCCACCTCAGCCATTGCCGGTATGGGGCTTGGCTCCAGCGTGGCTCTGATTACGGACGGCCGTTTTTCCGGCGCTTCCCGGGGCGCTTCTATCGGGCATGTTTCACCGGAGGCAGCAGTGGGCGGACCCATTGCCCTTGTGGAGGAAGGCGATATCATCAGCATTAATATCCCGGAAATGAAGCTTGAGGTGAAAATTTCCGATGAGGAAATGGCGGAAAGAAGGTCAAAATGGCAGCCGAGAGAGCCCGAGGTTACGACAGGCTATCTCGCCAGATACAGGGAAATGGTTACCAGCGGAAACCGGGGAGCAATTCTTGAAATCCCGAGAAGCGGAAAGTAAGGAGGGCGGATAAATGCAGCTTACAGGTGCGGAAATTATAGTTGAATGCCTGAAGGAACAGGGGGTTGACACTGTTTTCGGATATCCCGGCGGTACAATCTTAAATGTTTACGACGCTTTATATAAACACAGCAGTGAGATTCATCATATTTTAACTTCCCATGAGCAGGGGGCCTCCCATGCGGCGGACGGCTATGCGAGGGCAACCGGAAAGGTGGGCGTGTGTCTGGCCACCAGCGGTCCCGGAGCCACCAATCTGGTGACGGGGATTGCCACGGCTTATATGGATTCCATTCCGGTGGTTGCAATTACCTGTAATGTGAATCTGCCGCTGCTTGGAAAGGATTCCTTCCAGGAGGTGGACATTGCCGGCGTTACCATGCCGATTACCAAGCACAATTATATTGTGAAGGATGTGACCAGGCTTGCGGACACCGTCAGAAAGGCTTTTGCCATTGCCATGGAAGGACGTCCGGGGCCGGTGCTGGTGGATATCACAAAGGACGTGACAGCCAATACCTGCGAATACACAAAGGAAGCGCCCCTTTCCCTGAAATCCGCCTGTAAATATACCCCGGAGGATATTCAGAAGGTGGTATCCCTTATGAAGGAGTCGAAACGTCCCTTCATTTATGTTGGCGGCGGCGCGGTAATCTCCGGCGCATCCGGGGAAGTAAGAGAGCTGTCCCGGCTGATGGACGCGCCGGTCTGCGATACATTGATGGCGAAGGGCGTTATGGACGGCCGTGATGAGCGGTATACGGGGATGATTGGCATGCACGGAACCAAGGCATCCAATCTGGGGGTAAGCGAATGTGACCTTCTGGTGGCTTTGGGAGCCAGATTTTCCGACCGTGTCGTGGGTAATGCGGCAATGTTTGCCTCCAGAGCAAGGGTAATCCACATCGATGTGGACGCGGCGGAGATTAACAAGAATATCAGGACGACGGCGTCGGCTGTGGGGGACTTAAAGGAAATTCTTACCCTGATTAACAAAGAGCTTCCTCAGATGGAACATAAAGAGTGGTGCGCGCATATAAAGGAATTAAAGGAAAAATATCCGCTGAACTATGACGACTCGTCTCTGTCCTGCCCTTATATCATGGAGGAAATCGACAGGGTAACGGAAGGCGGCGCAATCATCACCACCGACGTGGGGCAGCATCAGATGTGGGCGGCCCAGTATTATAAATACTCCGAGCCCAGAACCTTTTTATCCTCCGGAGGCCTTGGAACCATGGGTTATGGTCTTGGGGCATGTATCGGCGCCAAAATGGGGAAACCGGATAAGGTATGCATCAATATTGCGGGGGACGGGTGCTTTCGAATGAACATGAACGAACTCGCCACCGCTTCCAGATATCAGATTCCCATTATCGAGGTGGTAATCAATAATCACGTTCTGGGAATGGTACGCCAGTGGCAGACCCTGTTTTACGAGAAACGGTATTCCCAGACAGTGCTGGACGACGGCGTTGATTTCTGCATGGTGGCGAAGGGGCTCGGATGCGAGGCGATTCGGGTTACCCGGAAGGAAGAAGTGGCGGACGCCCTCCGGCGGGCCATTGAAATGAAAAAGCCGGTTCTGATTGAATGCGTGATACCAGAGGATGACAAGGTATTTCCCATGGTGCCTGCGGGCGCGCCTATCAGCGAGGTTTTTGACGCAACGGATTTGGAAGAGAGCAAATGAGAAAATGAAAAAAACTGTTTTAAAAGGATTGGGTGTTGGCTTTTTTATCATATTATTGTCTTTGCTTGCCATGTATTTAGGGCTTGCCCGTTATTATTCCGACGGCTTTTCCTATGCCACATGGATTAACGGAATTTACTGTACCGGCAAAGACGTTGACGAGGTCAATGACGAGCTTTTGAAACAATGCGACTATGCCGGGCTTACCATCATCGACAGTGATGGTAAGTCTTATGTTATTTCCGCAAAGGATGTGAACCTGAGCTTTGACTTTAAGGGAGCGTTAACGCTGTTTCTTAAGCAGCAGAATCCCTATCTGTGGATTGACAATCTGCTGGGAGGGAAAAAGGACAGAAAGCTTTGGCCTGACGTCTGGTATGATAAGGATGTCTATGAGGGAATTGTAAGCGGCTTCCCCTTTCTTTCGGCAGATGCTTCCGGTCAGGGAAGGCTTGAAATTTTAAAGGGAGACGAGGGATATTATCTGTTGAACGAGCGGATGCATATCCTGAATGAAGCGAGAACCAGAGAGCTGATTCAGAATGCTTTTGAAGGCCTTGAGCCTGTTGTTGATTTGGAGGCTTCGGGGTGTTATGAAGACCTTCCGATGACATCTGAAATGTTGGAGACGATTTTACTGTGGGAAAAGCTGAGGGAGTATCAGGACTGCGGTATTGTCTATCAGTTCGGCGAGGAGAGCTATCCTGTTGACGCCGGGGTTGTCTGCGATTTTCTGCTTATGGACGACGCGGGAAATTTTGTTTTTGACAACGACGGCAATCTCTGTACGGACAATAACAAGGTTTATGAGTTTATAGACCGCCTTGCGGACGAATATGATACCGTAGGGGGGAGCCGCCAGTTCCATGCCACCAGAGGCGACATCGTCACCGTGGAGGGCGGTATTTACGGTAACAAAATTGACAGGGAGGCGGAGAAAGCCTATCTGCTGCCGGCGTTTCTTGAAAAAAGAAAGGAAATTCACGAGCCGGTCTACACGCAAACTGCGCTCCGTCAGGGAAAGGACGATATCGGCGACACTTACATAGAAGTGGATATGACCAACCAGATGATGTACTATTATGAAGCCGGGGAGCTGAAAATAGAGACCCCGGTGGTGACAGGGAACACAAGCCTGCGCCGGGGAACCCCATCCGGCACCAATTACGTCTACAACAAACAGAGAAACAGGGTGCTGCGGGGAGAGGATTACGCGTCGCCGGTAAAATACTGGATTCCCGTAAAAGGGGCAATCGGAATTCACGATGCCTCCTGGCGGAGCACCTATGGCGGTCAAATCTATATAAGAAACGGTTCCCACGGCTGTATTAACACCCCGTTAGAGCAGGTTTCCCAGCTTTACGACATGGTGGAAATCGGGACGCCCTGCGTAATGTTTTACTAAAGCAGTTGACTAAAGCGTTAAAGTTGTTTAAAATGTTTTGAAGTACATGTGGTAAGGAGGAGAGAGAAGTGTCCAGAGTATATAATTTTTCGGCAGGCCCGGCCGTTCTGCCTGAGGAAGTATTAAAAGAAGCGGCGGATGAAATGCTTGATTATAAAGGCAGCGGCATGTCTGTGATGGAGATGAGCCACCGCTCAAAGGTTTATGATACCATTATAAAAGAAGCGGAAGCAGACTTAAGAGAGCTTATGAAAATACCTGATAATTATAAGGTTCTGTTTTTACAGGGAGGAGCCAGCCAGCAGTTTGCCATGATTCCCATGAACCTCATGAAAAACCGCAAGGCGGCTTATATTGTAACCGGACAGTGGGCGAAGAAGGCTTATCAGGAGGCTAAGATTTACGGGGAAGCCGTTGAGGTTGCATCTTCCGCGGATAAGACCTTTTCTTATATCCCGGATTGTGAGGACCTTCCTGTTCCGGAGGACGCCGATTATGTATATATCTGTGAAAACAACACCATCTACGGCACGAAATTCAAAACTCTGCCCGATACCAAGGGCCATACACTGGTGGCGGACGTTTCCTCCTGCTTTTTGTCGGAGCCGGTGGATGTGGCAAAGTACGGCGTAATTTACGGCGGCGTCCAGAAAAACATCGGTCCTGCCGGTGTGGTAATTGTGATTATCAGGGAGGATTTGATTTCTGAGGACACCCTGCCCGGGACGCCCACCATGCTGAAATACAAAACCCATGCCGACGCGGATTCCCTTTACAATACGCCTCCGGCCTACGGCATTTATATCTGCGGCAAGGTCTTTAAATGGTTAAAGAAGCAGGGCGGCCTTTCGGCTATGAAGGAGTACAATGAGAAAAAGGCAAAAATCCTGTACGATTTTCTTGATGAGAGCGCTCTGTTTAAAGGCACGGTTCGTAAGGAGGATCGTTCCCTTATGAATGTTCCCTTTGTTACCGGAAGCGATGAACTGGACGCAAAATTTGTGAAGGAAGCAAAGGAAGCCGGATTTGAGAATTTAAAGGGCCATCGGTCCGTAGGCGGTATGCGGGCAAGCATTTATAACGCAATGCCCATTGAAGGCGTTGAGAAACTGGTTGAATTTATGCGGGAATTTGAGAAAAATAATTAACGGCAGCAGCGGGACCGGAATAGGAGATTAAGATGTTTCAATATTATTGTTTAAATCCAATTGCGCAGGTGGGACTTGAGCGGTTTACGGAAGAATTCGCACAGACGGAAAATGTGAACGAGGCGGAGGGGATTCTGGTAAGAAGCGCCGCCATGCATGAGATGGAGTTGTCGGATAACCTTCTGGCAGTGGCCAGAGCGGGAGCCGGCGTCAACAATATTCCTCTTGACAAATGCGCGGAAAAGGGAATTGTGGTATTTAACACCCCCGGCGCCAATGCAAACGGCGTAAAGGAACTTGTGATTGCCGGAATGCTCCTTGCGTCAAGAGATATCATCGGCGGGATTAACTGGGTGGAGGAGTCCAAAGACAATGCGGATATTGCCAAAGCCGCCGAGAAGGAAAAGAAGCGCTTTGCCGGGACGGAGGTTCAGGATAAGAAGCTGGGAATTATCGGACTTGGGGCAATCGGCGTGAAGGTTGCCAACGTAGCGAAGCATATGGGTATGGAGGTCTACGGCTATGACCCCTATGTTTCGGTGGACGCCGCCTGGAACTTAAGCCGCGACGTAAAGCATGTGCTTCATGTGGAGGATATTTACGCCAACTGCGATATTATCACCATCCATGTGCCCTTGCTGGACTCCACCAGAGGCATGATTGACAGGGAAGCAATCGAAAAGATGAAAGACGGGGTGATTCTTCTTAACTTTGCAAGAGACGTTCTTGTGAAGGAGGAGGATGTTTTGGAGGGCATCAGAGCCGGAAAAATCCGCAGATATGTGTCCGATTTCCCCAATCCCGTGACGGTAGGACAGGAGAACTGTATCGTGATTCCCCATCTGGGGGCGTCCACCGAGGAGTCGGAGGAAAACTGCGCCAGAATGGCGGTCAGGGAAATGATGGAGTACCTGAAAAACGGAAATATCAACAACAGCGTAAACTACCCTTCCTGCAACATGGGCGTGTGTACTCAGGCGGGACGTGTTGCGATTTTCCACAGGAATATTACAAACATGATTACCAAATTTACCGCATGCTTTGGCGACGCCGGAATCAATATTTCGGATATGACCAATAAGTCCAGAGGAGAAGTGGCTTATACCATGCTGGACATTGAGGAGCCCGCAAGCGGGGAAATCATTGAAAAACTGAAATCAGTCAAGGGCGTTTTCCGCGTAAGAGTGGTAAAATAAATCTGTTTAAAAAAGGATGCCGCATGGAAAAGGAAGCCGGCCCATCCGCCGGTTCATTCCATGGGCAGCCTTTTTACAATAAGCTGTCCCGAAAAGCGCGGCAGCAATTGTCTGCGGGGAAACCTTCGTCAGATTTCCGTAAAATTCATCACACTGTCGTTTAAATCTTCTTTTAAAAGCGCGTCTTGTCTGGCGGAAACCACGCTTGCCAAATCCATATATTTAATAAAAATATCTTCCAGGGAAACACCCTTTTCATCGGCAATTTCCTGCATCACCGGTTTCAGTTTGTCAAGCTGGAAGGAAATCCGGGTTTTCTGGGGGTCGATATCGCCCAGAACCTGCTCGGCATAGGTATTAATGCGGTCCAGCATCGCTCTGTCATCTTCGTTTGAAATGGCCTCATAACCGACGTTTTTTGTTTTAGACATATTTTCCTCTTTTCTGCACATAGTGAAATCTTAAGGGGCATGCTCCTGCGGACTTCCGGCTGATTGCATAATTTAGTAACTGTTTGCACAGGACTTTGTACTGGCTGCTACGATTATAGCACTTGGTGCTTGTGTTGTACAGGCATCTTTGTTACAATAAAATATATACTTTTTGCATGCGCTGGCCACAAAACGGACAGTAATACAGCAAGCGCCGAAAGCCGCGCGGAAATGGGGGAAAAATGAACAACAGATTGTACAAGCTTATGAACTGGCCCAGGATTGAAGGGATTATTTATTCGGAGGAGGACAGCCCTCATGAGATTTTAGGGCCTCATGCGGCAGGAAAAAGCGTACTGTTCCAGACCTTTCAGCCGGGGGCGGAAAGTGTTTCTGTCATTACGGAGGACGGAAAAAAGCATAAGATGGAAATGGTGGACGAGGCCGGTTATTTTGCATATCTTCTTGCCGGCAAAATCCCGGATAATTACGAATACGAGGTCACACGTGAGGATGAAAGCATCCGCATAAAGGACGCTTATCAGTTTAAAACAGGCCTTACCCAAAACGACGTTGAAAAGTTTAATGCAGGCATTCATTATACCATATACGAAAAGCTGGGCGCCCATGTGATGACTTCAGGGAAGGTACAGGGGACACATTTTGCCGTCTGGGCGCCGAATGCAGTCCGTGTCAGTGTGGTTGGGGATTTCAACCACTGGGACGGAAGAATGCATCAGATGAGCCGAAATGCGGAAAGCGGCGTTTTTGAAATTTTTGTGCCGGACGTTAAGCCCGGGGAATGCTATAAATACGAAATCAAGGCCAAAGGGGGACTGACCTACCTGAAAGCCGACCCCTATGCTTTCGGCCAGCAGCTTCGGCCGGATTCCGCATCGGTTGTACGTGAGCTTGACTATGCCTGGAAAGACCGCAAATGGATGAAGGAACGGGAGAAGAAGCAGCAGGAAAATTCTCCTGTCAGCGTTTACGAGCTTTATCTCGGTTCCTTTAAGAAAAGCGATACCGGAGAATATCTTAACTACAGGGAGCTGGCGTCCGAAATTGTCAGATATGTGCAGGAGACAGGCTATACCCATGTGGAGCTGATGCCTGTGATGGAGCATCCCCTGGACGCCTCCTGGGGCTATCAGGTAATCGGCTATTATGCGCCTACCGCAAGATACGGAAGCGCGGAGGATTTCATGTTTTTTGTGGATACCCTGCATCAGGCGGGAATCGGCGTGATTTTGGACTGGGTTCCGGCCCATTTTCCCAGAGATACCTACGGCCTTGCTCAGTTTGACGGCACCTGCCTTTACGAGCATGCAGACCCCAGACAGGGGGCGCACCCGCACTGGGGAACGCTGATTTACAATTACGGCCGGCCCCAGGTTTCCAATTATCTGATTGCCAATGCGCTGTACTGGGTGGAAAAGTACCATGTGGACGGGATTCGTATGGACGCGGTGGCCTCCATGCTTTACCTTGACTACGGCAAAAATGACGGGGAATGGGTTGCAAATATTTATGGCGGACATGAGAATCTGGAGGCGATGGAGCTGTTAAAGCACCTGAATTCCGTAATGAAAAAGAGAAATCCCGGCGTATTTATGATTGCGGAGGAATCCACCGCATGGCCGAAAATCACGGGAAAGGTGGAGGAAGACGGCCTCGGGTTTGACCTTAAGTGGAATATGGGATTTATGAATGATTTCCTGACCTATATCGGCTACGACCCTTATTTCAGGGCCCATCATCACAATGAGCTGACCTTCAGCATGATTTACGCCTACAGTGAAAACTTCATGCTGGTATTTTCCCACGACGAGGTGGTTCATGGCAAATCTACCATGATTGGAAAAATGCCCGGGGTCCTGGAGGACAAGTTCGCAAATCTGCGGCTTACCTACGCTTACATGATGACCCATCCAGGAAAAAAGCTTCTGTTTATGGGACAGGATATCGCTGAATTTAAAGAGTTTGACGAGATGCGGGAGACAGAGTGGGGACTGCTTTCCTGCGACGGGCATAAGGGCGTCCATGAGCTGATTAAGGATTTGAATAAACTCTATAAGGAGAAGCCGGCTCTGTATGCGCTGGACACCCACCCGGAGGGATTTGAATGGATTAACTGCATTTCTCCCGAAAAATGCATGGTTTCCTTCCTTCGAAAGACGCAAAAGAAAAACGATACGCTGGTAGTAGCGGTAAACTTTGCGAACGCGGAGCAGGAGTTTGTTATCGGCGTACCTTATGAAGGCAAGTATACGGAGATTTTAAATACAGACGACGAACGCTACGGCGGACTTGGCCGCGTAAACGGGGAAGCAAAGTTTGCGGAGGAAGTGGAAATTGACGGAAAGCCTTATTCCTTTAAGATGATGAGCGCGCCCCTGTCGGCAAGTATTTTCACCTATACGCCTTACAACGAAGAAGAAAGGAAGCAGATTGCCAGAAAGAAGCGGATTCTTGCGGCGGAAAAGAAGGCGGAAGAGGCAAAAGAGGAGGCTGTTTTGGCTGTTGAGAACGCTAAGCTTCTGAGAAAAGATGCGGAAGAGGCAAAGGCGGAGGCAAGAGAAGCGGAGAAAAAGGCGGAAACAGCGGAAAAGAAAGCGGCGGAAGCACAGAAGAAAGCCGAAGAGGAACAGAAGAAGGCGGAAGCGATGCGCGCAGAGCAGGAAGCCTGACAGCCCGGAGCGCTTATTGTAATAAAAGTAAGAGGAGATTAAGGCAAGATGCTGGAAAATGAAGTGGACAGAGGATTTATTGAGGAATTTTTATCACAGCTGCCCGAAAAGGCATTTCATTTGGGGCTTCGGGTAGTGCTGGCGGGACTGGCATTCCTCGTCGGCGTGCAGCTGATTCGTATTTTGAGACATGTTATCAAAAAGGCATTGGGCAGAAGCCGGATTGAGGAAAGCGCAATGCGTTTTATTGACTCATTTATAAAATTCGGGCTGTATTTTGTTCTTATTCTGATGATTGCCTCGTCTCTTGGCGTGGACGCCGCCAGCATTCTTGCCATTTTAGGCTCTGCCAGCGTGGCAATCGGCCTTGCCGTTCAGGGGAGCCTTAGCAATTTCGCCGGAGGGGTGCTGCTTTTGATATTGAAGCCCTTTATGGCCGGCGACTATATCAAAGACGGCCTGGGAAACGAAGGGACGGTGGATGCGGTGGATATTTTCTATACACAGCTTGTCACGCCGGACAACCGGGTGGTGGTTTTGCCTAACGGAACGCTGGCAAACGGAACCATAACCAATTTTACAAGGTGCAGAGAAAGAAGAATCGATATCCCTGTGGGAATCGCTTACGATGAGGATATCAGAAAGGCCAAAGAGGTTATAGAGGCGGCTTTACGCGCCGACGCCGCGGTAATCGCCGACAGGGATATTATGGTATTTGTGGACTCGCTGGGGGAGAGCAGCGTCAATCTGAATGCGAGGTGCTGGGCCGTGCAGGAGGATTTCTGGCCGGCAAAATGGAGGCTTACGGAAGCGGTGAAATACGCGCTGGACGAAGCGGGAATAAGGATTCCTTACCCCCAGGTGGATGTTCATCTGGATAAATAGCGAAAAAGGATGCCGGGGTAAATGGAAGCAATGCGGAATTAAGGAGAGAAAATTACCAAAAATTATGCTTGCAAAACTGGCTGGATACCGGTATAATAATTTTCGACGCTACTGTGGCTCAGTTGGTAGAGCAGCTGATTCGTAATCAGCAGGTCAGGGGTTCGAGTCCCCTCAGTAGCTTATTGTAAAAAAAGGCAGCGCAGGCTGCCTTTTTTTACAATAAAGTCGGCTCGTGGAGAGTGCCGGCCGTTTTTGGAATATAAGGATGAAAACTTTTAATTTATTAAGAAAAAGTTAAGATAATTAATTATGTAAAATTAAATATAAAGCGATATTGACAAAAAAATAATTCGTGATAAAATTCTTTTTGGTGTCAGACACCATTCATGAAAAACCTGTCAAAGTAGTTTGGCAGGAAAGAAAAAGAGGAGGAAGTAGTAGTTATGAAATTGAGAGCAGTAAAAGTAATTGCATGTGCCGCAGTTATGGCACTGGCATTATCTGCTACCGCATGCGGTTCCAAAGAGGCAGATAAGACAGAAGACAACGCAGCTGTTGAAAACACAGAGGATGCAGCAGCTCCCGAAGATGCCGCAGACACAGAGCCTGAAGCGCCCGCAGATACGGAAGCAGAACCTGAAGCGCCTGCAGATAACACTGGGGATGACGCTTCGGCTGATAATGCAGCGGCAAGCGGAGACGCCGTTTATTCAACACTGGAAGAGTACTACAATGACCCTGCTGTAAAATCCATTCTGGATTCCGCTTTTGAAAGCCTTGAACAGGAAGGAATGACCCTTTCCATTGAGGTAAAGG
Source organism: bacterium 1xD8-48 (assembly GCA_009917455.1). GTDB lineage: Bacteria > Bacillota > Clostridia > Lachnospirales > Lachnospiraceae > Suilimivivens. The sequence continues at coordinate 11,751 of QZDS01000007.1, read as the reverse complement.
GAAATGTATTCTCCATGACCTGTAAGTTTGAGGACAGCAGCATGATAGTAGACGGAATTGCTGAAGCCCTTGAGCAGGGACTGGATGCCAGTGCATCTCAGTTTGAGACCCAGGCGGCAGAGTTTGACGAGGCGGTTGGACAGAGCGGCGCCTGCACGGTTGCTGTACGTTACACAGACCCTGACGACAAGGTACTGGCAGAGAGAGAATTTAAAGCTCAATAAGAAAAGGCGTCTTATACATAGCAAAAGATAAGACATTGAAACCTCCGGACAGACAAGGAAGTCTCTGCCGGAGGTTTTCTGTATTTTATTATTATTTTGTTAAAGTTTCTCTAAAGAGAAATAATATAATTGCCGATATAATATAAAATATAACTCAATGTCAAAATAGTTTACCTTGCAAATGGATGGCTGCGGCCAAAATTTTGCGGGGGGGGTGCATGGATGCTTACCATTAAAAGTAATATGCCGGCATGGAACGTTGGCAGACATTTGAACCTGAATCAGAAACGAAATGCGAAGATAGCGGAAAAGCTGTCTTCCGGGTACCGGATAAACCGTTCAGCGGATGACGCTGCCGGATTATCGATTTCCGAAAAGATGCGCAGACAGATTCGGGGGCTGACGCAGGCGTCGGCCAATGCGCAGGACGGAATTTCCATGGTTCAGTCCGCAGAGGGCGCCATGAATGAAATTCATGATATGCTGCAGAGAGCCAATGAGTTGGCTGTAAAGGCGGCAAACGGAACTCTGTCCGATAACGACAGGGAGATGGTTGATGCGGAAATCCAGCAGATTAAGGCGGAAATTGACAAGATAGCCGACCACACCGTATTTAATGAAAAGAATCTGTTTCCCACAAACGGATATTCGCCGCGCTCGGCTTCAGTGCTGGCAACCTATCAGTACGATATGGAGCTGAACCTGAAGGACGGAACCGTCGCGGTAAACGGCTCACCCAACAATGCAGCGGTAAACGGACGGGCAGGTGTTGCGGTAAACAGTGGAAGCGCCCTTGCGGATAAAATTGCGAATACGCTGGTGCCGGACGCAATCGGGCATATTCTTGAAGCCTTTCCGGCGTTAAAAAACGCTCAGGGAACTGATACGATTAAAATGTCCCTTAACGTGTCCTTTATTGACGGGCCGGGCAATACTCTGGCCTATGCTTCATACACTTACAAAAGCTCCGGCGGAAGGCCGATTACCATGGGAATCAAGGTGGACGCGGCCGATTTTAATAATGCGGACGCCAGTGGTACGGGCAAGAATGCCGAGGTGCTGGAATCCACCATTGCCCATGAGCTGATGCACACCGTAATGCAGTACAATTTAACGGATGGCATGAGCGGCAGAAAGGGCGAGAAATATCCCACATGGTTTGTGGAGGGGACGGCTCAGCTTGCGGGAGGCGGTTTTACCACCGGATGGAATAATAATCTGCTCTATTATGCCGATAAACTTACCAGTGAAAATGATAACAGCCAGGATGCAAACATCAGCAAATACCTGCAGTCCTACACAATGGCAGGTCGGCCTTACGGACACGGCTATCTGGGAGCGGCCTATATCGGATGGCTGGCAAACGGAAAGGGCGACGTAAACGCCTCTAATATTGCCGCCGGAATGGATAAAGTATTTGCCGACCTTGCAAAGGGTGTAAAGCTGGGCGATGCCATTAAGAAGCATACCGGCCTGACGGAATCAGATATCAACGCACGGTTCCGCAGCGGAAATGCGGAGTTGACGGAATTTGTCAGAAAGCTTGCTTACGAGTCGAAGGACGGCGCCGGTTCCGTAATATCAGGCGATTTATCTGCTGGTGGAGCCGGAAAGGCAATTTTAAGTGCAGGGCACAGCAGCGGCGCGTTTGGAATTGACCCCGGTCAGGTTAATGTGGACTTCAGCGGAGGAGCAAAGGTCGGTATCCAGGTGGGAGCCGAGGCAGGGCAGCACATAGAATTCGAGCTTTACCAAATGAATGCGGAAGCCCTCGGGCTTACGGATATGAACGTAAGGACGGTGGACAGCGCCAGCGACACTATCAATTCGGTGAAAAACGCGCTTGTCTATGTGAGCAACGTGAGAAGCTATTACGGTGCCATCCAGAACCGTCTGGAACATACCATTGCCAATCTGGACAACGTGGTTGAAAATACAACCGCCGCCGAGTCCCGTATCAGGGATACCGATATTGCCAGGGAAATGGTGGATTATGCCAATGACCAGATTTTACTTCAGGCCGGACAATCCATGTTGGCCCAGGCAAATCACAATTCGGATTATATACTCAGTCTGCTGGGGTAATCTGACTCTGGAAAGGAGCAGAAGAATATGGGGGTAATTATAGATGTATCCTGCGCGTCCTGCGGCAAGACATGGAATTGCAGAACAGGCAGCGGAATCATGCACGGAGAGCTGGGGGCGGTTAAAAGCCTTTTTCCGATGGAGATAAGGCAGAAGCTTGACCGCTATGAAGCGGAGACGGAATTACCGTTATTTGACTTTGGTTATCGGCTGGCTGTCTGTGAACATTGCAAGTCGGTGGAAAGCGTGCCTGTGATTAAGCTTCTGGACAAAGGAGCGGAATATGCCGGGCTTTGCGGGAAATGCGGCAAAGGGACAGAATTAATTGAAAATATCGGGAAAGCCCGGTGTCCGGTGTGCCGTGAGGCTTCTCTTTCGGAGGAGGAAACGGGGCTCTGGGACTAAAGAGCGCAGTATAATTAAAGATACAGTTGATATATGAAGCAAAGCGGGAGACTCTTTGAAACGGAGTCTCCCGTATTTTACTTTACAGGAAATTCCGGGTTTTTGTATAAGGCTGTTACAAGGCATACTGTCTGTTGACTTTGACGATTAAAAGTGTTAAAGTATTAAAAGTATTTTTGACAGGAAAGGAGTCTGCTTATGTCAGCTTTAGATGAAATTCGCAGCCGTTTTCAAAACGACCGTTTTGCAACGGAGGTTACAGGTATTGTCATTGACCTTGCAGAGCCCGGAAAGGCAGTATGCTCCCTGACGCTGACGGAGCGGCACATGAATGAAAATCATGTGCCCATGGGCGGGGCTGTTTTTACGCTTGCTGATTTTGCCTGCGCCGTTGCGGCTAACGGTTATTCCGGGAGGGAGACTGTTACCGTCAGCCAGAACGTTTCCATTACCTATCTTGCGCCCGCAAAGGGAACGCGTCTGATTGCGGAGGCATGGTGTCTGCGGTCAGGAAAAACTACTGCTCTTTATGCGGTGGACGTAAGGGACGAGCTGGATACCTACGTGGCGCACGCTGCGGTAAACGGTTATGTTATTTCCCACAATAAATCATAATTGAGGATACGAAAAGGAGGAACCATAACATGGTAATCACGGAATTTCTGGAGCGGAATGCCCGTTTTTACGGTTCGGATACGGCGCTGGTGGAGCTGAATCCTTCCCAGGAGCGGGACAGTGCCGTTACCTGGCGGGAGGCAAGCCTGATAGAGAGCGCGGGTAAGGGCGCTCCCTACCGCCGGGAATTAAGCTGGGCGGATTTTGACAGGCGCGCCAACCGTTTTGCAAATCTTCTCTTAAGCCGCGGGCTTAAACGGGAGACGAAGGTGGGCATTTTGATGATGAACTGTCTGGAATGGCTGCCTGTTTATTTTGGTATTTTAAAAGCGGGAGCTGTGGCGGTACCGCTGAACTTCCGCTACTCTGCGGAAGAAATCAAATACTGTCTGGAGCTTGCGGATGTGGAGGTGTTAATCTTCGGGCCGGAGTTTATCAGCCGTATGGATACCATAGCGCAGGAACTGCCGGGAGTTAAAATGATGTTCTTCCCGGGCCAGGACGGGCCGTCCTACACGGAGGACTTTCTAAAGCTCATGGGATTTTGTTCTTCCAGCGCGCCGCCGGTTGCCTTGCAGGAGACGGATTACGCGGCGATTTACTTTTCCTCCGGCACCACCGGATTCCCCAAAGCGATTCTGCACAATCACAGAGCCCTTCGTTCTTCCTGCGAGACGGAGCAAAACCATCACGGACAGACCCGTGAGGATGTGTTTTTGTGTATTCCGCCGCTCTACCATACCGGAGCCAAGATGCACTGGTTCGGCTCCCTGATTTCCGCCGGCAAGGCGGTGATTCTCCGGGGCGTAAAGCCGGAGTGGGTTCTCCGGGCGGTTACGGAAGAAAAGTGTACCATTGTGTGGCTCCTGGTTCCCTGGGCACAGGACCTTCTGGATGCGATTGACTCCGGCAAGGTGGAGATGGGTCACTATCTGCTGGAACAGTGGCGGCTGATGCATATCGGGGCACAGCCGGTTCCGCCCAGCCTGATTCAGCGCTGGAAAAAGCATTTTCCCCATCACCAGTACGACACAAACTACGGTCTCAGCGAATCCATAGGGCCCGGCTGCGTCCATCTGGGAGTGGAAAATATACATAAAGTAGGGGCTGTCGGAAAGCCGGGCTTCCACTGGGAGGCGAAAATTGTTGATGAACAGGGGCAGGAAAGAGCCGGAGGCGAGGTGGGCGAGCTCATTGTCCATGGCCCGGGCGTCATGCTCTGCTATTATAAAAATCCCGAGGCGACGGAGGAGGTTTTAAAGGACGGATGGCTCTATACGGGCGATATGGCTCGTATGGACGAGGACGGCTTCATCTATCTGGTTGACAGGAAAAAGGACGTTATCATCTCCGGGGGAGAGAATCTTTACCCGGTTCAGATTGAGGACTTTTTGCGCCGGAACGACAAAATCAAGGACGTGGCCGTTATCGGTATGCCGGACGCAAGATTGGGCGAGATTGCGGCGGCGGTTATCGAGCTGAAGGAGGGCGTATCCTGCAGCGAGGAGGAAATTATGGATTTCTGCAGGGAGCTTCCCAGATATAAACGTCCAAGGAAAGTTATTTTTGAAAAGGTGCCGAGAAATCCCACGGGAAAGATTGAGAAACCGTTGCTTCGGGAGCGCTACTGCCACGGGAGTCTTGTGGAAGCGCAGACGAGAAACTAGAGGGGGAAAATTAAAATGGATATCTTTATTAAACTGTTAATGCTTCTTGTTTTCTTTGGCGTGATGATTGGCATCGGCCTTTACTGCCGCCGTCATGCCACAGACGTAAACGGGTTCGTGCTGGGCGGAAGAAGCGTAGGCCCCTGGCTTACCGCTTTTGCCTATGGAACCAGCTACTTTTCGGCAGTGGTTTTCGTGGGATATGCGGGACAGTTCGGATGGAAATACGGAATTGCCGCTACCTGGGCGGGAATCGGGAACGCTTTTTTAGGCTCTCTGCTGGCATGGGCGGTGCTGGGACGCCGCACCCGGATTATGACCCAGCATTTGGACAGCGCCACCATGCCGGAATTTTTCGGGCAGCGTTTCGGGAGCAAACCCCTGCGGCTTGCGGCTTCGGTGATTATCTTCATTTTTCTGATTCCCTATACAGCCAGTCTCTACAACGGACTGAGCCGTCTGTTCGGCATGGCTTTTGATATCGATTACAGTGTATGCGTAATCGTTATGGCGGTACTGACCGGTATTTATGTCATAGCCGGAGGCTATATGGCGACCGCCATCAACGATTTTATTCAGGGAATTATCATGATTTTCGGCATTGTCGCCGTGATTGCCGCGGTGCTGAACAGTCAGGGAGGCTTTCTTGCAGCGCTGAATGCGCTTTCCGCGGTAAGCGACGAGACGGTGTCCTCCGCGCCGGGAGTCTTTAATTCCTTTTTCGGGCCGGACCCCGCAAACCTTCTGGGCGTGGTGATACTCACCAGCCTTGGAACCTGGGGGCTCCCCCAGATGGTGCAGAAGTTTTATGCAATCAAGAGCGAGAGCGCAATCAACAAGGGAATGATTATTTCCACCGTTTTCGCGCTTATCGTTGCGGGCGGCTGTTATTTTCTGGGCGGCTTCGGACGGCTTTTCAGCGACAGAATCGATATTGCGGCGGGCGGTTACGATTCGGTGATACCCGCCATGCTCTCCGGTCTGCCTGCCATTCTGATTGCGGTTGTGGTGATTTTGGTGCTTTCCGCTTCCATGTCCACCTTATCCTCGCTGGTTCTGGCGTCCAGCTCCACTCTGACGCTGGACTTTATCAAGGACAACCTGATTAAGGATATGAGTGAAAAGCAGAAGGTGAAATGGATGCGCGGCCTGCTGGTGGTGTTTATTGCAATTTCCGTGGTGCTTGCGCTGATTCAATACCGTTCCAACGTTACGTTTATCGCGCAGCTCATGGGCGTAAGCTGGGGCGCGCTGGCAGGTGCGTTTCTGGCGCCCTTTCTCTACGGATTATACTGGAAGCGGACCACAAAGGCGGCCTGCTGCGTGAGCTTTATCTTCTCCACGGTTGTGATGCTGGCAAATATTTTCTTCCGTTCCGCTTTCCCGGCTTTTCTGCAGTCCCCGATTAATGCCGGCGCATTCTGTATGCTGGCGGGGCTTGTGATTGTGCCTTTGGTGAGCGTGGTGACAAAAGCTCCCGGACAGGAAGAACTGGAGAAGATTTTCTCATGCTACGAGAAAAAGGTGACCGTTTCGGTGACGGATTCCATCGGCGATTAAGGAGGAAAAGAATATATGAAAACATTGATGCTTGGCAACGAGGCGGTTGCCAGGGGACTTTATGAGGCGGGGTGCTGCTTTGTCTCCAGTTACCCGGGAACTCCCAGTACGGAGATTACAGAGTACGCCGCAAAATACGAGGAATTATACGCAGAGTGGGCGCCCAACGAAAAGGTGGCCCTTGAAGCGGCGTTAGGCGCCGCGCTTGCCGGCAGGAGAAGCTTTTGCGGCATGAAGCATGTGGGGCTTAACGTGGCGGCCGACCCGTTGTTTACCGCTTCCTACACCGGCGTAAACGCCGGACTGCTAATCGGCGTGGCGGACGACGCCGGTATGCACAGCTCTCAGAATGAACAGGATTCCCGCCATTATGCGCAGGCGGCAAAGCTTCCCATGTTAGAGCCCTCGGACTCTGCGGAGGCCATTGCCTTTGTAAAGCTTGGCTATGAGCTTTCCGAAAAGTTTGACACGCCGGTTCTGATTAAGATGTGTACCCGTGTAAGCCACTCCCAGAGCGTGGTGGAGCCGGGAGAAAGGGTGATGCCGGAGCGCAGGAAGTATGAGAAGAATCCGGCAAAATATATTATGATGCCTGCCAACGCCAGGCGGCGTCATCCCATGGTGGAAGCGCGTACCGAAGCTTTGACGGAGTGGGCGGAGACAGCGGAGATTAACAGGCTTGAGCCGGGAGAGGATGCTTCTGTCGGTATCATTACTTCCTCCACATGCTATCAGTATGTGAAGGAGGCTTTCGGCGATACTTATCCCGTTTTGAAGCTTGGTATGATATGGCCCATGCCGGTACGGAAGATAAAGGATTTTGCAGACACGGTAGAGAAGCTTATCGTGGTGGAGGAACTGGACGGCTTTATAGAGACTCATTGCAGGAACCTGGGGCTTACGGTATCGGGAAAAGAGCTGTTTTCCAATATCGGAGAACTTGGCCAGAATCTGGTAAAGGAAAGGCTGGGGGGAGAGGCGCAGCGGGGCGTTTTGCTGGATGAAACGATTCCGGCCCGGCCTCCGGTTATGTGCGCGGGCTGTCCCCACCGCAGTATCTTTTATGTCTTAAAGAAATTAAAGCTTACGGTGATGGGCGATATCGGATGCTATACGTTAGGAGCGGTAGCGCCTCTTGGCGCCATTGACACTACCGTGTGTATGGGCGCTTCCGTCTCGGGGCTTCACGGCTTCGTAAAGGCCGGGGAGGAAGGAACGGCGGGAAGGACTGTGGCGGTCATCGGCGATTCCACTTTTATCCATTCCGGCGTCACCGGTCTGATTAACATCGCTTACAATGAATCGAATGCCACGGTAATCATACTTGACAACTCTATTACGGGCATGACGGGACATCAGCAGAATCCAACCACAGGCTATAACCTGAAAGGGGACCCCTGTACGAAGATTGATTTGGAAAGCCTGTGCCATGCCGTGGGAATCAGGAGGGTGAGGGTGGTGGACCCCTATGATATGGAGACCTGTAAGGCGGCGATTACGGAGGAGCTTTCAGCAGACGAACCTTCCGTTATCATTTCCCGGCGTCCCTGCGCGCTGCTGAAATATGTGAAGCACCCGGGACCAATCTGTTCCGATTCGGAAAAGTGCAAGGGCTGTAAGGCGTGTATGAACATAGGCTGTCCGGCTATCAGCATGGAAAACGGAAAGGCGAAGATTGACGATACGCTCTGTGTGGGCTGCGGAGTCTGTAAGCAGCTCTGTAAGTTTGACGCATTGCGGTGAGAGGTAAGAAAGTTGCGCGAAAGGCGGCGCGGAAATGAGGATAAGTATGGAAACGAAGAATATCATGATTGTAGGCGTAGGGGGACAGGGCACCCTGCTTGCCAGTAAGCTTTTAGGGCGCCTGCTTCTTGGAAAGGGATATGATGTGAAGGTCAGCGAGGTTCACGGAATGAGTCAGAGGGGCGGAAGCGTGGTTACTTATGTAAGATGGGGTGAGAGAGTCTTTTCCCCCATTATCGACAGGGGACAGGCGGACTGCATTCTTTCCTTTGAGCTTTTAGAGGCGGCACGCTACACGGAATATTTAAAGCCGGAAGGCAGGATTATTGTGAACAGCCAGCAGATTAACCCCATGCCGGTGATTGCGGGGATGGCGGAATATCCTGAAAATCTGGAGCAGACGATGAAGGCTGCCGGAATCAATGTGGATGCCCTTGACGCGCTTTCCCTTGCCCAGGAAGCGGGGAGCAGCAAGGCCGTGAATCTGGTGCTTATGGGAAGATTATCCAGACACTTTGATTTTACGCAGGAGGAATGGATGGAGGCGATAGAACAAAGTGTGCCGCCTAAATTTCTGGAGTTGAATAAAAAGGCGTTTGAACTGGGGCGAAGCGCCTGAAAAACGAGGAGGAGAAACTTTTATGGAACGGTATTATCAGAAAGAGATTGAAACTGCCAGCCGGGAGGAGATTTTAGCGTGGCAGAATGAGCGGCTGGTCAGACAGGTGCGCCATGTATGGGACAATGTTCCCTACTATCGCAAAAAGATGGAGGAAAAGGGGGTTACGCCTGAGGATATTCAGGGCGTGGAGGATTTGCATAAGCTGCCTTTCCTGACGAAAGACGATTTGCGGGAGGCTTATCCTTATGGACTGCTTGCAAAGCCCCTTAAGGACTGTGTGAGAATCCAGTCCACATCGGGAACCACGGGACGCAGAGTAGTGGCGTTCTACACCCAGCATGACATTGACCTGTGGGAGGACTGCTGCGCCCGCGCGATTATGGCGGCAGGCGGCACCAGCGAGGATGTCTGTCATGTCAGCTATGGCTACGGCCTTTTCACCGGCGGTCCCGGACTCAATGGCGGGAGCCATAAGGTGGGATGCCTCACCCTTCCCATGTCGTCGGGAAATACGGACCGCCAGCTCCAGTTTATGGTGGATTTGGAATCAACGATTCTGTGCTGTACGCCATCTTACGCCGCTTTTCTGGCGGAGAGCATCCACGAGCGGGGGCTTCGGGATAAGATTAAGCTGAAAGCCGGAATTTTTGGCGCCGAGGCGTGGAGCGAGGAGATGCGGCAGGATATCCAGGAGAAGCTGGGAATCAAAGCCTATGATATTTACGGGCTCACGGAAACCAGCGGGCCGGGAGTTGCCTTTGAGTGCAGCGAACAGACCGGAATGCATATCAATGAAGACCACTTTATCGCCGAGATTATCGACCCGGATACGGGAGAGGTTCTCCCGGAGGGCAGCAAAGGCGAGCTGGTGTTCACCGCGATTACCAAGGAGGCGTTTCCCCTTCTGCGCTACCGCACAAGAGATATCTGCGTGCTTACCAGAGAGAAGTGCTCCTGCGGCCGCACCCATGTGAAGATGAGCAAGCCCATGGGCAGAAGCGACGATATGCTTATCGTCAAAGGAGTCAATGTGTTCCCGTCGCAGATTGAGACAGTGCTTATGGAGCAGGGATATCCGGCAAATTATCAGATTATTGTGGACCGTATCAATAATTCCGATACCCTCGAGGTAATGGTGGAGATGGCGCCTTCGAACTTTTCGGATAATCTGGGTAAGATTACGGAGATGGAAAAGGGTCTGGTATCTGCGCTTAAGGCCATGCTGGGAATCTATGCAAGGGTGCGTCTGGTGGCGCCCAAGTCTATTGCAAGAAGTGAAGGCAAGGCAGTACGTGTTATTGACAAACGGAAAATTTAAAAGGGAGGGGAAAAATATGACGATACCTCAGATTTCTGTATTTCTTGAAAATAAAGCGGGACAGCTTGCGGATATCACCGGGATTCTCTCGGAAAATCAGGTGAATATGCGGGCAATCAGTATTGCGGAGACAGCGGATTACGGCGTTTTGCGGCTCATTGTGGACGATGCCTCAAAGGCTTCCTCCATTCTTTTAGAGAACGGATTTATTCTGACCATGACGCCGGTGGTGGGCGTGGCGGTTTCAGACACTCCCGGGGGCCTTAGCAAGGTGCTCGGCGTGATTTCACGGGAGGAGATTGACGTGGAATATATGTATTCTGTTTTCGGACAGAAGGACGGGATGGCCTGTATGATTTTCCGCGTGGCGGATTCGGACGGGCTGATAGCGCTTCTTGAGGATAACGGAATCAGCACCATCACGGGGGAAGAGCTGGGATTACATTAAATTCAGAAAGCCTATGATATATGGCGCATAAAATGATGATGAAGGTGATTGCCATATTGGGCTGGAAGAAAAGGAGCATGGATGGTACAGGTGGACATTTAGGAATTTTCAGTAAAAGAATTGACATCATTTATCAAAAATAATATAATAACTTTTTGTAAAATATTCCAACTTAACGGCAGGAATATACAAACACCACACTTAAGATTAAGGAAGGAGATAATGGTAATGAAAAAAATATTAGCATTAACACTCATTGGAACAATGTTATTTTCCATGCCTGTTATGGCAAAGGATTATGAGCCTCCTAAAGCAGTTTATCTGGAGGATTCATCTAATGTTGGAGACCCTAACATAACAGTAGCAGCTATCGAGGAAGACAAGTTGGTAGGAGAGTACATGAACAACGCTGTAACAGGCACATGGCTGTTAGAGGATTCTATTCCGGTTGCACAGGGCGGCGATGTTGTTGTTGATGGCCAGGCGACAAACCTTACTTTCTCAGTTTTGAAGGCAAACGCAGATTATTCAGGCGTTGCACAGAAGTTTGCGGCTACTCTGGGCGGGAAAGTGTTGAATGTTGTTACAGTAAAAGGACCGGCTCCTCTTAAATACAGTGTAGCAAACGTAAACTTCTACATGCCTGGTATTGTTGCAGGACAGAATGTTAAAGCTTACAGATATGCTGACGGCACTTGGGTAGAGCAAAATGTTACAGAAGTAAGAGACGACCATGTTGTAGTAGATATGACAGGAAATGGAGTTCTTGCATTCGTTGAGGTTGCACAGTAAATAAGAACAGTATAGATTTTATTAAGTGTGGTGATATGCGTACTGCTTTATATGGCAGTACGCATTTTGTTTGCCCAGCATGGGCGTTCTCTAACGGGTGTAAGTCCCGAGTGCGCGTAGGCAACGACGAAGCACATAGCTGAACAGCAAGGGTGTCCGCCGTGAGACGGAATCTGAAAGAAGCTGCAAGCAAACCTCCGGCCTGACGGACAGGAACCGCATATAAGGCTCGGAAATACGGATAAGGTGGCAAAAGGCACTGAAGTCCAAAA
>QZDS01000079.1 GCA_009917455.1 bacterium 1xD8-48 | reverse complement strand
CCCATTTACCCCACCCAATTCGACATTCGACAAACGGGATTCGACAAAATCCCCTTGCTTTTATGCGGAATACGCTATAAAATGATTTCAGCGGAACACTCCGCAGCGTTTGACAGATGCGGGGGAATCTGTTACAATGAAAATACAAAAGGGAATACTGCCGATAGACGGTCAGTTCCGAAAGTTAGTTACAAAAACAGTAACCGCGTTCCTCGACCAAAGGGCGGTTACTTTTTTGTGTGATTTATGTAAGCAATCAGGATTGATACGATGATCCCAAGAATCATCAGAACAACCGTCAACAGTTCATAGTCACTCATCAAGCATCCCCCCTTTCCCGGTTTTACCCGTAGTCAGAGGGGCAGTCCCCTCTGCGTTTGCATCGGAAAACTGACCGCCTATCCCGTTATGGCAGTACCCCATATGGATATATTATCAGAAAATGTCGGACGCTACAAGATGGTTTTCCGGCTTTTTTCTTTTTCCGCTTGCAATCCCGCCAAAACAGAGGTAAGCTACGACACCACAGAGAGGAGGGATTGGATTGGAAAAAGATTCTGCATTGTACCAGCTCATGGACACCCGCATATCCGAGGTTTTCCAGCCGGCCATCGCCATGTAGTTCATTGCCTCGGCTGCCTCCGATGCGGAGAACTTGGTCTTGCTCCCCATCTCCCTTGCCTTATCCCGCAGGGCTTCCAGCTCGCTCCCGGTTGCCCCGGAAACCGCCCCTACCTGGCTCATGGCGGTATCGAAATCAGCGGCGGTCTTTACCGCCATCGTGCCAAGCCCCACGATGGGCGTGGTCACAGTCTTGGTGAGGGGAGTCCCCACGCCGGAAATCTTATCCCCTAAGTTCTTTAAATCCTCACCCACGGCGGCGATCTTCTGCACTGCCACCGCCGACTGGTTCGCCTGTTCTTCGAGGCTTTTCAGCCTTTCCTCGGTTTCGATGATCTCCCGCTGCAGCCCGTCATACTGCTCCTGGGTGATCTCACCCTTTGCCAATGCCTCGTTTGCCTGTTCCGCAGCCGCTTTCAGGGTTTCCAGCTTTTCCTTCGTCTCCCGCACCGCATCCGCAAGGAGCCGATGCTTCTGTGCCAATAGCTCCGTGTTGCCGGGGTCCAGCTTTAAGAGCCGCTCCACGTCCCGTAGCTGTGACTGCGTGGTGCGAATCTCCCCGTTTACCCCTTTCAGCGCGGCGGTCAGCTTTGTGGTGTCGCCGCCAATCTCCACCGTAATGCCCTGTATCCTTGACGCCCCCACCCAAAGCACCTCCCCACGAAAAAAGGAAGCCAAAAGGCTCCCTGAAAAATGCGCAAAAAAAGACACCTGCTGTGATGGCAAGTGCCTATGTAAGAAATCTATTAAATTTTCCCAAACTTATCTTCTGCCGCAGATCATCCGCGCATATTTATTTTCTGAATCTTCAATAACCTGTATCTGCCCCTGTTGAATATAATATTCAATTCTTCTGGCATACCACCAGTCCCCCACGCCAAGCTGTGAATGGCCGATAATATCACCAATCAGTCTGGCCTCTTTTATGGGAGCATCTTTCAGCCATTTCCATATCAGAAAATCGTAGAAATCCTCCGGGACACTGAGGACTCTGCTATTGACCACCGCACGGAGAGGGCTGTTTTCCTCAGCCAGAATGCCCCACAGCATGGCATACATATGAATTTCTTCTTTTGAAAGTAGCTTCTCATAGGGTAAAAAAACTGCAAACTCTTCTGCCGAAACCTCACCCCAGCTATGATAAGAGACAATATTTTTATCGCGGACTACATACTCCGGAATCTTAACTGCCGATATCTGGTTGTCATACCCCTTTAATATCTGGCACAGGCTGTATAGACCGCATCGGGAATAAGGGGCATCGCTGTACCATATTCTGACAGATTCCCCTTCGTCTAGAAAATCCCTTAACCGCCGCAATTCTTTTACATAAAAATCACCGGCACTTTTTAACTCATTCCCTGTCTCTTCATCCTGCGCCCATTGTTCTTGTGCATACATGGAATAGATCAGTTCCCTGCGGTATGGGCTTTCCATTGGTTCCCTGATGTTTCCTATATCCATTATAAATCCAAGACAAATAACTTCTTCCGATGTTCCTTCTATCCAGCCGCTGAAAGGCTTTTGGGGCGGTGCTTTTTTCCCGGCCATCCAGACGGACGTAGGGCCATTGACTGTTCCCACAATTATTTTATTCTTTGCCGCTTTCATGGAAGCGGCTTCACTCTCGCCAAACAATACCTCTATCACAGCAATCAAATCTCCTTTAACGATTTCACAGCCTTTTCCCACTACCAATCATAGCAGAAAAAGGCTGTTTTTTCAACTAAAATGCGTCCATCGCGGCCTGATCAGCCAGTACAGCGTAGGAAAAGGAATCGTTGCGGCTCTCGGCATACATATCATTGATAAGCCCGATGGAGAGCAGTTCCAGATCAGCCATCGAAAGCCCTAGCTGCACACACCGGAGCAGGAATAAAGGCGTTGTCATTTCCCGCTCAGTTGGGCGAAGTTTTTTTTAGCCTCCACATCCGTCTGTACGTTCAGCCCCCACAGTTCTATCAATTGCGGAAGGACCTGATAGATGGAAAAAGTGTTGAATCCGTCCAGCCATTCATCCACTTCATTCGGTATCTGCGGGTCGGCGTGTTTCGCCATCGTGTAGGCGATATTCTCGAACATTTCAAGAGAAAATAAATCGAGGTTGGAATTTTCCTCATCCCCCTCACCGATGCTTTTCTCCAGGATACGCAGGTCCTTATAAATATCCCTCTGAAATTTCAGCCTGTAGATGCGCGGGATCGCCGCCGATGCCTTGAACAACACATCCTGCCCGTCAATCTCTATCTTCCTTACAATGCTCATATCCTTTCCGCCTCCTTATCCCTGTCCTTCTGTGTCCGCATCCGCCGCTTTGGGTTCCGGCAGATACACGCTCTTGTACCAGTTCGCATAGGTCTCCGCAGATGTCCTGTTCCCGGTCTTGGCTTTCACATAGCCGCTTGCCAGCGGGCGCGCCTTGATGGACAGCGTCTCCGTCTGCACCTCCCGGCTCTCCTCATTGGTCTTGCCCTCGATCTTGGGGCGGCTTGCGGAACAGTTATACAGCACATGGCGGATTTTGCGGATGTCCCCGTCAAACTCAAACAGCAGCGCAAAGGCCGCCGTCTCGGAGTGTGCGTTTTCCACCAATACTTCATTTGTATCTGCCTCTTCCTTTAACACATCCGTGCGGAAACTCTCCGGGATGAGGGCAAGCTCTAAGTCACCGTCATAGCCCATGTTGTTGGCTATGATGTAATACTCGATTCCGTCCGCATAGAAGGTCTCCGGCTCCCCGTTGGGGTCTAATGCGATGGATACCGCTCCGGGCATCGCCACCGGGTTCCCGAATCCGATCTCCCCATTCTCCTGTGTTTTCTGCAAGGCATAATGGCAGTTGCAGATGTTGAATTTCACTTTATTGTTCATTTCAGACCTCCGTTTCATACAAGACTTCATACAGTTTTTCCGACTCAATCCACGTCTCGCTCTTGCCATAGAAGATACCATGTTTGAGAAGTACCGCCTCTATGGTTTCTTCCAGATCAGGATTTTTTAAGTCGGTGTACAGTTCAATGTCAAGCTGGTTGATTTTGAAATACGCAATCCCGTCCGCCGCGAAATTCGCAGCTTTGGGATATAAAAATACAAGGAATGGCGGCTCCGGGGATTCGCCCTCCACGAAATGGTCATAGGCAAAGGGCAGCCCCATTTCCTCCATCATCTTCAATACATCATCGTGCTTCATCCTTCCAGCCCCCTTTTGATTCCTTCCTCCAGTTCCCGGATGCCCGCCTGTTCCGCAGGGGCGATATGGGGGAATGCCCGCACCCTCCCGCCGCCACGCTTGGCATGGCCTTTCTCCAAAAGGTGGGTAAGCTGATACCTTTTCTTGTTATGCACCACCAGTTCCAGTGCATTGGCGGTCTCTTTCTGCTTTTTCACAGCCCATCCCTTTTTGTACTGCCCCGTCCGAACCGGGGCATTGGCTTTCACTTCCGATTTCACCGTGTTCCCGGCTTTGGTCACACAGTCCTTCATCACGTCCGTGGCAAGCCCAGCGTATTCAACGAGGCCGTCCATGACCGCCTCCGCCATCTGCTCGATGGATACTTTTCTTTCAGACATCATTACCTCTTTTCCAAAGGGAGAATTTATTCAGCCTCCCCTCTTTTCCAAAGCCGCCCGCAGCTTTATGGTTTTATTCTGATATTTCACGTTGTCAATGAACGTGATGTTATAAATCTGCTCCCGGAAGATAATGCGGAAATGCTCCGTGTCGATGGCGGCGGCTTCGCTGCAATAACGGATAAGGAAAAACACTTCTTTCTCCGCATTAAGCTGCGCCGCCTCCCAATACTCCTTCCCGGAAAGGTTGTTTACATAGGCATGGCAGGCAAAATAATCCTGCCACGATAAAATGTGGTTCCCGGCTCTGTCATTGCCCGCCACGCTCTTCTGAATGATTATCCTGTCCTTCCATTCCCCAAGCGCCATCAGAACACCTCTTTCCGTATGCCGAACAGCAGGGAGCGAAGCGTCCCCGCCAGTTCCCCGTGGTCTGCCTGCTCCCGGTGTTCATAAAGGTAGGCAGCGGCATAAAGGACGGCAATCCGCGCCATAGGCAGATGCGCTTCCAGTTCTGATAATTCCATCCGTGCCACATCCGCACACAGCCTCTCCCCGGTCTCAATCAGCCCGGAAATGAAACCATCCTCATCACTGCTGTCCACCCGGAGATACTGCTTCGTTTCCTCCAATGTCAGGACTGCCATCCATGCCGCCTCCCTTCTTATGATCCCGATGATGCAGAAGATTTCACCTTCATGGTCTTTACCGCTTCGGCAAGGATCAGCTTGCCGTCCACACGCTGTGAAGCAAGGAATCCCACCTGCCCGGTGGCCGCAAACAGTTCATTCAGACGTTTGAAGGAGCGCCCCTGCCTGTCAGCGATCCAGTAATAGGAAAAGTCACCGAAGGCCATCACCTTTTTTCCCGCCGCTGCTTCCGGCACATAGGAAGATGTGTGGTAGGGGCGGTTTAAGATCATGTCCGGCACCCCTGCCTGCACGGAAGGCTGCCAGATATAGTTGCCGTTGTTATCTTTCAGTTTCCGCAGTGCCTTCACCGTGGTGTCATTTAACAGCCACACAGCCTTTTTGCGGTAAGGCGCTTTCAGGGAATAGAATAAATCCATTACATCATCGAAAGTGATGTTGGCGGTTGCCGTGGTCACGCCATCGGAAGCGCCGCCCGTGGCATTCAGGATGCTCTCCGCAAAAAGCTCCGTCCGCATATCGTTCTCTTTCCATTCCTCATAAGATTCTTCCGTGTATCCGTTCTGCTCCATTGCCTCACGGTTCCTCTGATCATGCTTTTTCTGCTGCCACCACGGCCTAAAGTAATTCCTGTATTCCTCTTCCGTAACATTCATTGTGATTTCTTCGTCTCCAGATTTGACTGTGATTTTCCTAAAAGACATAAAGCGTTCCTTCCTTTACAGCTTCGTAAAGTTAGGAACGCTCTCATTCAGATGTGGGACTGGCTTTGAAAAAAAGGCAAAAAATGGCCCTG
>QZDS01000078.1 GCA_009917455.1 bacterium 1xD8-48 | reverse complement strand
AAGTGGGTGATTTTTGAAAAATAGGTTCTGAAAGCCCCATGAAATAAGGGCTGAAGATTCCGAGAAGTTATCTTATTTGAAAGGAGGCGTAACATGTAACTAATTTATATATCCTTGCTTGCCATGATGATGCCCACATTATTATGAAAGAAGGAATAAAAATATGGATAGTTTTATAAGCTGGGCAGGCGGTAAAAAAGCATTAAGAGGTAAGTGTAGATGAACTGATTGAAGTAATACCAAACAAGATGCCGAAGACTGGAAAAAATCTGATAATAGAGGAACATGGCAACCAAAAGGCAAAAAAGGGGCAGTGATAAAACATGCTCCTTTTTTGTAGGTTTAAATTCGGAATTAATTAGTCTTCAACGGGGATTTAAGATAGATTAAATCAGGGATAAAAAATGAAAAATCAAATAGAATTATTGGAATTTGGAAATTGTGACATTTTAAATGTTAAAAAATGTCATTTTTGCTGGCAGCATACAGCAAAAGTCGGGGGTTTCCGTGATAGTATAAAAAGGAAAGGTAAAAAGGTGTAGGATATTGGCGGTTTTGGCTGAAAGGTGTATTAGCATGACGGAAAATGCTGTTGAAAAACGGGGGATATGATACAAACACGGAAATGGTTCGGAGTTTTCGTGTTTGTATATGAGTTTCCGTGATAATATGGAGTTTTGCCTGTTTGTTTGCAAAATTTGTATTTTATGGTATCTTATACATAAAGATATTTGAAAATGACTTTTCGGAAATTTTTATTCAATTATTAAGCAAAATTTTTATTATATAATAAGCCTTAAAAAGTGAACTTTATACTGATTAGAAAGATGGCAATAGGAGGGGAAACAGTGAAATACTATGGTTTGCGTCACAAGCGTTTTAATGAGGATTTACTATATGTATATGCAAAGAAACGAGCAGAAATATTAAAGGTTTTACCAGGGAGACGCAAAGACTTTTGGAAAAGATATTATGATTTTATATACAGGAAAGATGGTTATACTAGAATAAAAAATAATGCAATTCCAGAAAATTCTTTTCTTAATCTCGATACAATCATTATAGCTGATTTAATACATAGAGAAGATATAAAAAAGCTCCAAAAAGGTATTCGGCAATTATTGAAGAAAAGAAGAACCACTCGCTTCCTTTATGGTCATAATGCTGGATTAGATGAAATATGCAGTCGCATTGAAAATATGGACTCAACGTTATTATCATGGTATGAGAAAGTTGAATGTGGTATTTTTGAATTTAAAGGACATCGACTCGAATCAAGCATCGATTATTTTTCTGTCAATATTTGCAATATGAATTCGGCATATTTAGCTCTGGAATTTGGTGTGCATTTGACAGAACAAAAAAAGAAAGAGTTAGACGAGTTGATAAATTGTAATTATAGCGAAAAAAGGGGGTACGCATTTCCGACATTAACAGGAAAAAGTAATAGAACAGGAGCGTTTAAAAATTATTCGGTAATTCGATATAACAATGATTCATTGAAGGCAGATAGGATATATGAATTTATTAGTTGTATTGAATGGGAATTTTTAGAGAAATTAAGTTACAGTTTTCCATTTGTTCTTCATAGTAATGATATTATGCCACCCAGAATAGAAACATATTATACCAATATTGACTATCACGATGAATACAGATCATTTTGGGCTTCAATTGGAGTGAATGGATATCAGGGACAATTTATAGATGAACGTCAAAAAATGTTTTTTGAATGTCGCCTTTCTGATCGATACGAGAGGAAACAAATAAATAATAGACTTATTTATATCATTAAAGATGATGATATAGAAATTGGTCGATTTGAATCTGTGAAAGATGAAGTTTATTACCATCTGGATGAATACGGGGTAGAGTATTTCAAAATATTATTTCTAGATATCTTATCAAGAGAAGCCGGAAAGACAGTTGTTAGTTATAAGCAAAAACTGGATAAAATTAAATTACGTAGAAACCGATTAATGTCATTGCTAAAATTAAAATATGATTTGTCTTTAAATATTGATGACTATAGTAGATACATAAGAGATGACATATGGGAAAAAATTATCAAACAACTAGAGGATGTATATGCAGATAATAATGCCATAGTTAAGAGAATAGAAAGACCTTTTTTTATTTCATATGAAAATTTTTATAATAGTATCATAGCGGGTTCTAAAAAAATAGATTGTGATATTGAAGTTGTCATGGCCGAGTTCGAAGAGAAAAAATATATTTTGCAAAATCTTTCTGATTATAAAAATACTGAGAGAAATATGTTTTTAAGTTTTTTCATGTTAATAATATCTGCAGCTACATTATTTTTTGTTATTTTTCCAGAGCGTACCACGGTAGTTGCTGATTTATGCAGACATATATATCATTATATTGTAAATTTGATTAGGTGAATTTGAAGAATAGCCATAAATAATCTAAAAGCGGAAAGACTAAAGTTTAACTTGTTTATCTGCAACTACTGTTGGATTATGGGGGATATTGTCATATTTTGTCAAGGTGTCTTAGTTTCCGGCAGATACGGACACGGAAAGCCGAGAAAGCCCGTAAATCCGCCACTTTCGGCACTACATAGCTTTGAAATTTACATTATTTTTGTGTGCTTTTAGGGGCATTTTTACATTAGTAGGAGTGCGAACAGTTGTTCTGGGGTTCTTTTGCCTGATAGTTTATACTCGTAGGCAAAACTCGGTTATTATCACGGAAACTCGGATACTCGCACGGAAACTGCTGTACTATCACGCAAAAGTCGATACTATCAGGCAAAACCCTTATACGAACACGGAAACTGTCTATATTATCACGGAAACCTGCTGGGAGTTTTCGTGATAATATAAGGGTTTCCGTGATAGTGTAAATGGTTTTCGTGATAGTGCATGGGAAAAGGATAAAAACTGAATTAAATAACGATAAAGAATAGCAGGAAAACCTATCACGGTTTTCCTGCTGCTTGATATTATTATACGTTTTGTTCCCTCTCTGTAGAGATTTTGATTACAACAGTTGTCTGATCTGCATTATTCCAGATAGAATGTGGCACCATGCCATCTACAAAGAAAGATTCATTTTTCTTGATAATCACTTCCTTGTCATCAAGAATAACCTTTGCTTCGCCGTCAACTACGATAAAGATATGGTTATCGTTATGTGTGTGATTCCCCTCCGGGCCGCCACCGCCTTTTTCAATATAGGCGATTGCACCCCATTTAATCTTACCATTTTCGTCAAAAAGTTTCTTGGCAGAAAATCCTTTATGGTTTGGTGGTGTAATAAACTCCTGCATATCGGTTACTCTCCTTATCTGGTTAACTAAAAATTTTGCTTTCTTACAAGGAATTATTATAGCTTTATAGGTAGGCAGTGGCAAGCCTCAAGTTGAAAACAACGAAAAAAGTTCTAATAGTTCATGATTTGTATTCTTGTATGAGTTTTTTGGCGTGTCCCTTTTGCCGGGGAGATTGCTGGATTTCTGAATCCTTTGGGTGAGGGCATTTCTGCTGGGATGGAGAGCGGTTACTGTGCCGCTTTCGCAGTCATGGAGCATTTTGATAATCCATCAATGGTTTGTAAGGCATATCGGCAAAGCACGGTAAATCTGAATTCCTATATGCAGCGTCAATGGAGCCTTGTAGAAGGAATGGCGAGCACGTTCAGGGAGATGGGATAAAAGGATAAAAGGGGGCTATAGTGGCGTTCTTTTGATTTTGTATTTTTTGTTTCTGGGAAATATGGCATTCTTGGCAGTACATAGGTCTGAAATTTACATTTTATTCTTGTGTTTTTAGAGCAATTTTACATTCAGGAGTTGGATGGTTCTTTTGCCCAAAAGCATGAACGATTTGGCGAAAGTCGGATACAATTTGGCAAAGCTGTAGTTCCACCAAATTGTATAAGGGGTTGCCGAAAAGTAAGAGTTTCGCCAAATGATATATGAGTAAAGCTCCATAAGAGCTGTTTTGCAAAGTCTTTTCACGCTTATTTAGGAAATCATTCTTATTGATTCTCGCTTTCATATGTAACAATCCAGTTGGCCATTTCTTCAAAAATGGGCATCAATGCCTTTCCTTTAGGGCTTATGGAATATTCAACTTTAGGTGGTACCTGTGGGTATTCGGTACGAATGATTATTCCTGAGTGTTCTAATTCTTTTAATTGCATACTGAGCATTTTATGTGTTATGGGTGTTAGGAGTTTTTTTAATTCGCTATATCTTAATACCCTATGAAGTCCTAAAAAATATAAAATGCGTAACTTCCATTTCCCACCTAAAATGTCAACAACTTTTTCAAATTTTTGATATCCGATTTGAGCCAACTGGCAATATTTATCCATATTACTCTCCTTTTTGATAGTATATAACAAAAAAGTGTGTTCTTTCTTTTTAGATTATTATATATTACAATGCTATCGATAGCAAGCATAGTAGCGGAGTTTTAGGAGGAACTGCAATGAGAATATTGGAGGAATATCAAAGAAGACTAAATGTAGCAGTAATAATTATTCTCTTCATTTTATTTATGGGTGGGATGTTTGTCATGCGTTGTTTGGCGGGAAAAGTTGCGGCATATAATGATTTTCAGACAATTTTGGACTTACGGTTAGGATATTCTTTTGTGGAATGTCAGTCATACATATGGGGCTTGGGAGAGGCGGGGCGTTGGTTTTATGCAAATTGCTTCTTTTATGTTGATATTGGTTATATGATTATTTACAATATCTTTTACTTTTCGGCATTATCATTCCTTTTGGAAAAGACAGGATTAAAGAAATATAAATTTGTACTGTTTTTCCCGTTGCTTAGTTTTGTTTTTGATTTAGGAGAAAATCTTTTAATCAGAAAAATGATAAAAGATTTTTTGGCCATAGGCCAAGGAATTTGTTATACATCAAATATATTTACTGTTTTGAAATTTATTTTTACATATGGCTCATTAGGAGTTTGTGGCTTATTGGTTGTTGTACTAATTAAGCACCATGTAGCCCGATAATTAAGGAACTTAAGATTGATTTTTCATAAATATTTGTTGCATTGATTATGAACCCTACAAAAGACAAACCGCCGCACTATGGGCTTCATCCGCCATATGCGGCGGTCTGCCGTTTCCGCAGGCAGACCGGGCGGCCTGATAAGGGAAATTGCTTGGATAGTTGGGAAGTAATTTCCCATGATCTGCCCTCTGTCCATACCCATATCATGCAAAAACGTCAACGGCTCTTAACAATTAACAATAATTGACCGATATATAAAGTGACGAAATAAAACGAAAGGAAGGCAGAGATATGGCAAAGGAAGAGATTACACCGAGCGAATGGCAGATCATGGAGGTTCTCTGGGCGAGCGATATGCCATTGACATCCTCCGAAGTTTACAAAAGGATGCAGGGGAATGTGGATATGTCTATGAGGATGGTGCGGGTATTGATGAACCGCCTGAACCAGAAAGATATCCTTGGTTATACCGTGGATGAGCATGATTCAAGGGTTTACCACTACTATGTTCTGAGGCAAAAAGAGGAATGTGTGAAAGAGAAAAGCAGGAAGTTTGTGGACAGCTATTTTTCCGGCAGCGGTACAAATGCAATGGCGGCGTTGCTGCAGAGCTTCGCATTGACGGATGAGCAGATAAAGGAACTGGAGGATATTCTGGAAAAAAGCAAGGGGCAGAATGCGGAATCTCCGGACAAAGAGGGTGGGACCGATGCCTGACTGGCAATGGATTGGCAGCTTTCTGGATGTATGTGCAGTATATCTGACAACACAGCTTGTGCGGTGCGCCGCCTTTTCATTTGTACTGACCGGGCTTGTGATGCTGTTACGGAAAGTGCTTTTTTCAGAAAGGACTTTTTTGAAGGGGATGCTATGGGCAGTATTTCTGTTTCCACCGTTTCTTGGGAAGCTGCGGCTGTTTTATGAAAATGCAGCCATATGTAAGGCAACATGGTGGATGACAAAGGGAACTATGTCCTGTCTGTGGGTTGGTCGTATTTATACAACGGGTATTCTGGTAGCCACTATCTGTGTCTTTGGAAAGCGGCTGCGCCTTCGGAGACTGGTTGCCGGAATGGAAAAAGTCTTTTTTGACAGCATCAGGATCAGTGTTACTGACATGAATATTACGCCATTCACAATCGGCCTGCTGAAACCGAAGATTGTCCTGCCAAAAGCAATGGCAGACAGCTACAGCCGGGAGGAATTAAAAGCCATTATACAGCATGAGCAGACACATATCCGGTTAGGGCATTTATGGTTCGGGCTTGCGTGGGATATGCTGAGGTGCCTTTTGTGGATTAATCTGTTCCTGACAGTCTTCCAGAAACATTTCAGGGCGGACATGGAAGATATCTGCGACAGGGTGTGCATACAGAACAGTGGGAAGACGGCACATGAGTATGGGCTGGTATTGCTGAAAACTCTGAAACTGCTGCGCTCTGAATCGGAGAATGTACCGCCCGCCGTTACCTATGCAGGGGAAAGTGAATTTACAGACATGAAAAGGCGGATGGGGAAGATTGCAGGTTTCCGCCCATACCGGAAAGAACTGTGCATATGCCGTGCATCAGGAAACATTTCTTCCGCCATATTTGCGATCCATGCAGCCCCATCACTCAGGAGCAC
>QZDS01000077.1 GCA_009917455.1 bacterium 1xD8-48 | reverse complement strand
TGTGTAGTTTCAGCACAAAATAGCTACATTTAATGTGACGCTGAAAGCATCATTTAATTTGCCAAACAACATAAAATCTATATTTTCGCTTTGCAATCTCCTGTTAATTTCCTTAATCGCTGTTTTCATCGTATACTTATGAGTATTATTAGGGTCTTTTAGTTCCTTTATTATCTTAACTCCTGATTCCGCATTTTTATCAATATATACATGAGACGTTGCCTTATTTTTATCTTTTGTAAGATAATGCAAATGTTCTATTCTAATTGCAAATGACTGATTATTTTCTGCAATCACCGGTTCCAGCTCCGCATTGATAGCTATTAATTTTGTTGCAATTTCTTCCGGATATTTTGCCCTGATAATATTTTCATCCAGAGCTTTCATACTGACTGATAATGTAAGAAAATTTTGAGGAATAACTTCTGTCATGTCTATATCATGGTATTCCTGCATTTTTTCTACAAAATTAAGTAAACAAGCCTGAAATAAGGGAATGTAAACCATTTCATATTCTTCTGTAATAAAATGTGTACTTGTATTTCTTAACTCAATAATTTTAGTAAGATTTTTACGAACAGGCGCTTTTTCATTTGAAATAATTTTCTGCAAACACTTATCCAGAGAAATCGTTCTGTTCGGGTGATCCGGATAATAGATACTGTTTTCTCCATATTTCTCTATCATATAGGCTTTTAACATTAGTTCCCACGCGTTACAAATAAAAAAGCTGAATGCCTCTACACGATATTTTATCGTCGGTTTATTATAAATTTCTATAGCTAGGACAAACGCTTCTTTCGATTTCTCAAGTAGTTTCTCTTTTAACATTATTCCTCCAGATTTCCGATAAGACCTTTCAGTTCTTCCACTGCTTTATTAATATTTGCCGCTTTATCTTCTATCTCAGCCAACAATTCAGCCAAGGTTCTGTCATCTGCTGTTTCACCACTGCGAATCCACGAAATATCAAGGCTTGTTTTATCTCTGTTTAAAATTTCTTCGTATGTATATTTTCTCCAACGTCCCTCCGGATTCTCATCCGAATAAGTTTCTTTTCTATCCTGCTGATGTCCTGCCTGATAGCACTCTATAAATTCTTCAAAATGACTTTTCTGCAGAGGATTAGTTTTGCCAAAGGATGGCATATTTGAACGCAAATCATATATCCATACTTCCTTTGTATTCTCTGTATCTTTTTTCCCTCTGTCAAAGAAAAGTACGTTTGTCTTTACACCCTGCGCATAAAAGATACCCGTAGGCAATCTTAAAATTGTATGTAGATTGCATTTGTCCATAAGGTCCTTGCGTATATTTTCCCCATCACCATCTGCAAACAGAACATTATCTGGTAACACTACTGCAGCCCGTGCTTTTCCGGTATCTGTTCGCAGGGAACGATAAATATGCTGCAAAAAATTTAACTGCTTGTTACTGGTCAAAAATGTTAAATCATCCCGGCTTGAACGCTCCCCTCCCTTTTTAGTTCCAAATGGCGGATTCGTAAGTACGACATCATAATCTTTCATTGA
Source organism: bacterium 1xD8-48 (assembly GCA_009917455.1). Classification (GTDB taxonomy): domain Bacteria; phylum Bacillota; class Clostridia; order Lachnospirales; family Lachnospiraceae; genus Suilimivivens. The sequence goes on along the minus strand of QZDS01000077.1, from coordinate 5,329 downwards.
CTTTCCAATATTAGATAACGTATCCCCAAGTTGAATATGTCCCTCAATATCATGAAGCATGGCATTCATAAGGGCTAACCGATGGGTTTCGTGTACAAGCTCGCCTCCTGTAAAAGCTTCATATCTTTGAAATGCCTGTTGCTCAGGTGTAAGGTCAAACAAGTCGTCCGTATGCTCTTTTACATAGCGGTCTGCCGCAATCATAAAACCAAACGTACCGCATGCTGGGTCATTGCACCGTTCTCCCGGCTGTGGCGCTATCAGCTCTGTCATAACATCAATCAGTACACGAGGTGTAAAATACTGACCTGCACCGGATTTCTTCTCATTTGCATTTTTTTCCAGCAATCCTTCATAAAGAGCCCCAAGCCCTTCTTCCTTTGCACTGTACCAGTCTAATGCGTCGATACTGGAAATAGTTTTTTTCAGATTTGCCGGTTCTTCGATATTCGAACGTGCTCCCGAGTAAATTTCCCGAATCCGACCTGTTCCAATTTCTCCTAAATCTGTCAGTAAATTATTATAAAATTTTTTTAATTCTGTCCCATCTTTTCTTGTCAGTTCATCCCATCTGTATTTCTCCGGGATACTTTTCTCTGTTTCTGTTTCCTTTGCCATTTTTAAAAAAAGTATATATGTGAGTTCAGAGAGAGATTGTCAAGTGTGTTTGTAAACTTTTATGAATAAAAAGATGCAGCGCATCGAAATTTTATTTTCAAATGCGCCACATCATGATTCTCATAATACTCTGCCAAAGATTGTTATTTGAATTGTATTTAATACTTTCAATCTTAATTTTACCGTGTATTCTACTGTAACCAACTCCTATGTATAATTTAAAGCACAAATCAACATATTTTCTTCATAATCCCTGCATCAATTCCGTACACTTCGTCACAAAGAATATCTATATCATCCCGAACATGACTTGCAATAATAATCAGTTTACCCTGTTCTTTCATCTTCAGCAAAATTGTTCTCATTTCTTCCACGCCGTTATTATCAAGTGCGTTCATTGGCTCGTCCAGTATAAGAATGTCCGGGTTTTCCATTAATGCCTGTGCAATTCCAAGTCGCTGTCTCATGCCAAGCGAATAATTCCCAACGTGTTTTTTGTCATCAGGATTTAATCCCACGAGTTCCATGTATTTTCGTATTTCATCTTCCTTAACCTTCCCCCTGACAGACGCTAAATATTTCAGATTTTTTAACCCTGAATATCTTGGCAAAAAACCCGGTGTCTCAATGATAAATCCTACATTTTCCGGATAATCCACATCTTTTCCGACAACCCTGCCGCCAACTGTCACTGTTCCTGCCTGGGGATACAATAAACCGCAGATACATTTGAGAAGAACCGTTTTACCGGAACCATTTCTTCCTACAATTCCATAGATTTTCCCCATTTCAAATTTTGCACATACGGTTTTTAAAACTTCTTGACCGCCAAACGTTTTCGTCACATTCTCTATAAGAATTTCACATTTATCTTCCATGAATACGCCTCCTGCTGATTCTGTTAATTGCTTTCTCCTTATAATTTGCAGCCACACATAATACACTGAGACTTACGATTGCAATCATGAAAAATTTCTCCGCGTATGCCAGATTGATTCCCCATTTTGGTGCAAAACCATTAAACAATTCCAGCTGCGTCAAGCTTACAGGCGAAAACCCATATGCCCAGTCCAGCCAGTCATTTGAAACACATATATCCAAAACAGCGGTCAGCATCCCGGCGAATGTTCCCACTGATTTAGCAGTCGTCTTATTTCCAAAATAAATAAGCAATCCAATACATAAAATACAGGAAAATTCCAGCAGGATACTTATAACCAGCGCATAGGCAGGCTCATATTGCCGTATAATATTCTGAGATACTGACAATTCCACGCCGAACTCTGCACCGGCATTTGTTTTCCCCAATGTCCCCCAAATCTTGCCCCATTCATTTGACCATGTAATATGTCCAAGAAAAGGAATAACCGCCGCAGCAGCCAGACAAGCAGTATAAAGAATTGATGTTTTTAAAATATAAAGAATCTGTCCCAATCCCCATGACAGTTTTCCCGCTCTGGAAATCATATATTGATAAGATTCATCCTCAAATGGGGCATTACAGAACAAAATAACTGCACACGCCGCTATGACAAACTGAATCCTGTAATTATTGATTAAAAACACAAATGCAAATGGTGTAACATTTATATGCACGCTCTGGCTGAAGGTTGAAACGGCAGAAAGGCTTTCCACCACATACAATACAACAATAATAAGGATGAACGGTATTCTTATATTTCCCCATAACATTTTTATATTATATCTTGATACCTTATTTGCTTTCATAAAACATCCCATCTTTAAGTCCTCTCGCCATCTTTCTTGTAAAAACACATCCCATCAGAAAAACCAAAACACCCGAAACAATGACAGCAATCATAACTGTGTATCCGCTGTCCTTAATCACTGTTCTGCCTATCAATATCTGGTCAAGCCGCAATTTATCATCAATGGATAACATCTGGCTTATCCTGACAATCGCATAACTCCCGAAAAACGGGAACATTGTAATGACTAACCTGTCCGTTACATATAATGACACAAACAAAGAAACTCCGGCCCATATCATCCCACGCATAAATCCAAGCACTGTCTCTGTCATACAGTAACAAACCGGGGAATGAACCGCTAGCCATTTATGAAATAAATCTGCGGTATCGGCAGCTGATGTTTCATAATAATCACTTGTCATCGGAAAGCTAATACGCAAAAACAAAATCAGCAAAGCCGTACCAAATGCAACAACCAGTCCGCCCATCAGGATATTTACGATATATTTCACAGCGCCGTATCTTAGCATTCCCTCTCTGGAAACAATATACGCAACCGCCCTGTTCCTTCTTTCCTCACAAAAGCTGGCGGAAAAAGGCAATGCCGCAAAAACAGGCAAAATATATTTTCTGCACATTCCTCCGAAGGCGGAATTGCTCGTAAAATAGTATACACACCAGACGCTATTGCCGCTTTGCATCGCACTTACCAAATCATTCCATGAATCAAAGCAAATGCAGAACATAACGCCAATAACCGCTATGACAGCGCTTATATTTATTGCCCGTTTCCATTCATTTATGAATACTCTGCTCACGAAATTTCCTCTCCTGTGACTGCATTAAACCGAATTGAATATCTGCTGTCTTCAACCGATTGTCCATCTACTTCAAAGTCAACGCACCATACCGGAATCAAATCCATCTCCGTAAAGGAGTCCTCCCTCAGAAGCGGGAAATACTCCATCCAGATATTTTTTGCCTTAAACTCGCCTGACAAAATCACATCGCCAAATTTTTTCATGATTGCTTCCTTGATGCCGTCTTCATCTATAATAGCCGCTTCCTTCTGATCTTCCTCATAAGGCTCAAACATTCCCATCATGCTTATCATTTCAATCCCATTATTTGATAACAATACCGTTACAGCAGCCGGATAAGCCAGAAATCTCTCGCTCGTTTGCCTCAAATTTGGCTCGTTCCTGTATACGGGAATCCCATTTACATTCATCCGAAAAATAATCCTATACACTTCCATGCCTTCCTCAAACGTATCGCTTCCATATCCCTTTGCTGACAAAAACTGATAGTCGCCATCTTCCATAATTGCCTTTTTCACGTTCTCAAAATCGGTCTGATTCATAGCAACCACATCAAGAGCTTCCAGCTCTCCACCCACGCCAAACATTCCTATCATGTTTTGTATCCTTGCAACAGCATCCGCCTGGGACATGAAAGATAAATCCCTGTCATCTGCCAGCCCCATCTCCCCCGCATAGGAACAATAGGTGTCCAAATGGTTTGCAATGTCATTTCTTTGATAGGTAAGCGACCCTCCCGTAAATTCGTCGCTCCCATCATCAACAACAAGGGTTCCTTCCGCATTTTGCCCTATTGCTTCCTGCACTTTATCATAGTCAAATCTTTTTAACTGCGTAGCATATTCATAAAGGTTATTTTCCGGCATTTTCAATTCTGCGCTGATGAACAAATTTTCATCCAGTTTTTCATCTATGAAAACGATTGTGTCCTGTGCATCTCCGACATCAATATTGGTTTCGTCTTGTGCTTCAACAACTTGAGTATCTGTATCTATACTGCCATAATCAATATTTGATTGTTCTTCACTCTGAGGTGACTGAGTGCATCCTCCTAATATTGTCAGCAGAACTGCCAACCCCATTGCAAGCGCTATCATTTTTTTCACTATAAAGCTCCTCCATTCTGTAATGACATAATAACCTTTTTGTATCGTTGCTCTGAGAAAGCAACAACGATTCCATTATCTTTGTTTCTGCCATAATTTCAATACCTCCTGCATCAAACGACATTTTTTGTCTTTATTTGGTCATTCTGCGAATTTTTCCCTGAATTGCAAACCGAGATTCCCTCCCAAGGGGGAAAGTGGGATACAAACAGGATAAAACATCATAGAGAAAGTGACGATACAAGAGCAGGAGGAGCAGAGATGTTCTTCCTGTTTTTATGTGTAAGCAGAGAAGCCGGCGGGGAAAGGAGAGAAAAGATGGCAAAGTTTTTGAGCTATGAGGACCGGCTGGAGATACAGAACGGGTTAAAGGAACACCTGACCTTTACAGAGATCGGGAAAAGGCTTGGAAGGGACAGGACTACCATCACCAAGGAAGTGCGGAACTATTCGGTGGAGCAGGATACCGGTTACAGCGTGTTTCCCCATAACACCTGCAAATACCGGAAAGGGTGCAGGCGGAAGAAAGTATGCGGGACAGGGGAATGTAAGCATCCGCTGGTGCCCACATGCAGACAGTGTGAACTGCTGTGCAACCGTTATTGTGAACAGTATGAGGAGGAAGTATGCACCCACCGTTTCAAGCCGCCCTATGCGTGCAACGGATGCCGGGAAGTGAAGAAATGTACGCTGACCAAGACCGTATATGACGCGCTGGAAGCCCAGCGGAAGGCGACGGCGAAGATATCGGAGTCAAGGAGTGGTATCCTGTCAACGGAAGGGGAGATAGCAAGGCTCAACGAGATACTTGTTCCGCTTGTGAAGCAGGGGCAGAGCATCCACCAGATCTACCTGAACAACAAGGATGAACTGATGTGCAGTGAAAAGACACTCTACAACTATGTAGATGGGTGCCTGTTCGATATCCGCAACATCGACCTGCCGAGGAAGGTGAAGTACCGCCCCAGGTATAAGGAGCCGGAACTGAAGATAGACAGGGGATGCCGCGTGGGGAGGAACTACCATGACTATGAGGTGTACATGGAAAAGCACCCGGACACGGCGGTGGTGC
>QZDS01000076.1 GCA_009917455.1 bacterium 1xD8-48 | reverse complement strand
TTTTGGACTTCAGTGCCTTTTGCCACCTTATCCGTATTTCCGAGCCTTATATGCGGTTCCTGTCCGTCAGGTCAGAGATTTGCCTACAGCTTCTTTCAGATTCCGTCTCGCGGCGGACACCCTTGCTGTTCAGCTATGTGCTTCGTCGTTGCCTACGCGCACTCGGGACTTTCACCCGTTAGAAAACGCCCATGCTGGGCAAACAAAATAAGGCCGGGAACCTGTTTTTAGATTCCCGGCCTACGGTTTTGTTTTATGCTGTCCGCTCTGCTTTCAGTTTTTTTACTTCGTCAAGAGGAAGTCCTGCATATTCCGCAATTTTTTCAAGTGTCAATATTCCATCTGTCAGCATTCTTTTAGCAGTATTTATTGCCCCTTCGTTTATGCCCTCTTGTAAAGATTCTTTTCTCATATCCTCCATGACTTTGCACATGATTAAAATGCCCTCCTTACTTTCCTTGAAAAAACGAACTCTGTCTGCCAGTGTCGTATAATACATATCTGCCGCATTCGTACATGAAAAATCATGCATGAGTTTTCCGATTGGTGTATCTCCACGATAAGCGCCGTTTACATACAGTATGTGCGAACCGTCCTCAAATCTTTCTCCGGTTCCTAAAAAGCAGCGCTCAACCGGATAGAGCGGCAGCCCTTTTCCTATCACATCATTTTCCGTGATAAACACTACCCATGTTTCTGGAAGATTGTCAAAATCATCACCTTTCTTCAAAAGAGTTGCGTCCATCATGCTGGAATTATACCTTGCTCTTTTTCTCCCGGCTCCTTTATCGGCTCGTTGGATTTCAACATTTATTTTAGCACCGGTACTGTCAGTAGCAAGAATATCAAACCTTACTGAACGATTCAACAAATTCTCCACAAATACCTGGGTGCGAACGTCCAGCACTTTTAAATCCGGCTTTTCCAGTACAATCTGCAATACCAGTTCTATGCTTGCCGTATCTCCCTCAAAACACTTGGTGAGGAAGTCATCATCAAGCAGGCGAAAGCCTCTTAGCCTCTGTAAATCTTCCTGATGTTTCTGGTCTATCTGTTCCGTCACTGTCAATCTTCCCACCTGCTTTCCCTTCTGTTTTCGTATCTCCATACTACCATAAACCTCCTGATTTTACAAGCCGGGAGCAGACGCATAGCGTCGCGCATTTCTGAATCCCGGCCTGTTTCCGTTATCGCTTTTTTACATCTGCTGTATCTCATTTTTCAGCATACGCTTGATTTTGTCGCTCATGGTTTCTTTGCTGGTCTTGCTGAAATGAACCCTCATAATGTAGGTCGTCCGGCCAATCTTCTTCACCAGTGCAGGAGCGTCCTTAGCTGGTGACGTGGTGGTAATATTCTTTGTGATTTTCTCGCTGCTCATAAATGCTCCTTTTCATACAATCAGGTTTTGTTATTCCCGACTTACAATCTCCTTCGCCGCCGCTTTGGTCGCCATGGCTCCTTCCTCCCGGAAGTTCTTACCGGAAAAGAGAACCGGCGCACACCGTTCCAGTATGCGGTCATAAATCCTTGCGCGGGCAAGGTCTGGCGGGTTTCTTCCAGTTTCAGGTTGGTTGTGACAATCAGCGGCTTCTTACTCCGATACCGGCTGTCAATGACGGTAAACATCTGCTCCATGGCATACTCGGTACTGCGCTCCACTCCTAAATCGTCAATGACAAGCAGGCTGTAATCGTCCAGGCTGGCGATAAAGGCCGCCCTTTCCTCGGCAAACACGCCGGTCAGCCGGTTCAGGATAGACGGAAAATTCGTCATCAGAACCGGCACGTCACGGTCAGGCAGGGCATTGGCGATACAGCCGGAAAAAAAGGATTTCCCGGTTCCCACGTCACCAAAGAGCAGAAGGCCGGTATTGTCCCTGTACGCCTCCTTCCAATGTTCCACATAGGCGTGTGCCTTCTCCATGAGGGGATTCTGTCCATTATCGTTGGCAAAAGTGTAATCATAAAGGTATCTGTCCTGAAGCCCCTGTGCCTTCCGGCGTTTGACACGCTCCATGCGTTCCCTCTGTTCCTCCATGGCTTTCCGTTCCTCCTGCGCTTTCTGCTGGCAGCGGGGCATGAAATAGCCGGAGCCTCCGAACCTCGGCACAACGGTCTGGCGGCTGCCACGACATTTCTTACAGTGAATCAGCCCGTCTGCCAGTTCTATGTATCAACCTGGTCATTACCAAAGACCTCTCCCGCCTTGGACGTAACTACATCATGTGCGGGCAGTACACCGAGATTTATTTCCCGGAGCGCCATGTACGCTACATTGCCCTGAACGATGGCGTTGACACGCTGAACCAGACCAGCAGCATGGATATTACGCCGTTCAAGCACATCCTAAAGAACACGAGGCATTTGGGAGGGGTAAACTGCTAATTTCTCTCCAATTCGACAAATCAGTGTGCAACAATCAAATATCGCTGCTGTTACAGGATGTTTTCGTCTGGCTGCTGATGTGGTCAGGCGCTTTTTTTGCCCGATCACACCAGCCCAACAAAGCGGTAGTAGATTTTAATGTCCTGGTGTCTTTGACCGTCTATGACGGTTCGTTCTCCAACTTCAATGCGGTCAATCAGTTCCTCAATGATTTCCCGGTTCAGTTCCTGCAAGTTCAGATACTGCCGGATGGTTCCGGCCCACTGGTGGATATTGGCGATGTCCTGCTGGGCTTTCCGTTCCCCGGCTAACAGGCTGTCCAGGCGTTCCGATTTCTGGATGCGTTCCTGCTCGTTCTTTTGAATCAGAACCGAGAAGGAATCGCCGCTGATTGCCCCGCTTACCTTATCTTCATAAAGTTTTGCGGTGATCTGTTCCAGCTCCTCCAAACGCCGCCGCAAACGGCTGATTTCCTGTCGGCAGTCCTCTTGTTGCGCGGCGCTTGCGGATTGGATGTGCTGTTTCAGCTTATCCAGTACAGCAGCTTCATCGGCTGAAACCGCTTTGCCATGCGCCCGGATTTCACTCAGCACCAGGTTTTTCAGGCTGATCTCAAAAATCCGGTGCCAGGAGCAGATGCTGTGTCCGGTAGTGGCAAACCGGGAGCAGAAATAAGAAGTATAGTGCTTGACAGTTCCGTTTTTCCGGCGCTGTGTTTCGCGGGCGGCAACCAGAGGATGCCCGCAGTCCGCGCAGACCAGCTTTCCGGTAAACAGAGATGCTTGGGGCGGCGTATTGTTAGCGGAAATCTGTTTCGCCGCCTGATTGATTTTCTGGACAGCCTCCCACAGCTCCGGCCCGATAATTGCCTCGTGCGCGCCCTCATGGGAAATCCATTCCGATTCCGGTTTCCTTATCATGGTCTTATCCTTATAGGAACGGGAGCCGGTACAGTTCTGTGTGAGCGTACAGACATAAATATCATCGTTCAGAAGGCTTCGGGCGGTTGCGTAAGCCCACAGCCGGGAATACTTGCAGCTGCCATTTCCGTAATGGACCGCCCAGTACCAGCGGGGAGGGAGAATCCCTTTCTCATTCAGGGCGGCGGCGATTTTCCCATAGGCCATGCCGGACTGACGCATCTGGAATATCTGCCGCACAACAGCGGCGGATTCCCCGTCAATGACCAGCTTGTGTCTGTCAAAAACTTCTATAAGATATTTACCGTACTATTGCAAGGTCTGATTCCGAAGGCTTTTCCCAGCTAAAGGAACGGCTTTACTTTTCATGTTGATTGCTCTCATACAGATTACTTACCGCCTGATAGTTTTCCTGCAATAATTCGTTCTGGATCTTCGCTATCCTGCCCTGGTTTTTTTCGTTCTGGCTTTCCAGGCACTTGCAGCCCACATATACTCCCAGCGCGCACAGGAGCACCAGCAGCCCGAATATGCTGGATATCTCCTCAGAAAAGCTGCTCTGCGCCGGTTCCCTGAAATATAAAAAGAGCAGAAACGCAATCAGCGACAGCAGCAATACCCTTTTTTCATACACACTCCGGACAAGGGGAATGATCAGTTTCCTCAGAGAAAGCACAAAAACAATCATGACAGACTTTGCAAAGACCAACAGTCCTATTCTCTGTAAGGAGAACGTCATAATCATATCGCCGTTTATATGGAACTGGTTTCCCATGGACAGGTACAGATTCGACGCCAGCATATCCGTGAAGCAAAAACACACGGTATAAAGCAGGGTAAGCGACAAAATCTTTCTGTAACTGACACGGTAAAGCGCCATTGCCGACACACTGCCCAAAAGCATCCATAACAAGAGCGTAAATGGGGAATAAAGGACGATATTGTTCACCCCCAGTATCACGGCAGCAAGGACGGATGTTAAGATGCAGTCCCAGTATGTCCTTACATCCTTACGTTCTTCCCTGAAAGTTTTTCCTGCCAGCCAGTAAAAAAGCCCGCCTTCCGTCAGACAGGCGATCCATTCAACGAACTCAGCTAAAAATCTCATATGCGCTCACTCCAATAGGCCGCCATCCGTTCTTTCATCTCTTCCAGCCTTGGGCGGCTGGCATGGATGCGCACTCCGTTGCTCAGCAGAACCTCTTCTTTCTGAATGCTTTTAATCTGCGCAATATTCACGATGCTGCCCCGTTCCACGAAAACAAAATCCTCTGAATGAAGCTCCTTATACACATCAGCAAGGCTCTTCCTCACGCTTTTTACGCTGCCGTCCGTACAGATAATCATAGCGTTTTTGCCGTCCTTCTGAATATACACAATCTGCTTTAACGGAATCTTCTCAATCCTTGCCGCAGTCTGTATCAGATAACTCTGGTCTGACTGGGACCGTATCCTTTTTATGGCAATCCCCAAAGCTTCCGGCAGCTTTTCATCCAGGCAGCTTTTGGGAATGTACCGGAACACTTCCAGTTCATAGGCATCGACTGCATATTTCAAGTACGCAGTCACAAAAATCAGAATGGCTTCCGGCAGACAGCCCCTTATTTCTTTTGCCAGTCTCATTCCGTCTGTGCCGGGCATCTCAATATCACTCAATATGATGTCAAAATACTTCCCCTCCTGAAGATCATATTTCAACAGGTCACTGCGTCCATATGCTTTAAGCTCCGCTAAAATATGATTATTCTTCAAATACATCCGCACCTTATCCTCTATGACTGCAAGCTGGGAAGTTTCATCTTCGCATATCGCAATATAAAGCATTCTTATCCATCTCCAACCAATTTTTTATTACTTAACCGCTGTTCCTGCACCAAAGATTATACTCTGGAATTTCCGAAAAGACAACCGATAGAGCATATACTGCCAGAAAACAATCTTTCCGGTTCTGCTTCCACTTCTATTCCTGCTGCTTTGGAAAATCCGCTTGCACTGATAAAATTTTTGATATATGATTTGAATGCCGGACTATGACCCAAACTTACTTTGGTGATTCCGACAATCAATATCCCAATAAGCGCAACTGTATCTATAAGTAATACAGCAACTATACTTTTTTCAATCCATATATAAAATTCTTTAGCTGTTAATTCTATCTCCTGACCGCCGACACACACCGTTCTTTCTTCCAGACAAAAATACAGATCACCTTCCCGGATTTCCAATAATGGTTGAACTGAACCATTCTGGAAACCGTGACATTTAGAAACAGTACATAGGAAAATATCGGGAAATCACTCAGATTTTCTCTATTAAGAATATACTGCAATAAATCTTTCTGCTGCTCTGTATCGAGTAAAGCAAACAATTTTTCTCCAATTTGTCTGCCGGATTCAGAGATATCCAATACGGCTAATTTCCCATGTCACCACCTCCTTCAAATCAACTTTATTTCAAGATTTTTACCATTATTTTGAATCTTCAACAAAATACATAATTCTCCGTATCAGCTCTGGAATATTTACCGGGGCGGTGATATAGTCGTTCACGCCCTCATGCCGGTATTCATATTCCGTGGCAAGGTCGCCGTTCTCGGTGAGGATAAAGAACGGCAGAAGCCGGACAGGGGGATTCTTCATTTGGAACATCCCCTCCACCCGCCGCAGCGCATGAAACAACTCCATTGCTGTACCGTCCGGCAGGTCGAGATCACAGCAGATTACCAGAGGCATTTCCTCTTGGATGGCTGTCCGAGCTTCTTTCAGTGTGGAAGCCGTTTCTACCGGGTAGCCTCGCCGTTGTAAATATTTTTGCAGACGCCATATATAGGTGTCGCTGTCATCGATCAGCAGTATCTTTTTCATGTGTCCGCACCCCCAATATTGATTTACTATAAGCATAAACTACAAATGTTACACAAATGTCCGATGTGTCTTTGATTTCGACAGAAAAACAGGCTGAATTGTTACAAAGCTCGGACATTTCAAAATATTTTGTCAAGGGATAGCAAAAAATCAGTGGAGCAGCTAATGAACCGCTTCACTGATTTTCCCAAACGTCCAATTTACTTTTGTGTTTTCTTCCACTTTGCATATTCATTCGCAGTGGCATTTGTTTTCCCTTTTATGAGGAGCTATAAACAGTAACACCATGATTAAATAGTATTCGTTCCTATTTCTCAAAAACAACAAAACCACATTCGTAAGGATGGTCGCAATACACACTTTCTTGCTTATCAGTGTGGTATAACATACTTTTCAGTATAATTAGAAAATCTCCGCCACCTGAAATAATCATAAATTCTGCCAGAATAAATAGCAGTAATTGATTTGTCATTACAGAAACCACTGCTGCTCCACCGCCTAAAACTAATGTAGGCATAGCAGTTCCCAGCAAATATTGCCACTTTTTCAACGGTTCGGAGCAAGTACAGTATGGAGAAAAACTACTCCAAATAAATCCAAAATCAATCGAATGAAAATGATTTTTTGCAAAAAACCCCCAAGTGATGCCATGTATTAATTCGTGTAAAATAGTTAGAGGAAGAAGAAGAAACGCCGCTACGACAAATCTCAAAGAAATCCCCCCTAAATCAAAACTATTCACATTATAGTAAAACAAAAATGTTAAAGCTATAAATGGCAGCATACTCAAAGGTCCTAAAAAATTCGCTTGTCGAATATTGATAGTCATATTCTTAATTTTAAATCCTTTTTGCTGCATTTCAGAATTGAGTTTTTCAAAGTCATTTTTACGTTTCAATTCTTTTGCTGTTAATTTCCTTTTATCGTTATCCATAGATAATTCCTCCAAATTTTATACGTTTATTCTATTTCCCTGATTTGCTCAACAAGAGATTGCTTTTTCAGATTTCCAGTTGTGTAAGAAATCAAGGTAAACTGCACAATCAGCAGGATTGCCAAATATATCAATACGATCAGCCACGGAAATGAATAATAAAAGTATGGATTCATCGTTTTCACAACTACCTGTACGGATAGGAAGCC
>QZDS01000075.1 GCA_009917455.1 bacterium 1xD8-48 | reverse complement strand
GAAAAGCACGGTTGATTTTACATTGCTTGAACAGATGCATGATAAATTTATAGAAAAGAAAAACAATTAGCCAAAAAGTCGGACGCTACAAGCGGTTTCCGGCTTTTTTCTTTTTCCGCTTGCAATCCCGCCAAAACAGAGGTAAGCTACGACACCACGGAAGGAGGGATTGGAAAAAGATTCTGCATTATACCAATTGATGGATACCCGCATAGGTGATCTCATTTACATTGGTGTTTCCCACCATCTCGAAATCCTGCGTGAATATCTCCACGTTATACGGTCTCATAGCTGATCCTCCCTTCCACCATCACGTTTAAGATGTTCAGCCCCTCATGCACCACGGAAATGCGGTTGCCGCCGTACTGCAGGTGGAAGAACCGCTCCGTGGTGAAATCGCACATCTGGTACCTGTCCGCCACCACCTCATCACTGACGCCCCGCTCCGTAATGCTGTAGGGAATCTGCGTGGTGTCGATGACCAGCTTATGCCCGTCCGGGATGCTGCCCTCGTACTTTCCCGTTTCATAAAGCACGTTGTTCACATAGTGCTTCCATACGGGATTCACGCAGGGGCCATATACCGTCACTTTGCATGGGCTGTCCCCGTGGCTGTCGCTGTCGATCATCAGCGTGTTCTGCGTCACATCCGCATAGGCATAAGTGTATTCGTATGGATAGATTTTCCCGCCGATGGAGAGCGTCCCACTGTAGCCGGAAACATTCTTATAAAACTGCCCTGTCGCCGTGAATGCCACTTCACAGTCCAGCCCTGCGCCGCCAGTGATCAGTTCACTTTTCGCAATCTCCGTCATCCGTACCGGGACGCGGAATGCCTCCTCCATCTCATACACAAGGGTCAGCGGCACCGCCCGGACAAACCTTGAAAATGCCCGGTAGTTCTGATATGCATTTGTCCCGCCAAAAAATATCCGCCCGGTCATCACACCCTGTGAAAATAATTCCTCCAGAGGGATGAAGTCCGTGCCGATCTGTTCATATCCGAAGTTTTCCAGCCGGCCATCGCCATGTAGTTCATGGCCTCGGCTGCCTCGGATGCGGAGAACTTGGTCTTGCTCCCCATCTCCCTTGCCTTATCCCGGAGGGCATCAAGGTCTTTCCCCGTTGCCCCGGAAACTGCCCCGACCTGGCTCATGGCGGTATCGAAATCAGCAGCAGTCTTTACCGCCACCGTGCCAAGCCCCACGATGGGCGTGGTCACGCTTTTGGTGAGGGTGGTTCCCACCCCGGAAATCTTATCCCCTAAGTTCTTTAAGTCCTCGCCCACGGCGGCAATCTTCTGCACCGCCACCGCAGACTGGTTCGCCTGCTGTTCGAGGCTCTTCAATTTTTCCTCAGTCTCGATGTTCTCCCGCTACAAACCATCGTACTGCTCCTGTGTGATCTCACCCTTTGCCAGCGCCTCATTTGCCTGTTCCGCAGCCGCTTTCAGGGTTTCCAGTTTTTCCTTCGTCTCCCGCACCGCTTCCGCAAGGAGCCTGTGCTTCTGTGCCAGCAGTTCCGTGTTGCCGGGGGCCAGTTTCAAGAGCCTCTCCACATCCCGTAACTGTGACTGCGTGGTGCGAATCTCCCCGTTTACCCCTTTCAGCGCGGCAGTCAGCTTTGTGGTGTCGCCGCCGATCTCCACCGTAATGCCCTGTATCCTTGACGCTCCCACCCAAAGCACCTCCCCACGAAAAAAGGAAGCCAAAAGTCTCCCTGAAAAAAGGCATAAAAAAAGACACCTGCTGTCATGGCAAGTGCCTATGTAAAAAATCTATTCTATTTTTCTGCTGTTGTATCAGCCCTGCAAATGAGAAGTTATCTTTTTCTATCGCTTAAAATTTTTTCATTGAATCTATCAAGAAATTCTTTGGAATTGACCCATGTAAGACTCCCATCCTCATTTGTGAAATCATAACCAGACAATTCATATAATGCAGTTGCACAAATATATTCATACATTCCCGCATTCGGACTTTTGTAGATAATCCAATATAACGGCTTCATAGCCGACTCACCCATATTCAGCACTTCATTATATTGTTCACTGTCAAATACCCTTGTCCAACCTTCAGTTATCACTATTTCTGGATTTTCCCGCTCTGCTTCGACTTCTTCTTCAACTAATGCTCGAAGTTTCGTAGCAACTGCTTCTAATACTTCTGCATCTAAATTTTCCAAATAAAATTCCTCATTAACTCCATCCTCTGTAATTTCAAGCCAACTCAAAGAATCTGTTTCAATAATTTCCTGCGATTCAATATGTTGATTTTTAGTTTCTTCTACCTGCTGAGTTGTATCAGCAGAAATATCTTCAACATCTTTATGGTTACATGATGTTATAAGGAATAAAAAAATTATAATACCAATCATTGAAGTAATCTTTTTCATGAATGTTTTCCTCTGATAAATTGCGACTTGTAAGTCATACTTACAGCCTTTTTCTACACATACCCAACTATAGCAGAAAAAGGCTGTTTTTTCAATCAAAATGCATCCATCAAGGTCTGATCGCCAAGCACTGCGTATGAAAATGAATCGTTCCTGCTCTCGCAGTACATATCATTGATAAGCCCGATGGAGAGCAGCTCCAAGTCCGCCATCGAAAGCCCCAGCTGCACACACCGTAAAAGGAACAGCGGCGTGGTTATTTCCCGCTCAGTTGGGCGAAGTTTTTTTTAGCCTCCACATCCGTCTTTACGTTCAGGCCCCACAGTTCTATCAATTGTGGCAGAACCTGATATATTGAAAAAGTGTTGAATCCGTCCAGCCACTCATCCACTTCATTCGGTATCTGCGGGTCTGCGTGTTTCGCCATCGTGTAGGCGATATTCTCGAACATCTCCAATGAGAATAAATCGAGGTTGGAACTTTCCTCATCACCCTCACCGATGCTCTTTTCCAGAATCCGCAGGTCTTTATAAATATCACGCTGGAACTTCAAGCGGTAAATCCTCGGAATTGCCGCAGATGCCTTAAACAGCACATCCTGCCCGTCAATCTCTATCTTCCTAACAATGCTCATATCCTTTCAGCCTCCTTTATCCCTGTCCTTCTGTTTCCGCATCCACTGCTTTGGGTTCCGGCAGATACACGCTCTTATACCAGTTGACATACGTCTCCGCAGATGTCTTATTGCCCGTCTTGGCCTTCACATAGCCGCTTGCCAGCGGCCTTGCCTTGATGGTCAGCGTTTCCGTCTGCACCTCCCGGCTCTCCTCATTGGTCTTGCCCTCGATCTTGGGGCGGCTTGCGGAACAGTTATACAGCACATGGCGGATTTTGCGGATGTCGCCGTCAAACTCAAAGAGCAGCGCAAAGGCCGCAGTTTCCGAGTGTGCATTTTCCACCAGCACTTCATTATTATCCGCCTCCTCCTTCAGCACGTCCGTTCGGAAACTTTCAGGAATCAAAGCCAGTTCCAGGTCGCCGTCATAGCCCATGTTGTTGGCTATGATGTAATACTCGATGCCGTCCGCATAGAACGATTCCGGCTCCCCGTTGGGGTCTAATGCGATGGAAACCGCGCCGGGCATTGCCACCGGGTTCTCGAATCCGATCTCCCCATTCTCCTGTGTTTTCTGCAAAGCATAGTGGCAGTTGCAGATATTGAATTTCACTTTATTGTTGTTCTTCATTTCAGACCTCCATTTCATACAGCTTTTCCGACTCTATCCACGTTTCCGATTTCCCGTAGAAGATGCCGTATTTCAGCAGGACTGCCTCTATGGTTTCTTCCAGATCGGGATTTTTTAAGTCAGTGTACAGTTCAATGTCAAGCTGGTTGATTTTGAAATATGCAATCTTCCGTTCTTCAAAATAGACTTTCTCCACCAGCTCCCTTTGGGATGGGGATAAAGCCTCCATAGCGGAATACAGCCGCGCCATTTCCTCCCGGTGTTCCACTGCTCTTTCCGTATCCTCCGCCGAGGCAAACAGCTCCCCTTCGTAGTCCATGCCGTCAAGGGAGAAGTGGCGGCGGGTCTCCTTCCGGTCGTTATTCTCCTGCTGGCGGTTTAAATCCAGCAGCATCCCTCCGAGGCGCTCGTCCACCTCCGCCTCGGAGATTTCCCCTGTCACAAATTCATAGGTGATCTTCATTCTGGCCTCCCGCCGGAACCCGGCAGGACGCAGAATGTTTTGATTTTTTCAGACATACAGCGTTCCTTTCTTTACGCCCTCGTAAAGCCAGAAACACTGTATTTATTTGATATGAAACTACCTAAGAAACGTAAAAAAGGCCGGAGTAAGCTAAGGTATTGGTCTCCAGCTTTACTCCGGCCCTTCGCAGCTCGTCACTTGGCCGCTCGCACAATCGAGTAAACAGTATCACATTTTCAATGAGGTCTGTACCAGCCATTCCAGCCTGACTGTCCTACCGCAGTGGGGGCATCTGATACGGACTACTGTCCTCCCCTCCGCGATGGCGATTAAATCGCAGATCCTCTTCCGGCACAGCGGACACCTTATTTTGCACATCTCTCAATCCCTCCCACAGCCACTTCTGGATTTCTAACCGTGATCAGCGGAACGGTTCCGTGCAGGTGTCCTTACAGTGGTAATTTTCCATAAATTACCATGTATACTGTAAGTATGCCCGCAGCGCCTGCACTTCATCTCAAGCACCGTCCTGCCCGGCGGCATTTCCTCAATGTCAAGGATGTGCCGCCCACACTTCGGGTTCGGGCATCTGATCCTCTCCACTGACAACCGCCTCCCCGCACTGATATGTAACAAGGGAACCAGACATGAAGTGTTCCTGCTTGGTTCCCTTTTATCGTTTGTGCTTTATTGGTTTTCTTCGTGAGGTGTGGATATATTAAAGTACTGCTTTACACTGCCCGGATCACATTCCCATCAACAGCATATCTTGCACTGAATCCTCCCAGCAGACCGTTTCCCTGCATCCTTTCATAATTCTTGATTGCAAGTATGTCTGCCCTGTAATCAAGGTATGTCTGGTTCTGCCCCGGATCATTGAGCAGTTTATCAAGTGGCGCATCCAGTCCTTTTATCCTGCCATTCTCCACTGTGATGTCTGACAGTGCCGCTTTGCCGTCCGTTGCTTTCTGCAAAAATGCCTCAATCCCCATTGCCGCCTTCAATATGTACTGCTCCTGTTTATTCATCCCCTGCATACCCGCATTTATGGAAATATAAGTATCCATCAGTTCCCCGGAAAAACCGTTCAGGATGTCCTCCACTTTTTCCTTCACAGCCGCATCTTCAATCCCCTTTACTTCCGCCTTGCCGTCTATGCCAATGCTGACTTCAAAAGAAGGTATGGGGGAAATGCCGGACTGCCCCATCTGCCGGAAGATTTCTTCACCGATATCTGCCTGCAGTTTTGCGGACGCTGTGGCGCTGTCAATTTCCTGTGCAGATGCAAAGATATTGGCCAGCCCTTTCTCCTGCTCCGTCAGTTCCCCGCCCGCCGCCATTTTGGAAAGAAGTTCAGCCTTACGGCTTTCGTCAAAAACTTCCCCTTCCGGCAGATATTCCGCCGCCTGTGCTTTATGCAGCTCATCCATCTGCTGTGCATAATACGCCCCGTACTTTTCCCTGATCTGCTGGAGCGCCTGTTTTTCTTCTGCTGCGTCCTGCCCGTCATGCAGTTTCCGGCGCAGCGCACCGGCGTATTCCTGCATTTCCTTTGCCTGCTGCCTGAGTACATTGTCCCCTGCCGCCTTCTGCGCCTGAAAGGAAAGGTGGTAATATTCCTCCGCATTTACCGGGGAGCCGTCCTTTGCCAGCACCTTTACCGTATACTCTCGGTTCTCCAGGTTCCAGTTCGGCACGGTCACGCTCTTGCCGCCATTTCCATTATCCCTGCCAATCCCTACCTGGTTCCCATCGCCGTCATACAGGATAAGGTCATAATCACAGCCTTCCGGGATGTGGTCGAGTGTCACTGTTATGTCAAGGTTATGCTTGTCGGAAACGGTCCCTAAAATCCTGTATTCCGCTATGTTGAACTGATAATAGTCGGCATCGTCCGCATCCGACAGCCTCCCCTGCAAATATCCATCCGGCTTATTGATAAGCGTGGTCAGGTCAAGCGCCCTCCCGAAACAGTCCACACCCTCAGCCTTATTGCTTTTCCAGTAATAATCATTAGAAACCTTTTCATTCTCCCGGATTACCTTGTTGAAATTCTGGCTCACGGCAAAATCCTTCGGATTCCAATGGATTACTTTGCTTGATAATGATACGTTATTCATATTACCTAATCTCCGTTTTCTTTGTTATGCCAGCCCCTCTGTCGGTCAGAACTGCCCCCAACCATAAGTCCGGGTAGTTTATTCCTACATTTCTTCCACCCGATTCGCCAATCTGCCGGAAACCGGGGATGTCCGCCCTGCCTTGTCCGGCTACGGCCTTATTGGGGATAGGAAACCACATACTTATAAAACTTTTCTGAACTGATATCTATACATATCAGAATACATATTGCCAGAGTGTCGTGGTGTAAACCGGCCATCCAATGCGCCCATATCAACCGCAAAACCGCTGTCCGCCACGGAAAACGCCCCATCCTTGAACTGGAACTGTGAAGTGAAATCGGGAATCCCCAAGTCACCGCTTATCCTGATTTTCCCTATGATATCAACCAACGCATCCTTCATCCGTTCTATCCTGGCATTGTCCTTCGTCTTGTTGATCAGATCAGCCGCCTTGTCCGGCAGGCCTCCGATCTTCCCGTCAGGCGTCAGATAAAGATTTTCTAAGGAGATATCCTCCCCTGTAACTCCTTTCAGGTAGCGCCGCACTTCCTGTATGTCCGTGGCATACCGGTATGTGCCACCGGACAGGTCTCCCACGCTGTCTGCAATGCCTATGTAATACTGGTACATCCGGTCACCGTATCTTTCATCTATCATTTTCTGCACCTGTTCCCGGACGGCTCTGTCCTCTATCCCGTCCACGGACACATCCCCGCTGCTCCCAATCCTTACGCGCATACCCTCTATGTCGTCACGGGAAATGCCCATCCCCTCCAAATCCTTAACGAAATCATCTGAAAAGCTGTTTTTCAACTCCGCTTTATTCTGCGCCTTTTCCATGTCTTTCAGGTTGGCAAAAATCTTCACATACTCCAGTTCCGCATCGCTTAAATCCTTCCCCTCCGCCATGTCCTGCAGCAGTTCATCCACGGTGCGCCCGCCCTTATACTTCTTTTCTTCCGGCAGGCTGTCAAACTGCTTCTGGTGGAGCTGCTCCAGCTCTTTTAAGTAATTCTGCTCCGTCTCCCGCAGGACTGCATTATACTGGTCAAGATATTCCCGCCAGTTTTCATCCTTCCGGCTGTATGCGCTGTGGAGATTCCCATATGCTTCCCTGACGGCATCAGTCTTTTCATGTTCCTTATTTTCAGAAACATGGAAACTGATCCTGTAATAATCATCCGGGGAAACTTCCTCCCCGTTTCCGTTTTCTACCTTGAGGCAGTATTTATTGGTATTGATATCCCAATTAGGGACGGTCAG
>QZDS01000074.1 GCA_009917455.1 bacterium 1xD8-48 | reverse complement strand
CAGGGCCATTTTTTGCCTTTTTTTCAAAGCCAGTCCCACATCTGAATGAGAGCGTTCCTAACTTTACGAAGGCGTAAAGGAAGGAACGCTTTATGTCTTTTAGGAAAATCACAGTCAAATCAGGAAATGAAGAATTCACACTGGAAGTTACGGAAGAAGAATATCAGAAATATTACCGCCCGTGGTGGCAGCAGAAAAAGCATGAGCAGAGGAACCGGGAGGCGATGGAGCAGAACGGCTACACGGAAGAATCCTACGAGGCGTGGCGGGATAATGCCTCGGAGGGAGCGGGCATCCCGGACATGGAGCTGCCGGGGGTGGATGAGCTGGTGGAGAAAAAGCTGCTGCTCGGCGTGCTTGCGGATGCGATGGATTCCCTCCTGCCAGAAGAGAGGGAGCTTGCCATGAAGGTGTTCGGGGAGGAAATGCAGGTCAGCGAGTTTGCGAAAGAGCATGGTCAGCCCCGGACAACCGTGTCCTCAAAGAAGATGGTGGTGCTGGGGAAACTCCGCGCATTTTTCCGGGAAAGAGGGTTGGATGTTTAATATATTTCACATTCCGACAAAAAAGGATATTGCTGTCGAACGGTTCTGAAAAAAGTTCCCATTTTACTTCGTCACTTTTCCCAAAAGTGTCATTACGAAAGGTAGGAGGGTAAATTTCAGGAACCTTCCAAAACGGTGGGAAAGGAGGAATGGGACCTATGGAAAAGTCACAGGAGCTCATCGGCATCTTACAGGCGATCAGCATTGTGGCGAAAAGCCTCGCCGCCAAGCTGATGCAGATAAGGCGATGGAAGAAGTTGCTGCGGCAGAACAGGACGACAACAGGGCAGCCGGGGCAAAAGAAGAAAACACAGCCGAAAAGACAGCGGAAAGCGGCGCAGACGGAGAAAAAGCGCAGGGCGGTGTATCTGGCATCGGGTCACAGACAGGAAATGCGGAGAATGTACAGCGGGATGACAGTACACAGGCAGGAAATGTGCAGCCTGTTGAAACAGCCGTTCCGGAAGTTACAACAGCACAGGCAGCAGTTTATGCCCATGTGGATGTGCGCTTGTAGGAGGTGGTTCTATATGTCAGAAATTAACAGTTACAGCGGCTACGCAAGCAGATACAACACCAATATGGATTATTCCACATTGTTTGGCGGCGGCGCTCCCTATATAGACAGCGGCATGGGCGGGATTAACGTATCTGATTATGCCATGATTAAAAACGGCAGTTATGGAAAGCTGATGAAAGCGTACTATGCGAAGCAGGATGCGGATAAGCTGTCGCAGACAGGGGATTCCTCCAGGACGCTGACGTTAATGCGTTCCAGCGCAGATTCTCTGAAAAAGTCCGCAGAGGCGTTAGGCAATGCTTCACTTTATGAAAAAAAGAAATTCAAGAAAAAAGATGAGGAAACTGGGGAAGAAACTGAAGTAGAGGATTATGACTGGGATGCCATTACAAAAGCGGTCAAATCATTTGTTGATGATTATAATGCCGTGGTGGAGCAGGCGGGAAATTCAGAAACGAAGAATGTGCTGCGCAATGCGGCGTGGATGACCGGCATAACGGAGAAGGCAGGCAATCTGCTCTCAAAAGCAGGCATTACCATTGGCAAAGGCAATAAGCTGGAGTTTGACGAGGATGCCCTGAAGGAAAAGACAGCTTTAGGGAAAAGCGGAATTGAGCTTGACAACATCTCCACTTTAAAATCCCTGTTTACTGGATATGGTTCCTTTGGCAGTCAGATTTCGCAGAAGGCATCCGCTATTTCCAATGCGGCGGCGAGGACAAAAGGCGTTGATAAGACCTATAACAAGAACGGCGCTTATTCCGACACAATCTCTAAGCTGTTCCAAAGTACGATTGATGAAAGAGTGGGCAGTAAAGACAAGGATAAGGTAACGGATAAATCCTATTGGGAACAGAAATTGAAAGAAGAAAAAGACAAGGACAAAAACAAGAATGATTGACTCTTATAGAGTGCGATGGGAACTGAAAAAGCATATTTTTCAGTTCCCCTATGTTTATTAGTACGCCATGTAATAAATAACTGCTTATATTGCACCAGATAAATTTTTAACAGTATATGATAAAAAAACGGAGGAGTACCGGAGTGCATTGAAAATCTCAGCGGTGCAAAGCATTTATTAGTTCGGGCGGTAAAGTATAAGAGGAAAAATGTTTTAATAGGGCAGATTGATATGCCGGAAGAAAAATGAAATCAGGAGGATAAGTTATGGCAATGGAAATTACAAACAACTATAGCACTTATGAGAATATCTATGCAACACAGAAACAGCAGACAGAAAAGAAACAGGCTGCATCAGGAAAGGAAACATCAGAAACGGTGGACGCACAGAAAAATTCCAAAGTAGGAAATGACAAGACGAAAAGTACGGCAGATTATGCGAAAAAATTGGAAAAACTTGTGCCAAGTGTAGAATTTCGTGTAGGGAATGCCTGTGTATCTGCCCAAAGCGGTAAGTCACTGACCGTTAATCCCAAACTTTTGGAAAAAATGCAGAATGATCCGAAAAAAGAGAAGGATATGAAAGACTTGATAAAAGGCGTTGAATCAGCAACAAAGCTGATGGATGGAATCTATAAAGCCAGTGGTTGGTCTGTTGTATACCGTCATAGTTATATAGACGAAAATGGAAAATATAGTGCTATTGCTTGTGTAAGAAATGATTTTATGCTGAATATGAGTGACAAACTTCGGGAGGAAAGACGGGAAAATTCTGAAAAGCTGATTGAAAAGACAAAAGAAAAGGCGGCAGAAAAGGAAAAAGAATTAGAGGAAACGTTAGAAGAAAATAAAACGGAAATAGCGGAAAAGAATACAGACGGAGAGCAGGAAAAATCAGGCATTGTCACTGTCAAGGGAAATACGTTGTTGGAAAAAGTGGAACAGATACTTTTAGAGAAATTGGAAAATTCCGAAAACGGAGAAATTTACCTTGATGATGACGATATGCAGAAAGTGCTTGAAGCAGCAAGGGAGCAGGAAGAAAAAGAGGCTGTCAAAAAGCAGGGCAATCATGCAAATCCGGTTGGAGCAAATCTTGATTTGCAGATATAAGCGAAAGATAGCTGCAATTCAGCCACATAAATATAAAATAATCATGATTAGTGGTGGGTTGATAAGGATTGACTAACAGTACATTGGTAATAAGGGCATCCATACATTAGCAGAGTAGTCTCGGAAACTCAATAATGAATCAGTCGCAAGGGGTTGGTTTTCAGAAATGGAATTAATAAGTGATGGATGACAGAGGAATCTGAGTGCACAGAGGAGGATAAAGAATAAAAATGGGCATGGCTTTTAGACCTGTCAGAAAACAGGACTGAAAGAAGCCTGAGAGAGGAAATATAGATTATGCAGCTGTCTGCATCTGCTGTTTATAGCGGGCATCCAGATGAATGCAGATGCCAATCATGGTCGTCATGAAAGAATAATGCTCCTTCGTGTGTATAAACATGCGGTGCAGCCCATAATCATTCAGGATACGGTTGTTGATGCGTTCCGTTGCGGTTCGCTGCTTATATATCTTCTTATAAGTTTCCGAACTCCGTGGGATATCCGTATATAGCCGGATATCCCACTCAGGCCTGGTTTTGATGACACGGCCATATATGGAAGAGGTACAGCTACATCTGCATTTTGTCTTGTGGTCTTTTCCATAAGGGCAGCGCCACATCTGGCATCCGATGTGCCCTTTGGAGCTGTAATCGTTTCCGTTTGGGACCATAGGAAGCCCGGCAGCGCAGACAGGAGCACCGTTTTTATCAATGCGGATGTTATCATGGATTGTCTTGGGATGTCCGCTTTTACTGTTGAGGTCAATCAGGGCGCTTATATTCCGGGTCTTGAGAAGCCGGTAAGTGGGCAGGTTGTCCATAGCGGAATCGAGGCACATATTCTTTATGGAAAGACCGGGCATATGTTTTTCCAGCTCATGGAAAGCAACAAGGAAAGAGACTGAATCATGTCGTCTGGCGCTGGTAAAGCGGAGCAGCAGCGGGATATCTGCATGCAGCACAGGGTTGTGGCAGGAGAGCTGGAACAAAGTATAGCCAAAGTAAAAGGAATCGAGGTCGCTGTCCCACCCCCATGAGGCATCCGGATCAGAATAATGTCTTGGGAGTGAAGCGTATTCCTGCTGAGAAAGGGTATGGGCAGGGGAAGGCAGGATATGTCCATTTGGGTTGGAATGGGCATGGACAGAAGTGCCGTCGCCGGATATGGTAAGGGAGCTGTCGGGAATGAGGCCACATTTGAGAGAGGGCAATACGGCAATCGTATAAAAAAGCTTTTGGAGCCGTGCCTCAAAGTTGAAAGGGAGATCCTTGCCGTCAAGGATTCGCGAAACAAGGGAGTCCGTGATGGAGGAACGGTTTTCGGAAGCCTTCTGATGGCCACAGGTACAGATGAGGCGCATGATGCAGAGGCTGTGGCGGACTGGGGCACCGCCTATGAAGTCCACCAGGGATCGGTCGTAATAGGCATGGATGCTGCAGGAGCCCCTGGCTCCGCAACAGGGACAGGTCTGCAGTTCCGAACGGAATCCGGCCATGAAGGAATCGAACAGGATCTTTGATGAACTTTTTATGCGAATCAGCTTGCAAAACAGGGAGTTTTCTCTTATCATAGTAGATGTCGGTGGTGCCGGAGCCTCACGAGTGGGACATGATCCCGTATATGGCAGGCACACTGGTATGTGGTGAGAGAAAGAACGAACTGTAGGAGGTGCTGTTCTTTCTCTTTTTTGTTCCATAAAAACTATATCGGAACAGCATGGGATGGTCAAGAGGAAAACGTGCCGCTTCCTGCAGCACGTTCTTATAGACAGTATTTGAAACCTGAGATTTTAATTTGATGTTTTTGTGCGGGAGACAGGAACTTTAATTTGCTGGGCGACAATATTCGACCTGTACCTTGCGGGCAACGGCTACCACAAGATCATGAAGCAGCTTGAAAAGGAAGGCCGCCGCACGGCGATGGGGAAGACGATGTGGCATTACGCCACTGTCGGCCACATCTTAAAGAACCGCCTCTACTGCGGGGAGTTGGAATACCGGAAGGAATATGTGCCGGACTACCTGGAACAGAAAAGGGCGAAGAACAAGGGGGAGCTGGAGCGCGTCATCGTGGAGGGGAAGCACCAGCCCATCGTCACAAAGGAGGAGTTCGAGAGGGTACAGAAGATGATGGCGGAAAAGGACGCGCAGATGGGCCAGCGCCGGAAGAACAGGGGCGTCCATTCGGACGACCTCTGGCGCAGGAAGATGAGGTGCCAGTGCGGCCACGCCTTCGCAAAGACCAAGTGGCATACCAGGACGGACTTCATCACCTACACCTACAAGTGCTACGACCAGACCCGGACGGGGACCATAGCGGCAAGGCTGAAAAACGGCCTGAGCATTGAGAACGTCTGCCGCTCGCCGCTGGTGCAGGACTGGAAGATGTACACGATGGCGCAGAAAGTCCTCCACGCCGTTTTCGATGACCCGGATGGGACGCTGAAAAATGCGGCGGCGGTGCTGGGGTGCGGCATTGCCGGGGTGGAGCAGTCGGAAGTGCTGCGGGACAAGGAAATCATAGAGGAACAGCTTAAAAAAGAGCGCGGGCGGTACGAGACGCTTCTCGATATGAGGATGAACAACGAGATTCCGAAGGAGGTATTCAGCCGCAAGCAGCAGGAGGTGGGGGAGCGGATTGCGGAACTGGAGCAGCGGATGGCGCAGTACGGGGACGTGGAGCCCGCCACGGAGGCGGACGTGAGCGGCAAGCTGGAAAACCTGCAAAGGCTCATGGGGCAGTCCGCCATGCCGGAGGACGGGGAATTTTCAGAAGAGGAAATGGATAGATATGTGTCAGGGGTAAGGGTTTACGAAGACCGCTTCGAGTGGCTCCTAAACCTAAGCCCCGATGCGGGAGGGGGACTGGATGATGCCGGTTCCCCCGTTTATTTCAAGAAGATAACGGTCACGCCGGATGACGAGCGGGCGTGGTTCAGGAAGCACCCGCAGTGGTCGAAATCCAACAGGTACGCGGAGCTGGAGGCGTGGATATTCATTTAAAACGAAAGAGGGGCAGGGCGGAAGGGCTGTGGCGCAGCCTTTCCGCCCTGTCACCGATTTGCAGTTACAGTTCTGTGTTCATTTCTTTTGCTTCTGTTGGCAGGCATTTCCCCAAAAACATGGCCTTGCAGTCGGAAAATCCCAACAGGTAGGCGAGCATCCCAAACCGGGAGCCGAGAGCGTTCTGCTCGCTGACGTAGCGGTCAATCAGCAGCCGGATTTCTTTTGATAAATCCATCCTGTCCAGTTCGCCGGAGTATATGTCCGACTTGCGGAGAATCGCCTGGTATTCCCCGTCACTGCTCACGATACCGTTCATGACGCTGTGCATGCGGGTATCCATCAATTGGTATAATGCAGAATCCTTTTCCAATCCAATCCCTCCTTCCGTGGTGTCGTAGCTTACCTCTGATTTGGCGGGATTGCAAGTGGGAAAATAAGTTATAAAAAATTCATAAAATGCTTTGTTGCATTAACCGATATAAAATAATAAAATAGAGATAGAAAAGTATGAATTGCAACGGAAGAACCATACTAACAAAGGAGGTGTTTATTATGGCAACTTCAAGTATCACAAAGAATTTTGTCATTTCCGGCAAGGAACAGGTGGAGATGTTTGTCAACGCAATTGAAGAATCTGCCAAGAACCGTCCTGTTCATATACCTGTAGCGGCAAGCGAAATAACAGATGATGCAGAATTGCTTGAATTTATGCGAATGAGGAAAAAGGCAAATGACAGAAAAAAACAAATATAGAATTATCAATATCCGGCGGTATATTGGTAATGAGAATCCTGAACTTGGGGAGGATGAACTTCTTCAAATCCTCTCCGAGTTTTCTTGTCCGTTGAACCCTGACGTGGAGCGGTTTTTGAAGTACAGTTCCATTGAGTTTACTAAAAAGAACCAGTCTGTGACATATCTTGTGTTTTCTGTTGCTGACGGAAAATTGCTGGGATATTTTACGCTCGCTTTAAAGCCATTGACGGTAAGAGGTGAAACGGTGAGCAATACCGTAAAGAGAAAATTGTTACGGGTTAGTGAGTTGGATAAAAAATCGGATACATATACCATGTCGGCTTATTTGATTGCACAATTAGGTAAAAATTATTCTGAAAATGATGGAAAAATGATCACTGGCGCAGAACTTCTTGGATTGGCATGGAACAAAATTAAAGCAACACAGTATATGTTTGGCGGCATGGTAACATTCTTAGAAGCTGAAAATGAGGAAAAGCTGTTATCATTTTACCGTGACAACCGCTTTTCGCAGTTCGATACCAGGCAGACCGCATCAGATACGGACGAGGCGCATGAGTTGGTACAGCTTTTAAGGCTGCTCTAATGCGATTGCGCCGCACTGAGAAATATGGATTTTGTCGGTAAGAGCGCAATTTGTCGAATCCCGTTTGTCGAAAGTCGAATTGGGTGGGGTAAATGGGGTAAAGAGGGGTAAAAGTCATCAAAGTATAACAGCGGCACAGGCGGC
>QZDS01000073.1 GCA_009917455.1 bacterium 1xD8-48 | reverse complement strand
GATACATCCGTAGATTCAACTAATCTGGGTAAAAACGGTGATTTGGGATGTAGATAATCTAAAGAATAATACCGCCTGCGGCACCATCCCGGACCTTTCCCGGCGCCTGAGCGTGATCCGCTCCCGGAACATCTCCATGTCCTGCGTGTTCCAGAACCTTGCCGGGCTGCAGAACCGGTATCCCTTAAATCTCTGGCAGGAGATCCTGGGGAATTGTGACGTCCAGCTCTTCTTAGGATGTACTGATCCCCTGACGGCGGAGTTTGTCTCCTCCCGCACCGGGCTTGCCAGCGTGGCGGTCTCCAGCAAGTCCAAACAGTTAGGCACCTGGCGGATCTCCAACTACACGCCGGAATACCGGGAAACCAGCGGCGTGGGGAAACGCCCCGTGCTGACGCCGGATGAAGTGCTGCGCCTGCCTATTGACGAGGCGCTGGTCATCATCCGGGGAAAGAAAACCTTAAAGGTGGACAAGATGGATTATTCCAAACACCCGGAATATCCCCTGCTGCGCTCCTGCAAGGCATCCGCACACATCCCGGAATGGAGGCGCCTGGAAATGGAAGGCGCTGCCACACCGCAACCAGCGAAGCCGGCTCCGCAAAAGCAGGCACCAAAACAGACAGCGAAAACAGTATCAAAACCTGCCCCAAAAGCAGGGACAAAGCCTGCGGCAAAAGGCACGGTGAAGGCACCGGCACCTGGCGCACAGCAGAAAACGCCATCCCCTCCGGCATCCGGGCCGGGAAAGGCTGCCCCTGCCGTATCTTCCGGCACGCCTGCCGGGATCGTATCCACAGACAAGGATTCTATCATGTCCTGAAATGCAACTGCTATGGAACGGCCCGTTCTGGGGCTGTGAAATAGAACAACAACACTATGGAGGTAAACACATGGCAAGAAAAAAAGAACTTATGGAACTGGAAAATCCTTCTATGGAAGGAAACAACCCTTTGGACGGAACGGGCACAGAGACCGTGGCCTTCCCTGGAGAGGGAGAGGGCACACCGCCTGAAGCGGACGGGGACGGCATGGACTTAAATGAGCTGCTTGGCAGCATGGACCAGGAACCGGCTGCCGCACCGGATCTGACAGAGGGCGAACTCCCGGAGCTTACAGAGGAAGAGATCTTCGGGGAGGAGCCGGAAGGTTCCGAGGGAACCAGCACTGCGCATGACGCTGATGGTGAAAACAATGCTTCCGGGGAAGCACAGCCGGAACCGGCAGCTTCACTGGAAACGGGCAGCACCTCTGCAAAAACCAGACGCACCACCCGCAGAAAGAAAGTGGAACCCTCCGCAGAAACGGACGAGGATGCACAGAAAGCAGAAACGGAAACGCCGGAGGGCATGGAAGCCGCAACTGACAGCGTGCCCGATCCCCTGGCGGCCAATGCTGATACCGATAAGAGCACGCTGGCCGATGATACCACAGAGAAAGCGGAGGAAACCATTCCCCAGGAAGAAACCGAACCCACTGGAACCGGTCTGGAAGATGCGCCTTTCCCCTCCGCTAAAGACACAGCCGGAACTGCGGTTCCCCCTGCGGCATCCCCCTCCCGCCGTACCGCCTCCAGAAGCAGGAAAGAGGAGGCCCCGGTACTGACACTGGAGGTGCGCGGGGAAGTGGAAACGGAAGAATCCCGTGGGGACGCCATCTGGCATGAGATCCACAATGCCTACCGTACCAGACGTATCCTTACCGGGCAGCTTGGCGGGATCGAGCAGACGGACAACGGCAAGACCATCACCATCGTAGACTATAAGGGCTTCCGGATCGTGATCCCCTTAAAGGAAATGATGATCAATGTAGGCCGCAGCCCTTCCGGGCAGGAATACGCGGAACTGATGCTGCGTCAGAACAAGATCCTCGGCAACATGCTGGGGGCTGAGATCGACTTTATCGTAAAAGGCATTGATTCCAAAACCCGCAGCGTGGTCGCCAGCCGGAAGGAAGCCATGCTCCGGAAACGGCAGACTTTCTACCTGGATACGGATGCGGCAGGCATGTACCGCATTTACGAGGGGCGTATTGTCCAAGCCCGTGTGATCGCCGTGGCAGAGAAGGTCATCCGGGTGGAGGTATTCGGAGTGGAGTGCTCCATCATGGCCCGCGACCTGGCCTGGGAGTGGATCGGGGATGCCCATGAGCGTTTTTCCGTGGGCGACCAGGTGCTTGTGCGCATCCTGAACGTGCGCCGTGACAGCCTGGAGGATATGGGCATTAAGGCTGACATCAAGAGCGTGTCCCAGAACACCAACCATGACAACCTGAAAAAATGCCGCATCCAGAGCAAGTATGCCGGCAAGGTCACAGACGTACATAAAGGCGTGGTTTATATCCGGCTGTCCAACGGCGTGAACGCTGTAGCCCACTCCTGCTACGATTACCGGACTCCCGGCAAGAAGGATGATGTGAGCTTTGCCGTCACCCGGATTGATGAAGAACGGGGCGTGGCTGTGGGGATCATTACCCGGATTATCCGGCAGAACTTATAATAAATTATAGAAAGACTACGAAACTTCTATACTAACTTAGGAATTTCGTAGTCTTTTATTAACTTCTATATTTCAATATTCAAAGCTTCTTTTGCAGAATTTCTGCATTGTTTGATATTATTTCCCCAATCTCAGTTAAAGGTATTCTATGCATTTGCGATAAATTATCTAAAATAATGTCCACTTCCCATGGCATATATGGTCTTCCAGCATGTTCAGTAAATGGTCCATCTGTTTCTGGAATAATCTTTGATAGTGGTATTTTTTTTACAATTTCTATTCCTTTTTTATTTAAAAACATTTTGGGATTGATGCTAAACCAACATCCCAATGAAATTGCCCACTCCACCTCGTTTAATGTACCTGTAAACCAATGTAAAATCGGCGTACTACTGTATACTTCACTCTCAATAATCTGCAAGATTTTTTTTGAAGCATTTCTTGAATGTAAACTCATTACTTTACCACCCTGTTTCTCTGCGACCTTTATAACTTCCAGCAAAAAACTTTCTTGCATGGATAAAGAATTCCTATTACATAATGAACCATCCACTCCAATTTCCCCAAGATAAGAACATTTTGAAATATATGACATAAATAATTCTCTCTCTTGGATTCGTTCAGCTAATATTTCTGGATGCAAACCCAGACCAACTGAAATATTTCCTATTCCAGAAAATACTTGTGATGTCTTTACCCATGCTCTAGGACTAGTGGTAACAGCTAACACAAAATCACAGCGCTTTTCAACCTCCTTCATCAACGCAAGGGGATTTTTATATAGATCTAAATGACAGTGAAAATCAATCATAGCACACCTTGCTCCTTTAGTAACTCCTCTATCTCTAAAAGTCCTCGTAACACTACCCCCTCATATTTTTCGCGTTCCTCCGCATTTGCAAATGATAAGCTTCCCTTTATAACAGCACCTATACCATAGCGTTTTGTTTGTAAAATTGCCATTTCTGCTGCTGCCACATCCATAGATTTTGCATTTACCAAATTTTCAGTACAATATCCTTTGACAGTAATATCTTTAAATCCGGCCTCCAAAAAAGCAGCTCGCCGTACAAGGCATGGGATACAAGTTCCACAATGCCTCAGACCATGTCTCTGAAATTTTCCACAGCTTGTAGAATCAAACACTGTTTCTCGCAAAGCTTGTTGATTCAGGCAATCTTTTAGAACTTCTCCTTTTGTTTTATATTTATATGGCAATGTCAAATCAACCTTTATCCCAACATTATTCCAAATTTCTTGGAGAGATTTCATATAAACAGGATGAGTCGTCTTCGTACTTAAGCTACCTATACGGCTTGGATCTAAAGGAATGTTTAAACTAATAAATCCATTCTCAGGAACAATAATTTCTTTTCGTCCATTTTTTCCTGGAGTCATTCCACAAGTAGCCAACAAAGCAAACGCAAAAAACACAATTGATCTTGCTCTTGTTGAATTTTCTGATTCGCCTATTTTTCGTATAAAACAACTCCATTGACATATTTTATTATTTCCAAATAGCTTTGCAAACTCTCTTTGATGTTTAGCATCTCCTCTTACAACTTGAGAAACAAATATTGGTTTTCTATTTGAAGACCATAAGTCAATAGCACCGACTAAGCTATCAACCCCTCCCGATAATAGGCATACGCAATCTCCTTCATATTCTTTTTGATTATATGATGGAATAATGTTTTCTGGCAATGGAAGTATATTGAGTGACCAAAAATCCCCTGTAAGAAATCTTAACATCCATTCTAACTTATCTTTTACAGCATTCCATTTTTCAGTCTCATAAAGATATGTAGTTAAATGTATCTCTCTCGTCCAACCATCTGGACTTTTTCTCCTAAGAACAGCCTTATCTGCTGATACAACGGATAAAGCTAATATGGCAAAATCTACTGCCTCCACAGTCGGTACAATTCCCGATTTTTTTAGTTCCTTAAAAAAAGTAGCACCAATATGTCCTATGTTTTCTTTTTTATATTCAGAACATGAGAACAGTTCAAAATACCAAACATCATCATTAAAAGTTGTTGGCATACAACAACGCGGATAACACACTACTTTATTCATACCTCTACCTCAAACACCTTAAAAGTATTTTTAATTGTTGACTGTAAAATTGACTGTAAATCTACTAATAATTTTTTTTCATTACGAAGCAAGTTTATCTGTGCTGATATTTCTGATTTTATGTATTCACGCATATCATTAAAACGAACCACCCTATCTGTTAATGGAATATCTTGCCTTTCAAATACTTGCCCTATGTCCAGTTGAATTCTATTAAATGTTTCGTCTCCTAAAAAAGAACCAGTCAATGTCCATATTTCATCATCAGACAAATTGCTAATATCGGCATCTGGCTGTTTTTCTATAAACTCACTTAATGCTGCGTTCCCGGAATCTCGACAAGAAGATTCGTCAATACTTCCACCATTAGGACAGACATTTTCAACAATTATATCAATAAGTTGGTATGCATTAGCCCCTTCCGCTTTTAATTTGGAGATTATCATACCAAGTGTACTGTTTGTACCTTCACGAAGTGAATATAAGGTATTAAACAAATTAGAGGCAACCTTTGTAGAAAGCCTTAATCTGTTAGCCACATTCCTAGCACCACCCATTCCTGATTTGGAATAGTTTCCTAATGCACGCCGCAAAGAATCTCTATTTCCTGATCTTACATAATCACTTAAATCACGCCTCGCATTTCTAAAGCGAGCCTTTGGAGCCAATATGATGTTTTCTTTTGATATATCATTAAGTTTGTCGACCGTTGGATGTGTTATATTAGGTAAATCCACATCATCTAACCAAGGAGGATCAAATGAAACCCCCGATCCTGGTCCTTTGCTTGAAGCAGATGTCCCCATACTAATTTCTCCTCTCTTGTACTACTATTGCATTTTTCACACTTTTTGGTGTTTCTGAATCTTCTTTCCATTGCTTTAACATTTCCATTGCCCATTCCTTATCTTTTAAAGGCGGTATAAATGAAGGTTTACGAGCTTTTGGAGAAATCTCTCCAAGCGCAGAAATCAATTTCCCACCAAGTTCCGGAAAAGCTTCTATAATATGTAGCGCAGCATATAATGTATTAAGTTCCCACTGATTACTTCTCCCCTGCCTAATAATACGATTTAAAACAACCTCGGATTCTTTATCGCCAATCTCCTTAATTTTTTCTATTAAATTAGTTATCATTGTTCCTGACTTAATTTGGATCAAAGCTGCCAATATTTCTTGAGCTTCTGGAGATAACTCATCGTATGCGGCAATTGAAAGGGACCTATCACGGCTCAAATAAAGTAGTGGCCTAATATCAATATCACTAAATCGTGGCGGTAATTTCAACCAGTTTTCTACGAATTCCGATTTCCACGTTACATCTGGCGGAACATATTCTTTTCCGTCTTCTAAATCTTTCTCTATTTCACATAAAAACTCCAGTATTCCATCTTGTGATTCTGCAGATTTTTTTAGTAAAAAATCAAAAGCTCCACCAGATGCACATCGTTCAAATAACAACATTTTAACAAGATAATTTGAGTCCAAAGTAATGCCGTTTAATTTTGCAACTTTTTCTCGAATTTCCAATGCATTTAAAAATCTTTTGATAAGTCGGGGATTTCCTTTAATGTTATCTGCTGTTACAAGTATACCTGCTAGCTGTTCAGCGGTATCAATGTTACTTTGCATAATTTTTAAGGAATCCTTATCAAATACACCTTCAATTTTAGATTTCGATACTCCTCCTTGCCACGCATTTCCAAGTAATGCCCCCAGTTTCTTTCTTACCTCGCTTAATGTCTCCTCTGAAATTTTGCTTTTTTTAACCGCCAATTCTGCGAAAAGCAATACTATGTATACTTTAATTTCCGGAATACCAAGACGTGGTACTGTCAAAGGGATTTGAATAAGCTTATCAAAATAACTTGTTACAAGTCCGTCTGTTAACTCCACATTACTAAAGTGTGCTCTTACTCCGTTACGAATCATTTGCTCATCTGCAGCAATTATAAACGCTGTTCTAGGAACAAAAAGCAATAATCGCATTGCCTCAAGTGTAGAAATCGCTGTTGATGGTAAGCAACGATCTAAGTCATCAACCAACACTACTAGAGTAATATTCAGTTCTTTAAGTATATCTTCAAAATCTTTTCTAACCTGTTCAATCTGCTGTGGCATAGACTTTGAAGATTCCTCTTTTATTATACCCTCAAATTCCGGTAAGATTGTTTCAATTGCACTATTTATCGAATTGCTGTTTTCTTCGGCATTATCCCTATTTTTTAAGGAATTTGTTACTGATCCAATCAAAGACGCTATTGCACCAGCAGGGGCTGCTCCAGGAATAAAACCTACAGTCAAAGGTACAAGTAGTTTTGTAAGTTGCAGCCAGTTTATACGTTTTGCAAAATTCTTGGTCTTTTCTACTACAGTATCTTTGAGTGAGCTTCTCTTTTTTACTTCATCATTCAATTTATCAGCAACAACTTGCAGAAGAGCAGTTCTTGCATCATCATATCCTTGATATAACCATGCATTAAACTCCAAAAAAACGTAATTTTTCTCCTTTTCTGCTTTTTCACTATCATTCTTTTTTAAAGCTTCTCCAATCATCTTGACCATTGATGATTTTCCTGCTCCCCAATTTCCTGATACTCCTATAGAAATGGGATTTCCGTTAGATTCAATAATCAGCTCTGCCACCGTGTCAGCTACAACGGAAAAATGCAGATAATCTACAGTGGTTTCAATATCATTCCACATAACCATTTCCTCCTATCTATGTCTTTTGTGCATTTCATAAAATAAATGTTTTAATGCTCCTGTATCTTCCACAATGCCATTGGATGATTACTAATCCGTTTGATGACCTGTTCATTATCATAAAGCAGTTCCGGGCAATATTCCTTATCCCTGAATTTTCTCAAAAAATCCTGTTCATCTGCTGTAAGAACCATTAACCCCGATAAAAATTCCTTTACACGGTTCTTTATTTTTTCCAGTTCTATAAACTCTCCCTTTTGAATGACAGGAAGGAGATCCGTCCTTATTTTTCGGATGCTGATCCGGTCGATCACACTCACATCATATCTTTCCGGAATCTCTTCCTGTGATATGGCCGTATAAAACACCACCGATTTTCTCAGCATCTCATATTCATCTTTAGAAAACAGCCCTATATCGATCATGTTATATGTATCATAGAGATCCCTCGCTGCTGCCCGGCTGAGTAACGCATTGATCTTCGCCGCAAAAAGTTCAACAGGCGAAAGCACGGTGATCAAATGTTCCATATGGATCACATCCGATAGAACAGGTTTGTCTTCCAGCTCAAACAAATGGCTCCTTAGCGAATAATTTATTTCTACTTTAATATTATCCCTCATCCCTCCCAGATTTATATAAGTGAGCACAAAAGAATCCAGGCTATGGCGGCTTCTGCTTTGCGGATTCAGGCTATACCCCTGCGTCTGCATAAATTTTTTCAGGTCCTCTGAAATCTTCTGCCTTTGCTCCAGCATCTCCTCCCGGTTTCCTTCTGAACAATAATCCAGATCAATATCAACCGATAGCCTGGGAAGATGGAAGACTGTCAGGTTGATGGCTGTTCCCCCTTTCAATGCAAGGCAGCCTTTCATAATGGGATTACTGTTGATATAATCCAGGACTTCACTTAAACGCACTACTTTTTCCAGGGTATCCCGGATAAAATTCTGCTTATTCGCAATTTCTGACAATTCTGCCTTTGTATAATTAGTGTCTGCTGAACAAGCTGTTTTAGCTTGCTTCAGGCAACACATACTATAAATTTATAGCGTATACTA
>QZDS01000072.1 GCA_009917455.1 bacterium 1xD8-48 | reverse complement strand
GCTGCTTCTGTGAGCACCCCTGTTCACCGGCGAAATATGGAAGAACCGTACACATCTTTACCGATGACAATATACATTCCTGTATAGATTCCGAACTCATACCCGGCCTCTGTAATTACCTTTTCAGAGGCTTTAATACATGCTGTCAGTTTTGCTTTTCCAAGGCCAAACAATGTGTCCCTGTCTTCCACATCCCACCAGACCTTGCATTTCAATCCATATTTCTGGAGTAACTCCACAACTTGTCTGGCTTCATTGGCCGCCATTTCTTCCGTTACCGCATATGTATATTTATATACGCTTATCGGAATGTTCTGCACCCGGCATCCCTTTACATTTGCTTCAAACTGATAATCGGCTTTGCCGGAACGTCTGACACTCCGCAATATCGCAAACTGGCATCCGGCAGCTTTGACCTTATCCCATTTAATGACTCCCTGATTATCAGATACATCAATTCCTTTCCAAACTTTTTCCCACATACTGCATTCCTCCTGCTATGCTTTGATATTGTTGTTAATCTTCCCGTCATCCAGTAAATCCTTTATTCCGTCAAACCATATCTGAATCAGCTTTATAAATACATCTTCTGTCATTACAAGCTGGAGCCATGGCGGCAAAAGGCTTCTCGCCTTGCTGACTACCCATTTCATCTTTTGCTCTCCCTGACCTGACTCATAATACTTTTTTTCAGCTTGCAGAAACAGTGTATAGACATCCCGCCTGACATCCTGCAGTGTTTTTTCTTTACAATGTACCTGTCCCGGCCCCTCCACTTCTTCCCTGCAGGGTATATACCACCTGCAGAAAAGGCAGCAGCACCGGCATTGCTTATATTGTCCCGGAAAAATCCAGTACAGCATCCTTCCCGTCAGGCCGTTTCCCTTCATTTTAACCTCCGTCCACTCTGCATTTACACGGGCTTGTGACCGTTCCACCCCGGACGTGGAGCTGCATTAAACGGCGGGGGCATCCCCCTCCGCTTTTATCCGATATTCATGTCCTTCATGACTTTTACAATCCCCTGCCTGTCCACCTTCCCGAAAACCGCCGCGGCATTGATAAAAACATTTACCGCCCCACGCAGCCCGTAGTTGGTTCTGGCGACCGCCGTGAGCATGTCCAGCGCCGCCTGCTCCAGACCGTACCCCCCAAACACGCTGGCAACGTCTTCCGCCGTGAGCCTGCCTGCCAGCACCTGCTTGCGCATCCCGATGCGGGAAAACAGCTGCGCGAAATCCGCCTGCCCGCTGCCCCGCATCTTGCTGTAAACCTCCTCGTTCCCGATAAGGGCAATCCCCACGCCGCTTTCGTCGGAAATGCACCGCAGGTGGTTCAGGGCCCGCACGGTCAGGTGCTGGGCCTCGTCCACGATAAGCACCCGCCCGCTCCCTTTTAATTTTGACACGATTTCCCTTGTAAGCCTGCGGGCCACCCGCTCCCGGACACCCAGCTGCTCCGCAAGGAGCTCATTCACCCCAGTAATGCTTGCATAGGTAGGGGCTATCGTGATGGCAAGGGCAAGGCTGTTCTTTTTTAAATACTCCCGGATGGCGCAGGTCTTGCCTACACCGGCGTCACCGTATACCACCGACACCGTCCCCCTAAGGTGCGCGTAGGAAACCGCATTGAACACTGTCCGGGAGACGGAAGTCTCCGCAAAGTCCGGCTCCTTCGGCGTGACCTTCTTTTTCTCATTGAGCCTGACCAGCTCCTCCACCTTGGGAACCATGGTGTGCGGGGTCTTATAGGTTCCGGCCAGAAAGCTGCTTACCAGCGCCCCGGACACCCCAAGCTCCGCCGCCACGTCCGTCTGTTTTTTCCCTGTGCTTTGTATATATTCTTTCAATAAAACAATCGCGTTTTTATATGTAAGCTCCTGTTTCCCTTCCATTGTTTTCCCTCCTGCCTGTCTATTCTTCCCTTGCAGCCCGGAGCCGCTCGAGGGCGCTGGTATAATCAATCGTGTCGCCAGCCTCCCCGGCTGCCCTTGCCAGCGACCTTTCCGTCTCCTCGTCCGCCGTCACAATCCGCACTATCTTCGGGTTTGGCCGCACCGTGTCTGACTCCATGTTCTGCTCTGCCTGCCATATCATCAGCTCCAGCTCGTTATGGGCCTGCTTCACGTGCTGCTCCTTCCACGTTTTGACCGCTTTCATGTATTTCCGGTTTTCCTGTACTGCCTTCTGCACTTCTTCCTTATCCGCAAAATATCCAAGGGCGCTGGTCTGCTGTGCGGTGCAGATAAAGCTGTCCTTTTCGTCATACACCCTGACCTCCTCTAAATGGTCGGGGTCGTAGCGGAAATAAACCTTCTGGCCGATATGGTAGAAATTAAGCTCATGGCTGTTAAAATAGAGCTTCTGCCCGTACATGTCCAGATGGATGCCGTCCCTTGTGACCTTCTGCATCCGCGCGTTGCGCAGCATCATCAGGTTGAGCTGCTCCGGGGTCGCCACCCGCTGCTCCGTCAGGCAGGCGGCATATACCGCATCCGGCGTCCTGCCGTTCATCCCTACGCCGCCGTGCTTATGCTTGTTGAATATCCCGCGGATATATTTATCCACGTATTCAACAAATTCCGGCAGCAGCGTAAAGTTCCCTGCATCCTTCCCCGTCTTTTTCAGCCGTTCCGGCCTCTCCGCAATGGTTCCCCCGGTATACCCATCGAACATTTTTGAAAACTCATTCTTTACATCCAGAAACGCCCGCTCGATTATCTTCGCCCTGGCATTTCTCACCATGGCCGTCCGGAACTCGATTCCGAGGTTGTCAAGGATGGTGGGGATTTCATGTCCATCCCCTGCCGCCCTTGCCTTCCGGAAGCCCCGGCCCCCGATGTCAAAGGTTAAAAACTCCCGCCCGTTGTCCGACAATATCCGCTTCGGGATGCCGTATTCCTCTATGCCCCGCCTAAGGGCCGTCAGCGTGGCCGACGAGCTGGGGGTAAGCGTCACGTACCATCCCACAAACTTCCGGCTCCGCACGTCCTGAAAAGCTGTCAGGTATACCCGGATGGGCTTTTCATGCTCCCCGTCGTTCACAAACACGTCAAAGGTATGGTTGTCGCAGACCCAGATATCGTTGCTGTATAAATCCTCATAAGTCCGCCGGATATAGGGCAGCATCTTGTCGGTGCAGGCCTTCTTCCCCTCCCGGCAGAAGACAACCGCGGCGGGCGGGATGCTCCGCAGGATTTCCCTTGTAAAGCTCTGGTGGGAGGCAAGCGGCAGGAGCCCCTCTTTCCCCTCATGCTTAAGCCACGTCTCCGTCATGCTCATGCACTTCTGGACGCTTTTCCTGCTTTCATCAAGGTAGTAGCCTGTAAAGACATCAAAGACCTCATCCGGTATGGCCTTTTTATGGTTCCCGTGCTTCCCCCGCCTGTCAATTAAGGCAGCCTCCCCCTGCTCCTTAAGGGCCTGTGCCTGCCGCTGGAGGATGCGGACGGAAAACTTCATTTCAGGGTATTTCTGGCTGAGGTACTCCACAAACTCATTATCCCTTGCTTTCTTATCGCCCCATTTTCCCCGGTAAGCCTGCCACTCGGTAAGGATGCTTTTCCATCTGGCAGCCTCCTGCCGTTCGGCGGCAGTCATTTCCTCTATGGAGATTTCAATCAGCTTCTTTTCCGGCTTCGGCTCAGGGATGCCGTTTTTCTTCCGCTGCTGGCGCTGGTACTTCCGAACCAGCTTCGGCTCAATGGCCGCAACCGGTATCTTATAGGTTACGCCACCGCACCCGCCACGTTTTAAAACGGTATCTTCTACTGCATGCAATTTGCTTTGAAAAATCATCTGCCTGACATACCGCTCCGAACATCCCCTTAATTTTGCGTATTCCGGCACTGATAAATATTCCATTTTTTCACCATTCCTTCTTTACCGCACATATAAAATGTGGTACAGTAAATTTGTTTCTTGTTTGGATGCCGCTTCAACCGTGCCAGGTGGGCGGCTTCCTTTTTGTCCAATAAGCCGCCCTGAGAATCAGGGCAGCGTCTGGTTCCTTTTTCCATCTTTCCCCTTTCCGGCCTGCCTCGTCAGTGCCGGGCGGCCAGCCCCGGCAGACAGGGGGTTGTCCCCCTGTTTCGGCATCATCTCAAAATAAGTGCTTTTCCCATTGATTTTTCCGGTTTTTCTACTAAATTAAGCAAATCAAGTAACCCTGCAGACAATCTTACAGATGCATATGCTGATGTTACTGGTTTGGCTAATGGTAAAGGTCTTGTTACTTCTGCTTTAGAAGGCATAGTTTCCAGCATTAATGATATTCGCCCTGCTTCGACCTATATGGCAAAGTATTCCGGTCAGGGTAAACACCTTGCCCCTCTGCCAGGTAACCAACCCACGAACGCCCGGCATCCTGATACCTGCCTGATTCTTATGCCACGGCTTCATGCTGTAGCATTTCCTTTAAATTTTTTTCATGTCCCCACACACCCTTCCGGTCTGCCTCATCAGTGCCGGTTGACCATTTCCGGCAGACAGGGAACTGTCCCCCCTGTTTCGGCTATTTAGCCCTTTCCTTTTTGAAAAATCCAGTCCATCCGGCTAAATTCCTTTTGCGCCTTTCTGGTATTTCTATTTTCGTGACACAGCACAATATTTTTCAATAAAATCTCATAGTGCCTCCGGCATACCTTTTTCCCTGGCACCACCTCACCGCCGCACTGGTAGCAAAGCCCGTTTTCCTGCCAGAATTCCCTGATTCTGCTGCTCTGCGCCCTGTTGTACCTTTTCTGCTTAATATAGCATTCATAACATTTCAGCCCGTATGCTGCTTTCTTTTTCTTGCAGGCTGTACAGATTCCATTTTTCTTTGCTTCCTGGTATCTCCGCTTCTGGAATTCTATATTATTTTTCCTTGCCTGCTCTGACCTGTTCCTATACAGGCTCTTTTCACTGTATGTGGAACCGTTTATGCAGTCATCGTAAATGCAGTTCAGGCAGTCGTGGTTACATTTCCCCATCCCAAACGCCCCTTTCGTTAAATAAAGGCCAGTTTGTCTTCAGCCTCTTTCAACATTCTGGCTATTTCCTCTCTTTTCTCAGGATGTTTTTCCATATCTTCTTTCCACGCATCAACCCTTTTGGGGTATTCACTATCCTCATTAACCATCATAATTAGTAGCTCATCCAAACGCCGCCATCAATATGTACAAAGAAACCAAAAGGCCGAATATGCATATCCCTGCAGCAAAATCCTTTAAAAACTCAATAACCTCCTTTTTCATCTCTTTTCCTTTCCGGCCTGCCTCATCGGTGCCGGTAGGCCATTCCCGGCAGACAGGGGGATTTCTCCCCTGTTTCGGCTGTTTTATCTCTATTTTCTGTGATACAATGTCCATATAGTTCCACCAGAACTAAATAATTATGAAAGGAGACACTGTATGCCACAAAAAATAAAATCAATGTCTGATGAACAGATTTTCATTGCTGCTGTCGCTTACGAAACAAGCGGCTGCCAGCTGCCTATGGAAGAATTTATGCAGCGTATTTCTGAACGCTACCATGAGGCTGATAAAGCCTACCATAATCTTCGCCAATCTTATGTAAGGGTCGGCAGCAAAGACAAGCTGGGTATTTAATTAAACCGGCTTGTAAGCCAGAAGGATGTCCTTTGCCGTATCCAGAATAGCAAGGGCATCCTTTATAAATAACGGCTCCCCTTCCCGGATGACATCCAGCACAGTTAATGCCTTCATTAACTGCTTTGCTTCCAGCCTGTAATCCCACTCGATGTCCCCATAGTAGTCTGTAAATAACTCTTTTCCATTATTAAGCCTCTTCCCCTTAAATACCCTGCCTGTGCCGTTTCTGAGCCATTCTTCATTTATTCCATATCTTTCAGATATTTTTGCGGTCAGTTCTTCCGTGACATTCCTTTTTTCCTCAACTATTTCAGAAATGTAGCCGTCATCCTCTTTTACATCTTCTGAAAACTGCTCCTGCCTTAACCCAAGCATTGTTATCAAAAGGTCTACCCTTTCATTTACTGTCATTCCATACATCTCCTTTCCCCTGCTTATTCAGCCTTCCACTTTTCCAGCCTGCCTCATCGGTGCCGGTAGGCCATCCCCGGCAGACAGGGGGCAATCCCCTGTTTCGGCTCTATAATGCTTTCATTACATCCATGATAATTGCATAGCCTGAATCAGCTGCAATATTGACTTCCCTTGCCGCCCCGTTCCTGAATAAAATCGTTATGGCTTCCTGATTCTGATGCAGAATCAAATCTGCAATGCCGCTTCCGGCCCTGATGCTCTTTAACAATATTTTCAACTTCATAACTATTTCTTCTTTATTTTCCATCCCGGTTCCCTGCCTTCCAGTTTTGCCCGCCTCATTCCTCTTTTTCGCTCAGAAAATCATTCACATCACACTGCAGCACCTTTGCCATATCCGCGGCAAGACGTAACGTTACCGACTTTGTTCCCCGTTCAATCTGACAAACCATAGGAACCGAAACGCCTATGGCGGAGGCCAGCTCGTTCTGGCTCATACCAACATTCTTTCTCCTGCTTTTAATATTCTCGCCAATGCTCTTACAGGAAACTTCAATTTTTACTGGTGATGGAACTGGTGCGTTCTCCAAAGCCTCCACCCTTTCTTCAAGTTTCTTTATTCTGCTTTTAAACATCTCATTTATCCCCCAGAAGTTCTTCCATACCGCATCCTAATACTTTTGCAAGGTCTCTCCCCAATACCATGTTTGGCACTTTGCTCCCCCGTTCAATCTGGGCTACCATTGACCTTCCCAGTCCAACTGCATCCGCAAGTTTTTCCTGAGTCATACCGAGTGCTTGTCTTTTTGCCTTAATATTTTCACCAATGCTCATACTTTTCCCTTTCCTTTCTGTTTGTTACTGTGGTAACATTAAGTATATTCACTACAGTAACATTATATCCCACATTTATTGGATTGTAAATATAAATATCATATTTTTGTTGGATTTATTGTTTTATTTCCTTTTATTGTGGGATGAAAGGAGCTTAAAATGTATGACGCTACTGAAATTGCGTTAAGAATTAATCAATTACTAAAAGAAAAGCAATTATCTCAAAAAGATATGCTAGAAAAATGTGATTTAAGCAAAAATGCAATCTCTTCAATGCTATCAAGAGGTTCTATGTTACGTGCTGATAATCTAGCTCGAATAGCAGACTATTTAGATTGTTCTATAGATTATTTAATGGGAAGAAATCACACTTCTTCTAAAATTCTTTCTTTGTCTGATGATTTAATTAGCAAGTATAACTCCCTTCCAGAAGATGGAAAGGCTGAAATTACCCATATGATAAATTACAAATATGAGCAATTACAAAAGAAAAGAAAGGAAACATCATCCCCTATCCTTCCCACTTTATTAAATGATTCACAGGACATGCTTGCATGAGCCCACACATATTTAACATTTTAGGAGGTATTTATGGACAAAGAAGAAAGAGATTTTTTTAACGTTCAGAAAGGTATCAAATACGAAAAAGCAGGTAAGGATGAAAAAGCAATCAAAGTATATGAGAAACTCATAGCTGAAAACTTTGACGGCTCACATCCTTATGACCGTCTTTGTGTTCTTTACAGAAAACAAAAAAATTTTACCGCCGAAAAATACGTATTAGAAAAAGCAATTTTAGTATTTACCCAAGTTGCTGCATCAGGACGGCCTGATGGCCCACCAAAATTAGAACGCTATAAAAAGAGATTAGAAATTGTACATAAAAAAATGCTTAAATAACTCTTTAACAAGTTTAAACTTCTCTTTAAATATGCATAAAGGCAGCTCCATTTTAGTCTATTTCATATTCTATGCATAATCTAAAGGGTAAAAAACTCCTGATTGCGGAACTGGTGAAACAGCATTTAATAAGGAAATTTTTCATTTTACCTGTTTTCTAAATTGGTTCCGCAATCAAATACTCCCCTATCATTTTTTATTGGATTTTAGGGCTTTTTCGATTGCGGAACTAAAATATCTATTTTCCTGTTTTGGTTCCGCAATCCGCAAGCTGATAGCTTTATCAAATATTAAATCAATTTTAATAAACTTTTTAAATGTGATTAATTCAGGCTTTCAGCATTCAAATTTTTTAAGATTTTTATAAATAGAAAAAAGCCAGTGTTTTCATTCTGGCTTTAACTCTGTTTTTATTGTCCAATTAAAATGACATATTTCATCCTGTTAGTTCTCTGAATATATTGATTTTTCGGAATTTCTCACCTTTTTTCAGTATTTCTCATTCTTCTCCATTTATGTCATTCTTAATGGATATTCA
Source organism: bacterium 1xD8-48 (assembly GCA_009917455.1). Lineage (GTDB taxonomy): Bacteria > Bacillota > Clostridia > Lachnospirales > Lachnospiraceae > Suilimivivens. Next base: position 73 of record QZDS01000072.1, on the reverse strand, counting down.
CATTTGCGTGAAAGTATACTTTTGCCTGATAGTACGATTTTTTCCCCTATCGCCATCCTATCAGCGGCATCCA
>QZDS01000071.1 GCA_009917455.1 bacterium 1xD8-48 | reverse complement strand
TTCCCTGTGCCTTGAAATACCGGGCGGCAGATTCGGAAATGATAAACTCGCTTTCGTGCTGCTCCCGGTAGCTCTTGCGGGCTTTCTCTGTTTTCTGCGCCCGCAACCCGTCACGGGCTGGCTTGGTCTTGATGTACGCTAATAGCTGCTTCTGCAAGTCCTTTTTCTCCCGCAAGGTGCTTTCCACGGCTTTCAGTTTCCCGGTCACTTCATGCAGCCCGGCACTGGCGGCGGCAAGGGCGGCTTCCAGTTCTTCCGGGGAAGAAAAGCCGGATTCCTCGTAAACGCTAACGGTAGCCGCCATTTGCTTCAGATTGTGCAAGGTCGCCCATTTCTCATAGCCTTTCCCCTTGCCCTCGGCTTTCTTGGCGGCTATGTCTACCATGCGCTGTACGCTGTCTTGTTTCGGGGCGTTTACGGTGGCTTTATTGCGCTGTAAGCGGTCTTTTATGCTCCGGGGGTATTTCTGTTTAGGTGCGGGTGTTTCGGCGACTCTGGCGGCGTTCTGTGCGTTTATGGTGAGTGCTTCCAGTATGGCGGCACGGTCAAAATCATCACCTAATTTCCGGGCGGTGATTGGCTTCGTCCTGTCCGGCGTGAGATACGATAATCTCCCCCGGCTCTCCTTGACGGTCACGCCCTGTTGTAGCAACTTCCCGGAAAAATCCTCAAAGGAAACAGCAGAGGACAGGGCGGTGCGGATTGTGCGCCGTAGCTTCTCCTTGTCGGTTTCAAATTTTGTGACTTTGGGCGGGTCATCTGCGGCGGCAAGGGAAGCGTTCTCTTTATCCAGTGCGGCTTGTCCTTTCCGCTTCGCCCAATACTCACGCTCGGTAACTCGGTTCTTGCTCCCGTTCAGCAAGTCAATCTGATAGAGGTTTTCCCGGTGGCACATCTCCATGACTTCCGCTTTGAAGTATTCCATAGCTGCGTCTGTACAGCGGTGCTTGCAGCCCTCCCTTGTGTCGGCTGGTCTTTCCATGTATGGCAATAGTGGCACTTCCGCAATCCGCAAGCTGTTTATGACGATATGCACATGAATGTTGCCGCTGTGGTTATGCCCGTCCGGGTGGGTGCATACAAGGGCTTGGTGTCCGGGGAAATGCTCTTTACAGAACTGCTCGCCTAACTCCTGCGCCCGGTCTACGGTCAAGCCGTTGTCCTGTGCGTCACGGGGGTCAAAACTGATAATGTAATGGTGGCTCTTTACGTCCTCCCGCTTTTGGTTCTTGCCGTATTTCAGATTGGAGCGCATACACGCTATGGCGAAATCTTCCCTGTCACAATTAAGGGAAGCTATGCGGTAATCGTCACGGGGAACAAGCCGCCCGTTCCCGTCCAATGTGGGCTTCATGGTAAATTCATCATGCTCAAAAGTTAGGTACTGCTCGGCAGCTCCATAGTCGGCATTTTTAGAGCTGATATGTTTGAACGTTGCCAACGGCTTCACCTACTTTCTGCAAGACTTCAAACTTCAAGGCGGCAAGTTCCGCTGTGGCGGCTCGTACCTCTTGGGAGAGGGCGTTATAAGGTGCGCCGTATTCGTTCAGACAGCGGGCAATCTGGTTCAAGTTGCCGCCTATCTTTCCATACTCGGCTGTGAGTTTCCCAACGGCAGAGAGTAATTCATCATTGACCGGGGAAACGGTAATGACCGGGCGTATGCTTGACTTGATAAGGGCTTGTCGGATAAATTCGGCTTGGCTCATTTTGCAGAGGGAAACACGCTCGGAAAACTCGGCGTATTCTTCCTCGGTCAAGCGTGTTTTGATTACCCGGTGGCGGTGGGGTGTGTTGTATCTTTTCATGGCTGTGAACCTCCTTTCGTGGGTAGATTTTTTCAAGCGGCGCAAGCCGCAAAAGGCGGGCTTGGGGTGGCAACCCCAACAAGATTCCCGCAGGACAAAATTGAGCGATTAGCGAAATTTGGTACTGTGGTAGAATCTTGCTTTTAGAAAGTAACGGCTTCCTCTATGTGGATTTTCCGCTGATACCCTCGGCGGGCGGGGATTGTGCCAACTCTGAGGCGGCATTTCCCCCTCTAATACCTACAAAACCGCAAAAGCCAAAATGGACGGACATTTTCAGAAATTTTTTCATTTTCTACGCCACATAAAAGAGAAAACTGCCTGACAAAGCGGCAGTTATTTTCCCCCTATACCTTACTACGCACGGCAAACGCAAACAGGCAAGGTTTTATATCTTTTGTTGGAATTTCTTTTCGCAATAATATACAAACGGTTACAAAAAACGCCAAACTGTCCGGCGTTTGTTTTCCCCTCTATTACCTACTACGGGAAAAAATGAAAATTTGGCAATGTTTTGAAAAACCTTTTGAAATTTTTTAGTGCGGCGTAAAATTTCCCCCGCTTTTGGACGCAAAAAAACAGGAAACCTTTTCTTGATTTCCTGCTTCTGTGTTGCCGTTAATAGCGGCGGTTATTCAGTTGTCATTCCCCAGAAGCAAACTTGTAGCCCATGCCTAAAACGGTTTTTATGTAGGTGGGGTTTTGGCTGTCCGGCTCTATCTTTTTCCGCAAGTTGTAAATCACATTTGTCACGCTTGACTGGCAGCTATCGCTTTCCATGCTCCATACGGCTTCAAAAATCTGTGCCTTTGTGAATACTCGCCCCGGACTGGCGGCAAGGTAGCAGAGTGCGCCGTATTCCAAACGGGTTAGGCTTATGTCTGCACCGCCTTTCAGTACCCGGCGTTGGTGTGGTCTGATTTCCAATCCCGGAAAAATCAGCATAGGGGAATGTGGCGGCTGTATGGCTTCCAGTGGTATCATATCGGCAAGGGCGGCTATGGCTTCCTCGACTGCTTTTTCTTCTGCGTCATTGAACGTGAGTATGATTATTTTAGCGACAATTTCCACCTCCTGTTATTGAAAACATACATGATATGTTCTTTGTATTCGTATGAACATATCATAGAAAATTTTTTCTAACGACATAAAGAGTGTTGCTTTTTATTATTCGGAGGAGTATAACATTTTAGACTATCACTTCTCATTTACTACCTCAAAATAATACTTATTTATTAGCTTGACTTGTTTTGTTACTTGATTGGTCTTTTTGAAATTCTAATATATCTCCCGGTTGACAATCCAATACATCACATATTGCATTTAATGTAGAAAATCGAATAGCACTTACCTTTCCAGTTTTTATTTTAGATAAGTTTACATTTGCAATTCCTACTTGTTCAGCTAAGTCATTCAATGAAATTTTTCTATCTGCCATAACTCTATCTAATCTTAAAATAATAGCCATATTTATCACACCTATAATGTTTCGTCTACTTGATTTTGTAATTCGCACCCATACTCATAAAGTTCTATGATCCCCCAAAATGTAAAACCAGAAATAATGCCTAATCCGATACTGTTTTTTAAAATTAGTAATGTAGTTAATAACAAAACAATTTTTATATCTTTTACAATTTCGGGTAAAAATGGCGAATAATCATTACAAATTTTTTTGAATATTTTGACAATAAAGTGCATGATTATTGTCAAAATTAACGAAAACAATATTCCTGATATTAAAAACACAATACTGGCTTCCGCTACCTTACCTTCACTTGCTAATTTTTTAGTCCAATACCCCATATTGCTAAAATCAAAACTTGTTTGAGATTCAACAATCATCGTATTGAGTGTACTACGCAGTACAAACAGTATGATAAGAGAAATCAAAAACATTCCTGTAAATATTCCAAATACTATTTGAAATACTTTTCCTACTTTTCCAATGAGATAGCTTGCTTTTTTAATGTTTTCTATCCTATCCATAATTGATACTCCTTTATTTTGTTTTTTATATTATATCACATAATGGAATGCTTGTCATTATATTTTTGATGTTTTTCGTTAAATATTATATAAAATAGATAAATTAGAGTAACGCCATAGTCGGCATTCGTGGAAATGTGTATAACTGGCTATGGACATTTCCATAATGCTTGTCTTTTGGTCTTTGGTTCGGAATAGTGTGGTGCTGGCGGTTTATCTCTTGTTTTCGGTTGCTTGCTTCTTTACCGTACATGAGCATTTTCATACGGATTCTGCCAGTCGGGGCAGAGGTATGTCTCGCTCCATGCCATCATGGTCTGCAGGACGGGAATGAAGCTCTCGCCGAATTCAGTAAGAGAATATTCCACTTTGGGCGGGATTTCCTTATAAATCTCCCGGTGGAGGAAACCGTCACTTTCCAGTTCCCGGAGCTGCTTTGTGAGCGTGGACTGCGTGATGCCGTCAAGGCGGCGCATCAGTTCGCCGAACCGCTGGACTTTGTAAAAAGACACATACCATAGGATCAGGATTTTCCATTTGCCGCCAATCACGGACTGGAGCCTGCCCATAGGGACGCAGCGGGCGATGGTTTCCTCGTTGTTGAATTTGTTCTCAGCCATTTCATTCCACCTCTTTCCCCATGAGTATATCCCGGCGGTGGGAAAAAATCAAGATACGGTCATTTTTGGCAGATAGTACGAAAAAGTGAACTGCCGACTAAAAAAGACAGTACTTGATTCCATGGAATTTTAGAGGTAATTTAGTGCAAAAGAGGAAAGACGCGAGGAGGAATGAATGATGCACTATACAGGAACTATATGGAGGCCGCCCTATGAGGCATCTTCCCTGTTATTGGAAGTTACCGCGGGCTGTACGCACCACAGATGCAAATTCTGTACGCTTTACGCAGACCTGCCTTTCCGGTTCAGGATGTCGCCGGTGGAGGATATAGAAGCGGACTTGAAAGAGGCACAGAAAATGTACCGCCGATTTATGGGAAGGAAGGTAACCCGGACTTTCCTGACCGGGGCGAACCCTTTCGTGCTGAAATATGACAGACTGATGGAGATTGCGGGGCTGGTACACAGATATTTCCCGGAGATGGAGACCATTGGCAGTTTTGCCAGGGTAACGGATGTTACGCTGAAAACGGATGAGGAACTGGCGGCTCTGCGCGGAGCCGGTTATGACGGGCTGACAATCGGCATCGAAACGGCGGATGAAGAGGCGCTGCGGTTCATGGATAAAGGGTATCTTTCGGCTGACATTCTGGAGCAGTGCGGCAGGCTGGACAGGGCGGGCATCCGTTACAGCTTTTTCTATCTGACGGGAATATCCGGCGCAGGGCGCGGGGAGGACGGGGCAAGGGCCACCGCCGCTGTATGCAATCAGCTCCATCCTGTCCTGGTCGGCGCGAACATGCTGACCATCTACCCGGATTCAAGGCTGTACGGGGAAATCCGGCAGGGGAACTGGAAAGAGGAAAGTGAGACAGAAAAGTACAGGGAAATCAGGGCATTGGTGGAAGGGCTGGAAATCCCCACGGAGTTTGCCGCGCTGGGAGCCTCCAATGCGTTCCAGATGCATGGCGTTTTGCCGGAAGATAAGGAGAAACTGCTGGCTTTCCTTGATGGCGTGATAAAGAATGTGGGCGAGGACGAACTGCGGCGTTACCGTAAGAGCGTCCGCCATCTGTAGGAGGTGATCTGATTTGCATTTTACGGGAAGGACGTGGAGGCCGCCCTATGAGGCGCATTCCGTCATTATACAGGCAACTTCCGGCTGCACCTATAAAAAATGCCGCTTCTGCAGCCTTTACAAAGACGAGTGTTTCCGAATGTCACCGATGGAGGAGTTCGAGGAAGACCTGGCGGAGATCAAAAGCTATCAGCCCTATGCGCGGCGCATCTTCTGGACGGGGGCAAACCCGTTCGCCATGAGCTATGAGAACTTAAAGCTCCGTGCGCTGACGGTGCGGGATTACCTCATCAAATGCCAGACGATGGCCATGTTTGCCAGCATCCGGGATATCAGGGACAAGGAAGTGTGGCAGCTTAAGAAGCTCCGGGCGATGGGGATAAACGGGCTGACCATCGGGACGGAGAGCGGTGACGATGGCACGCTCGCCCTGGCGGGCAAAGGGTACACGTCGGCTGACATACTGGAGCAGTGCCGGAAGCTGGACGAGGCAGGGATAGAATATTATTTCGTCTACATGACCGGGCTTGCGGGGAAAGGAAGGGGATACTGGAATGCGGTGAACAGCGCCAGGCTGTTCAGCCAGCTCAATCCATATTTTATTTCCGTGGATTCCCTTACGCTGTTCCCGGATACGGAGCTGTATCGCATGGAGCGGGAGGGCAGTTTTGCCCCTGCCGGTGAGAAGGAGCGTCTGCGGGAACTGCAGGTGTTTATCCGGAACTTACAGATACGGACGCACCTGTTTGCCAACTCAAGTTCAAATTTTTACCCGGTCACTGCCTGTCTGCCGAAGGAAAGGGATTTTGTGGTAAGTGAGCTGCAGCGCGTTATGGATATGGTAAGCGAGGATGAGATGGCGGAATACCGCAGGAACCTGAAATCTTTAGGATAACAGAATTTACAAAAGACAAACCGCCGTACTATGGCCTTCATCCGCCATATGCGGCGGTCTGCTTTTTCCGCAGGCAGGCCGGGCGGCCTGATAACGGAAATTGCTTGGAAAGCGGGGGAATCAGTTAATATGCTTACACGGCGGTTTGCGTTTGTGCCGCATTGCGGGGGATATTGAGGGCGACAGAGGGGATATTAAGGATAAAAAGCGTCAATCCAGTTACGCTGTCAAATCGTCTATTCACGCTGTCGGAGTTAAAAATATTCTTATTTTTCCGATACACGAAGTGAGGAAAGAAGGAGGTGGAGGCAATCAAAATAGCGGTCTGTGATGATGAAAAAAATATAAGGAGCTACATCTGCTCGCTGGTTCGGAAACAGGGAGTGGAGTGTGAGGTCACTGAATATGCCACGGCGGAGGATTATTTTTTAGCGGGGGCTGATCATGACCTGCTGTTTCTTGACGTTGAGCTGAAAGGCCCGGATTCATCAATGGATGGTATGGAAATGGCAAAACGGATCAGGGGCATGGAAGATATCAAACAGCCTATCATCATATTTGTCACGGGCTATGAAAAATATGTGTATGATGCTTTTGACGTGGGGGCTTTCCAGTACCTGCTGAAACCCATTGACGAAGGGCGGTTTGCCGAGATTTTTAGGAGGGCGGCGCAGCAGGCCGGGCAGGGGAAAAGGGTGCTGATGGTCCAGTATGGGAATACGGGAAAAACAATACCGTTAAGCGACATCTATTACATGGAAAGCCAGAACCATAAAATAGCCGTCCATATGAAGGACGGGATTTTGGAATATTATGCAAAAATGAGTGATCTGGAAGAAGAACTGCAGGGGCAGTTCTGCCGTGTCCACAAAGGCTACCTGGTCAACCTGTCCTATGTGGATGAATACAACAAAACAGAGGTAACGCTGACAAATGGGGATAAGCTCCTGATCTCAAAATATAAGTATGAAGATTTTGTAAAAGCGTACCTGCGGTTTATGAAATAGGAGGGCTGTCATTGAGTGAGGCAAGTTTTACGCTGTTCCAAAATACAGCGGTGGGGATTGAGGTCATTCTGTATGCCTGCTGCCTGACGGCATTTTTCTGTCCGTATATGGCGGGGCGGAAAAGGGGGCATCCGGCGGATATCATAAAGATGCTGGCTGTGTTTGCATCCTATTCCATCATCTATTTTTTTAACATGGCAGTCAGTATGGGGGCGCTGGTCTGCATGGCTTCCGTAATAGTCCTGCTGACGCTGGCGGCAAAGTATTTAGGGGTGGAAAAGAAAACCGCACTGTTCATGGGGGTGGTGTTCTTCTGCATCAGGAACCTGAGTTCGCTGGCGGTGGCAAGCGTGAATTTCTACACGGGCAGGCATCTTGTGAAAGGGGAGGAAGGAGTAGAGCGGGTACTTCGGAATGCAGCCCTGAATTTCTGTCTGATGGAACTGCACATAAGGGAATTGTGCTATCTGCTGCTGACGCCCGTGACGGGCCTCCTGTTTGTCAATATTTTATTCCGGATTCTGATCGTGACCACGGGGGAGCTGTCCATACAGCTTTATGAGCAGTACCCAGTGCTGATAGGGATCGTGCCTGTGGCCGCCGTACTGTTTTATGCCGGTATTCTGGTGACCATAATATCTTATCAGAAAATGGTGGGGCTCCAGGAGGAAAAGGAAAGGTATTTTGTGGAACAGCAGCAGGTCCATGCCATACAGGAGCGGATGGCGGAGGTGGATCAGTTCTATGACGGCATCCGCCGGATGAAGCATGAGATGAAAAACCATCTGACCAATATCAAGGGGCTGCTTGAAAGCGGGGACTATGGCGGCATGGGGCAGTACATCTCCAGAATGGATGAGAGCATGGATGCCTTTGAACTTTCCATAAAGACAGGGAATGCCGTTACTGACGTGATCGTGAACGACAGGCAGAAGGCAGCGGAAAAGCAGGGCATACGGTTTCGGTCAGAATATACCTACCCGGAATCGGAAAGGTATGATGCCTATGACATCGGCATCATTGTAAACAACCTGCTGCAGAACG
>QZDS01000070.1 GCA_009917455.1 bacterium 1xD8-48 | reverse complement strand
CTTTTCCTGCACGATATTCAGGTGTCAATTTTCGGTTGGAATCTCATTCATTGAGATTCCGAGAAGTTATTCCCTAATTATATAGCATTAACCTTGCCAAAACCTTGCCGTAACCTTGCTTTTTTCATGTTTTCCTCCAATGAATATACAAAAAGCCCTGTGCTGTTACAGAGCTTTTGGAAATAGTATCGTAAATGTTGCACCCATTCCGGGATTGCTGTCTGCTTTAATTTTCCCATTGTGAGCATTTACAAGTTCTGTCGTAATAGATAGCCCCAAGCCATTGCCCCTGGCAGAACGTGAACTGTCACATTGATACATCCTCCCAAAAATGTGCGGAATATCAGAGGAGGAAATACCTTTTCCATTATCTGAAATGATAATTTCTACTTGCTGTTCATTCTCCAATAATTTCAAAGTCAATTTATTGCCGCCACTGTGCATAAGCACATTTTGAAACAGATTATTAAGAATGCGGGTATAGGAATGAGGGTCAATTCGTTAAAATCACATAACTCAAAATGAAAACCTGTTCTTTAGCGTCTAGTTTTACCCACTCAAATAGTGCTTCCACAAAATGTTTTAAGTGACACGCTTTTTCTACTGAAACATGGATATAGGCTTCTTTTTCTTCCCCAGCCACAAGACCATTTTCAACGGCATCCAAGTAGCCAAACAATGAAGCTAATGGTGTCTTTACATCATGGGAAAGGCTTGTCATAAGTCGCTTGTATGCCTGCTCCGATTGTTTTTGTTGGATAAGCTGTGACTGGTTCTTGACCGCAATTTCATTGATTGCATAGCAAATACGCTTTGTCATATCGCTTTTTCTCGCCAAAACCCGTCGGTTCGGATTACCGGACCTTATATCTTCAAGGGCTTCTTCAATAATAGATAATTGTCCTCTTACGCGCCTAAGTTTCGTAATAAAAAACAGGACAGCCAAAAGCGCTGTACAGAGAGCAATTAATAAAAATGAATTTAAGTTCATGTTATGCCGCCCTGTTAAATCGGTAACCAACGCCCCGAACAGTCAGAATATAAAAAGGGTGTTCTGGGTCTGGTTCGATTTTTTTCCGTAATTTGCTGATAAACGACATGATATTACTATCATCAAAAGCATACTCTTCCTCCCATACATGGGTATAAATCTGCTTTTTTGTAAACACTTTTCCTTTATTTGCTGCAAGGAAAGAAAGCAGATCAAATTCTTTTCCTGTAAGTTCCACTTGTATATCATTAACCAAAAAAAGACGGTTAAGGTTATCTATCGTCATTCCCTGAAATACCATACAATCCGTTTCTGTGCCAGAAACAGTATTGAACAATTAAAACGCCGGATAAGAGAATTTACACGTGCCATAAGCTCGTTAATGCTAAATGGCTTTGTCAGATAATCGTCTGCCCCCATCCTTAAGCCGGAAACCTTATCTTCCTCACCGCTTTTTGCGGTAAGCATAAGAACAGGCACATTACTTGTCTGCCGTACTTGTTGCAACACTTGAAAACCGTCTAAGTCGGGCATCATAATATCAAGAATAATAAGTGAACAGGTATCTTTGGTTTCCTCCAATATATGCAGTCCTTCTATCCCGCCGCCTGCGACAACCGCAGTAAAGTTTTCCTGCTCTACGCATTTTTTCATAAGTGCGCAAAGTTCTTTATCATCATCTATAATTAAAACTTTATTCATGTTTTTTCTTCCTTTCTGCTTTTAATCGGGCATCTGTTGGTTTTTCAGCGTCCTTTGGAATCAGCCACAAGCGGCTGAACTTTGCCACGCCTGGTATGCGGTTTTCCTCACATAGCTTTTGCACCCGTCTTTCTGAAATGCCCCATTTCTTTGCCGCTTCTGGGGCAGAAATATACTCTAACATCTTCATTCACCCTTCCTTTAATCTCTGCCATATAATTATATGCGGTCAGGCGAATCATCTCAAGTATTTAAGACCTGTATCATGGAAATGTGCATAACTGGCTATGAAACTATGGAAAACCCCATTCACAGCCTGTGAAAAAGCAAAAGCAGCTTTCCCACATCCTGCAAACAGGGTTTCCCACAGTTCCATAAACACAGCCAGTTATACGACATTCCCACAATGCCTGCGCCTACGGAATCCATCTCTCTATCTATTTCTTTGTTAGAAACATCTTTTTACAGACCTATTCCCGCCATTCTTGCGAAAACGGCTTTTCGCCCGATAAGTTCCGACTGTTTTTCTTTTGTCAGGCTCTCAAACACACCCTTATACCCTTTTTCCAGCAATGGAGTACCTTTTGCGATAAGATACAGCTTCATATCAAGCCATTCCTGCCATAATGCTTCAAACAATGCCTTGCCGTCCGTAAAAGTTGCATCTTCCTCAAAGCCATGCGGCGGCGTATAATATTTGAGCATCACAAAACCATATCTGCCTACATCAAGCACTACAATATCCGCCATTTCGTACAGTTCTGCAAACGCATCAGCCACCTTTTGACATTTTGCACGTTCTTCATCTGTGATATAAATCTTCTTTTCCATATTGCTTTACCTCGTTTCTTATAAAATTTTACCATATTCATTTTATAAGAACCACCTGCATACCAGCTTTTATTCCTCTTGTTTTGGCAAAACCCACTTTACTAACAATTCACTTCCGTAAATCTATTGTCTGGTCATAATAACGCATTGCTTTTTCATATAGCTTCCTGCACTGCTCCTCATCATGCCAGGACAGACAGTCATCTGCATAACATAACGTTAAAAACGGTTCCTTCCGCCCTGTATCCCGTGGCAGTTTATTCCACAGAGAATACATCTTCCCTGCAAAAACCGCAATATCCGTATCTTCATATATCCGCAGGAGTGACCGCATCAATATCTTCCCGAAATATTCTGTGTCGAAGCTACTCCCCTCCATAATAGAGAGGGTATGTAAAACAGCCTCTTTGGGCGCCATTCCTTCCAGAGTAAGACAGGTCTCATTTTCCATATCTTCCATAAAGAGCCTGTCAAGTTTATCTGCATATAAAGACCACACATCAAAGCCCTCACTATATAGCAATGCATATACAAACAGTTCCTCCATTGGTTCCCCCATGCAGCCTGAAAGCCACCTCCTGAAAAGTCTTTTCATGCGCTTGCGGCTCTTCTATATAATGAAAATCAATATCGCACTGATGGCGCCAGTAATTGCGAATCTTCCGAATCCTATCCAATAACTCATAGTCTTTCTCTTTAATTTTCGTTCACTAACTGCTGCACAATATTCGCGCGCCACCACATATCCAGACGCTTTTTCCGTTTTCTTCTTTCAGCTTTTTTACCAGATCAACAGGGTTTATATTTACAAACCGGATTTTTTCAGAAGAAGCACAATCATTATGTGTAATAACATAAGTTATGAAATCTTTATATATCCATCAAGGCTCATAGCGATAAATAAACTGATTTTTCTCAAGCTTCTTTATCTCCTCAACTCCCGATTTATATCTTTCCCCTGTTCCCCCGCAAACTTTCCCTACTGAAAACATGTTTTTCAGCAAAATATCTATTCCCCGGAAAACAGGATTTTCCTCACTCCCCCGGCTTTCCCAAAATTTCCATCTGCCGCAAAAACATTGATCCTCTCCGTGTCGCTGCTCCTGTCCTTAAACGCCGGGAACAGAAAGCCGCATTCCGGCTCACCCGGCTCATAATCGCCGCTTACCGGGCAGACCGCACAAACCAGGAAACGGTAGACCTCTTCCGATTCCCACAGGCTTTCCTTATCGTTTGCTTTCAGCGGGACGTCATAACTGCCATGGAAAAAGTAAATAGCATAGCTTTTTCCCGTCCGGTATCTCTGCCCGAATTCCTCATAAAAAGTGTCCAGCATTGCGTCATTTTTCAGCCCACACTCATTCAATGCCATAAACAGCTGCCAGATACTCCCCGGCCTCCTGTCCTCCTTACTGAAAGCATATTCCTTAAGCTGCACGTTTGTATCGGAAAAAGGAATTACCTTTGCAATATTGAGGTTTGTCTGCTGGTCTTTCTGTGACAGTTTCTGGAAATGCTTGTTAAAAGTCCCGTCCACAAATCCCTCTTCGTCCAGATATGCCCCGGCAATCCTGTCAAAGCAGTTGCGCTTTAATGTCATGCGCCTTGTCAGCTCCAGCATATCCTCACGGTTGATTTTTCCCATATCCGCTATCCCTCTGTTACATACTGCCGCACCCCGGAAGTGTATGCGGCAGTGCTTCCTTATTTTCTGCTATGGAAAATTATAGCGTATTTTCTGCCGGAGGGCAATGCCTGCCCATACTCTCTGTCCGGATATGTACCCCTTTCAGTCCTCCGGTTTTTCGCTTTTCTCCTCTTCCTCACGCTTTGGCTTCCATATTTTGAAATAGTAACAGCCGCCGCTGAAATTCCTGCATATATTCATCAAGTATTTTTGCCGCAGGCTGTCCGTCCCCGGTCTTTGCCCCCATATCGTCCTTGTTGCCTATCTGCAAAATAATTTCATGGAATGGCTTCTCCTGTTTGCCGGAACAGATTTTCTCATAATAATCATCAATTATCCGGTCATTTCTGGTCTGCTTCTCATTGTACCGGGTGATGATGTTATCAAGCATTGGGGAAATATTGGAAATTTTGATATGTTTATTCAGAAAATTAAAGATGATGAATCCGAGGTAGCCAAACTCGCCATTAGGCAATTCGGCAGTATTGAAAAATACACCGAAGCCATGAAGCATAATTTAGAGCATTTCTCTGAACTCATGGAAACACAATTAACGGAAGAAGTGAAAGAAATTGGAAAACAATCTGATATTCTGTATGGCAGACTAACCGCCGATTTATCAGAAGATGTTTCCTCTTTCAAAATTCAGTCCATTGTTCAGGAAATATGGTCGTTTATACAGGAAAACAGCACTAACGTATCCATATCCTGTAGTAAATCCTGCATGAATATGCTTATCGACACATATTCAAACGATTATATCAAAAGCATGACTGACAGCAAATATGGAGATGGGGCTTCTGATTATATCGTAAAAGCGTTCCGTTACTACTCGGAGAATAACGCTTCCGAAAACAATTAGAAACAACAGGAACTCACGCCTTATTTACAGTTTCAGAGCAAACAGGTATCATACGGGTATCATAGATTTTCTCCTTGACTACCATGTAATTAACGCCCCAAAAGAACATCCGTTTGATCCGTTTCAACTTTTCTGATATGGCTATCACATTCGGTTGCGTTGGCGCAAATTTTACACCACGCTTCTGCATACCCATAACCTTTTTGCTGTTTCAGTTCAAACTGCCGCTGTCTTTCTGCCTCCCGTTGTTCCCGGCAAACATTTTTGCGTTCAGTTTTCAACTGCTCCTGCTGTAATTTCAAAGCCTGTTGCGATTTTGTTCCTATTCCGGTATTCTGTACCTGTTTTCGTACTTCACGCTGTACCCGTTTAGGATTGCGACCTGTTTCTTTTTATAAAAATGTGGCAATTCGCTTGATATTGCTAACTGCCACATTACTATTTCCCTTATCTGCATTAACTTACATGGTGCCAGCGCCATGTCTTTTATATCGCTAAAATAAAATCCGGTAATCATCCAATTACTGTTTGACATTTCTTATTTTTTGATAATTGGCGCCCACATACGAAATCCATCTGGAACTCCACCATTTTGAAACCATCTTTCCCGGAAAATATGTTCTTCATAAAAGATGCCCGCCGGACAATCAAACTCATATCCTACAGTATTTTTCATAAATTCAACAAAAGCCTCCGAAGCTTTTATTAGACTAAGTGCTATATCCATATTTTCATTTTCGTCAAACTGATTAAGTGTGACATCACTTACAAGAAACAAACCTGACGGAGCATCCTCAACTTTCAACCCACAGAATTCTTCTCGGCTGCACTCATCACCTATGAGATACATCATTGCTTTGTAAGGATGCTTTACATGTTCAGATGCATTTTGATGTTCCACGCCTTTAGGATGATGACCAGATGATGCCACCCCTACATACCTTCTGGCAGTACGATCAGGCACATTCTCTTTACACCATTCCGACATCTGACGCCATGCTTCATTTTCCGGATCAACACAATCAACTGTGAAAGAAACAACTTTTTCGTTTCTATGCTCTTCAATTTTTACAATAGCAGTTTCATTCATAACCATCTCTCCTTCTCTTACTTGGATTCGGAAATTCAGTTTAGGAAAACAGACAGAAGAGCCTTCTTTTCTAATTTTACTTGGTGTATTCCCTGTAAAACTATGCACGGCACGCGAAAATGCTGTTGCTGAATTATATCCGCACTTCATAGCAATATCAATGACTTTATATTCAGTATCTATCAATTCTCTTACCGCATATTGAAGTTTACGTTTCCTAATATACTCGTCCAACGTCATATTCGCGATTAATAAAAAGAAACGCTGATAAGTTGACTTAGACATTCCGGCTATCCGGGCAGCTCTTTCAAAATCAATCTCTTCAAACAGATTGTCTTCTATATATGCAATTGATAGATTAAGTCCTTCTGTGTAATCCATATATCGTCTCCTTCAATAATTATTATCGCCTATGTACTCTCAAAATACTTCGCAATAAACGTCATTCACTGCACATTAAACGCTACTTGTAGCAGTTCATTTAAATTATTTGCTTGATCTATTGCCAATTTTATTCTCTCTTTTTCTTCTGTATATAACTTCCGATTTCCATTATCCAAAAAGTACTTTGTTAATTCTTTCCAAATTCTCATCATTACAGCTTGGTCATTATCTTGGTCACTTTGACCAAGATACAAATCTTCTTCAGCATTCAGCAATTCCAAATACTTATCACACGCCTTACACAGCACCATAATTCCAGATGCGCTGATATTGTATTCCGGCAGACGTCCATCGTACTTTGCGCAAGCCGCCTTGATTTTGTCAAAACCTCTGCCCCATGCCTCTATCATACCACTCTTAAAGAAAACATTTGCCAGCTTAGGATTATACGGCTTGGAAGAGTGCTTTTCAAACAGTTTCTCCGTTGAGTCCAACTCAGACAGCATCTCTCCATCATTCCAGATATATATTCTATCCTCATATACGCTAATCTGAATTGGATTGCAGGCGCTATAATCCTTGTGAACCACCGCATTCAGCAATATCTCACGAAATGCTTCCTGAGGAAACATAAACTGCTCAATCCTCTGAATCCCTTCATAATAAATCAGGGCTTCAGATATTTCGTGTAAACCAGATCAACAGTCTTATCAATCTGTTCAATCAAGGAGCCATGCACCTCATCCTGATATTTCAAATCGGAATCGGAATTGCCAAAATAACCAATCTTGATATAAGAACCTGTAACCCATTTCTCCGGATCTTTATAAAAGGCAAGCATTGCCGCTCTGATCAGATACCCTTCTTCATCAGTATGGTATCATCAACTCTTGTTTCTTCCTCCGTCAGCCTGTGCCTTCTCAAAGCCTTTTCCTTAAATAGCTCAACCGCCTCTCTCCTTAAATCCGTCACCTGTAATTTGGGTATCG
This sequence comes from bacterium 1xD8-48, assembly GCA_009917455.1. Lineage (GTDB taxonomy): Bacteria > Bacillota > Clostridia > Lachnospirales > Lachnospiraceae > Suilimivivens. Next base: position 964 of record QZDS01000070.1, on the reverse strand, counting down.
GCATACCGTCCCATGTTCTTCCCTGTGATTTTCAGATAGCTTTATCCAGTTCTTTTCCTGTTATCGTTCTCATAGTGCTGCCAGAGCGGTAAAAGTATTTGCCATGATAACTGATGAGGGAAGGGTACTTGTCCACAATAATTTCAATATATTGCAGTTTTCTCTCATATAGCAGGTTGACATCCGCTACAATGCCCATTGTATCTGCAATCTTATTTGGAATAGACTCCAATAGCTTTTTTCTATCTTTATCGCTGAGTCCTACAATCTCTCAATCATCATTTTTTCCAATATAAAGCGTTCCGCCATAAGCATTTGCATATCCGCAGATCCACTCTAAAAATTCATCATGCCACGATTCTTTGTATTCTATTGTCTGATGTTCTGGCATACTTTCTATAGCCATATTTTATTATATACAGTTTCGTTCCTGGCTCATACATTGAACCGTAATTCTCTACCGGTTTCTTTAACCGCTACCAATAATTTCTTCTTTCCTCAAGTTGCACCATCTCATCAAGCAATTGCTCCTGAAGTTCCATTTTAGAAAAACTTTTTGCATACTTTCTCATGTCTTCATAATGTTGGCGCTCTCGTTCTTCCTCCTCAGCCTCCCACATTTCCACTTCCTTTAGGAAATCTTTTGACACTTTAGGTTCTGCTGTAAAATACAGCGCTATCATATGCTTGCACACAACACGCCTGCCATCCGCAAAGGGACAATTGCAAAAAGATTTTCCTGGATGTTCTGTGTCTATATGTACTGTATACATATTACTTTCACTACCAGAAACTATTCCTTCATAAACACCATTTTTGAAAGTTTTCCATGAAACAACTTTTTTGTTATTATAATAATCCATCCTACGCCAAACGGCATTGTTAGGAACTGCAGAAAAATTATCGCTTAAAGTTTAAAGCCTTTTATGATGTATGCCCATCCATGATGTGGACCTGTGTATTC
>QZDS01000006.1 GCA_009917455.1 bacterium 1xD8-48 | reverse complement strand
TCAAGCAAGGCACGACCGCCACCGCCGCCGACAAGATGATGAAAGTGCTGGAAGCCGAAAGCGCAGCCGGAGGAACAGCCGCACACGCTATGTAATGCGATAAGCCTTAATAAAATAATGTGATATTTTTCGACATAAAGTAGCAAAAAGGACTGTACAGCAAGCCCCGCCCTATGGTATAATAAACCTACGGAATAGTGGGGCTGGCTGTCGGAAATGGAGGAAACCATGACAAGACAGACCACCCAAAAACTGATTACCGCCCTATATCCGAGATTGTCGCACGAGGACACGCTTCAAGGCGAATCCAACTCCATAAGCAACCAGAAGCGGATTCTGGAAGCCTACGCAAAACAGAACGGCTTTTCCAACCTCAAATGGTACACGGACGACGGATTCTCCGGGGCAAATTTCCAAAGACCCGGCTTCCAGTCCATGCTTGCCGACATTGAAGCGGGGCTTGTGGGAACGGTTATCGTAAAGGATATGTCAAGGTTAGGGCGAAACTATCTTCAAGTGGGAATGTACACGGAAATGATTTTCCCACAGAACGGCGTCCGCTTCATTGCAATCAATGACGGCGTTGACAGCGCACAGGGCGAGAATGATTTTGCGCCCTTGCGTAACATTTTTAACGAATGGCTGGTGAGGGATACGAGCAAGAAAATCCGGGCGGTAAAACGCTCAAAAGGCATGAGTGGGAAGCCCGTCACAAGCAAGCCCGTGTACGGCTACCTCATGGACGAGGACGAAAATTTCATCATTGACGAGGAAGCCGCCCCGGTAGTAAGGCAGATTTACAGCTTATGCCTTGCGGGGAATGGACCGACCAAGATAGCCCGTATGCTTACCGAGCAGGAAATCCCCACGCCGGGAACGCTGGAATACCGCCGGACGGGAAGCACACGCCGCTACCACCCCGGCTACGAGTGCAAGTGGGCGGCGAACACCGTGGTGCATATCCTTGAAAACCGGGAATACACGGGCTGCCTTGTGAACTTCAAGACCACCACCCAATCCTACAAATGCAGCAAGATTATCTACAACAGCGAGGACAAACAGGCAATCTTTGAGAACCACCACGAGCAGATAATCGACAGGGACACATGGGAACGGGTGCAGGAGCTACGCAAGCAGCGCAAACGCCCCAACCGCTATGATGAAGTGGGCTTGTTCTCCGGCATACTCTTTTGTGCCGACTGCGGCAGCGTCATGTACCAGCAGAGGTATCAGACGGACAAACGGCGGCAGGACTGCTACATCTGCGGCAGCTACAAGAAGCGCACGGCAGACTGTACGGCGCACTTTATCCGCACCGACCTGTTGACCGCCGGAGTGACCGAGAATTTACGGAAAGTCACCAGCTACGCCGCCAAGCATGAAGCCCGGTTTATGAAGCTGTTGACCGAGCAGACCGAGGACGGGAGCAAACGCCGGAACGCCGCAAAGAAGAAAGAGCTGGAAGCGGCAGAAAAGCGGATTGCGGAACTCTCCGCTATCTTCAAGCGGCTGTATGAGGACAGCGTGGCGGGGCGCATATCGGACGAGCGTTTCACGGAACTTTCGGCAGACTACGAAGCCGAGCAAAAGGAACTGAAAGAGCGTGCCGCCGTTCTGCAGGGCGAGCTTTCAAGGACGCTGGAAGCCACGGCAAACGCCGAGAAGTTTATGAAAGTAGTCCGCAAGTACACCAGCTTTGAGGAACTCACCCCTACCCTGTTACGGGAGTTTGTGGAGAAAATCGTAATCCACGAATCGGAAGCCCTTGACGGGAAACGCCGGGGGAAGCTCCGCAGACAGGAAATCGAAATCTATTACTCTTTTGTCGGCAAGGTAGAATTGCCCGACTAAAGCCCGACCCGTCCGGCAGTCAGCCGGACAGGGAACGGCAAAATTTTTTACACTTCTTTTACTTCTTTATCTCACATGAGCAAAATAACACGGTTTGTCTTTTGTGTACTTGCCAATATTCCTGATAAGCATTTTCTCGAATCGCATACCTGTGATTTTTCATAGCCGAACCCATTACTGAATGACTTCTTCTGCTCCGCCGTTGATTTCAATCATATAAATGTCACAAGGCGATAGTTTCATATTTTCGGTAGACAAGCTATTTGCAAGTTCAGCAGACTTGTCTATGAGCATTTTTTTAATATCGCCGCCCACAATTTCTTCTTCACTTAGACCATTCAAGTAATTTTGCATTTCTTCTTTGAATGTAAGCAACGCCTTATCTCGTTCTGCCACTGATACAAATTTCGGGGCTTGGATAGAATAAACGGCAGTTGCATCAACGAAACAGGTAAAATCATATACCGTTCCCCCCTCATCGTCCAAATAGTCGCAAGGTCTGCTTAGTTTGGAGAGTGGCATAGAAATAAAAAATTCCTCTCCCATATTCTCACCATATAATTCCTGTGACGAAAAACTGATTGTTGTAGTGAAGAAATCATAATTTTCGTCATCGGGGGATATGGTACTTATTACATCAGCTACTGCGGCAAGGAACTCTGTCAATTCATCGGGCGTTGAAGCAAGTGTTGTGTTAAAATCGGCTATGCTCTGCTGCCCGTAGCCCTCGGTCTTGTATGCAATCAGTTTTTCATATGCAGCAGACGTATTAGGGGAAATGGTCGGGCTTGAAGCCCCGGTTGTTGACGCTACAGGTTGGCTAATAGATGTTTCGCCACCCGGTGCAGTAGAATTGTTTTGTTCGGGTGAAGAATTTCGTTGAGCCAAACCTGTTTGGCTTGCGCACCCTGTCAGCGCACTTACCATTAAGAGGGCGGCAAAGATGATGGGTAAACATTTTTTCATAGTAGAATCTCCTTTCTGTGAACAACGGTTCTTTGTTACCTTTTCCAGGTACAGTTAAAGAATACCGTCCTGACTTGAATCTACTTTGAATTGAATATGTTTTTTATGTGGAGAAACGCAAATTTGCGTTAGAAAAAGCGGCAAACTAAATGCCCGCCGACTTTGAGATATAAATGCTAAAACTGTACGGAAACGATAACGCCTTGAATCGTATTAGCAATATCAATTTTTGCACCATGCAAATCAAGGATTGTTTTTACAATATACAATCCTAACCCTGTGCCGCCTGTCTGCCTGTTTCTTGACTGGTCTACCCTGTAAAATGGTTCAAACAGTTTGGAAATAGCTTCGTCGGGGATATGTGCGCCTGTATTCTCAATCGTAAGGGTGAGCGCTTCAGTATCTTTCCATAACTTTATCAATACTTGATTTCCGGCTCCCGAATACGCAGCCGCATTTCCCAAAAGATTATCCAATACTTTTTGAAGTAGCTGTATATCGCCTAAAATATAAATCTCCGGGGATATGGATTGGGTGGCCGTCAAGTCCTTTTGCATGAATAAATCTTCAAACGCTGTAACGCAGTCAACTATCAGATTACTAAGATTCAGCTTGCTTTTTTTGCAGGCATAACCCGGAGTATCTAATCGGGATATTGTTAAAAGCTCCTGTACCATTTTCCCTAAAGTGTCCGTAATTTCCAAAGACTGTGCAAGATATGTTTCCCGGTCTTTATAGCGTCCCACTTGATAGAGCATACCTTGAAGCTGTCCTTTGATAATGGTGATAGGCGTTTTTAATTCATGGGAAGCTGCTGCAAAAAATTCTACCCGCTGTTTTTCAATCCGCCTTTCCATATCAATATCAGCTTGTAACTTTTGATTGGCTTCCTGCAATTCTGAAAGAGCCACCTCCAATTTCCGGGAGAGTGTATTTAGGCTGTCAGATAGCACGCCTATTTCATCAGTGCGCCCGGCAGAACAAAATCCGCTAAAATCCATATCTGCCATTTGCTTTGAAAGTTTGCTCACTTTCTTAACAGGCGCAGTCATATACCATGAATAGAAAAAGGCTGAAATGATAGAACCTGACAATACGACAAGGCAAAGCACTGGGAGCGTCCCTTGTATCGCTTCTTCTGTCTGGGTATGTTTTGCAGTATTCCTTGTTACCAATAACGTATAAATCGAATCGCTATCAGCAAATGAAGCGGTGTAGGGTCTTGTTTTTTCAACTTTTTCAAAATCTTTAATCCGTCCACCGACAAGTTGGTTAATATCATGTAAGCTCACTTCCTGTCCGTCAGACTGAAAAAAATGCAGCTCAAATTCATTTTCGTATTGTTTCCCTATCCAGTCAGACTCAGCTTCAAGAAACATATAAGCGTATTCTTTTTCGGTTCTCGAAAATTCATCCGGCAAAAAACTAAGCTCCAAATCGACATCTTCTATGTCATACTGATAGTTTTTTGGGGCAGCCTGTAAAATGAAACTATATGTTGTAAAACAACACACCGTTATCAATAACAATGTCAGCAAAAAAACTTTAACAGACAATCGGCTTTTAATCTTCCTTATCAATTCTATATCCCACCCCTCTAATCGTTTCTATATAGTCAGCAGCACCAAGTTTTTTCCGTAAGTTTTTTATGTGTGTGTCAACAATCCGTTCTTCTCCGAAAAACTCATATTTCCAAAGTGTCTGTAACAGGTTTTGCCGCGTTAAAATTCTGCCCTTGTGTATCAGTAGTTCCCGCAGTATTTCAAACTCGCGGGGCGTTAAATCAATGCTTTCTTCCTTTGTATAAACCTTGTACCCCTCTAAATCCAGTGTTAAATCCTTATAGCTCATAGTCTGCGGAATATCATTCTGCTTTGATGATCGGCGTAGGACAGCGGCGATTTTCCGCAATAGTACAGGCATAGAAAACGGCTTCGTGATATAATCGTCAGCTTGCAAGTCCAAGCCTTTAAGCTGGTTTCCCTCGTCGTCTAATGCCGTAAGCATGATAATAGGCACATCTGATTTTTGCCGGATAACTTCACAAACACCAAAACCGTCAATTTTGGGAAGCATAATATCAAGCAGTATTAAATCAAAGTCCTGTCCGGAATATTTGGCAAGGGCCTCTACCCCGTCAGATGCCAGTATAACGCTATGCCCTGCCTCCTGTATGAAATCATATAGCAAAGCCTGTATAGATAAATCGTCCTCAACAATTAAAATCTTACTCATAGCGCACCTCCTGGCTTCTGATTATAGCAGGGGAATTTGAATCTATTGTGTAGATTTAAAATTTTTTATATTTTTTTCTTTCCTCACATCATTCCATCTCGCTGAACGTGCCGGCCATTCCCCCGACAAGGCTCCACTGGCGCTGCATATAGGATTTCAGATTTTCCGTGCTTTGCCGATAAGCCTCCCGGACTGTTTCCGGGTTATCGAAATGTTCCATGACTGCACTGGCGGCGCAGTACCCGCTCTCCATCCCGGCAGATATGCCCTCGCCCATCGGGTTTAAGAACCCGGCGACTTCCCCCGCAAAAATGATTCGCCCCACACCGTAGTCCACACGGCATCCCGGACGGATATGCGGCATCAGCCACTTTTCCTCTTTCGTCTGCCTGCCAATCCGCAAATGGTGCTTTTCCTCCATATAGGCAATGAAGCTCTCATAATAATGACCAATTTTATCCATATCCTTTACGGACACCCCAAGCACCAGCAGGTCATCCTTCACGTTGAACCATGCGTCATATTCCGAAAGCTCCGGCTGCAGGTACGCATAGAAGTAATGCGGGTCTAAATCTATGCTGCCCTCGTTAAAGGTCTGGTATGTGGTTATGTATCCGGGAACTTCCCCGGTAATCTTCCCGGCAAATTGCCGTGCATATTGCCCTGCAATTTGCCGTTTTAATGTACCGACAACGCCCTCGCAGTCAATGACGTACCTCGCATCCTCTGTATAATTCTTCTGCCCGTACAGGCTGACTTCCACAAGCCCGTCCTTTTCCGTGCAGGAAAGAGCCGCCACGCCGTCCCTGACCTCTGCGCCGTTCTCCTCTGCTTTCCCCGCAAGCCACCCGTCAAAATGGCTGCGCCATACATTAAACCCTTCCTGCTCGAAACGGTATTCCTTCCCTGCGTCATTTGTGAATACCATGCCCCTGTTATCTGTCGGGGTACACATGGCGGACTCCGGCACGGCCTCCCCGAAATAATTCTTTACAAGCTTCATTGATTTCTTTATCAGCACGCCCGAACAGGACTTGTACCTGGGCATTTTGAATTTTTCCACCAGGAGAACCTCATAGCCTTTTTCCGCTAAAGCCTTGGCAGCCGTGCATCCCGCAGGCCCCGCCCCGATCACTATCACATCATACATCCGTATATCTTCCTTTCCGCTGTTTCCTATTACTTCGGCAGAATACCGTTCCTTCTAAAGCAAGCCGCATCCTGTTATCTTCTCTCGGAGGGAGTCAGACAGCCTGGATGATGCCTTTCCCGTCTTTTGGATGCCCGCCTGATGGCTTTTTGTTATTCCTGTTATATCCATTTAAGCCTTTTCCTTTCTACGGCAAGCCTCCTCCGCTCCGGTAAAACCCAAAACATATCATAGCCCAAATTCCCGGCACAACCGCATATCCGGCATTTACTTGCCCATGATTTATAAGAACATATCCACCGCCTACAAATGTCAAAACCAAAAAAATTATTCCTAAAATCAACGCTGCTTTTTTCATCAACTCTAACCTCATTGAACAACTTTATTATAAGGTTCCCCGATACACTGGAAATCCAGGGATACCCGCCCTGCCTTGTCAGGTTACTTCTGCGTTTTCTTTCTGATAAGCATGGAAATCAGCATGGCCACTATCCCCAGGGCAAGATAAGCTGCCGCATACAGGATAAATGCTGTTTCCCCCATGTCAAAGAATATCCATGTGCCTATGAGAAACATCACAGCCGAAATAACCGGAAAGCTCCATAAGCGTCGGATGTCCTTTCCCGCATATGCTCCGATTAGCACGGAGTATAATGGATTGACCGCAAAAAACAGAAGAAAACATACCGCCATTCCTGCATCGGCTTTTACGAAAGTAACCGCAAGCCACGGAAACACCAGCATAACTACCGCCGAAGCCGCCAGGCATAAAATAATGTTCTGTTTCATATTAATCTCCATTCCGCCGCCTTCGGCTGGCGGCACAAATAGTAATGAAAGTGTTTCAACTCTCTACGCTGTGCTGTAAAATAGTTTACGAGAAGCTACACTACAAAACACGGGAGGAGGAGTTGTAATAACTTTCTTCGTTTTAGACAGCATATTAATCAGTGTAAGTTCTGCCTTTTCAAGCACAAATAAGTGGCATCATGAATCCGTACACTAAGAATTGTTTAAGCGCCTTAGTTTAATTGTGTGGCAGTTCAGTCAATGGCTTCTCAATAATGATTGCCATGATGTCAATGTTGTCATTGCCAATCCCAAATGGGTAAAGGCTGTGAAAGGCAACAAAGATGATACCAAAGATTCTAAATGGATTGGAGATTTATTCCGTCCTGGTCTTGTCAGAGGCAGTTATGTTCCCTGTAAGAAAATCCGCATTCTGCGGGAATACACAAGGTATCGCTATAAATTAGTTTCCTGCCGTTCAAGTGAAAAGAATAGATATCAGAATGCCCTTACTGTTTGTAATGTTGCATTAGATTCTGTTGTTTCCGATATCTTTGGGAAGTCATCCACATCCATTATTGACTATCTGCCTGAACAATCGGGTACATCCATTGACCACGAAGAAATCGCATCTAAGCTTCTTAGGAGCCTCAAATCCAAAGAAGATGCCGTCCAGTTCCTCTGTACCATTCCGGGTGTCAAACGTGATAGTGCAATCACTATCATCTCCGAAATCGGTACTGATATGTCTCAGTTCTCAAGTTCCAAACGTTTATGTTGCCGGGCTGGTTTAACACCAGGGAGTAATGAATCTGCTGGTAAGAAGAAGTCTGTTCGGATTACACGTGCCGGAGTCTGCCTCAAACCTGCATTAGTACAATGTGCTCATGCAGCCGTAAAATCTGACAAATCTCCTTACTACAAAAAGTTGCCTGCCTTAGACAGCTCATTCAAGTGCGTCCATTTATGTTTTTCCTCTACTTTCTTTCACACTACCCTTCCAGGTAATTCCCTTATCAGGACGCCCCGTCCTTTCCAGAATATCCCCAATATGCTGGTCATCCTCTATAATAGCAATTATTTTCATATACATTACACCTCGTATCTGAGTTACATTTTCGTATTCATAAAGGAGCATACATCCCACAAAAAGTATCATAAGGAGCAGGATAACCCGCCCCTTATGTATTATCCGGTCAGTTTAATTTCCTTATTTCCCGGTTGAAACAGGAAATCATGCTCACCGTAAAGCCGCATATCCCGGTGCATAAAAACATTGCTGCCATACCGCTTCCGGCACTATCCCCTACGATCCTCCCCAGCATCCCTGCCATCCTGTTCCCGGAAACCATAAAAGGCTCGAACACATAATCTGCCAGCCAGCCTCCGAGGATAATTCCAGCCGGAATCGTGCTGTACTGTATAGCATTCCTGACAGCAAACACCCTCCCCTGCATGGCAGCGGGAATCTTCTGGTACAGTATCGTATTCTGGTTTGCCATTATAAATGGAATGGGCAGGCTGGCAGCAGCCGCAGCAGCTGACCACCAGAAAGCATTTCTCCCAACTGCCATCATCAAGTCCCCAAACAGAAAAGACAGCGCCGCCGAAACATAAATAGCCGCTGTCTTGTGACGGCTCTCTTTTTTCACGGAAACAAGGATTCCCCCGGCAATCCCGCCTGCCCCCATGCAGGCATTTACAATTCCAAGCGCAGCGCTGTCCCCGGAACTTCTTGCCAGGATCATTGGCGATAAAATATTCTCATAGGTCAGCCTTGAGCAGAAATTAATCAGCGCCATTGTCAGCATCATGAAAAAAATGCCCTTTTCTTTTTTCAGAAAGCCAAACCCCTGCGCTATCCCGGCAAAGGGTGAACTGTATGCTTTGTCCTGCGCCTGTTCCGGGATTGTAATATAGAACAGCAGTACGCAAAATGCAAAGGCAAAACTCGCCAGGTCTATCAGCAGGATAAGCGGGAGCCCGCCTGCCGCAAACAGGAAAGCCGCCAGCATGGGGCTGAATACCACGATAAGATTATTGGAAAAAGAATTCATCCCACTGACATTTGAAATCTTCTCCTTTGGCACAAGCCTTCCCGTTGCCACTGCGGACGCAGGCTGCTGGAAAGCATTCGTGATACCGACCACCGCATTTATGGCATAGATATTCCAGACTTCCAGACTTCCCGCAAGCAGTAATGCCAATACTGCCAGTGAACCAGCCGCCGCAATGCTGTCCGAAACCAGCATGATTGTTTTCTTCTTATGCCTGTCTATAAAACCGCCGACAAACAGGCTTAAAAATACATACGGCACATAATTGCAAAAGGACATCAGCGAAACGGACATTGCGGAATGGTTCTGCCCATACGCCCACAAGACGAGCGCAAACCCGGTCATGGAACTTCCAAGTCCTGATACGCCCTGGCTTAACCACAAAATAATATATTTCTTAAATAATTTTTCTTCCATTGAATTTTCTCCATTCTATTCTTTATTTTTTCAGAATAAAAAGTACAAAATCCAATGTGGACGATAGTTTTACCTCTGTACAAATTTCGTCCAGTCATCAGACTTTGCACAGAGTCCTTTGTTTAGGTCAATCACCAAATGGCAGAGCATATTTCCCACCTCCCTCAGTTATCTTTTTGCAGGACAGTATAGCATGGAAATTTCTTTAAATCAATTTATCCTTGAAAACAACAAATCATCAATATAGAACTATGCATCAGATATACAGTTACTCCATCTCCCTGAACGTGCCAGCCATTCCCCCGACAAGGCCCCACTGGCGCTACCATACATTCATCTTGTTTTCAGTTTTTATTTCGTCAGATTATCTCAGCAACGCCATACTTCCCGTCAACTTGTTCACCTTCTTTTTCGCACCGCAGATGGCAACTCCATAATAATTCAGTTCTGTTTCTGGAACATCCTTCATCTTTGTGGTAAACTCATCATAGGTCTTGCACCCCTGCGCAAGGTCTGAGAAATCCACCACCGTCAAGTCCGGAAACTCTATAATCCCCAAATGCCCGTTGCCCGTCCTGTCATACACATCCGCGCCTACGACCTCCGGCATCTGCTTCCCCAGCGTGATGCCCATGATTGCCGCCGTGTTCGCTATGATGCCAAGCGGCAGGTTCTCGTCAATCACCATGACACATTTTTCATTCTGTAAATCCATCTTTCAATCCTCTTTTCCGGAGGATTTCTCCTCCTGATTTTTCTGATAACGGCGGTAAAGACAGGCCCTGCAAAAGCCCAGCCGCCCATACTGCTCCGGCAGTCTTTCCCTCCCCGGAATATCTGCCAGTATCCTTACGATTCCATTTGCCATCGAAAACCGCAGGATGTCCTCTATGCCTATACCCGGCAGACCCGCATTTCCCTGTCAGAGAACAGGCTTATAATCTGCTCCTCCGTCCTTATCGCAGGCTCATTCACTGTCCCCACTTCCTTTCCCGCTATATTCAGAAAGAAAAAGCCCCGCAACCGCCAGAACCGTCCCCATAATGGAAACCCATGTCACCGGCTCCTTCAGTATTAACACGGAGGTCACAACCGTTATGACAGGAACCATGTAAATGTAGACGCTGGTCTTAACCGCGCCAAGCGCCTTTACCGCAAGATTCCATGTAACAAAGCAGAGTGCGGACGCCCCCAGCCCAAGATACAGGATATTGAGTAAATACGTCATATCCGCAAACCGTTCCAGCCTGACTTCAAAATCGAAAAGGAACAATGCCGGAACCATGAACAGGATGCCGTAAAAGAATGTCCGCCGCGTGGTGAGTATGACCGGGTAGCCGAAGCTGCTGATCTTCTTTGTCAGTATGGAATAGCACGCCCACACAAAAGCCGCAAGGACTGCCAGCACATCCCCCATCGGGTTCAGTTCCAGTTTAGAGCCGTTAAAGCTGATCAGCGCGACACCTGCCATCGCCACCACAAATCCTATGCAAAAATTCGCTCTTAGCTTTTCTTCCGCTTTCAGAAACAGGCGTGACAACACCGCCGTGAAAAACGGCGCAACCGAAATGATGACTCCCACGTTGGACGCCATCGTATATGTAAGCGCAATATTTTCCAGCAGGTAATATAAGCATATCCCGCACAGCCCCGCCAGCGCAAAAGTCATTTCCTGCTTACGGCCCACTCCCTTCATACGGTGCGGGCAGACAAAAAGCAGTGCCACAAACCCCATGACAAAACGGAAGAACAGGATTTCCACCGGCTTAAAATCCGTAAGCAGGACTTTGGTGGATATAAATGTCGTCCCCCATATGATAATGGTGAACAACGCCGCCAGATGCCCGGCTGATCTCCTATTCCCCATGCCGCCCACCATCCCCGTCTTTTCCCGGGAATATTTCACGGTAAGTACCTGGCGCAAGCCCTATGAACTGGTTGAAGTAATTTGTAAAATGGCTCTGGTCTGAAAATCCTGTCCTTATGGCTGCTTCCACGGGCGGTACCCCTTCCGATAACAGCCTTTTTGCCTCATTGATGCGGATTGTCTCAAGGTATCGGTACGGCGTGACTCCTTTTTCTTTCGTAAAGGCCCGCAGCAGCGTTGATTTGCTAAGTCCCGCATGGCGGCATATCTGGTCTAAATAAATGCGCTCCGTAAAATGCGCTGTCATGTATTCACAGGCTTTTTCAATTTCCTGCCTGCACTCCGGGATGCAGCTTTCAAATGGCTTCCCATAATTCTGGATGAGGTATGAAAGCAGGAACAGCAGGATCTCCTCTTTCTTAAACTCCCCCGTTCCTTTCATGACCATCTCATGCAGCGGGCGCAGGTGGCAGGCTGTTTCCTCATCACAGATAACATTCTTTGAAAATCCCGGAAGCTCCCGTTTCCCGGTAACTTCCTCCGCCAGATCGAGCATGACCTCCTTTGAAATGTTGAAGCCCCGGTAATCAAACGTCCCTTCATCACTCTGTACGCAGGCATGGCTGTCACCCGGATTGAAAAGCACGATGCTTCCTTCCTTTATGGCATATTCCCTGTCCCGGCAGGAAAGCACCCGCTCCCCGCTCTCCACAAACCCGATGACATAATGCTCATGGAAATGGCCTGGAAAGGGCTGCACGATTCCCTCAAAGCGGTATGCCTCCATCCTCAGTTCATCATCATATACCACTGTCCTTATTTCTTTTTTCATGTGGATTACCTCCGAAATTCAATTTTTGAATTTTGTCAAAAGCCATTTTACCTTTTATTTTTTCCTGCGTCTTGTAAAATATCTTCATTTTTCAAATTTATTGGTTTTATTTCCCGCGGGAATTATCCGGATAAAAAGAAACGGTTTTATGTGTATTTGGAAGGTATCAGAATGTTACATTTTAGAAATGAAGAAATTCACGAATTGCCTGAAAATGAAAAAAGAGCCATTGCACAGCCCTGTTCTCTTCCAGCTCCTTTTTGCCGTTCTTTAGGGATCGGTACTCATTAAAGTAGCTTCCATAAAATTCCCCTTCTTTGATGCGGGTCTGCTGAACTTCTATGCTCCCGGGCGTATATACTATGGGATTGCCCATTTTTATAATCCTGCATTGTCGCTGTTTATAAAACCGTCTTGAATTGATATTTCCAAAAATATTGTCAGGGGAGAATATGCGATTTCGGTCAAGGATACTCGTGGTTGATAAAAATTGTCATGTAGATAAAGTCTCTATTTGGATTTCACAGGTATCTCAATCTGCACAAGAGCATCCTCTATCCGGTCGATTACATTTTCATTGATAATAACTTCATAAGAGAATCCCAATAATGCAAGACCATGTTCTTCAGCATAATCAAATATCCTTTGGTAGCAAAGCACAGGGCTTTCCGCCGCATCTCTATAAAATGCCCGCACATAATCTCCGGCAGGTTGTATGTGCAATCCATCTTTCTTTATGGGAAATGGAATTTCAATGAAAAGTTTAGAATAATCCTCAAAGTTTCCTTTTTGCAGAGTATCTACCGCAATCATCATCCCATAGGATGCGTCATGCAAACGGCGAAGCTGATATTTTTTCGTTTCAGCAGTAATCATTTCCACCTGCTTATCAAACGTAGTGTCCTGATTGATGTCTACGGTAACTAAAGTGCGCTCCTTCTTCTGCACAATGCTGATTTCTGATAAGTCCATCGTCAATAATGTCTGCATATTCTGGCGATGGTACAATAGCGTTTTCCGAACCGCTCTCAGATGTGCCATGTTACGGTCTAACTCATCAATTTTCTCCTGCAAAAGCTGCTTCATGTTGGCGGCGGAACGGTTTTTCATAAATGCCTGGATTTCATCAATCGGCAAATCTAACTCCCGCAGCAACAGGATTGTTTCCAGAATGGCGCTCTGATAGTAGCTATAATATCTATATCCATTTTCAGGATGGATAAACGATGGATGAAAAAGGCCGATTTCATCGTACCACATCAGAGTTTTCTTATTGATGCCATGCAGGGCCGCAAATTGACCGATTGTGAGCAGTTTACTTTTTTTATCCATTTTTCAAAATACTCCTTGACTGTACAGTTACTGTACGGTTTATTATAAATCTTGCCAAATGAAAAAGCAAGAAAAATGGAGGTTATTATTTATGAAAAAATATGTAATGGTTGGTGCGGCCGCTGTCCTTGCAGGAATGATAATAACAGGATTCGTCTACAGGGAACCAATTATGGTATTGTATCGTTCTATTAAGGCATTTCAGGAAGAAAACCTTGCCCACAGTTTTCAAACCATGTATGAAATTCAGCCAACGGCAACCATACCCAAAGGCGAAAAGATATCCGATTTTGAGTATGACTTAAAGCCGCTAATCGACACATTCCACTTTCAGGGAGAGACCTTATGCGTTTCGGATTTTCTTGAAGAAACCAAAACATCTGGTTTGCTCATTATCAGCGATGATAAAATTGTCTTTGAAGAATATTACTTAGGTTCAGATGAAAAGACCCGCTTTTCCTCAAATTCCCTTTGTAAATCATTTGTTTCGGCATTGGTCGGACTTGCGGTTGAAGATGGCTTTATAGATAGTGTTGACGATTCTGTTGCAAAGTATATTCCAGAATTTGAGAATACCGAAACAGAGAAAGTTACGATAAAAAACTGCCTTCATATGGCGTCAGGAATTAACTTTGACGAAGTGGCAGACATGAACAAAATATCTGTGCCAAGTATGTTTGGAAAAAATAAAATGAAATCCATTGCAGCCCTCGGCCTCGTGCATGAACCAGGCACAAACAGAACTTATTCCAGTATCAATACAGATATTTTAGGAGAAGTTGTTGCAAATGCGACAGGCTCCACACTTAGTGAATACATGAGCGATAAAATATGGTCAGAAATTGGCGTGGAACAGGATGCTTACTGGACACTAAGCGGCGGGAAAGAACTTGCTAATGGTGGCTTGCATATTGCATTAAGAGATTATGCGCGTTTTGCTCGTTTATATATGAATCATGGGGCATTTGAGGGAAAACAGATTCTCCCTGAAAAGTGGATCAAAGATTCCATTGCAACAAATGAAACATATTTGAAAGCACCTCATGACGGAAAACCTTATGAAGAACTTGGTTATGGATACCAATGGTGGATACCTGAGGGCAATGAGCATGAGTTTACAGGAATCGGGGTATTCGGTCAATGGATTTACTGCAATCCAACCAAAAAGATTATTGTAGTAAAAACAGGGGCAGATTCCGGTTTTGAAGAAGATGACAAGGAAAAGAAATCGGTAGCATTTTTCAGAGAAGTTGCCGCAACATATGGAGAATAAAGGAGAAGCACGATGGAAAGCCAAAATACCTATGATAAGCCGGTCACATTGAGGAATATCCTCAAATTCGCAGTTCCTACCATCGCAATGTCTGTCTTTATGTCCTTTTACACCATGGTTGACGGCCTGTTCGTATCAAATCTGATTGGTACGAGCGCGCTGTCCGCCATCAATCTGACAGCCCCGGTAATCCAGGTAGTGACAGCAATCTCTACTATGCTGGCAACCGGCGGAAGCGCGGTCATCATGAAAAAGATGGGAGAACAAAAGCCCCAGGAGGCCAAAGAAGATTTTACGTTTCTGATTTTAGTGAACGTGGCCGTCGGTCTGGTCATGACTATGCTCGGTTACTCCCTGATGGAAACCATCTTTGGGGGTATAGGGTTGTCCTCAGAAGTTGCCGGCTACTGTACCTCCTATCTCAGCCGTTATCTTCTCTTTACAATCCCAATTCTGCTGATGAACAACTTCACCCTCTACATGATTGCTTCTGAGAAAGCAACCCTGTCCCTGATCTGCTCCGTGGCTGGTGGCGTGTTGAACATTGTGCTTGACTATGTATTTATCGGTCTCCTGGATATGGGGATCAGCGGCGCCGCCATTGCCACGGGCCTGGGCTACTCTGTGACCGCCGTTGTCGGTCTGTTTGTGTTCAGCCGCAAAAAGAGCCTTCTGCACTTCACAAAGCCCTCGTTCCGCTTCAAAGTTCTCGCAAGCGCGGCGACAAACGGATGCTCTGAAATGGCGACTGCGTTGGTCACAGGCATCATTACAATGATGTTCAACTGGACGATGCTCCATTATGTCGGTGAAGATGGCGTTGCCGCTGTGACCATCATCATGTATGTTCTGATGTTTGCAAGCTCCCTTTACACGGGGTATTCCTATGGTGTCGCTCCCATGCTCAGCTACTATTACGGTGAGAAGAACCACGAAAAGCTGAAGAAATTGGTTTCCACCAGCCTAAAAGTAATTGCCGTTATTTCCTTTGTGACAGTGGCAGCGTCCTTTGCCGCAACAAAGCCCCTGGTGTCCATTTTTGCCCGACCGGATAATCCGGTTTATAATCTGGCAGTCACCGGAAATCGAATCTGCACCCTGGCGCTGTTCTTCATTGGCTTTAATATCTTTGCCAGCGGGATGTTCACCGCATTATCCAACGGCATTGTTTCCGCAATCCTCGCGTTCTCTCGTTCTTTTGTATTCATGCTGATTACCATGCTGATCCTGCCCGCAATTTTGGGGGTAAATGGTATATGGCTTGCTACGCCGGCAGCGGAACTTATGGCTCTGGTCCTGTCCGCATTGATGTTCGTGAAATATCGGAAACGGTATCAATATTAAGGGATACCGTTTTGAACGCAGAAAGCAGCAGCTTGAGTACTTCGGCAGAATACCGTTCCCGCTAAACTAAAAACATCCACTTCTGCCTGGCAGAAAAGCAACGGCTTCGCCTTATGCCGGCAGACCGGCGTATATGGCGGTCTCTTTTTTTATGTCCGTTTATTGACAATTAAGTGCTTGTTGTTTATAATGTGTATATCAAAACAGCACATTAAGGAAAGGAGAGCTGAACTTTGTGAAAATACTTATATCAAATTCCTCTGACAGCCCCCTGTATCAACAGATTAAGGAACAGATTAAAGACGCTGTGCTGAAAGAAGAATTAGCCCCGGGGGACGCGCTTCCCTCCATACGCGCCTTTGCGAATGATTTGAAAGTCAGTGTCTTAACAATCCGGCGGGTCTATGAGGAATTGGAACAGGAAGGCTTTGTTACAAGCCAGGTGGGGATAGGAACTTTTATATCCGCCGGCAATCTTGAACTGCTTCGGGATTCCAAACGGCGGCTTGTGGAACAGAAAATGCTTGACATGATACAGACAGCAAAATCACTGAAAATAAGTAAAGAAGAACTTAATGCCATGATGGATATTCTTTACGAGGAGGATTAAGATGAGCGATATTTTGAACGTAGAGAACCTGAACAAATCGTATGGGGATTTCTCTTTAACAGATGTGGCTTTTTCTTTGCCGGAGGGCTGCATAACAGGTTTTATCGGAGTTAACGGTGCCGGCAAAACCACCACACTGAGGACGCTTTTAGGACTGACGAAAAAGCAGTCCGGCAATATTTGTTTTTTTGGCCTTGAAATGGAAAAGAACGAAAAACAGATTAAGGACCGTATCGGCATTGTTTTTGACGACGGCTGTTTTTATGACGAGCTTTCTTTAGCTGAAATGAAAAGCATAATTTCATCGGCGTATACAAAATGGTCTGAACAGGATTTCAGGCGGTATATGGATATGTTTTCCCTTGAGCCCAGGCAAAAAATCAATACCCTTTCCAAAGGCATGAAAATGAAATATGCGCTTGCCTTAGCCCTTTCCCATAATGCAGAGCTTTTAATTATGGACGAACCGACCAGCGGGCTTGACCCTTTGATAAGAAGCCAGCTATTGAAAGTTTTAACCGATTACATGGAAAATGGCGGCAAAGGCGTTTTCTTTTCAACGCATATTACCTCTGACCTTGATAAAATTGCCGATATGCTCATTATGATTAACAACGGACGCATAGTTTTTCAGGAAGAGAAAGACTTTCTGCTTGACACTTACAGGATTGTCAAAGGCGATGTGAAAGCGCTGACTGATGACGCGCGCAGACTCTTTCTGAGCATATCAGAAACCGCGTTTGGATTTACGGGGATTACAAAACAAATAGCGGAGGTTCAGTCCTTTTTCCCGGACGCTGTTACAGAACGTCCCACCATAGAGGATATTATGCTTGCCAATATAGGAGGATACGAGAAATGATGCTGCTTCATTTGATTAAAAAAGACGCTCTCATTATAAAAAAATATGTGTTGATTATGACGGCTGCCGCTGTCATTTTACCGCCCTTTATGCTTTGGCGCGCGCCGCAGTACACCGGGGTTTTAGGATTTATGCTGTCTGCCATTTTTTGTGTGTTTATGCTGCTGCAGTACGTATCTCTGAAAGAATGTCAGTTCCCAAAAGCTGCAACCCTTCTATGTACCGCGCCATATTCACGCAGAATGATGGTTTTATCTAAGTATTTTTTCTGCATGACAACTTACGCGGTCTGCTGCGTTATATATGGGATTGAAACTTTCATTGTTCCGGGATTAGGCACATGCGACATAAAGTTATTTGTACTCATGTTTTTTGTAACTTCTGTTTTTATCGGCGTATATTTACCGGTACAATACAAATTCGGGTATGAGAAAACAAAACTGGCTTTTTTCGTTGTTATAATGGCTTCCCCTTTCATTCTTCCACTGCTTATGACAATGGAAAACGTAAATCCGGATTTTCTTTCCCTGCTTTCTCCAATTCCTGCCTATGGGGGCATTGCCCTCTTGAGCCTGGGGATTTTAGCCGTTTCAGCTTTCCTGTCAATGAGATTTTACTGCAGTGCAGACCTGGCCTGAAAGAAAGGAAATAAAAAATATGAACAGCGATACCATTTTTCTTTATGCCATTGCCACGGCGGCATTGTGCTTTGGACTTATAAACTGTATTCAATTTCTTTTAAAGCGAAACAGGGCAGCGCAGACAACAGGAACCATTATTTCAATTAAAATGCCAAATCCCGAAACGGCAAAAGCCCGCAATTCAAAATGGGCAAAAGTTTCCTATACAGTAGACGGGAAAACTTACCAGTCAGAAAACCGCGTGCAGGTGCCTATGGCTTTTCAGGTCGGTTCGACTGTCAAAGTACGTTATGACAAGCTTAATCCCGAAAAACTATATAGTTTTTCCCTGTTACGAATTGTCATATCATTTTTAATTGCTGCTGTCTGTATTTTGGCGGCTGTGTTCAAACTAATCCTGTGATATGTGTGCCGCACGCCTCTGATTGCCACGGAACAGGCACGTACTCCATGGTAATTCCCGGTACGGCGCCCGGTGCGGGAAGCAGTATGATATCTGCTCCCGCACCAATAATTCATCAATATCCTCTCTTGTAATGATATGCTCACAGGCTGGCGCCCGCCCTTCGCTCCCGGCAATGGCGCTCATTTTGCCGATAATATGTTATCAGATACTTCTCGACGCTTCCACCACCCATTTAATATGCCGGATATCAATATCGCCGGGAAGGCTGCAGTCCGGCCCCAGCATGAAGCCCATTTTGCCGCCCTGCTGAATCAGTTTTTTCGTTTCCTCCTGAATTTCCTCCTTTGTCCCTTTGTAGAGAACGCCTTTTTCTTTATTGTCGAAACCTCCCCACACGGGACGGCGGAAGAACTCTTTTGCGTGGGGGATATCCAGATGGTCGATATACGCCGCCCAGTTTACTGCCCCGGATTCGTAGTCCTCCCAGACCTCGAGATGGTTCCGCACATCCTCCCAGCCGCAACAGTGCAGGATATTATGGCTGCCAAGGGTATTGGCATAATCCAGAACCTTCTTATCGCCGGGCCTTACCCATTCATTATATTCCTCCACCGTGAACCGGTTGATTTCCGCATTCTGTACGGCATAAAACACACCGTCGCATCCCGCCTCAAGAAGCCCCTTTACCAGCGCCTTTACATCCTCCGCAATCACGTCGCAGGCAAACTTTACGGCCTCGGGGCTTTCTCTGATATACTCCATCATTTTATCCCAGCCGATTTGAAGCCTTAAGTAGGAGAGGGGACAGAACATAGTGTAAAAGCACATGCTCTCTCCGTCCAGGGCCTTTACAATATCCGCCCCTCTCTGTACCTGTTCCGCGATAAAAGGGTGGTCGCCCCCCAAAGGCTTTATATTGAACAAATCTTCCGGTTTTTCCAGATTCTCAAGCACCGGATTGGGGAATCCGAAATAGCCGTCGCAGGAAATCTTTACAAAATCCTGGTCAGTATCCCTGTAAAACTTCATCTGCGCGTCGATATAGGCCTGTCCATGGCTCTGCTGCGGCGGAAAATGTCTCCAGAGCCCTACCGGCACATGGTCAACCTCCTGATTGTTAAAAAAAGCTTCCAGTCGTTCCTTTTTATTCATTTTACTACGCTCCTTCTTAAAAATTATAAAATTATCAGTTCTTTAGTACTCTTTGTAAAATTGTCGAATCCGTCGGCAGTCACAATTCCCATATCTTCAATCCGAACGCCAAACTTCCCTTCCAGATAAATCCCCGGCTCCACCGTCATCATTTCCCCGGCTTCTAACGGGCTCTCGTCCCATGGGTTGCATCTGGGATTTTCATGGATTTCCAGGCCAAGGCTATGCCCCAGACCGTGGGTAAAGCAGCCCGGATATCCGCTGCGCTCTATGTAATCCAAAACCGCCATGTGGACCGACTGTCCGGTTACGCCGGGCTTTAGCATGGAAAGCCCCAGCTCCTGCGCGGCTTTGACTGTATCATAAACCTGACGCATCTGTTCGTCTGCATAGCCCACCGCCACTGTTCTTGTCATATCCGCGCTGTAGCCGTCTATGGCGCCTCCGAAATCCATCATGACAAAGCTTCCTTCCATGATTTTGTCGTCGCCGCGGCCCCCGTGGGGATATGCCGTCTTTTTTCCGGCGGAAGTGATAAAATTCATCCCGTAATTTTCGCTTCCGATTTTTACCATATAGGCGCCCAGCTCCATTCTCACTTCCGACTCCATCATACCGGAGCGTATAAATTCCAGCATGTGGGTATACGCCTCGTCGCCGATTTGCTGCGCCTGCCGGAAGCAGCGGATCTCGTATTCGTCCTTCACCTTCCGCATGTCCGCCAGAATCCCGTCCAGCCCCTGCGTATGGCAAAGCTCAATACCGGCCAGCATGTTCTGCAGCTTCCGGTACTGTGATACGGAAATCACATCGTATTCCAGGCTGCAGCTTTTCATCCCTGTCTGTAAAAGCAACTCTGCCGCAGCTTCCACAGGCCGGTCCGCGCACCGCACCTCGCAGCCCCGGACGCTTTCCCTTGCATGGTCTATGAATCTGGAATCGGTAAAAAACACTGCGTCATTTCCCGTTACCAGAAGCGCGCCCGCGCCGATTCCGGCAAAGGTAAGGTAATGCCTGTTCACTTCCCCTGAAATCAAAGCGGCGGAAAGTCCGCGACTTTCCATTTCCTTTTGCAGGATTCCAATCCTGTCCTTGCGTTTCATCTCGTTTGACTCCTTTTTTACTTTATGCTAGACTTAATATAACATATATTTGCGTTTAATACGAGGATACTTCTGCAGCATTTAGAACAAAGTGAGGCGCCCTGCGGCATGCCGGCAAATGCGGCAGAGTCCTGGGCAGCCGGGAGGCGGACAATTTGGTCAGACATCTGATTTACAGGGAATATCATTTTTCCCCGGATAAGCCTTATATCACCTTTCTTCAGCACGGCACAAATCCGGCGGTTTTGAATACGCCCCACTTCCATAATTATATTGAAATCGGTATCTGTCATCACCCGACGGGAACCGTGTTTTTAGAGGGGCAGATTTTACCGCTGATTTCAGACGGCTTTTTTCTGGTGCCCCCTTTTGCCAGCCATTTTGCCCAGCCGGACGTCTCCTGCGACAGCTCGGAAATCGACTATTTTTATTTCGACCCGCAGCTTCTCATGGAATGCGTTTTTCCGGGCTTTTTATCTACCGCCAAAGCCGTCTGTTTCCCCGGCGGAATCCCTTTTATGTACCCTTCCCGGGAATATCCGCTGCTCAACCAGATTCTCCAGTGCATTGTAGAGGAGTTAAAAAGCCCAAAGCAGGGTTCTCCTGCCAGCATTAACGGGCTTATTCTGGCCTTTTTTACAGAGCTTGACGCGCTGAAGGTGAGCAGGCAGACCTACGACCAGCCCAGAGCCGCCATTCTTCCGGCGCTGCATTATTTAAACGGGCACTATATGGAAGAAACCGGCTGTAAACATCTGGCCGGTTTATGCGGTTTATGCGAAGGTCATTTCCGGCGGGAATTTAAGACAAACACAGGCCTGACCATAGGCCAGTACGTAAACCGACTGCGCATTGAAGCCGCCTGCGGCAAAATGCTGCAGTCTGAGGACAGTATCCTTGACATTGCCCTTTCCGTGGGGTTTTGCTCTTATTCCGCTTTCCATGTGGCCTTTAAGGCGCTTCTTGACGCCAGCCCCAGACAGTGGCGCAACGCCCACCGCACCATCCACAAGGATGCCATCCGCCATCTTCCCTACAGAGAGGTAAAGCCTGCCCGAAACCTCACCCCTTAATTCCTCCCGCGCTTGCCATTCCCTCAATAATATTCTTCTGCGCCAGCACATACACGATAATCACCGGCGCCAGCGCCATCAGCGTCCCCGCCATCAAAAGGGCGTAGGAGGTCAGAAATTCCGCCTGGAAATACTTAAGGCCCAGCTGCAGCGTGCGCTTTTTATCTGCTGTCAGAAAAATCAGGGGCGCAAGGTAATCGTTCCATGTTCCCATAAAGGTAAAGATTGCCAGTGCGGAAAGTCCGGGCTTTGCCATTGGCGTGATAATCCGGAAACAGGTCTTTAAGTGGCCGCAGCCGTCTATTTTCGCCGCCTGAGTGTACTCGTCGGGAATCCCCATAAAGCTCTGCCGAATCAGGAACACTCCAAAGGGCGTAAAGCTCTGTGTCAGTATCAGAGACAGGTGCGTGTCCGCCAGACCGATTCTTGTAATCGTGATAAACTGGGGAATCATAATCACCTGCCAGGGCACCATCAGGGTCGCAAGATACAGAAGAAACAGCGCGTCCCTTCCCTTATAATGCAGCTTGGCAAAGGAGTATCCCGCCAAAATACTGGTCACCAGCGTCAGCACCGTGATAGTCACGGAAAGCTTGATGGAATTCCAGTAGTAGTTCACATATGGAATTTTTGTAAATACATCCGTGAAGTTCTCCCACCGGATTTGCTTCGGAATCCACTCGATGGGGAATTTAAACACATCCTGCTCATACTTAAAGGCAGTGGAGGCCATCCATAAAAACGGAAGCACCGTCACAGAGGCAGCTATCAGAAAGATGAGATAGGTTGCGGCAGCTTTTAAGATTTTCTTGCTTTTTCCTTTCATATTCTCCATCCCTCCTTAGTAATTGACCCATTTCTTCTGACCCCGGAACTGTATTAAAGTCACCACGAAAATCATCAAAAACAGAATCACTGCATAAGCCGACGCATAACCGAACTTATAATTTCTGAAAGCCTCCTGATAAATGCGGTAAACAAGCACGTTTGAGGATGTGCCCGGACCGCCGTCCGTCATAACGTTTACCAGGTCAAACACCTTAAAGGAATTGATAATACACATGACGGTGCACAGGAAGGTGGTTGGCGAGAGCAGAGGAAGGGTAATTTTTATAAACTTCGCCCATGCACCCGCCCCGTCAAGGGACGCCGCCTCATACAAATCTTCGGAAATGTTGGAAAGGCCCGCCAGAAACAGAATCATATAATAGCCCACATTTTTTATGATGGCTACAATGGTGACGGTGGTCATCGACCATGAGGTGGAGGTCAGCCATTTGGGTACATTTTCCACGCCAAGCTGGCCTAAAATGCCGTTCACAGGCCCCTGCCCGCGGAACAGGCACATGAAAATAATACCTACCGCCACGCTTGAGGCAAGCTGTGGGAAGAAGAAAATCGTCTTGAAAATCTCGCTTCCGCGAAGCTTCTGCATCAGCAGAACCGCCAGAATAACCGCAAACAGCAGGGTAAAAATAACGCTTACCACAGAGTAGTAGATATTGTTTTTCAGTGATGTATAAAAATACTGGTCCTTAAACAATGTGGTAAAATTGCGCATACCCACAAATTTCGGAGAACTGAACCCGTCATATTCCATCAGGGAAAGCATCAGCCCCCATACCACCGGCACAAGCGTGAAAATAAGAAAGCCGACGATATTCGGAAGCAGAAACAGATAGCCGGCCACAGTCTCACGCTGTTCCATTTTTGTCATCTTTTTCTTTGCTTTTTCTTTTTTCATACAAAAACCTTTTCCTATTTATAAGTTCCGCAGGCAACTATCGGCGCATCCTGGTCCGGAAGGATTTATCACCGCTTTCTGCAACGTTAAATCCTTCCGTGCACTTTCGGATGCCTGCTGTTTTTTCAGTTCAATAATGGGGCTGCCGAAGCAGCCCCACTTTCGTCAACATGTTTTCGGCAGACTTATGAAACCTGATTTTCAGATTACTGTCCCAGTATCTCTGCCCTTCTCGATTCAAAATTGCTCATGGTCGTATCGATATCCTGCTCGCCAATCATGTAAAGCTCCTGCTCCTCTTTCAGAATCGTCTCTACGGCAGAGTAATTCGGGTCGTAAATAACGTCGGGAACATTGTTTTTGGAGAACACGATTTTTGCAAGGGTGTCGTCCGGCTGTTTTGCCGCGTCAAGGTAAATCTTTTCAATATCGGCGTTGCTGTAGGCCGGCAGGGTTGCATGCTCGGCAATGATGGTTGCGCCGGGCTCCGTACACATCCACTCGATAAAGTCATAAGCCTCCGCCGGATGCTTGCAGGACTTTGCGATGGAAAGGTAGTTGATGGAGCTGGGGGCGGTGTAATCTGCTGCACCCTCGGGAACCGGCATGGGCATTACTCTGTACTGGAAGGGCATCTCGCCTGTCTCATACTTGGAGTTGTAGCTTGCAACGCCCCATGTACCGTTCTGGAAGGTTGCCACGTATTCCGCCGGGGCGGATGTAAACAGGGAACCTGCATTCTGGCTCAGTTCCAGCTTTTCTGCAAAGGGAACATGGCCGCCGTCGTCCTCAAGGGCTTTCCACAGCTCAAGGCTCTGGCGGATTTTGGCGGTATCCTCGTCCATCACACTGCCGCCAAGCTGCTGCAGAAGTACAAAGTTATCCATACCTACCAGACCGCCGTAGGTTCCGTCTTTTGTAAGCTGTTTCGCCAAATCACGGTATTCGTCCCAGGTGAGCTGTTCCTGACTGAAAGGAACGCCTGCCTTTTCAAAGAGGGCTTCGTTGGCAAACATCAGCCATACCGCGCCTCTGTAGGGAAGTCCGTAAAGGCCGTCCTCATTGGAGGTCTTAAATACCTCGCCGTAAACGCCGGTGTCAAGTCCCGATGCTTCCACATAAGAAGAAATGTCCTGAATGGTGTCCTTTGACTTGTATTCCCCGTAAGGGCTCAAGCCGTTTACGCAAAGCACGTCAAATTCCGTACCGCTGGCAAAGGTTGCCAGAATCTTTTCCGCATATTCTGTAGGCGGGAAATAAGTAACTTCAACCTCCGCCACCTCGGACTGGGCGTTGTACGCCTCAACCGCCGGGTCTAAATATGCCGTCTCGTCACTCCATGAATAAAACTGGAGCTTCACCTTTTCTCCTGTGGCTTCTGCAGGAGCCGCATCAGAAGTATCGCTGCTGCCCGTATCCTGCGCGGTATCTTCCGCAGGCGCAGCGTCGCTGTTTGCACTGCCGGAATCAGAACCGGAGCCGCAGGCCGCCGTGCTGAATGCCATCAAAACTGCAAGGCCAAGTGCTGCTAATTTCTTTCTTTTCATCTTTTTCATCCTCCTTTTATCTGAGAATTGCCTCAATCCTCGTAAGTTCTTCCTCTGTAAAGCCGGAATTTTCAAGCGCCTTTACATTTTCCTCAATCTGGGAAAGCCTGCTGGCGCCCAGAATCACTGATGTCAGCTTTCCTTTTTCCAGAGCCCAGACAAGCGCCATCTGTGCCAGGGATTGTCCCCTCTCCCCTGCAATTTCATTTAAGCTGCGGACTTTATCAAGCTGCTCTTTTGTAATTCTCTCCGCATTTAAGAACTGGCTGTGTCCGGCCGCCCGGGAATCCTCCGGGATTCCGTTTAAGTACTTACCGGTCAGTATTCCCTGCTCTAACGGACAGAATGCAATACCGCCGATTCCTTCTTCTTCCATCACGGGAATCAGGCTTTCCGTCTCCCGGAAAAGCATGGAATAATGATGCTGATGAATCAGACACCTTACCCCCATGGATTTCAGCATAAGGGACGCTTCCTTTAACTGGTCCGGGCTGTAATTCGACAATCCTATGTACAGTGCCTTTCCCGAACGGACGATTCCCGCAAGGGCGTCCATGGTTTCCCATAGGGGCGTCTGTGTATCCGGGCGGTGATGGTAAAAAATATCTACATAGTCAAGCCTCATCCGCTTTAAGCTGGCGTCTAAAGACGATACCAGATACTTTTTGCTCCCTCCGTCGCCGTAGGGGCTTTTATTCATCACGTAACCGGCTTTGCTTGAAATAATCAGCTCATCCCGATATCCCTTTAAGTCCTGTTTCAGAATACGGCCAAGGGTTTCCTCCGCCGAGCCCTCCGGCGGGCCGTAGTTATTGGCTGCATCGATATGCGTAATTCCCATGTCAAAGCATCCGCATATCAGCTTTCGGGCATTTTCGTAACTGCTTCCATAACCGAAGCTGTGCCAGATTCCAAAGGACATGGCCGGCAGCAAAAGGCCGCTTTCGCCGGTACGGTTATATTTCATGCAGTCATATCTGTCTTCTTTGAAGAAAGAGTTTATGATAAGCACCTCCTTTTTTGTTTCATGGAATAGGTTCAGTATATAGCCAAACTGTACATAATTCTTTCCACAAGGAGATGAAAATTGTGCAATTTCAGTCATTTGGCATCAAGCGCTGACATGCTTCGTACAATGACTGATTGCCTACAGAATGATTCCGGCCATCTGACCGGCCTCTAAAGACTCCACCTGAGAAACCTCTGTTTTTTCCGCGCTCGTCTGTCTCCATTTAAGAGGAGAAACTCCCTTTGCGGCGGCAAACTGACGGTTAAAGGTGGACGCGGTAACAAAGCCTGTCTGTGCTGCCACTTCGCTGATTGGCATTTCCGTGCTTAAAAGCAGCTTGCAGGCGGCTTTGATTCGATATTGATTCAGATATTCAAGGGGCGGCGTATGGGTCACCTGCTTAAACACACGGCGAAACTGCTCCTCGCTTAAGGCGCAGATTTCCGCCAGCATTTGAATTGTGATTTTTTCCATATAATGCTCCTGAATAAAGACAAGAACAGGTATCATTTTGTTTTGCGCCGGCTGCCGGGGAGTTTCATCGGATATTTCCTCCTGACAGGCTGCATATTCCGCAAGAAAGGATAGCAGAAGCCCCTTAATGGTATTGGCCCTCACCTCGCTCTGGTGAAACAGGTGGAGCATCATTTTCACCTTCCGCATCAGAGACGGATATTCGCTTTCCGGGAAAATATTGTCGGCCGCCGGATTATCCATAAGAAGCCTCTTATCGTTTCCCAGCTCCTCATATCTTGTCCCCTTTAAGGCCGCCCCTGTGTCCGCCATTATCCATTCCCACTTTCCTGCCATCCCCTCCTGTGCGGCAAACATATGGATGGTATTGGGTGCAATCACGCAGATATCTCCCGGCTTATAGGCTACTTTTTTATCCTCTATAAAGCCGAAGCCCCTCCCTTCATAGCAGTAACCGATTTCCATACAATTGTGAAAGTGCGCTGCCATTTCTCCCTGTTTTCCATGTCCCCATACATTGCCGATAAAGGCAAAGGCCGAGGTGTGAATCGGGATATTATAGCGGCGGTATTCCAGCTTAAAATCATCATATGACAGTTTTTGCATAATATCTGCTCCTAATCATAAAGATTTTTTTCTATAATAGCATAAGATGATAGACGGGTCAAAATACTGCGTGGCGTTTCAGCCTTGCAGAATTGTTGTATAATGTTTAAAAAAGGAGGCCTGTGATGGATGAATCTAAAATTTCTTTAAAAATTTCCAGGTGGATTGATATTCATAAGGAAGAAATTCTTTCCGATTTAAAAAAGGCAGTTGAAATTCCAGGTATTTCCGATCCTGATTCCGGGACGGCGCCCTATGGACAGCCCTGCCGGGAGGTGCTTGACTGTATGCTGAAGGCTGCAAGGGGGTACGGCTTTGAAACTGAGAACTACCATTATCATGTGGGAGGCGTGTTTTTTAACCGTCCTGCCTGTTGCAGCCCTGCGGCGGACTCTGCGCCGGACTTTTGCTCTGATGCCTGCCGCCCTGCGGCTTCCCCCCGGCGCATAGGCATCTGGTCCCACCTTGACGTGGTTCCGGCCGGGGATAACTGGTCTTTTCCGCCTTTTACCCTGACGGAAAAGGACGGTTTTTTAATCGGAAGGGGCGTTCAGGACAACAAATGCGCCGCCGTGGGCGTACTCCACGCCTTTCGCTGTATCAATGAGCTTTTCCCGAAGCTTCATTATGAATATGCGCTTTACATGGGCTGCAGCGAGGAAAACACCATGGACGATGTGAAATTTTTTGCAGGCCGCTATGAGCAGCCTGATTTGTCTCTGGTTGCGGACTGCGGCTTTCCCGTGTGCTACGGAGAAAAAGGGATTATCGATGTGTGCTTTACCAGTGAAAGGGCGCTGCCGGACTATCTTCTGGAATTTTCCGCCGGAACCGCATCCAACACGATTCCCGATGCGGCTTCTATAACCCTGCGTCTGGATGAAAATAATACTTCCACAATTACCGCACAGGGAGTTTCCGCCCATGTCATTGCCCCGGAGCGCGGAAAAAATGCGATTCCTCTGCTGCTGGAAAACTTAAAAGCGGACGGAATGGTGTCCGGGGATGAGGAATGGTTTGATTTTCTCATGAAAATCAGTGCGGACGGCTACGGGAAGGCTGCCGGGATTGCCTGCAGCGACGAAGTGTCGGGCGCCCTTACAGGAACTGCCACCCGGGCAGAAATTTTAAACGGCGCTCTCAATATCTGTGCCAATTACCGCTATCCGATTTTTGACGGCAATGCCCTCTCCGACGGCTCACGGCTTCTTGACAGTCTTGAAGCCCTTGCCGGGGCTCATGGATTTTCCATGAAGGTTGTCAAAAATTCAAAACCCAGCTATTATGAGCCGGATTCGCCGGCAGTAACCACGCTTACGGACGCTTTCAACAGAATTACGGGTCTTGAGACGAGAGCCTACACCATGAGCGGCGGCTCCTATGCAAGGCAGCTGAAAAACGCCATCGCTTTTGGAATGTCCATGCCCGGCAAGAGTATTTATAAGGAATATGAAGGCGACCCGCGGGGGGATTACCATCAGGCCAATGAATCCTTAAACATCAGGGAATATTTAAAAGCCATTGAAATTTATATCCAGTGTATTTTAGAATTAGATAAGCAGGAAATTTGATAAAACAGAGAAAAGGGAGAAAATATGGACACAAGAGAATATGCCTGTTATACAAAAATACTGAAAGAACAACTGATTCCGGCCACCGGCTGCACGGAGCCCATCGCACTGGCATACGCCGCCGCCGTGGGAAGGAAAACCCTTGGCAGGCTCCCCGAAAAGGTTACTGCGGCGGTCAGCGGCAGCATTGTCAAAAATGTAAAGAGCGTGGTGGTTCCCGCCACCGGAGGGATGAAGGGTATTGAAACCGCAATTGCCGCCGGGATTGTTGTGGGGAGGGAGGACAGCGCGCTGGAGGTTCTCTCCTGCGCGCCGACAGATACCGCGGAAAAAATCAGACATTTCCGGAAGCAATGTCCCATTAAAGTGGAATTATCCGAATCGGAGCGGGTCTTCGATATCCAGATTACAATGGAGGCGGAAAATCTTTCCTCGCTGGTGCGTATCGTTGACACCCACACGAATATCGTGCTGATTAAACGAAATGACGAAGTCCTTCTGGAAAAGGAAATCCCCGGGGAGGACGGAAATGTGCAGGAGGGAGAGCTGCTGGAAATCTCCAAAATTGTGGAATATGCACAAAACTGCGCCCTCACGGATGTGTCGGAAACCATCGAGCATCAGATTGCCTGCAATACCGCCCTGTCTGCGGAAGGCATGAGCGGCGGCTGGGGCGCGGAAATCGGAAGAATTCTTTTATCGGGAAAGGAAGCTCCCGACATAAAGCTGCGGGCAATGGCGGCGGCGGCGGCCGGTTCCGACGCGCGCATGAGCGGGTGCGAGCTTCCGGCGGTGATTAATTCCGGCAGCGGCAATCAGGGACTTACCGTCACCATGCCCATTGTGGAGTATGCGAAGGAACTGGGCGCCAGCCACGAACAGCTCCTTCGGGCGCTGGTTCTCGCCAATCTCACCGCTGTCCGCATCAAGCAGTCCATCGGCTACCTCTCCGCCTACTGCGGGGCTATCTGCGCCGGCTGCAGCGCGGCGGCCGGCGTGGCGTTCCTTTACGGCGAAAATGAAAGCATTATCGAGCATACTGTGGTAAACGGCCTGGCAATTCTTTCGGGAACCATCTGCGACGGCGCCAAGCCCTCCTGCGCCGCCAAAATTGCCATGGCGGTAAACGCCGGGCTTTTAGGATTTCAAATGGCGCTGGCCGGCAAGGAATTTGTCCACGGCGAGGGCATTATCAAAAAGGGCATTGAAAACACTATCGAGGAAGTGGGCGTCCTTAGCCGGGACGGAATGAACATCACCAATAAGGTAATTCTGGACATTATGGTAAAAGAATAGTAGTTGAAATCCTCCCGGATTCCATGTAAAATACACTGGAGAACAATTATATATAAAAGGAGGGTGACGCCGCAGTCTTTCTTCTGCGGCAGCGAACATGAAAAAAATTCAAACGAAAATCATGGTTATGGTGATTCTCGCCACAATGGGCGTTGCTTTTGTCAACGTGGTTTTAAGCACGATGATTTCACGAAACTCCACGGTATCGGCAATCGAACAGTCCCTGACCGAAACAACGGAGCTTGCAGCTCTTGCCGCACAGAATATGATATCCACCTATACTCTGACCATCTCGGAAATTGCTTCCTCCCCGGTTCTCACCGACCCGGAAGCTTCTCTCTCCGAAAAGCAGGCTTTTCTCCAGTCAAAGGTAGACGCCTACTATATGCGCTTCGGCGGCATGGCAGACGCTGGCGGTTTTGACTCGTTTCACAATGCGGATATCTCCGGAGAGGCGTTCTTTCAGGCGGCCCTTGAGGGAAAGAGCTATATGTCCACTCCCTACAGCGAAGGAAACGATATGTATCTTGTGGTATCCGCGCCCGTAATTTCAAACGGCACTGTCCAGGGCGTCGTTTATTTCCAGTGCGATACCAACCTTCTTCAGTCTATCATAACCGAAATACAGATAGGTGAGGAAGGGGACGCCTATATTCTGGATAAAGAAGGAACCACTATCGCCGCCGTTGAAACCGAGGAGGTTCAAAGTCAGGAAAATCTCATCAGCGAGATGGCAGATAACCCGGATGACGAATACATACAGAAATTAGGCTCCATAGAAAAGAAAATGATTGCCGGTGAAAGCGGTATCGGAAGATATACTTACCCGGCTGAAGACAACGCGGCGTATATCCAGGGATATGCTCCCATTCCCGGCACGGATGGGTGGAGCGTTGCGGTGACATTAAGCGAGGACGAATTTCTCCATTATGCATATGTGGGAAATAACGTGCAGCTCCTTATCTGTGCCCTGCTGTGCATTCTCGTAATCGTAATTTCCGCTTTTGTATGCCGCTCCATTACAACCCCCATTGTCAGCTGCGCAAAGCGGCTTCATGCGCTTTCCGAAGGCGATTTAAAGAGCCCTGTCCCGGAAGCCCGCGGGAAGGACGAGACCCGCATTCTTTCGGATTCCACCGCTCATCTTGTGGAAAGTTTCAGGGTCATGATGAATGAAATCGGCAGCATATTGAACAGTATTGCAGACGGCAACCTGACCGCAGAAAGCGTAAAGGAACATTATCCCGGCGATTTCAAAGCCCTTCAGGCGAGTCTTGCCACTATCACGGATAAGCTGAATCAGACGATGAGCGGTATTGCGCAGGCAACCTCCCGTGTATCGGAGGGCTCCGCCGAGGTCGCCTCCTCCGGCATGGCCCTTTCCCAGGGCTCCATACAGCAGGCCAGCGCCGTAGTAGAGCTTTCCAGCACCCTGTCGGATATGGATGAGGATGCGAAAAAAACCGCTCTCCTGTCGGAGAAAACCAAAACCACAGTAAATAATGCCGGAGCACAGCTTCAGGAAAGCCGCCAGCACATCGACGAACTGAATGAAGCCATGGAGCTGATTACTTCCACCTCTGGCGAAATCAAGAAGATTATAGATACCATCGACGACATTGCCGCCCAGACCAATATTCTGGCCCTCAACGCCTCTGTGGAGGCTGCAAGAGCCGGCGAAGCCGGAAAAGGATTTGCCATTGTGGCAAACGAAGTGCGGGAGCTTGCCCACAAATCCGACGAAGCCGCAAAGGCAACCATGAATTTAATTCAGCGCTCCATCAGCGCTGTGAGCAGTGGCAGCGAAGCCGTGAAAGAAGTTACCGTTTCCGTAACCGCCGTCGCCACCCTTGCCGGACAGGTAACGGAACAAATGGACAGGATGGCTGAGGCTGTGGAACGGCAGACCACTTCCATCAATCAGGTCAATCTCGCCGTCAGCCAGATTTCCGAGGTTGTGCAGTCCAACTCGGCTGCCGCCGAAGAAAGCGCCTCGACCAGCGAGGAGCTTTCCAATCAGGCCGCGGTTCTCAATCAGCTTGTGGAAGGCTTTACGCTCCAAAATTGATATTAAAAGACAAAAATAAGAATGCCGATGAACTTGTATGAGTCTTCTTACAGGTTCATCGGCATTTTACTGCAATCAGCCGGCTTGCGAAACGCGCTGCCCGCTCTGCTTTTTAAACGTACATTTACTATCCGCTTAAATTTTAATAACCGCTTTCACAATATCCGCCTTGTTGTTCACGCTCAAATCCATGGCCTTCTGAACGTCATCAAGGTCAAACACCTCCGTCACAATTCCTTTCAGGTTCACCTTTCCGGCTGCCACGGCTTCAATTGCCATGGGATAAATATGGCGGTAGCGGAACACCGTCTTAAAGGTCAGCTCCTTGTCCAGCACAAGGCTCATTGGAAGGGTCATCTCTCCGCTCCTGCTGTAGCCCACAAGTACAATGTTGCTGCCTTTTTTCGTCATATGGATTGCCTGAACCGTGGTAATCTGCGTGCCCGCCGTCTCAATTGCCAAATCGCATCCCTTTCCTTCTGTCAGCCGCATCACTTCTTCCACAGCGTCCGTTTTGCTTCCGTTAATCACTCCGTCCGCTCCCAGCTCCAGTGCCTTTTCCAGACGTTTTTCCATGATATCCACCACATAAACCTTAGATACGCCCATAGCCTTTAACGCCATCATGGTCACAAGTCCGATGCAGCCGCTGCCTAGAACCACGGCACTCTGCCCGGCCCGCGCGCCTCCCTGCATTGCCGCATGAAAGCCCACTGCCAGAGGCTCAATCAGCGCTCCCTCCATGGTGCTCACATTGTCCGGCAGCTTAAAGCACAAATCCGCTTCATGCGCAACATACTCCTGAAATACTCCGTCCACCGGCGGCGTTGCAAAGAACACCACATCCGGGCAGAGATTGTATCGGCCTGTTTTGCAGAACTCGCAATGTCCGCAGGTTTTCCCCGGCTCTAAGGCCACCCTGTCTCCCACTTTCAGGTGCTTCACGTTCTTTCCCACCTCAACAACGGTTCCCCCGGGCTCATGGCCAAGGACAAAGGGCGGCTCCACCACATAATTTCCAATCGCCCCCGTCTCATAGTAATGAAGGTCGCTTCCGCAGATACCCACATACTCCAGCTTTACCAGCACCTCGTCATCCTTTGCTTTCGGAATATCCCGCTCCTCAAATCCCATTTTCCCGATGCCCGACATTACGGCTGTTTTCATTTTTCCTTCCATAAAGTAATCCCTCCGAACTTAATTAAACAGTTTAATTATGTTTCTATGATACAACTTTTACAGACGGTTGTCAATCATGGCTTTCCGCCTGCACATGCCGACGGAAAAGTTACTTTTTTCTTCCTCTCGAAACCGCCCCATAAAGCAGAAGCCAGACCATACAGTGCGCCATAAGAATAAGCAGTTCTCCTGCAATCGCCGTCTCCCCGCCGCCTGCCAGCTTCATAATCCCTTCAAAAGCGGCATTAGAGGGTACAAGGCAGCAAAGTGCCGAAATCAGCCCCTTTGTCTGAAGCAGCCAGGATAATAGCGGAAACGCCATAAATACAATCATTAAAATTTTAATATAGACCACACCGACCATAAGACCGCCGGAAAATTTACCGATAAACAGTCCAATCAGCGCCGCCACAAAAGCGGAAAGCATAATCAGCGCCAGCATAAAAAGCGCGCTTTTAAACGGCAGTCTGAAACAGATTCCGGCGGTAAAAAGCGCGGACAGACAGCCGCCTGCAAAGCCCACAAATATCTTCTGCATCACGTACTGGCTCTGTGTGACAGGCATGATCTGATTGACAAGGTCAACGCCGTTTTCCTTTTCCGATATCATATTCATGGCATTAAAGGTACACCCCATAAACATGGCGATAATCAGCGTCATGGCGGCAAAAATATTCTGAATGTCGTCCATTACGTCGGGCCGCTCCAGAACAGTAACCCTTACCTGCCCGGCTTTTTCCCGCCCGGCATACAGTGCGGGAAGTG
This sequence comes from bacterium 1xD8-48, assembly GCA_009917455.1. GTDB lineage: Bacteria > Bacillota > Clostridia > Lachnospirales > Lachnospiraceae > Suilimivivens. The sequence goes on along the minus strand of QZDS01000006.1, from coordinate 189,378 downwards.
TGTCGGCCGTCTGACGGAATATGTCTATCTCATCGCCGGATACCATTGTTTCGATTCCGGCAGCGCCCGCTTCCACCCCGATTAGATTTGTAGCGGGGTCGTTGACGGCGGCAGATAATTTCTCCTGTGTTTCATATACAGTTACAGAACCGTAGCCTTCCAGCCACGAAAGGGTCCGCTCCGACAGCTCCCCTTCCAATACTCCAAAATGAAATTCCGTTACGGAAGACAAATCTATTCCCCCTATGAGCCGCAAGGCTAAAGCAACAATAACCGGCAGTAAAAAAGACATGATGCAGAATTTGTCTTTCCAGACGCTTTTAAGCTGATAAATCAGTCCTCCCATCGTCACCCCTCCTTTCCCGCTTCTTTACGAAATGCAAATTGAACAGTCAGGAACAGAGCGGCAATCCCGCACACACAGCAGATATAGTAAGCCGGCTCCGCGGCAGCCGTCCCGAAAAAGGCGTTTTTAAGCCCCATATAAACCCGGTAAAAGGGATGCCAGTTTATCCACGCCATTTTTACGGAGGTATTCGCCGACAAAAATACAGGCGTTAACGCAAAAACCGCAATTACCAGATAAGCCAGGGAAAACTGCCTGAAATCGCTTAACAGCATCGCGCATCCAAATCCCGTAAGCGCCATAATTACCGATAAAATTCCGGTCTGCACCAATACGGCAGGCAAAATGCTGACCGTATCGGGAACTCCGACATTCAGCGCCAGCATCAATATCGCGAAAAGCAAATCGGATAACAGGAAAACCATTATTTTAGATATAAGAAAAAGGCTTTTTTCCAGCGGAAGGACCGCATGGATACGGATAACTCCCATTTGCTTTTCTTTGAACAACACGGAAGCAATCCCCAGAAAACCTACGGCAGTAATTTCAATAAACAGCAGTTCACAGGAAATTTCCTTCCGCTGTTTTTGCTCTTTCGTGTTGACGCCGATGCGCCGTGCAGCATACCCGCCGTCGGGACAAAGAAGGGACAGGGCGTAGTCGGCCCTGTGATTATCCGCCTTTTCGCTCCCGGTATACAGAATAATCTCCGGCCTGCCCGAGCTGACATCGATTCCCACACCGTTTGTATCGGCAAAGAGCGCCGCGTCTAATTCATCCGGCGACGCTACCGGCAAAATCAGCCCGGACACTTCCTTCTGTATCCCCTCCGGGTCATACAGATATATATTGTAAAGCTCGTCATTCACATATCTGACATAGACCAGATTGATAAACAACGTATAAAAAAGAAGGGAGCCCAGGGCAACAGGGAAAAACCTTCCGGCCGCCATTAACTGAAAGTCCTTTATAAATAAAGAATACAAATTTTTTAACATCAGGACAGCCCCCTTCCCGTATATTGGACAAACATATCCTCCAGGGTCGGCTCTTCTGAATGAATACTGAGAATTTCGTCATATGGAAAAGAAATGCCCTTCTCTAATTCCGCAATCTCTGTTACACCTTCTTCGCGCCTGCCCCGATACAGGTAATCAATTTTAACGCGGCGGCGGCTGTTCTGCTCTTTTAAGCTTTTCGGCGTATCCAGCGCAGTAATCTCTCCATTGGTAATAAAGGCCACCCTGTCGCAAAGCAAATCGGCGTCCAGCATATTATGTGTGGTTAAAAACACGGTTGTACCCTTTTCCCGTTCTTCCTCTATAATCCTGCGGAATAAAACGGCGCCGGAAGGGTCAAGCCCGCTGGTGGGCTCGTCCAGAAACAGCAGCCGGGGATTACTGATAAGCGCCCTTGCCATACTCACCCGTTGCCGCATCCCCTTTGAATAGGAAGAAACCGGCTTCTTCAGGAAATCCTTCTTAAACTCCAGCTTTTCCAGAACCTCCCTGATATCCCTGCGCTGCCCCTCAGGATAAAAGGAGGCAAAATATTTCAGGTTGTCAACGGCGCTTAAGTTGGCATACAGATAGGGAAATTCAAACAAAACTCCTATCTTTTGATAAAATTCCCGCGTATTCACTGTGGAAATACTCTGTCCAAACAGGGACACGCCGCCGCCATATCCCTTCAATATCCCGGTGAGGATTTTCTGCGTCGTTGATTTTCCCGAACCGTTCGGCCCCAGAAATCCGAATATTTCCCCGTCTCCCACCGTAAAATTTATGCCTCGTAAAGCCTGCTTATCCTTTCCGTAGGAAAATGTCAGGTTCCTGACTTCAATCATTCCTCCTCACCCCACTTCCCGCATTCGCTGTCCTTCTTTTCCTGCTGCCGCCTGCTCCACCATTTCATAAATCTGATTTTAAGAGGGACAGAGATTACCAGAACCGCCGCAATCAGCAGCCACCAATACCACTCCATGCTTAAAAATGTCATAAATATTCCTCCTTTTCCCCGAAACCATGTTTCGTTTCTTTTACGATATCAATATAGGAAAATGAGGTGAAGTCTGTGTGTGGCTGATGTGAAGTTGGTGTGAACATTCAGCCCCGGCAGATAGACGGGGCATCAGACGGCTTTCACTGTTTTTCTGTCAGCCTTTTTACCCGCGCAAAGGCTCAAAAACCGGCCATTCTTATAGTCTTGCAGACCTGATGTCTTATGTTTTTAAAATACTATTCTGCACCTTCAGAGTCAATCATATTTTGTGCTTCTTTTCCTCATGAAATTTTACCGGATAAATATTCTTCTTCAGCTATTCCGGATGGCAAACCTCCGGGAGAAATAATTTCTATTCTATCATCAAACATCAGAACTCGAATTTACGATTCCACATCCCACTGATATTTTCACCAAATTTCACTATGCCAATTCCCGGAAAATGATTTTTATCTGCCAAAAAACCGGCCGTTTGTGCGCTCCCCTATTGTTGATCAGCTTTGAGACAAAATGTCCCAAAGTGGCGCCGGCCTTGTTGTTTGGGCGAAGCAGAGCTATAATAACACCGTGGTAAAGCTAAAAACAGGTGGATTTTGGGCAACTCTACCGCTGGTAGGTGTTCATTTTCCCTGGCCTCAGTATAATAAAACGCGAAGGAGGTTTTTTGACATATGGATCAGAAGAAAATCGGCAGCTTTATTGCAGCCCGAAGAAAAGATAATGGCCTGACGCAAAGTCAACTGGCCGAAAAATTAGGGATTACAGACAAAGCAGTTTCAAAATGGGAAACAGGTAAATCTATGCCCGACCTATCTCTATTCAATCCTCTATGTGATTTACTTCAAATTACTTTGAATGAATTACTTTTAGGCGAATTTATATCGGATGAAAACCTGAAAGAAAAATCCAATCAGGTGTTGTTTGAAGTAGTGACGAGCTGGCTGGGCAGGGATCAATGGGAAAGCAAAACAGACGCCCAGGTTCCAACTGTTCTAAAGTTACAAAAGGTCAGAAAGATATACGAAACCGAAAGCACTACAACCGTAGCAGTTAAAGATGTCAGCTTTGAAATTACCAAAGGAAGTTTTGTTGGCATCATGGGCGCATCCGGATCAGGAAAAACCACTTTGCTCAATATGATTGCAACCATCGACAAAGCCACCAGTGGCCAGATAGAAATTGACGGGCAAAGTATCTCCGGGCTATCTGAAAATGATTTAGCATCTTTTCGCCGGGAGCATTTAGGTTTTGTTTTTCAGGAGTACAATTTATTAGATACTCTCACTGTTTATGAAAACATAGCGTTGGCATTGACAATTAAGCAGATTGCAAAAGAGAATGTAAGGCAGACAATTATTGATTGGGCCAGAAAATTGGATATATCTGAAATCCTGGACAAGTTCCCCTATGAAATTTCAGGCGGTCAACGACAAAGATGCGCCTGTGTAAGAGCAATCATTACACATCCCAGCCTTATCCTTGCGGATGAGCCAACAGGCGCTTTAGACAGTTACTCCGCAAAACAGCTATTAGAAAACTTTGTTATGCTCTCGCAAAAGTATGCCGCTACTATTTTAATGGTTACGCATGACGCCTTGTCTGCCAGCTATTGCGATAAAATTCTGTTTATGCAGGATGGTGAATTTAAGGCTACACTGGAGCGTGGCCCGGAGGGAAAACAAGAGTTCTTTACCAGAATTTTGGACGCTGTGGCCAAAATTACAGGAGGCGTTCATTATGTATCTTAAATTGGCTCTTCGCAACGCAAAACGATCCATGCTTAATTATATTCTATATATTGTCTCAATGATTACACTTACATCTATTATCTGCCTTTCAAACTGTATTGCAAATTGGGGAGAGATGCAAGCGGGCTTTCAGACAATAGCGTTACCACTACTAATTGTAGTAATTATGGTGGTATTAGTAAACTATATCAATATTTTTATCGTTAAGCAAAGGGCAAAAGAGTTTGCTACTTATATGCTGCTGGGAATGGAAAAGGATAAGCTATCCTTCGTTTTTCTGTGTGAATTGCTCGTAACAGGGCTAATATGTTTTCTCTCGGGCGTCGCTTTAGGGGCTGGAATATTTTCTGTTTGCTGCTGTACGATACTGCACGGAGCTAAAGAACAATCCATAATCCAAATTTTCCTGAAAAGCATCTTACAGACACTTGTTTATTTTAGTGGTGCAGAAGTTTTGTCGATACTTTTTATGAAACGAAAAATATATAAATTACAGATTGTGCAACTTATGAGTGAAAAGCAGCGCAATCAACCGCTCAGATCAGATAAAAAGCTCTTTTGGGGCAGGACATTTGTTATTAGTTTCTCTTGCTATACAGCATTGCTATTTGGTATTTCCTTTATGTCTGACGAGTTAATGGCTATCTCTGTTTCATTCATTTCGTTACCGATGTTGCTATGTGTTTTTTCATTTTATAAATGGCTATATGCTTTTATCTCCTTTTTGCGTCTGTCACAGGCAGATGCTTTGTATCAGGGCAATCGCTTATACCGAATTGCTCAAATGACAACAGGTTCAAAAACAAGTGCAAATATGAATACAATTTTTTGTGTCTGTATCTTTTTTTCCGCAGGTTCCTTCGCATTTGGAACATTGTTATTTAACTCAGGTATTCACATTTTTGAACGAGCCAAACAGCAATGGATGGGATTTTTACAAATTAGTATTTGCATCATTTTTATGATTATCTATTTTTCTGTTATTACATTGTTGCAGATTGTTGATCTGAAAAGAGAAATAAGGAATATCAGGCTATTGTACCATATGGGCAAAAATCGGTCTGAGCTAAAAAAATTACTTTACACTCAGACACTTGTCCGGCTATTCCTGCCAACACTAATGTCTTTTGTTGCGCTTTTGACAGCAGCACCATTTATCAACTATAAACTGAATTTAATACTCCCCACGTCCATGTGCAATCTAACGATTAAAGCTATTAGTAGTTTTATAATCTGCTTTTTTGCCTTATACTTGTGCTATTTTTACGTGATATGCATGGTAAATACACACTATATTAAATCCAACACAAAGTAACAGTCAGGTAAGGCATAGGAAGTGGTGCTCCTTACAGGGCAAACAGGAAAGAAAAGCACAAAACAGATAAGGGAATATACCAGATCGTGCAGCACTACTTCCTCTGCCCTGCTCCTGATGCTGTTCATCTTCTGAAACCAGCAGAGCCAGTCATCGGATTTAAGCTGCTCCGTCACGCCCTCTTTCCTTGCCATCTGCCCCACAAGCCTGTCCATCATCTCATTACATTCTTCATCCATCTCCGCAAGATGCTTCCATAAGGTTTCCGACAAGCTCATATACGAGTAAATGCCCCGTGATTCTCCTTCAAAAAACGCTTCCTCATCCGTCCATACTTCCCGATGATATGTAATCTCCATATACAACCGCCTTTCTTTGTGCTAAACTGTTTACAGATACGAACAAAAGGATTATCACCTTCTTCCTTTACCACAACATCTGCAAGTTTCATTCACCACAAATGAGCCAGCCGCATATGTTGTATTTTCTGCCAGCAATGAGCCAAGCTGACATACTTGTATGTCAATTTGGCGAATGCCGCCGGAGTCAGATACTTGTATCTGACTGGCAGATGCGCATTTCCGCTAAAATACAGCGTTTTTCGGTATTCTTTGGCAGGGTACGCCCCATAAGCGGATAACGTCATAGAAACACCTCTCTTCCTCCTGTTAAACTACCAGCATTCCTCTAAAATCTCAAGGTTCTCTTCCCTGGAAAGTTTTTTGCAGCATCCCGCTGTCAGATTGCAGGTGTCGGCAACCTTTTTAAGAACACTCTTATCCGTAATACCCATTTCCGTAAAAGTAGCAGGCATCCCAATCTCACGGACAAAATCTGCAAGCGCTTCTACCCCTGCAAGAGCCAGCTCCTCTTCAGACCTTCCTTCCGCCGGGATATCCCATACCTTCCTGGCCATTCGTGCAAACTGCTTTGCACCGTCTTTACAAAGATGACGGTAAAGCGCCGGGTGGATGACAGCCAGCCCCTGTCCGTGGTTGCAGTCCGTGTAAGCCCCAAGCTGGTGCTCAATCTGATGTGCCTGAAAATCTGTCACTTTTCCAATCTTCAAAATCCCGTTTTCCGCCATGGCCGATGCCCACATCAGCTCGCTTCTTGCCTCCCGATTATTCATATCCTTAAGCAGTATGCGGATATTACGGATCACATTACGCATAACCGCCTCTGCAATCTCATCGGACAGGGTAATGTCTCGGGGAGAGCCAAGATACGTTTCCATACTGTGGCTCAGCGTGTCAAAAGCGCCTGAAATAACCTGTTTTGCAGGAAGCGACATGGTATAAGCCGGATCTAGAACCGCAAAGCCCGCATATGCCCCCAGCACCCCTGCCTTTTCCATAGTATCCTCATTGGTGATCACTGCCCCGTTGTTCATCTCCGCACCGGTTCCCGATGCTGTCACAATCGCTCCCATGGGTATAAACTCAGAAGGGTACACATGGTCTTTAAACTCCATCTCCCAGATATCCCGCTCTGTTACTGCCTGGGCTGCAATGATCTTACAGCAGTCAATCACGGAACCGCCGCCTACAGCCAGAATGAAGTCAACGCCCTTTTCTCTGACAAGAGCCGCGCCCTCCTGCACTTTTTTATAAGTTGGATTTGGCATAATACCCGCAAAATCAACCACTTCCTTGCCTGCTTCTTCTAATAACCCAAATATCTCATCGTAAACGCCGCTTTTCTTTACGGAACCGCCGCCATAAGCAAGCATAACCGTTTTCCCAACTTTGGGAAGCTCTACAGGCAATGCCTTTGCTGCCGCCTTTTCTCCAAAATAAACCCTGGCTGGGTAAGAATAAATAAAATCTTTCATGCTGCCACTCCTTTATGCTAATTTTCTTATTTTCATATTAACAAAAGAAGACTCCCATAAGAAGTCTCCCTTTGTTCATCAGTTTGCACCTAAAAGTTCCGGACTTAGTGCTCCTGGATCTAGGGTTGAAACTTCAGCATCCGGATTGTTCGCCAGAAGAGAATCAAATACATCCGTTGTATTTCCGATTCGGAATTTATATGTACCGCAGCGTCCGAATACAAAATCTGCTTTCCAGTCCGTATCCTGCGCGTTCAAATAAAATTCCTGATCTACAATTCCTTCATTATATTCTTCGTTCAGATTTTTCAAATATTTTTCGGATGGCTCCCAGGTAAGAGGAGCTACTGTCAGGTCAAGATATTTTCCATATTCTTCCTCTGAAATACTGTCATCAAAATATGGATATTCATATGTAAAACTCTGTGTGATCAAAGAGTTCCCCAGTGTACCCAAGCCTGCTTCTTTCCATGCACGTCCTACTTCTTCAAGTTCTGCCTCATTTGTTGGCATATCCATTCCCACTTCATCCAGCCAGTCCTGACGGATCAGTGTGATTTCACTATAATAAACAGGATTCCTTTCTGCGAAGAAGAACATATTCTCTCCATCCAACGAACCGTATTGCGCTACTGTATCCTTCATATTTGCATAATAAGTAGGCGCATAATACTCAATTTCCTCCAGATCAAGTGGCTGCATTGCATCTTCATTATAGTAATTAACCGCCTGCGGCATGTCATAGCTCATGATTATATCAGGCGCTGTCTGCGCTGCGATCATTTGCATATAATCCTGCACCTCCGTCGTACGTCCGATTGCCACATACTCTACATTGATGTTGTATTTATCACCAAATTCTGTCTGCACCCAATTTGTATAAGAATTATCCGTAGGATCCCAACCTTCATATGCCCTGTCATATACCGGAATCTGAATCGTAACTTCTTCTGGGAACCCTTCCGAATAGTCTTTAAAACCGGTTCCATCTTCTGTACGGTTAGATGTCTCTTCATTCCCTTGTCCTTTGCTCCCACATCCGGCTAATATGCCAACCGTCATTGCCGCTGCCAGAACAACCGCCGCACTCCTCGCTGCTTTTTTTCTCATCTCAGCCACCCTTTCTTACCTTTCATCTCTCCATTTTGTGCATCAAACAATCAACAAGCGCTTGTTTTTTGTTTATTTTGTATAATCAGTATATATTCATCCACCTTTCTCATGTTAGATAATAATGCGACATTTCGGGGGGGGGGTAATCTGTCATATTTTTTCTATAATTTTACGACATGATAGTTATTGACCATGGACATCTTTTTTGTTAAACTCAGAATAAAATAACAGAAGATTGGAGAAATGACATGGGCGTAGAAACTTTTTCTATTGAGGTAACTTTTCGCTTTAATCACGCACTGTTCCGGGTTGAAAGCATCAGTCGCGGAATTTTAGAAGAAAGCATGCCGGAGCACAGCCACGGACATGGGAATTATGAAATTCATTATATTTCTTCCGGCAAAGGGAGCGCCGTTATTGACAATTCGTTTTATTCCGTTTTGCCTAATACTCTCTATGTCACCGGCCCACATGTCATACATTCACAGACCCCTGACAAAGAGGATCCCCTGACCGAATATTGTATATACCTGTCTCTAGATACGAAAAATATACCGGATTCTAAAAAGAGTCCTCTGGCACATTTCTTTCTGAATCAGGTTTTCTGGTATGGACAGGATAATCAAAACGTACTGCCTGTACTCAATCAAATTTTCCATGAATTAACAGCTCAAGAATTGGGATACCTCGATCAAGTCAGAGCTTTATTATGCCAGTTTATTATCGCTCTTCTGCGCAATTACAAACAAAACGTCAATTTTCCCACTCTATCCGCACAAACCACTCTGTCGGAAAGACGTTCTCTTCTTATAGAACAATACTTTATTTACGAATATGCCACACTTTCGCTTGAAAGCCTTGCCAACCGCATCGGTCTTTCTCCACGTCAGACCCAACGTTTCCTAAGGGAACATTACGGGAAAACTTTCAGCCAGAAAAAACGTGAAAGTAAAATGGCAGCTGCACTCCAGCTTCTTTCCTCATCACAGGAAAGCATCACTTCCATTTCAGAAAAGCTCGGATTTTCATCTGTAGAATATTTTTCATCCTCCTTTAGGAAATATTATAAACTGTCCCCGCAGGAGTATCGCAGACGCCAGACATAACTGTTAGAGAGCATTCTGTCCCTTTCCTGTAAAAAAACGACATGTTTTTATATAATTTGTCATGATTTTCTCTGAAAAATCCGACATAGTATATTTATACTGTAGATAATATGATTCTTGTGTGAACCGGAATATTGCTCCCGGTTATCCAGCCCACACAAGAACAGAGGAGGAAAAAATGTGGAAACCAATTATACTCACACGTGACAGTATCTATATGCAGTATCCGTCTTCATGGTGGAGAGAAACATGGAGAGAAGCTTTGGTCAGTGGAAACGGGCATACCGGAGTCAGTTTTTACGGCGGGACAAAAGAACAGACGCTCATGGTCACAGATGGCGGTCTATGGTATGACGGAGAAGCGAACAAGCTTCCGGATGTTCACCATGCGCTCGAACGAATGCGCAGCAAAATGGATCAGGGAATGTTTAAAGAGGCCAGCTGGGAGCTTGTTAATGAATTAAAACGACAAGGTTATCATTCAAAACTGGAATCCCCTCTTCCTGTCGGCGATCTGAAAATACAAATTGTTCCCCATGGGACATTTCACGATTATCTGAGGGTACTCCAGATGGATACCGGTGAAGTCTCCTGCCAGTGGCGGGATCAGGATGTCCGCTATCGGTGCGATGGTTTTGTCTCCAGAGCTGATGATATGATCCTATATCGGATCCAGGCCTCCACCCCTGTAATCTGCGCAAATTTCATGGCAGATATCCATACAGTTCCCGGGCTTGAAATTCCGGAATGTTATCAGAAAATCGCGGTTCAAAAACATACCGAGGTAACGGACGACTGGATTTTATATGAATCTTCTAATCTTGATGGCCGTTATTTTGGAATGGCAATACATATCGTCTCTAATGGGACTCAAAAATCTCAGTTTGGACGGATTTTTGTAGAAAGTGCTGATGAAATTACTGTTATGATACATCCATTTATTAATGAAACGTCTAAAAAAGGTTTGCCAAAAGCGAAAGATTGGATTTTGTCACACAGCAAAAGCTATGACGACTTGCTGGCAGCTCATATTCCGTTACATACAAAACTATACCACAGTGCCGAACTGGAACTGGACGGATATAATGAAAAAAGCAATGAATCTTTGCTCCATCAGGCGTTTACTTCTGAACAGTCGCCCGAACTAATGGAAAAGATGTGGAAATTCGGCAGATATCTTTTCATCAGCGGCACATCGGAAAATGATGCTCCATTTGCGCTCTACGGAATCTGGAGCGGAAATTACCAGCCTATCTGGGCGCACAATATGGCAAATGAAAATACTCAAATGATCTACTGGCACAGTTTCGTCGGGAATCTTGCAGATTTCCACCGTTCATTATTCCGGTACTATAATTCCAAAATAGCAACATTCCGTGAAAACGCACAAAAGCTGTTTGGCTGTCGTGGAATCTATATGACCGCCGGAACAACGCCGGGAGTATCCGAACCCACTCAGGTTGTTCCTGTTATTATTAATTGGGTCGGAGCCGCCGGGTGGATAGCGCAACATTACAGCACATATGTATGTTACCGCCCGGAAGACGAAAATTATATAAAATCCGAGATATTGCCATATCTTGAAGAAGTGGCTGCTTTTTACGAAGATTTTATTCAATACAAACAGGACGGCAGCATTAAAGTCTATCCCAGTGTTTCTCCGGAAAATACACCACAGAACTTTATGCCGCCCCTTTCGGAAATGATTGCACACCCAATGCCGACGACAATCAATTCCACAATTGACCTTGCGATCATAAAAGAATTTTTCACGAATCTGATCCATATCAGCGAAAAATACGACTGTTTCCATGAACGCAGGGCAGGATGGGAAAAAATTCTCCGGTCAATCCCGCCTTACAAAACCAATGAACTCGGGGCTATCAGGGAATGGCAGGATGAACAGTTTGAAGACCGTTATGACCATCGTCATCTGTCACATATTTATCCGGTGTTTCCGGGCAACGAGGTAAACACTGTTGATCAGCCTCAGGAAATTAAAAAATACAAAAAAGCTGTCGCGCTTCGAAAAATAGATGCCCAGACCGGATGGTCCATGGTTCATATGGCTATAATATATGCTCGTTTTGACGAGGGGGAAACTGCAGCGCAGTGTCTGGATAACATGGCAAAATCATGCCTGCTCCCCAACTTTTTTACGCTTCACAATGACTGGAGAGGCATGAGTATCACACTCGACATCGACTCTGCCCCGGTTCAATTGGATGCCGCGCTCGGATACGTAGACGCGATACAGGAAATGATACTCTATGCTTCCAAGGATTTGCTAAAAATCCTCCCGGCACTTCCCAAAAGAATGAACGCCGGTAAAGTTCAGCATTTCTGTTATCCTGACGGGGAAATATCCATTGATTGGAACCGGTCAGAATACAGACTTGACATCGAAATGCAGGCTGCCCGCGCCCATACGATCCGTATTGTTCTTCCGGCATATGCAGATTCCTTTATCTGGGGAAACAGTAACGTCCGGGAAGTTACTTCTGGTATCTATGAAATTTCATTCAAACAAAAAGGCGATATCATGAAAGGTCAAAATCAAAAATAAACTGTTTTTTCAAGGTGCTGACGGCATCAATGGCGACAGCACCTTTATTCTGATTTTAAAACTGCTGCCCGCTGCTTAATCCAGATGAAATACTTCCTGCAGATCCACGGACACCGGGCTGTTATCCGGATTTGTCTCCATGATATCCGCCATGAAATCCCACCATTTACGGTTAATCGTCGTCTCCTCACTCTCATCCCATTTTCCGACATCTTCAATTTCGATATATCCGTAAAGGATCAGCGTCTCCCTGTCAAGGAAGATCGTATAGTTTCTACCGCCGTACTCGTGGATCATGTCCTGCATCTCCGGCCACAGTTCATTATGGCGTTTTTCATATTCTGCTTCCATTCCCGGATACAGTTTCATTTTAAATCCTTTTCTGATCATAATAGTTTTCTCTCCAATCTCTGATATTCATTAAACCGGGTTTTACATCACTGTGTTCTCCCACAGTTCTCTCATATATTTCAGATCCTGCTGCGCTGTCTCCATCTGCAATTCCTCTCTCACAATCACGATATCCGGCTTATTTTTCTTCAGCCATCTGATGATCCTTTCATAGCGGATCACACCTTCACCCAGACATACCGGGATATATTCCCCGTTTTCCACGAGGACGAAATCTTTCATATGAACCGCTTCTATCTTATCTCCAAGCTCAGACAGCCATTCATCCCAGTATGCGTCCTGGTCAATCTCCGGATGTTCCAGCACATTGGCCGGATCAAATATCATCCTGAGGCGGGAACTGTTCATCTTATCGAAGACCTTCGCTGTTGTCTCCAGGTCTTTGAGCGGGTGCCAGTATACCGGCTCAACAGCCATGTCGACTTCCAGCCGTTCTGCCTCTTCCACCAGACGCGCGATACTGTCCATCATATACGGATACCAGATCTTCTTTTCCTCATCTGTCAGATGCGGATATGCGGTCTCGGATCCGACGATGGACGCGCCGAGCATCTCCCGGGGCGTAGTGTCCTTGCCGAAATACTTGTTCAGTTCAGCGGCGGAAATAATCACTTTGTCTACCTCCTTTTTTTCACGGCTCAAAATGCCGTCTATCACATCGCCGTTCAGTTTCCCGTCCTTATCCAGCTTGCGGAGCTCCTGGGCCTGGGAGAGCGAGGGGGACGCCTGCTCGCCCTCAATGGAAACGGCGATAAACCTCTGGTTTTTGGGCTTGATGAACGAGATTTCCACGGCGGGGGTGAAAGACAGCTTTTTCTCGTTCACCATAGACTGGAGCTCCGGCACAAGCTCGGTCAGCCGGATATACCGCTGTACCTGCTTGTAGTTCATGCCGTTCCGCTCCCCCACGATTTCCGTGGAGCGTTTTCCAACGTCCCCGGCGGCCACGCCCTCCATCTTCGTCCCTTGATGGCTGATGGCCTCCACCTGCATTTTCAGCGACTGGGCCTTTTCCATCGGCAAAATCTTTTCCCGGTGGCGCAGGTTGTCGTCCGTCATCGCAAGGATGGCCTCGTCATCCGTCATGTTGCGGACGATACAGGGCATATTTGCAAACCCGGCCAGCTCACTGGCCCGCTGGCGGCGGTGGCCCGCGATGATTTCATAGCCGCCGCCCTCCCGGGGACGCACCAGCGCGGGCTGGTGTACGCCGTTGTCCTTGACGGACTCCACAAGCCCTTTCATTTCCGCATCGTCCCGCACACCAAAGGGATGGTCTTTGAACGGGAACAGCTCCGAGAGGTTGAGATAGACAATCTCTTCCTTTTCGGCGCGGGTCGCGTCACGGGGCTGGGGCGGCTGTTCCGGCGCAGGAGCGGCGGGGGCCTCTTCCTTGCCCTTTACCGTGGCGGCCTTGGCCTCCTTGCTTTGGGACATTTTGTCTCGAGGTGGGGACGGGGGCCTGTCCGGGGCCGCCTTGTCAGCCTTGGCCGGGCGGCCACGGCGGGCCCCCGTCCCTCCCGGTTCACCGGGCCCCGCGTTTTCTCTTTGGCGACCTTTCCCTTTTTCTCGGGCTCCTTTTCCCCGGCGGCCTTATCCTCCGGGGCCGGGGTGGGCGGCTGTTCCGGTTCGGGTGGCTCGTTCTTTTCCACCTCCGCACGTCCCGCCGCCCGCTGTTCTGCCATCAGCTTTTCAATCTGGTCAGCGGATACACTCACCTCGCCGGGAGCACCAGCCGGGGCATCCTGGGCGGGCGCATCCACGGCGGCCTGCTCGGGAATGTTCTCCGGGGCCGGGGGCTCCGGCGCGGATGTTTCCGGGGCAGGAGCATCCGCCGAGCCAGTATCGAACAAGCTGGGCTGGGGATTTTCCTCCGGGCTCACGTTTAATTTTTCGTCTGCCATTCGTTACCTCCTTTTTTAATTTCGTGAATGTTGCACAAATCTTGCACTAAAACTTTGTTACTATTTTTTCGCCTCCCTCCCGGCTATCCACGCAAAAAAGCCGCCCGTTTTTTCATGCCGGACGGCTTTCTGCGTAATGTGATAGCTCAAATAATATTTTTTTGTGGTTGCTGGCTCCGAAAAGCCTTGATATTACAGTGTTCCTATTAAAACTCATTCATATTATCAGAGAAGTAATTTGACAACATGAAAGCAGCAATATTCGACAGCAAATTTCTACATATCTGATTCCTGGCAGGAAAGATTATTTCCCCATAGACACAAGATTTTTTACAGCCTCAAATATTCACTTAAGTTTCTGCCTCATCAATTCTCCTCCCCATCAAAACCCTGCGGATTTTTTCAAACCGATATATCTGCTCAGCCTCGTAATCCCTGCAGATTGTTAATTTATTTACAAATCCGACAATATCTTTCACCGGCTCTGCATTTTTGAACATGGATTTTAGCCTTCCTTTATCTTCCTGTCCAATATAGCGATATGGGACCACAATGTCCTTAAATTCTGTTGGCACAAGTTCACATACTCCTCCCCCATAATATCGGCCATTGAATTCACATTGAGCAAGAGTAATGGAGTTAAAAAAGCAGAAAACCAAACTCTCCCCATCAAATTCATCCTGAAGCCGTATATGATACCCTGCATCCGTAGTATGTACATTCGCAGAGTTATAAAAAATTCTGGGCAGACAGCCATAGCGTTTAAAAAAAACTACTTCTCCTTTTTGCACAATTGGCACACCATACCACGGTATCCGATTTGAACATTTATAGCAATCTTTCAACCGTTTATCGCCAATTTCTTGTTCCCCTGCCCACTCCAAATATACTTGCAATCCAATTGGCAATCTTTGCATATCTTTTTCCTGGGACAGATTCAATAAATAAACCGGTTTATTGCCACGAGCTATTCCGTTTACTACTGCTTCTGAAATCTCTATGGTATCCTTCGATATATAAGAAGCCTTCTGTACAATCGGAAGCACATACTCCTTGCACTGATACTCTTCCACCTTGTCTTCCGGCAAAATAAAATAGCGGTTCCCTCCCGTTACAATACCTGGTGCAATTTCACCCATATTTTTAATCTGTGAATATCGGTTCATAGCATTTTTCAGCAAAGAAATATCGTCATCACTGAGAACTGCATTTGACCACTTTTTTAGTGGTTTATTCCAACGTATGCTGTTTTCCTGTACTGGAATCTTTTTCCTACAGTCCTCATACACTTCATAACGTATATGCCTTTCAGTACAATCATTATTTGTCAGATAAACCAAACAAACATCCTGTTCAATTTCCAAAAACATGGCTTTTTTAAAAACAATAATATGTATTATATTAAATAACTTCTCTAAATATCCTCTCAGTTTCTCTGCATATTGTACCTGCAAAAATTCCATCGGCAACACAAAAAAGATGCTACCTCCCGGTTGAAGCAGTCTACAGGCCCCTACTACAAATGCCAGCCACATATTCTGCATTATCGTTTCTTTTAGTCCTGCCTCCACACAAATATTACGTGCTTTCTCAATATCATCTTCTTTCATTAATTTCTTATTAATATAAGGGGGATTCCCTATAATCAGGGAATAGCGTTCCGATGTACTGATCGCAAAGTCAAGGAAATTATCTTTGATTGGCAGACTATTTTCAACACACAACGCCCCATACCCCCGTGTATGTCAAGTTAATGTCACAAACTTTTTTTACTTTTTTTGAGTGGAAATCGCTGAAACCCGCATAACTTCGTTGGTAGTACGGTTGATTATTGCTAAGTTGGGGCAAAATTGACGGTAAATTAGTGTCAAGTTGGAGTGCCAGAAATGTATGTTTCATATATACAAAAAGCAGTCAATCGATTAGCCATTTCACAGTCGTGGCCTATAAAATACATCATTCAATAATATCCTTACATTATATGTTTTCATCATTATTTTATAGCATTATAAGAATGCGATACCCCAGCTATTTGTTGGCGGACAGCCTTCTTAATATGCTCATCTTTAATACCAATTTCTTTCAAAATATAGTACTGCAATACTCCCAATAATATCCCATTCACATAGGGCATTTGATGTTTCGGAAAAATCTTTTCCTTCTTATCAATAGAATAATGTGTATAATAGTTTCTTGTGTCGACTACCTTTTGAATAAATTCATCCATTTTATAATCCAAATACTCGAATATAATTTCAAATCTGGCCAAAAATAAATATCCTAATCTGCTTTTTAATGTAATGCTTCTCATTCCCTCTTCATTCTGTGCGATAAGCACCTGACGGTAACTCAATATATGCCCATCAAACCCATCATCATCTGTTAATTTATAACTTTTTCTCAAAAAAACATCTACTAATTTAATATACTTTCTCAAATCATTACTAACAAATCTGGCATGATATGTTTCCAATGCCTGGGTCAGATTTAAAAATAGCATCTCACTCGATATACTTGGATAATTATACGCTGTTTCATATAGTTCAACAATAGATCCTAATAAATCATATTTGGAATACCAGTTTTTCAAACAATGATAAGCATTTCCCGTTAAATCAGATAATGTAAAAAGATAATACATCCATCCACCCGCCTGATGCTTTCCTGCTTTAGCATCTCCAATAAAAACATCTCTTTTACTAATGAATCCTCTTTCATCTTTATTTGATTGATGTAGATACCATATTTCTTCAATATAAATGGTTTTGTTTATGCCAAGAGTCAGTAACTGGCTTACTATCTGTATATCCTTTATTACATCATCCCAACAAACATCTTTCTGATATTCCAACTGCATATATACCGCCTGCTCAATAGTCACTTTTTTAGTCGTTATATTTCCCATACTTTTTGAACCAAGATGCGGAACTATACGCAATGTGGTATTGCTATTAATTTCAAATTCTATGTCAGAATTATAATTCCACGCCAGTTTCTCATCTCTATAATCATCTTTTACTTCCCAATTAAAACTGCAGAGTTCCGTCCAGTCGATAATCTCTCCAAAATCTATAATTACCTTGGGAAATTTTAGTTCTTTACAATTTGGATTTTTTCAAATCCTCTACGTTTAATTCATCAACTCTATTTACTCGCCGATAAACTAATAGATTGATTTTATCTATTCCATCGTTACATCTTACTTTCCAACTCCATCACGAAAAACCCTAAAATACACGATACAGGAATTTTGTCGATTTTAGTTCATAAATGCATAAAAACAGTGAGCAAATTAAATCTATTTCCCTAAAATCAACGCATACTAATCACATTATTCGACACCATATACCATAAAATAAAGTACTTATTCCCCAATAAACTATTATATTCTACCCCGGCAGACTATTTTCGACACAAAGTGCCCCATATCCCGCGTATGTCAAGTTAATGTCACAAACTTTTTTCAATTTTTTTGAGAGAAAATCACTGAAACGCGCATAACTTCGTAGGGCGTATGATAAATTAGTGTCAAGTGGAAGGAAAATTGATGGTAAATTAGTGTCAAGTTGCATTATAAAATAATCCTCTTCATTATCCTATTATTCTGTCCTAATATCTCCCACCATCAAATCAATCAAATGCTCCTGATACCCTGCTTTTTTCTCTGCTTTCAAAAGTTCCGCAAGCTCTCTCAATTGAGCGTTTGCAATCTTATCCAATCGGTTCAAACGTTTTTCTGTAAGCGCCTCATCCGATAGCGAGCGATAATAATCCTGCGCCGTCATTCTCCATGGCAGAATCTTCCCTTTACCTCTTGTAAGCACTCTGTCCGCGATCTCAATTCCTTCCGGGTCAATATCGCCGCAGTAATATAGTTTACATTCGGATTTCAGCAGCAAATCTATTAAAAACAGAGAAGCCGTTCTGGGCTGCCCGGAAGTACACACGATTGCGTATTCCTCCCCATCCATTTCATCACAAACCTGAGAAAAAACCATCTGGTTTTCGATAATAAAAACTTTCTTCCTGCCGCTGTCCGCCCTTGTCAATCTACTCAAATTAGAAAGCGTCAGGACATATTTTTCGCCCTTTCCAATAAAATGTCGATAGGCTTCATGTTCCCTGTCGCCTTCGTAGAAATGGATTCCGTAACACGTGGTATAGCTGGAAATATCATCAGGCGCAATCCCCGCCTTATAATACAAAGCCAGAATGTCTTCCTGGGCTGTCGGCTCTTCCTCCCGATAAATATAGCTTAAAGCGCTAATCAGCAAACGTCCAGGCGCATTCTGTCTGTCAAAGCAGTGGGGATTCTTTGTGACCTCCGCCCCCAGCACCGCCAGCCTGACAAATCCCGCTCCATTCCTATCCTCCCGTGACAAATATGCCAATGCACCGCACACTTCCATAAGCATTTCTTTTATGCTGTCACTCGATTTTTCTCTCTCCCTGATAATCAAATGATAGCCATATTTACGCTGTTCCCGCACTCCTTTTAGCCACTGTGTTCCCCCGGCGTCCTCTCCAAACCGGCTTCCCACCTCATCCAGCACCGCCTCCCAAAATCGGTTATTGCAAGCCTTCTTTTCTTCCCTCCTCCGGCTGTTTGACACAAGCTTTTCCTCAAAATACCGTTCTACAAGCGCCTCCATTTCGACTCCACAGAACCTCGTCTCATTCAGCGCCACCTGCAACTCGGAGACAGAGAAAACAAAATCACCCGGCAACAGACTTCTCCCAAACACTTTACCCAAAGCGACGCATTCCGCCTCAGATAAATTTGCAAGAAAAATTTTCCCTGAAAGCCTCCCATATTTTATGTATTTCTTCTTCAACTCAGCAAACATACAGGTATATGCTTTGTCTTTCCTGAAATAAAGCGCGCATTCCTCTAAGATTTTTTCTTCCACTTTACTGTTCCTCAATGATTCTCTGTTTTCCGTTCCACAGATAATAGATCACCGTAACTACTTGAGAATTGGCAGGCCGAAGCAATTCCGCGATCCGCAGGAAGGGTACGGACGCATAACATCCCCACAGCACCTGTGAATTCATGATATAATCGAAATCGAACTTTCTTACGAGATCAAACATGCTGCTGATATTTTTGTCATCCACACCCGCAAAAGCTTCATCCAACGCAATCACTCTTGGCAAATCGTCATTCTCCGCCTTTTTATATTGCGCATTCACCGCGGCAAACAGCGGAACATACATGGCCATTGCCTTCTCGCCACCGCTGAAGCGGTTAAAGGCTCCGTTTGTCAATTCCTTTTTGTTCTCGTCATTTCGATAATAAAACATTTTGAATTCAAACCACTTCCGATAATCCAGCGCTTCCCTCACCAAATCAGAATAGTTTAAGACTTCACCGTTTTCCTCCGCCGTCTGTTTTACCGTATAAATCTTATTTCTGAAATGTGCGGAGATCCTTTCAATATCCTCCGCCGTCATCAATTCCCTGTCACGGTTCAGCATCTTCTCCAACTCCGCCGTATCCAGTTCCCCGTCACCCTCCGCGGTTTTAGCCCTCCAGTCCAACGAAAAGGTCAGCGACATGGAAGTATCCATCTTTCGCATAAGGGAAGACATATCCTGAATCCACTTCCTGCTTTCCGCAATACGGACATTTAACTTCCTGCTAAGTGTATCCGACAGGATATTCTCAAACAGTTCCCTGTCTTTTTGGCGGATCAACAGTTCGGTTTCATCAATTCTCTCTTTGATTACCTGATAGAATTCTTCAAAATATAGTTTACGCCCCTGCATATAAGAGACGATTCTATGACGTTTACGCAAAACCATCGCATCTGTTGTCCCTTGCGCGAAACACTCCTCCATAAACGTCCCGTAAGTTACCAGATTTCCAATATGGGCATGAAAAATCCTGTCCAGATTCGACACAATCTCCGCCACGGATCTATTTCTGTCAGCTTCTCTGATGACACTTTCTGCCTGTTTAGCCGCCTCCGGTATGGTTTTGCTTTCTCTGGCAAATACAAGCCCCAAAGATAATTCTTCATCAAAATATTGCCTGAGCCGGGCCTCCTTCTCCATTTTTTCCATCACATTACTTTTCCGTATCTCAATATCCGGCTCCAATCTTTTCACGGCATCTTCCCATACAGCCTGTTTTTTACCTAATTCCGTTTCTTCCTTACTTTTTAAGTCCAGCTCATCCCGAATTGTTTTTAACCGTTCCGCTTTCTCCCTGTTCTCCGGTGCATTCAGGAATTCTTCCAATTTTTCAATCTGTAGCCTCTGTTCCTGTAATTCCCGCTCCGCCCTTTTCTTATGGATATCTTCCGCATCGATTGCGTCCTCCTCTTTCTCAATCAGCCGTTTCTGCATATCCTCTCTCTCTTGCTCCGCCAAAAGGCGCATCACCGCGATCTGAAAGGATTCTAACTGACTTTTATACTCATAAAGCGCTTCCAGTATCTCCTCATAACTCTCAATGTTTCTTTCATAGGGCAGTTCCCTGCACTTGGTTATAACCCGCTGTGCGGACTGCTTTTTTTGCGTTTCACATTCTTCTTTCTCTTTCTGTTTCTTCCCGCACTCTTCACCGCACTTTTCAAACGTCCAGTTTAAATCCTTCTTCATCGCAATTGCCGCATCCAATTCGTCAAATACGGGCAGCCCGCGATATTCTTCCTGCAAGATGGCAATCCGTTTCTCCAATCCGGCTATTCCCTGCTCCAATGCCTCCAGTTCCTGCCGCAAAAGCTGCAATTCTTCTTTTTTTCTTCTGATTTGTTCCTCCCTCTTCTTTCTTCTGATGGCTTCCCCAATGTAGCACGCTTCCTTTTCCGGCCTGCTGTACCCCTCCAACGCACCGTGCCTGAAATAGCCATTTGGCTTTAACACAATCTGACAGCCGTCTTCCTCCCCGATATTTGATAAAATCCGCTCGATCATCTTCCGCAGTTCCATATCTTGGGCAACCGCCGCCAGTTTACCGTATCCCATTTTCCCGGAATCTTCTAAGCAGAGAACCTTATCTGACCATTCCCCCAGAACCTGCATTGCCCGCATATAATCTTTCTTTGCCACCACCAGAGCATCCAAAAGTCCTGCATCCTCCAACTGACATTCCATCAAATCCCTCTCCTGCCCAGAAACATCTTCCGTAAAGTCCACCGCTTTATAGAAAGGCAAAAAGGCGATATGGTTCTCTGACAGTTTTTCCCTCGTCCTGCACAAAATTTCTCTGCGCACCGGCGTGATCTCCGGCATCTTTTCCAATTCCTCCAACTCTTCCCCGCAGACTCTCACAGTCTCCGCCTGTTTTTCCTTCCGCACTTTCAAGGCGGAAAGTTCGCTTCCCAGCTTTTGGTTTTTCATCTTCCATATATTTCCAACGAGGTTGCGTATATCGCCATAGTCTGCCATACCCTGGTATTTCTGAATATATGCCGATATCTGTTCCAGTTCCTTTTTGGACAGATAAAATTCCTGGTTAAGCTTCTCCAGGCCATAGTATGCTTCAATCAAATCATCCCTCAGCCCGTCCTCCATCTTCTCCGCATCGTTCACCTGCTGCCACGCCTGCGCTTTCTTTTCCTCCAGAACGCTGCACTCTTCCGACAGCCTGTCCCACTGTAGCTGTATTTCCCTGAACTTTTTCAGCTCCTCCAATGCCGACTCCACGCTTTTGCACAATTTTTCAATTTCAATTTTGATATTTTTACATGCCTCATAGCTCTCCGAATATTTCCACAAGCTTACGATTTGTCCATGCCCTGAAAAACGGATTGTCTCCTGTAATTCATTCATATCACTCACAAACCGCTCTATCTCCATCTGGCAGGCATCGACCTTCTTCCTGATCTCACGTATGGCAGCGTCATACTCCCGTATCGCATTTTTGTGCTGCTCCATATGCTGGCAATAAAGCGCTATTTCTTTCTCCGCATCTTCCCGGCGTTTCCGGCACTGCCTTAATTTTTCGTCCGCCTCCTCTAAATCTGTTGTCCCGATGGCTTCCTTCTCTCGTTCCAGCAGGCCTTTTTCCGCTCTAAGCGCCTCGGCACGACCGTAAGATTTCTCCAGCCGTTCCTTTGTCTCCTCCAATTCATCCGTCTCCGCTTCCAGCTTTTCCCTGGCCGCGTCAACCATCCTCTTTTCTTCCAGATACGCGGTCGCTTTCTGTCCCAGCATATACTGATTATACCTTACATACTCATTCCTTATAATCTGCAAATCTTTATAAGCCCTTTTTAATCCATTCAGCTTATCCTGTATATCATCCATTTTCTCCATGGCGTCCACCATGGCGCGCAGATCCTCATCTGACAACGTCTGCAAAGAATCGTTCAATATCTCATATACTTTCTTCGGCGTAAATTCCTTGGAAAGCTTGGGTGCCCTGACTTTTATGAGCAGCCGTATAAACTGTTCATACTGTTCCAGCCTAGGAAACCCAAATATATGTTTATTTACAAAACGCATATAATCTTTCTGTGTTTCCGTAAACAGATTGTTTTCTCCCAGCTCCTTTTTCATCTCCTGTTTCGTGTACGCAATCTTCGTATCTCCCACTTCCCTGTACAGGTTAAAATCAAATCCGATTCTCCTCCCATCCAAGACGACAAATCCCCAAAAGCCCATAGGTTTCCCCCTTTGCGCCTGTTGTCCGATTCCAATCGTCCGATAGCGGTTCCCCTTCTGAAACTCCAAGTACAGATAGCCGGTGGCCTCCTCCTTCTCCCCATCGTTCAAAAAATAGTATTCCATTCTCCTGTCATTGGAGCCAAAAGGATCCAACCTGCTGGGCGTTCTGTCCCCGTCCAGTATAAAAGGAATAAAACTCTGCGTTGTGATAGATTTTCCGGAACCATTCTGTCCGCGGAGAAGCAATTTCCCGTCTGCAAAAGAAAACACTTCATCATCGTACAGCCAGAAATTTACAAAACCGATTCGGTTCATATGCCAACGCTCTCTCATCTGTTCTTCTCCTTTAACTCAAACTCTGCCGGATAATTCCCGATCATTTTTCCCGCCGCAGGATAAATGACAATCTCCCCGTCACTCTCGTCAATCATCATCCATGATTTCATATAAGAAGTAACCGCTGTCAATAGCTTCTCGTCTTCCATCTCCCTGTACTCTTTACTCCATGCTGCTCTATACCTATCACGGCAATCATAAAGTTCCTTCTGAAACTCTTTTTTAGAAACAATAATGCACTCATCCTGCCTTTTCATCCAGACACCTTCGTCCGCTTTTTCCCTGATCCGTCCGCAAAAGAGCAAAACAAGTTCCGGAAGCATCGCCTCTCTTGGATGCCTTTCCCCAAAAGATTCCTCTTCATCCATGACCAGAAAAGCCGCATTTTTATGGATATGAAGCTGTCCTCCCAAATACTCACCGAAATTTTTCTGTATCCACTGCCTCTGGTTTTTCAAATAGATGCTGTTCGGGTTGTCGGACTGGCTCCAGTAAAGAGCCGGTGCCGCAGCCATCTGCCTGTATACACGATTAATCCGATAATGGCCTCTGTCCGTTTCGCTTTCCGCATTCTGCTGTTTCTCAAAGTCTACCCATGATTGGAAATTAGCTATGCTGTATGCAAAATTCACCGCTATATATCTGGAAAGCCCAGTATTTTCATACAAAATCTCCTGCCCTATGTTGCTGCCAACATTATCGCTACTCCCTTCATATGCTTCTAACAACCTCATATGCTCACAAAACTGCAACACTCTAACCAAAGACTTCCTGTGCGTGAAGGAAGTCCAGTCCATATCCATCACACCTTTTAGCTGTAGTTCCAACATATCTACCAATTCTGACAGCAAGAATTGCTCCTGCTCCTCCTTATCTTCCAGAAATGCCAGGACAGCGCAAAAAAGGCAGTAATCCCTGCTTTCCGAAAAATCTGTTATTCCCATATAGCTCTCCGCATGGGCAGGTATTTTCTCCACCTTCAATATCTGTTCATTATTGATGATCGTCCAGCCAAGCTGCTCCCGGAAAAATTTCTGACACTTGGGCAGCTCCCTGCGAACCTCCATATATAATTCCTTATCCCTCTTCTTATCAATCCAACAATTTTCTATTAATGCTTTCGCCGCTTCCATTTTTCCCCTTTCTGCGAATTTTCCTAATCCTCAAACTGAAATATATATCTGGGCATCATCAGATCCCCATCCTCGCATTTCAGCGTATGGATTCCCTCCTGTTTTATTAAATGAAATACCTGCCCATACTCGGTTCTTCCACTTTTTGAAACAGTCAGATTTGCCTGTGCAATCCAACGCAAAAGAGTCTCCCGCGTATCCACAGAAATGCAGTCGTCAATCCTGCTGATATCCAACTGCCTGTCCTGAATATACTTCATAACCAGCTTTCTGTCTTCTTCCAGTTTTTTCAAATATTGGTTACGCTGAGTAAGTTTCTCAAGCGCTTTACTCTCAAACCCGGACTTATGTATTCTTGGTTTATACGTTCTGGTATGGGGCTTCAATTCATATTCCGATGGCAGCTCATCAAAAACGCCGCTGTTTATGCTGTCCGTAGAACGCGGAAGGTTTACCCTGAAATGCCGCACATGCTGTATTCCGAATACATGTGCCGAAAGCTTATGCGCCTCCTCCACATTTTCACACCGCGCAAACATCTGCACAAATTTCTTGTAGTCTTCCTTACGGCTGATTCCCCAATTTTGGATCTGCACGATCAAGGCCGCATTCTGTATGATTTTGCGTATGACCTCATCTGTAATATCCATTACTTTCTGACTTTCGCTTGGGTACTTATCTGTCGAAACGAACCAATCTGACAGACTCTGCCATTTTCCGTATATGTTTTCTTTTATCGCATTCTCCCTTAAATCCTGTATTTCCGAATCCGGGTGTGGGATTGCCAATTCGCTCTCAATAACCCTCTCCAATACCCTGTCCACTATCTGCCGCGGCAATTTCTCAATGATATTTTCGATACGTATGGATTTATTCTGAAGCTGCTGCACAAACTCCTGTAAATAAGAAATAAACCTGTCTTTATGTATGACAAATTCAATAGATTTGAGCATCTTATCTGATTTGCCTGAATAGAATTCTCTCAAATAATCCTGATAATTCCGATTTAATCTCTTAAAATCTTCCTGTAAATTACTCCACCACTCATTCACCGCTTTCAGTTCCTGACGGTCAATCTGCTCCATTTCATTCAGTGCATTTTCAATCCGCACAAAATAATTCATGGACAGATTACCACTGTCCATGAAAAGATTTTCCAGTTTTACCGTCATTCTCTCTATCTCAACCGCATATTCCGACATGGTATAACGGTACTGCTTATTTTTATATTCCGCAATTGTATAAACTCTTTTCGGATCCTGGATGGGCGTAAGATTTTTCCATCCAACCAACGCCTCTAAATCTGATTTCAACTGCTCCATAGAATAATCCGAAAACTCCGGATACTCCCTAAGTAAATCCAACACATCTTCTTTATATAACTGAAAATGCATTTTTTCGTACTCTGTAAAAAAAATCCGCATAATACGCCGGTATTGCGGCGCATTACCGGCAGACAAATATATGGTTTCCTGAATTGATTCTAAATATTTCAATTTGTATTTCCCTTTCACCCCTCAAGCAAACTTATCCACATCCTTCTTTCATTTTCCAATAATAGTTATATCTTATAAAATATCCACACTCTTCTATACCGTCTGAACACCCGCTAATAATTCCACTTCCGTAATGTCCAACCCTGAATATTTCGCCACCTTATCAATTGGCAATTCACCATCCTGCAACATTCTGAGTGCTGTCTCTTTTTTAGCCTCGTCTTTCCCTCTATTTAAAATTGTCCTGGCTTCTGTCTCAAGTAACGCTCCGCTCATCATTCCACCTATTCCTTTCTGCACATTCTCATACTTCTGTGCGATTTCTCTAATCACATCACCAGAAAGTTCTATAATGGTACGTTTGTCAAACGCCCCAATAATCCCTTCCTGCTCCAGTTTATCAAGCCTCTCCAAGATACTTCGGTACTCTGCTTTCACCTCTGCCAATCTCTGTTCATTACTATTATACACCTTAAAGTTCTTTTCATGTGAAAAAATATAAAACGGAATTAACAGCAACAAGCCTTTTGAAAAAATATCTTCCAGAGTATATTCCTGCACCTTCATAATCGGTACATCATACTCCACAATACCACCCGGAGTTTTTATCACATATCGCATTTTATCAGGTGTCTTTTTATAATTCCTTAGATACAGGACTGCTGTATTTGGAAATGTCACTGTCAATGTTTCATTGATAACTTCACCTTCATCTAAAGCGATCTGGGAATCATATTCAAACAATCTGATTGTCATCCGCCCATCCGGCAGGCTACTCTCACATTCCAGATGGTATTTCTTCTTTTTCTTTCCATAGATTATAAAATTAGTATCTGTTATTCTTTCCTTGCCTGCTACATCCTGTTGGTCAATAAAATGATCGTTGGGATGAAACTCTATCATTTCATTTCCCGTATAATCTTCCTTGAAAATCTCATTAATTACCGGAATAATCATCTGTCTGCAGTCATTTAAAATTGTCCGAAATGCTCCATCATATATATTTCCCATAAACAATCCTCCGTATTTCTTATTTGCATCATATCATTATCATACTGTATACACAACTATATTTGAAATACAATTTGCATTTTCTACATCACATAGGTTTAATTCATTCGATTTATCTTAAACTAACACATAATAAGCACTTTATTCGACACAATGTACCACAAAATAAAGTGCTTATTATCCCCAAATCCCCTCATTTCTACTTCGGTAGACTATTTTCGACACAAATCGACCCATACCCCGCGTATGTCAAGTTAATGTCACAAACTTTTTTCACTTTTCCCACGCGAAAATCGCTGAAACCCGCATAACTTCGTGGGGCGTATGGTTCGCTAATGCTAAGTTAGGGCAAAATTGACGGTGAATTAGTGTCAAGTTGGAATACCAAATAAAACTCTATTTTGCTATGCTAATATCCACAATCCAAATACCCATTTAAATATTCTTTATTTATCCTCGCTCATAAATTCACTATATGTACATATATTTTCGACTCCAAATAACTTTTTCAAATATACCATAAAATCGCCCTCTACAGGGACAGTTATAAACAGAACAAGTCTCTTTCTAGGTCTAGAACAACATACATAAAATAAATTCCTGTTTCTCACATATGCATCGTATTCATTTCCTTTTAATTTACTTGAATCACACCCCATATATTTATCAAATTGATAGTTATTCCAACCACGTCCAACCACAAAAAGTACATTTTGATATTCTTCTCCCTTTACTCCATGATCTGTCGAATACTCAGCATTCGGACTTAAAAACTCAAGTGTGTTTAACACCTCAGAATATGAAATGCCATAGAGATGACCTATTGTACTTCTTCCGTATTGGTTTTCAGGATCATCCAAATATTTTTTATGACTTTCCTGCACTTTAGGCGGTATTGGTATCTGAATTCCTTGTGATTCAAATAGTACCTTCATTACATCTCCAATAGTCCTCTTTCGCCCCTCCTCAAGCCGTTTTTCAAACTCGCTCCAAATTCGTTTCTGCCCTTTATACTCTATTGGATACCCTCTGCTTCCTAATACATCAAAAATCCGCGTAAGCCGTTTTTCCTCTAATGCTGAATACAAAGGTTCAACTACTTCTGAGAAAAATTCAAGATAAGGATCATCCCCATCTTTTAAACGTTCATCTAGCATTTCCAGAAGATTAACATAACTTTGTTGTTTTGCCAACATTTTATGTGTAATCATCAATGTAATATGTTCATCATTCCATTGATAATCCTTATCAAGTTTTTCCTGCAAATTATCTATGCGCTCTATCAAAATGTCATTGGGAAGTTCACCTTTATAGTACCCTTTCTGCCGATCCCCGCAAAAATCATTGCATGTAATTACTTTGACAAATCCATCATTTTCATCTGTAGCACAAATCTGTGGTAATTCAGGTCTCATTTCATTTAATACATCAACAATTACCTGTTGGGAACGAAAATTTGCTTCTTTACCAATAACAGCAATATTGGCAGAATCAATTATACCGCACGAACTCTTTTCATATATAGTTTGCCATGCATCACCAAAAAACCCAAACTGTGGTCCCTCTTTCATATCTATAAACCAATTTAAGAATTGATCAATAATAGCTTTCAATGAATCCTGATATTCATCAATCAATACAATTGGATATTGCACTGTCATGAGTTGACGAAATTTTTTATTGTCCATAAATCTGGCAAACAACAAAATGACATCATTATGGTGCAAATATAAAACTCTGTTTTCCACATACCTTGCCCCTATTTCATAATGCACCATATCAAAATCATCACCTTTTATCCCATCTGGTAACAGATTTTCTTCAACTACTTTCTTCTTCAATTCATGCTCAAATTGCTTAATAAGACCCCATGCAAACGTATGGATTGTCATTGGCTCAATAAAACTCTCCATCCGAAGTCTTGAAGCTATAACATCTACACCTGCATTCGTATATGTAATACAGGCAACTTTTTGTTTCTTCAAATTCAATGACTGCCAATAATTATCCTGTATCCAATCAATCACTTTATTCAGGGAATAAGTTTTTCCAGAACCAGCACCAGCTTCAACCCTAAAACTTTGTCCTGATTGCAAAGTTTTTATAATACAAGCATCTATTTCATTTGACCTCAGTTTCGCAATCTCATATTTGCCCAATGCCACAATTGTTTTCCTTCTTTCTTCTTTTTTCTTACTTTTTCTTAATATAAGTCCGTTTAAACTTTCTCCTTGTTTCTATAGCTGCGGGAAACTTAGATTGTTCATTTAACCATAGAAGTCCGTTTTCAATATATGAAGGTATACTATAATTATCTGCTATTTCTCCAAAAATTAAATCTAAAGCAAAATCTGTCTTTTTCCCTTCCGTTTCATCAAAATTAATACTTGTTTCCTCTTCATCTATCTCATAATATTCACGGTTTACATTCATAAGTGCTTCTTCTAAACTACGTGGATAAGTTCCATTTTCTTCCATCTGGAACTCCAAATGTCTAAGCCCATTCGTTTTCTGTTGCTCTGTTAATTCAAGTATTTGTTTCAATTCAATTTTTTTCGTCACCGCGATATCAAATACATCATGACACCACCTTTTTATTGTAGCATTCGATGTATCTGTGGCATCTTTGTGCAATGATTTATTTTGATCTTCATCTACAAAATCAATATCTGTTAAAATCAGTGTAGGTATTTCTAAAAAATCAACGAATCCAAAAAAACGATGCGCATATGCACCCCCAACTTCAATGATAGAACAATATTGAGACGACAACGATGGAACATTCCCTTTAAATTTTCCATATCTTTCACATTTTTTAATCATATCCGGAATCAACAGACGTTCTGCAGCCCCTTCCACTAAAATGGCTTTATCGCAAAAGTACAAATCACACCGACTTAATGTTAGATACTTTCTTAAAAATTCCATATTTTCTTTATGTTCTTCCTTTGCTTTACCTTCTTTCTCGCTGAATTTATTTAAATTTTTGCAGATAACCTGATCTGCTTTTCTTCGTAAATACCGTATATTTTTAAATGGGACTGTATTTGCAATATGTGGGGAATGCGTACTCATCACAATTTGAATCGGATTACCCGAAAATTCTGATAGCACATCTTTCAAATGTTCAACAAACACCTCTTGCAACTGAGGGTGCATATGTGCTTCTGGTTCCTCCAAAAACAATATCGGAATTGCGCTCTTAGCATTCTGCTTTACATTTCTGGCAAATTCCTTCAACAACAGTGTAATTTTAATTAGGTTCTTATATCCTAAACCGTTATGCGAACTGGGTAATGCCTCCCCAGTACCTGCTGTCACATAAGTCAAATCCGTATTGTTAATAATATCATTCTTCATTGAAAATTGTGTTTTCGCATATAATTGCATATCCTCTGCTGTTGGATAACCGAAAGGTGCCATATTACTTACAATATCAGATAATATCTCGTTTACCCTATTTTCTGCGTTCAGACTTTGCTTATCGACAAATTCCTTTAATGATTGTGTTTGAGTAGCAATTTCCTCTTCAATCTCAGATACATCACTTTTAAATATTCGATTCATCACTGTACTTAACGGTTTCTCTTTCACATTATCAGCTTCATCTAAACTTCTTTCTGCACTGATAGTAGTCAATACAAATAAATCTCTAATCTCCTTTTTTGTTTTTTCCTGCGTATTACTTATGTCCGTTGGATTTACTGCTATTATATGTAGCGAAAATAAACTCGAAAAATTTTGCTCTATAATTTTTGCCAAAATTTCAATATCGTATCCTACAGTTTCTTCTTCCCCAATATTTTCAATACTTTGTTTCATATTTTCATAGTTCTTTTTCAACTCATACAAAATATTGTCTGTTGCTGAAAATGAATATCTTGCCACAATTACTGCTTCTGTAACCTTTTCATCCAGATCTATAATAAACGGAGATAATCCTCCAAGGTAGTCCGTTTCCGATTCTTTAGAATAATCAATATACATACGTATCATTGTGGTAGGAATCATATCTACACAATCCTCAAATGAAATCCTGCCGCTCCAAAAATTAGTGAATGCATGATAGATGTTCTTACGGCATTGAATAGGATAATCATCAAAAACTAAATTACTGCCACTAACAACCATATCCATCAAATTCATAAGTGATGTCTTTCCGGCATTATTCTTTCCAACAAAAAGCGTCAATTCTTCATCGAAATCTACATCATAGTCCATTAGTAATCTAAAATTTTCTATATGTATTTTTTTTAGAAACATAATTTTCCCTTTCTCTAACAGTCAGGATTCTTTTGTACACCCTTTTAATAGATACTATATCATTGTATATAAACTACCTCTAAAAAATTATAATATCAGCTACATACACAAAATCAGGAAAATGCTTTTAAACTATAAATAAGCCATTTCCCTGATTTATGATCATAATACAAATGTCTGAACTCCTTTTACACTGTCTGAAGTCCTACAAGCAACTCTACCTCTGCAATATCAAGTCCTGAATATTTCGCAACCTTATCAATTGGCAATTCTCCATCTTGAAGCATTCTAAGCGCTGTCTCTTTTTTAGTTTTATCTATTCCCTTATCTATACCTTTATTCAAGATTGCCCTTGCTTCTGTCTCAATTAACGCTCCACTCATCATTCCACCTATCCCTTTCTGCACATTCTCATACTTTTGTGCGATTTCTTCGATTACATCACCAGAAAGTTCTATAATTGTACGTTTATCAAACGCTCCGATAATCCCTTCCTGCTCCAGTTTATCAAGTCTCTCCAAGATATTTTGGTACTCTTCTTTCAAATCCGCTAATCTCTGTTCATTACTATTATACACCTTAAAGTTCTTTTCATGTGAAAAAATATAAAACGGAATTAACAGTAACAAGCCTTTTGAAAAAATATCCTCCAGAGTATATTCCTGCACCTTCATTATCGGCACATCATACTCTACAGTGCCGCCCGGCGTTTTTATTACATACCGCATTTTGTCAGGTGTCTTTTTATAATTCCTTAGATATAGAACTGCCGTATTTGGAAATGTCACTGTCAATGTTTCATTAGTGACTTCCCCTTCATCTAAAGCGATCTGAGCATCATATTCAAACAATCTGATTGTCATCCGCCCATCCGGAAGGCTACTCTCACATTCCAGATGGTATTTTTTCTTTTTCCTCCCATAGATTACAAAATTAGTGTCTGTTATTCTTTCCTTGTCTGCCACATCCTGTTGGCCAATAAAATGTTCATTAGGATGAAACTCAATCTTTTCATTCCCTGTATAGTCTTCCTTGAAAATCTCATTGATTACCGGG
The DNA here is from genome assembly GCA_009917455.1 of bacterium 1xD8-48. Taxonomy (GTDB): domain Bacteria; phylum Bacillota; class Clostridia; order Lachnospirales; family Lachnospiraceae; genus Suilimivivens. The sequence continues at coordinate 157,123 of QZDS01000006.1, read as the reverse complement.
ATGATCATTTGTCGGCAATCATTTAAGATTGTACGGAATGCCCCATCATATATATTTCCCATAAACAATCCTCCGTATTTCTTATTACTATCATATCATTTTCGCATTGCATACACAACTACATTTAAAATACAATTTACATTTTTACTTCTAAGTGAACATTACTGACTGTGCTTACAATATTACTAAATGCGCAATAGAAATCTTAACTTCCAAGTCTCCTGCCCTTTCATTCACTGCTTCAAAATTACCCACTGATATAGTAACAGATCAATCGCACTTATAGATATGTTTTATCCTATTCATTGCCGCCCATTTCCTATCCATAATCTGAATAAATCGGAGATACGATACACAAAGATTTTGTCATTTTGTGTAAAACTTGTTCAAACGTCTCTAGCAAATGTGAGATGGTTGAATACGTTTATTCCAAATTTATGCATAATAAGCACTTTATTCGACACAATATACCACAAAATAAAGTGCTTATTTCCCCAAAAACCTACTCCTTTCTACCCCGGCAGACTATTTTCGACACAAATCGACCCGTACCCCGCGTGTGTCAAGTTATTGTCACAAACTTTTTTCACTTTTTTTGAGTGAAAATCGCTGAAACCCGCATAACTTCGTGGGGCGTGTGGTAAATTATTGCTAAGTCGGGGTAAAATTGGAGATAAATTATTGTCAAGTTGAAATACCCGAAACAATCTCCATCATTTCCTCCGCGATCTCCACCATGTTCCTGTCCGGCGCATAAACTTCCGTTCCTGAATCCTCTAGCTGTCTGACCAGACTTATCGCATCCGGCACCGACCGGGATAACCTGTTCAGATTACAGACAAACACCCCCTGATAAGTTCCGGCCTCCTGCAACAGTTTTTGCAGGCCGGGCCGGTCTGTCTGCAAGCCAGAGATGCCATTGTCAGCATAAATATCAATCTCCGTGCTGTCTCCCCACATACCCCTGATCTGCCCTGTCAACACCTCTGTCTGATTCTGGACTGCCAGTTGATCCGGATTTCCTACTCTTGCATATATCGCTGCCCTCATTCTGTCTCCTTTCCATCATCGCGGAAATTCCACACAATTTCAACTCTTTTGTCTTTGTAAACGTATATTTTCTTAATAAATATATCAACCACTTCCTGTGTCAGCACTTCCAGATGGGAATACCGTATGACCTGCTTCATATCTTCCTCTGCCCTGCGGTATTCCTCCCGGAGCCGTTCCAGTTCTTTTCCATATGTTTCTTCCTCTGCTGCCAATAAAGCAACCTGCTCTTTTATGCCGTCTGCTTTCTGCCTGTATGATACCGCCCGGACGGTGCCAAACGCATAGTTTTCATACAGGGCATCCGCCTCCGCCTGAAGCTGCTTTTTCCTGCTCCGGCCCTCTGTTATCTTCTTTTCCAGCCTTGTAATACAAGACTTCTGGAAAGAAACAAGGTTCCGATTTTCCTTTGCGGCATCCCCGCGCACCATCAGTTCCCTGCTTAACATAGTCAGCACGGTTTCTTCCAGCAGATCGGCAGGGAAATAGGTACAGCACTCTGATATCTGTAAGACTGCATGTTTCCGGCACTCAAACCTGCGGTATCTATTCTTCCCCCGTATGGGCTTGTAAGTCATGGAATAGCCGCATCCGCCGCAGAATAATTTCCCCACAAGTGGGTTTTTCTCCCCTTTTCTGGCAGTGTCAGCCCCTTTACGGAAAAAGCATACCTTTTCATAATCTTCCAGCGAAACAAGCGGTTCATGGTGGCCTGGTATCACTTTCCAGTCCTCTACCGGCACAGCGATACTGCCTTTACTGCCCACATATTTCCGCTTTGATTTCCCATAGGCCATCTCACCTAAGTAAAAGCGGTTATTCAGGACAGCCCGGACAGAGACGTTATCCCATGCCTGCATCCTGCCGCTTTTCCCTGCCCTCTCAGGGTGGCGCATCTGTGTTTTGGTGGGTATCCCCTTTTCATTGAGAATCCTTGCGATCTGTGTGCTGCCGTTTCCGTCAATGGCAAGGGCAAAGATGTACCGCACAATCTCCGCTTCCTTTTCATTCACTACAACCGTATTTTTCAGTTCCCGGCTTTTTTCATACCCGAAGGGAACCTGTCCGAAAACATATTCCCCACCCGCGCATTTATTTTCAACCGAAGCCTTGACCTTTACGGATATGTCCTTGCTGTATAAGTCATACAAAAGTGTCTGGAAAGCCGTGTCAATAGGTGTCGTGCTTCCTGCATGGTCGCGGCTGTCGTAATGGTCGTTTACCGCTATAAACCGCACTCCCATAAAAGGGAATATCTGGTTCATATAGGTTCCAAGTTCGATATAGTCCCTTGAAAAACGGGACATATCCTTGACGATCACGCACCCGATCTGATTGTCCTTTACCTCTTTTAAGAGCCTCTGCATCCCCGGCCTTTCCATGCTTGTACCGGAATAGCCGTCATCACAAAACTCTAAAACCTCTTTTTCCCTCAGTTCCCCGTCACTGCGTATGTAAGCGTGGAGCATGGCCCTCTGGCTGCTGATACTGTTGCTTTCATCCTTATCGTCCGCATCTTCCAGGGAAAGCCGCAGGTAAATTGCAAGTTTATCCATTTGCAAGCACCCCCTCAAGCAGTTCATTTGTATAGGCAAACTCTACTTCTATCCGTTTTCCCGGATAGACGTAAATCCTGCGGATCAGGGATTCTACCATTTCCTTTGTCAGTTCCCTGCCGCTTTTTAACCGGAGCAGGGCACGGGCCGCCGCAAGGTATTTCCCTGATACAGTGTCCAGGTTCTTCCTGCCAGCTTCCAGTTCCTCCTTCTGCCGGTTTAAGTCATTAAGCCTGCCCTCCTGCCGCATCTTATAAGCAACATACTCACTCTGGGGGATAATGCCCTCCCGGTATTCCACATATTTTGTCCGTTCATCCTCTTTTGCGGCGGCAGTATCCCTTTCTGTTTTCCTGATTTTTGCATCAATCTCCGTCCCCGCCGCCCGAAGCTGTTCTTTCACAATTTCCGTATATTTTTTCGGTTTCCCCAGATAGACGGAAAACTCTGTTTTAAGGAGCGGCAACAGGATATCCACCAGTTCCGCTTTTGAAATACGGTTTGATGCAGGGCAGCTCTCCACTTTTGTCTGCCCGCCGTTTATGCAGAAATATCCGTCCAGCCTTGTCTTGCTCCTGTCCGCATAAGTTTTGACATAACTATGCCGTGTCATTTTCCTGCCACATACGCCGCAGTAAAGCACACTGTCAAAAATATTCTCCCCGATCGGGCATCCTTCTGTCGGATGGGCATGGGATTTCATCCTTTCCTGAAGCCTTTCCCGCACTTTTGCCGCTTCTGCAAACACCGCCGCATCAATAACAGGTTCGTGGGCGTTTTCTTTTACTACCCATTCTTCCTCCGCTTTGTGGATACGGTTCTTTTCATCCCTTGCGGTGATGGAAGTCCGTCCCTGCACCAGTTTTCCGGTGTATGTCTCACTTTTCACGATACGCTCCACAGAGCCTTTATCCCAGCCTTTGTATTCCCCCTGTTCCGGGTCAAAAAAGACGTTTCCGGTTTTCTTATACACAGACGGCGGGTTGCACTTTTTCCTGTTCAGGTCATCCGCCACCGCCGTGAAGCTACCCGTTTCAATAAACAGCCCGAAAATATGCTTTACAATCCCCGCAGTATTTTCATCCGGCACCAGCTTCCGTATTTTCTTATCCCATCCGGCTTTATAGCCGTAGGGCGGCGGCCCTCCCACATAGGAGCCTTCCTGCCGCCTTAGTTTTAAATGCTGCTTTGCCTTTACGGAAAAGTCTTTTGCATACATATCGTTGACAAGGTTTTTTATCTCCGTTGCCATCTGCTTTGTATTGCTTCCCCTGTGCCCCGTATCAAGCCCGTCTGCAACCGCTATGAAGCGGACACCCAGGAATGGGAAGATTTTCTCAATATAATTCCCCGCTTCCAGATAGTTCCGGCCAAACCGGGAAAGGTCTTTGACCACCACGCAGTCAATGTCACCCAGCCGTATGTCCTGCATAAGCCTCTGAAACTCGTCACGTTCAAAATTACTCCCCGTTTTCCCCAGGTCTGTATAACGGTCTATGATCTCTATCCGCTCTGTCCCTTCCCGGTTCAGTTCTTCGATATGCTTTTCCGCAATCTTTACCTGCACTTCCACAGATTCATTCTTTTTCCTGTCCTGGTCTGATGAGAGCCTTGCATAAATGCCTGCTTTGTAACATGTTCTCGTTTTTTTGTCCGCCACAGCAGGGGCGGCAGTCCTCTTTGACACTCTCCCCATGGCTATGCGCTCCTTTCCGCTGTCTGTGCTTTCGCCGCCCTGTCCGTCAAAACCTTCCGACTGGTCCCTGCCATGACAGCAAACGTATCCATAAAGTAAAAATCGATCACGACCTGCCGATTCTCATAAACATCAATCCGCCTTACAAGGCTGCTCAGCGTATGCCGGTCTATCTCCCTCAGTTCCACACAATCCTGAAAAGTTTTCAGCCGCCCCGCAGAAAGCGCCCCTTTCTTGAACATATCTTTAATAAGCTGCTCCTGCTTCTGCATGGCCGCTTCCAGTTCCTTCCCTTTCTGCGTAAAGCCGCTGTGCAGGCGTTCAAATTCCTCCTTTGTGACAACGCCCTCCCTTAAATCCTCATATAAGCCGGAGCAGAGGGAGTAATATTTATCCTGCTCTTTTTTCAGCCGCCCGATCTCCCTGTCATATCGGGCAACCGCCTCAAAGTTAGTCTCATACTGCATGGCACGGTCAAAAAGTTCCTTTTCTTTCAGGAAGGAATTTGCAAACTTCCGGGCGCTCTCACAGACGATCTCTTTCAGTGCGCTTTCCTCTATGCTGTGCCTGCTGCACCCTTCCCCGCGGTTCTTTGTGGAGCAGATGTAATAAACTTTTGCCGTGTCTTTATAGCGGATTACCCGCCTTATCATCTGCTGGCCACAGTCACCGCAGAACAGTATTCCCGCAAAAGGGTTCAGCGTCCCGGATTCCGGGCTTCTTCGCCCGTCTGCTTTGAGCAGGTGCTGGACTACCGCAAAATCATCGGCGGAAACGATTGCCTCATGGGTATTCTCCACCTTTACCCATTCCCCTTCCGGTTTTGCGGTATGCTTCTTTACTTTATAATTAACCTTCTCGGTTTTCCCCTGGATCATATGGCCCAGATAGACCTCATTGGTCAGTATCCGTTTTACGGTAGCGTTTCCCCAGACGCTGCTCCCAGCCCCCGAAAAACCACTGTGATAATGAAGCCCCATTGACTTTTTATATTCTTTCGGGGAGAGGATGCCGAGGCTGTTCAGTTTTTCCGCAATCGCAGATACCGCCATCCCCTCGATCTTCCATGCAAATATCCGCCGCACGTTCTCCGCCGCGTATTCATCAATGACAAGCCTGTTCCTGTCTGTGTCATTCTTTTTATACCCATAAACGGCAAAGGCAGATACACACTCCCCGTTCCTGCGTTTTACTTCAAGCTGGCTCTTTACCTTTGTGGAAATATCCCGGCAGTAGGAATCGTTTATGAAATTCTTGACCGGCAGGACAATAGAGCTTTCCCCCGTATCCGCCGATACACTGTCAAAATGGTCGGTAAGCGCAATGAAGCGCACACCAAGAGCCGGGAAAGTCTTTTGTATGTACCTCCCGGATTCAATGTAATCGCGCCCGAAGCGGGACAGGTCTTTTACTACCACGCAGTTCACCCTGCCTGCCTCAATGTCGCCGATCATCCTCTTAAATTCTGGCCTGTCGAAATTGCTCCCTGAAAAGCCGTCGTCCACATAGATGTCATAAAGCTCTATGTCCGGCTGCTCCCTTAAGAATGATTTGATAAGTTCCCTCTGGTTTCCGATGCTGTTGCTCTCGGACTTATTGAAGCTGCCCCTGTCCTCGTCATCCTTTGAAAGACGGAGGTACATGGCCGCATAGAATTGTTTTTCTTTCAACTGTATCACCCCTGACTTTTTATTAGCTAACAAGGATAGCCGTTATCCCGTTCATATCTAAAAGCCAGGGCTTCCACTGAATCAAGTCCTGATTTTAGATTAACATAACTTTTCCGTTCTTTCAAGGAGAATCTGCTTCAAATGTGTATCTCCGCAAGCCGCCTTAAATATTCCTCCATCTTATCGTCAATAGTCGGCCCTTCTTCCATAAAGCGCACTTTCACAATATAGTCCCCGATCCGGTGGACGTATACGTTATTCGTCTGCGCCGCAAAAGAAGCCAGCTTCTGGGCGACAGACTTTTTCGTGTCAACCACAATATCCCTTAAATCCGTCAGGCTGTTGATATCCACATCCCGTATATCCACAGCCGCCATCTCCTGTAACTTTTCCCTTGTCAGTTCCATATCCTGCCCCCTGGCCGCCTTTCTATATTTTATTTCCTGTTATGGCTGTCCTATCACAAAACATTTTCTTTCCTGTTACTGGCTTACCCACGGAAACGGTAAGGGAGTTTCCGGCCCCCGCGCTGCCCGTTATATTTTTCCAGGATGACGCGGGCAAAACGCAGCGCATTGTTGCTTGTGGAGAAGTCTGCCCGCCCCCGGCGGTTAATCTCGTCCGGGTCAGCCTGGGAAAGCCGTGAGATAAAAGTGCGGTCATTCAGTTCCGTGTCATAAGTCTTTACAAAAAGCGCCATGCCTGCCAGGAGGGCGGCGGTCAGGGATCGCGGGTCACCTTTCCATGTATCCCACAGAAGCTGTAACATGCGGGTGAAAGATGCCCCGCCCAACAGCCGGTATGCGTTTACCAGTGCGCGGGTAGACACGATCTCACCGGTTTTCCCATGGCTTTTTCCCAATGCCCATATAAAACCGCAGTTTTCAACAAGCCGTTTGACTTCTGTAATTTCTGCGTCCGCACCGGATTCCGCCAGCACGTTTGTAGACTGTGACAGGCTCAGGCGTTTTTTCGCCTTATCCAGCTTATAACAAAGGTCAGCTTCCTGCTCATAAGTCAGGCCATTATAGACCTTGCAGTCTACCATGATCCCCCTGCCGCCGTTCATTTTCCTCATGGCGGAGATACGGTGCTGGCCGTCCACCACATAAAACTTCCCATCACGGAAACTGACCGTAACAGGGTCAAGCAGGCGCTCATCCCATTCCCGTATCAGGCGGTCAACCTCTTTAGGGTTCACGGGGCGCTGGTAGGGCAGGCCGGAAGTCAGGCGGTCTGTGTGGATGGAACGCTCAACGCCAGGGTTGCTGTATTCCGGGTCAGGCTGTGCCGCCGGTTTGGGCTTAACTGGTTTCTGGGGGTTATGTTTTTTTCTGTAACTGCTCATTTTTTCATTGTCCTTTCTACTTTATGGAATAATTCTTCAGCCGCCAGGCAGATGGAATCGGTCAGTTCCCGGAGGCTGGCAAGCTGCTCCGGGCTGACAGAAGGAAATACAGTGTCATAATAGGGGTCGTTGTACCAGCCGATCTCCTTATGGAATTTCCGGGTAAACGCCTCATATTCAGCCAGGAAGCTGTCCGGGGTGCCGCTGCAATCTTTATCCGGGTCTTTCAGTTCCGCCACAACATCCTTTAAACTGGCGGCATGTCCTGTCTGTAAGGGACAATCGCCGGCAGGGGCTGGAGGCTCAGCTTCCACCGGCTTATCTGCCACGGGTTCTATGTACTGCGGCTCTGGCAATCTGTCAGGCAGATTACTCTGTGCCGGAATTTCAGCTTCCTGTGCGCCTTTTACCTTTGCGGTATATTCATCCACTGTCCGGATTTCTTTTGCCGCCAGGAGTGCAGCGGCCTCTTTCTGCTGTTCCGGCCCCAGGCGGGAAAGTTTCAAAGCCGCTTCCTTTGAAATTTTCTGGTCTGATTTTTTTATAATTTCCTTTGTTTCCGGCGTCAGGTTTTTAGCCGTCTGTATCTGCCTTTCTATGGTGCGGGGAACAACGCCCAGCTTCTCCGCGGTGTCCTGTACAAAAGATTTTGACGTGACCGACATTTTGTCGCTCACGTTGTTCCCCAATGTCCGGTTCATGGATATGGCCTGGGCAATCCCTTCCTTCGTTTCCGGATGGAGCGTTTCATAAATCTCTTTCCGGCGCAGGAGTATCTCCCCATATTCCAGGGTGGATATGTCACTGCGCACAATGTTCTCGTCAATCTCTGCCAGTTCCGCCGCCAGCCCTTCCAGGCTGCTGACTGTGCATTCCACATCCTCCCACCCAAGCGCTTTCACCGCTTCCAGACGGTGAAGCCCTGCGATCAGTACATAATCCCGGTCTATGGTGAGGGGGTTTAAAAGCCCCAGTTCCCGTATGCTGTCAGCCAGTTCTTTTACATGGCCGGCATCCAGGCTTCTCCTGCCTTCTTTTATCTGTATTTTCCCTATGGGAACCTGCATATGGCACACCTCCCTCATAATATTTTTCCCTGATTACCAGCGGGATGGAACACCTTGCGCCGCAAACGCCGCCCATTCATCAGAACGCAGCGAAAAAGGCTTGCGGCGTCAGGTCTTACATCCCGTAAAAAATCCGGCAGATGCTTTTTCACACCTGCCGGAGATAGGAAAGGGAAAACCGCCCGGACAGACACGTTATATCCTCCCTGTCCGGTGCCGGTTCCCATAAAAATCAAAAAATCCTGTCTTGTGCCGTATTGTCAGGCAGCCGGACTGCCCTACTGCTCACCCCCGGCACGGGAATATCCAAGCCGCCTACGGCTCCATAAGCGCCATGATACCGACAGCAGGTGGCGGCAGGTGACTAAGCTGCCCAGGCCATGCCCTCAGTATCCCCCTTTCACCCTGCGGTACGGGAACAACTGGTTTTCCTTTACTGGCGGCTCATGGCGGTCCCGGCGCTGCCACGCGCCGGTCACAGGCCCTCCGGGTTGCCGCTCGTGCCTTTGAAGTCATCTTGTTTGACGGGGCTGGCAGGCAGGAAAGGGAAAACTGCATCCCTCCCCTGTCCCGCCCGCGCCCGCAGGCAGTCATCGCGCCCGTGCCTGGGCCGCTTGCTGTTTTACAGCCCCGCACAGAAGGAAAAACTTGAATACTGGTTATGAACAGGGGAATGCCCTGTTATTTTCCAATGTCCGTAAGAGGGAGCAAAAACCCCCTCATAATGTAAGGGACTAAAACCGCATCCTGATAGAAAAGAATTTGATTATTTTTCCATCATTTTTCTCAGCTTGTCCAAAATCCTGTTTTTCCGGTAATGGATGGTATTCTGTGAGACGGCATACAGCCCTGCCACTTCCCGCTCCGTCTTTTCCAAATAGAACAGTTCGTTCAGCAGGGCCAGTTCCTCGGCAGAAAGGCTCTGCAATACGTCCTGCAATTTCTCCAGCATGTCAGCCCTGGCCACCCTGTCCTCCACGGAATCGCCTGCGGCGGCAAACTGCCAGTCCTGCTCCACAAGCTGCTCATAGGACAGTTCCCGGCTGGGGATATACTGTATCTCCTGTGTCTCCGGGTTGACTTTTGTACGCCCCTTTTTCAGCTTCCCCATAAAATAACGTTCCTTGTCCTCGGCGCGGTAATATTCCCGGTACACTTCCCTGCTCACCGGTACAGGCTGCCCATCTATGTATAAATAAAAATCTTTTTCCTGCATGGTTTCCCTCCGAAATTCTGAAAATAAATAGGTTCCAGAATCCCGGAGGGTGGGGAACGGCACCGTGGGAAAGCGACACCACACGGCAAAAAAAGACATAAAAAAAGCCGCGTCCGGAAGATACCAGGCACGGCGGGATGCTTTTTGTATTTTATTAGTATTTCATAAATATGCAGGGGATTTTTTGTCGATAGCAGAAGCGCCGCAATCCCCGTAAGGACTGCGGCGCTTCTATGTAACTGTTTCGTTTCTGTTTCTTTCCCCGGACTTCCCAATATATTCCCCTTACCAACGGGAAATAATATGAGTTCCTAAAGTTTTCGCTGATTTCCCTGCTTATTTGTAATAAAAGGAATTATAAACGGTGATTTTGTCAACAGATAATCGCCGGGTTGTCAAAAGATAAGCAGATAACGCAAATTGCGACAAAAAAACGGCATAACCGAAAGGGTTATACCATTTTTGTCTTATATAGTATCCTGAATAAACCGGTAGCCTACGCCACGTATGTTTTCAATCCGGCAGGAGGTACAGCCTGCATCCTCCAGTTTCCTGCGTATCCGGTTCAGGCAGGAGTGGAGCCCGTTGTCGGCATCCCGCAGGTAATCTTCACCCCATACGTCACGGTAAAGCTGCTCATTTGTAAATACCCGCCCCGGACTGGATGCAAGCAGGCAGAGCAGGTTAAACTCATACCGGGGGAATTCCGTTTCCTGTGAATTGATGATAACCTCGTGGTAATCCATGTTGATAAACAGATTCCCCCTTGAAATAATGCTGGATGCCTGCTGCTTTGTCTGGTTCAGTTCCGTATAGCGGCGGATCAGTGCATGACAACTAGCCATTATTTCTGAAATTGTTTCAGGCATTTGTATATATTCATCTGCTCCTGCATCAATTGATGCAATTTTCTCTAGCCCATTATATTGTTTTTTTATAACCAATACTGGAATTTCTGTATATTTGCGAATTGATTCTAAATCTTCTAAAAAACTACTTTTATCAGAAAAAATAATTATCATTATATAGTTTCTTTCTGAAAGTTTATGGATAATTTGTGCCGTATTTTCAAAAAAGCGAACTAATAACCCATATTTTAAACATTCTTGTCGAATATCATCAAGTAATTTCTTCTCCCATCCATTCACCAAAGCCAATGTTTCCATGTATCTTCCTTTCAAAAGGTTACTCACATGTTATCTGCTGTGCCATTTAAAAATCATTTTGTGTAATTATAAAAATAATTTAAAAACCTCATCCGCCCTTTTCCGAATATTCAATACCGCCACATCATCAAACTGTGTAGCTTTCGGATTGATCTGCACAATCTTTGCGCCAGACCGGATATAAGGATAGTAAACCCCTCCATAGCTGCCCTGTGCGCCGATAATGATAACAAGCTCCGCCTGTGCCGCAAAGCTCCTTGCTTTCCGCACTTCATCCTCCACCAGTCCGATATGCTTATATACCGGAAAGGCTCCAATCACGCCTCCACATTTTTCGCAGCGCGGAGCTTTTCCCTGATTCCATATCTGCACATCATTGTACTCCTGCCCGCATTTCAAGCACTTATTAAACCCAAAGCTGCCCTGAATCTCTGCCACATTCCTAGAGCCTGCCAGCGTATGCAGGCAGTCAATATTCGTAGTTATGACACCCTGCAGCAGACCACGCCTTTCATATTCCGCCAGTTTTCTATGAGCAATACTCGGCCCGTTCTCAAACATGGCATTTAAAAACGCTTTCCTCGCCGTATTGTAATAATGGTTCGGCGCACTTTTCAGTACCGCCGAAGAACTCATTTGCAGGACTAAGGGAAAATTCATATGTGCAAAATCCATAATCCCGGCTGCCATTGAAATCCCTGCGCCGGTAATGGCAACCGTATAGCGGCTGCCATTGATATAATGCTGTAATTGTAAAATCTGTTCCTCCATATCACGATGCCCTTTCAAACTGGCTGTTGTAAAGTTCTGCATAAAAACCTTCCTTTGCCAGCAGCTCCGAATGATTTCCGCTTTCCACAATATCCCCGTCCCTCATAACCAGAATCAAGTCCGCATTTTTAATCGTAGACAGGCGGTGAGCAATCACAAAAGAAGTACGCCCTGCCATCAGCTTATCCATTGCGTTCTGGATCAGTATTTCAGTACGGGTATCCACAGAACTTGTCGCCTCATCCAGAATCAGCATAGGCGCATTTTCTATCATGGCTCTCGCAATCGTGACAAGCTGCCTCTGGCCTGCGGACAGACTGGCATTGTCATTCAATACGGTGTCATACCCTTTGGGAAGTGTTTTGATAAAATGGTGTAATCCCACTGCTTTGCAGGCCGCCACCATCTGTTCATCCGTAACGCCCTCTTTAGAATAGACGATATTCTCCCGGATTGTCCCCTCGAACAGCCACGTATCCTGCAGAACCATACAGAACAAGTTATGGACATTCTCACGGGTAAGTGACTGAATCGGCGTGCCGTCAATCCTGATTTCCCCGCCCTGTGCCTCATAAAACCGCATCAGGAGATTTACCATCGTGGTCTTTCCCGCCCCGGTAGGCCCTACAATGGCAATTTTCTGGCCGGCTTTTACAGAAGCTGAAAAGTCATGGATAATTGTTTTATTTTCGTTATACCCAAAACGGATATGTTCAAATTCCACATTTCCATCCACCTCTGCCAAATGAACGGATTTCCCGCTCTCATCCGACAGTTCTTCCTCCCCTAAAAATTCAAACACACGCTCACTGGCTGCCGCCGCAGATTGTAAACTGGTGGCAGCCTGTGCAAGCTGCGAAAGAGGCTGCGTAAAAAGCCTTACATACAGCATAAACGCAACTATCACACTAAATGAAATCGTGCCGTTCAATGTCAGAACCGCACCGACCACACAGACCACCACATACCCAAGGTTTCCCACAAAAGCCATGAGCGGCTGCATTAGCCCGGACATAAACTGGCTTTTCCATGCTGAGTTATATAACCGCTGGTTCATTTCGTGAAATTCTTTTTTTGCCGCTTTCTCACCGTTATATGCCTTCACCACATTATGGCCGGAATAGGTTTCCTCTATATGCCCGTTCAGCATGCCAAGCTCCTGTTGCTGCTGCTTAAAATATTTCTGCGACCGGGAAATGATAAGCATCATCAGGCCAAATCCTGAAAAGGCAGCTAAGATAGCAGAAACCGCCATAATCCAGTTGGTATAAAACATCATAATCAAAGAACCAACAAACATAGCCAAAGCCGTTACCAATGTCCCGATACTCTGGTTCAGTGTCTGCCCGATGGTGTCTACATCATTTGTCACACGAGAGAGGATATTTCCTGTACTGGTTCCGTCAAAATATTTTAGTGGCAAACGGTTCATCTTCTGCGAAATTTCTGTCCGCAAAGATTTTGAAACTTTTTGCGTTACGGTCGCCATCACCATACCCTGAATCAGACTGAACAGCCACCCCAAGCCATACAGCGCCGCAAGCAGGACGGCAATCTCCACCACTGCCTCCACATCAATCCCTGTCATCAGCCCTTCGGTCATAAGGTTTGTCATATCTGCCACTTTCCCAGGACCGATCAGATTCAGTATGGAACCAGTGACCGCAAGCACCATAGCAAAAACAATCGCCGGAAGGTATCTGCCACAATAGACAAACAGTTTTTTCAGGGAACCGCTGAAATCTTTTGCCTTTTCCCCGCCTCCCATTTTTCTGTTTCCCGGCCCAAAACTGCGTCCGGAACCATTGCCCTTTGGCATCTCATTTTTCTGTTCAGGCACTTTCCAATTCCTCCTTCGATAGCTGTGATTCCGCAATTTCACGGTAGACAGGGCAATCTGCCAAAAGCTCCTTATGCCTGCCAATCCCTACAATTTTTCCTTCATCCAGCACAATAATCTTATCAGCGTCCATAATCGTGCCGATACGCTGCGCCACAATCAGCGTTGTGACGGTCCCTGTTTCCTGTTTCAATGTTTTCCGGAGAATCCGGTCTGTCTTATAATCTAGCGCAGAAAAAGAATCGTCAAAAATATAGATTTCCGGTCTGCGGTAAATAGCCCTTGCTATGGCAAGCCTCTGTTTCTGTCCTCCGGACAGGTTTGTCCCGCCCTGTGCAACCGCTGTGTGATACCCGTTTTCCATGTCCTGGACAAAGTCCCCTGCCTGTGCGATCTCTATGGATTTCCAAAGCAGTTCTTCATCCACGCTCTGTCGCCCATTTTCTCCATACGTCACATTTGACAGCACACTGCCTCTGAACATTACGGCCTGCTGTGAGACATATCCCAATTTCCTGTGAAGGGCCTCCTGCGTATACCTTTTAATATTGATCCCATCAATACAGATTTCCCCATCGGTCACATCATAAAACCGTGGAACCAGATTGATCAGGGTACTTTTCCCGCTTCCGGTAGAGCCTATGAAAGCCACGGTCTCTCCCCGATGGACGGTAAAACTGATGTCAGTGAGGATGGCCTCCTCCGCATCCGGATACTGGAAGAATACATGCTTAAATTCTATTTCTCCCTGTTCAAACAATTCGGAGCCATGCATTGTCCCGTCTTTTATTTTCGTCTCCGTATCCAGCACTTCATTGATACGTTTCGCCGACACAACAGCCCTCGGCAACACGATAAAGGTCATAACAAGCATCATAAACGCCATAATGATCTGCATGGCATAGGAGGAAAACACTACCATATCTGAAAAAATACCGAGCCGATCCGTAAGTTCAGCATCGTTGACGATATACACGCCCACCCAATAAATAGCAAGGGTCAATCCCGACATAATCAAGGTCATGCCCGGAAACAATATGGACATGGTTCTGCTGGTAAACAGATTCGTCCTTGTCAATTCCTCATTTGCGCCCTCAAATTTATTCTCCTGATACCCTTCCGCATTATAGGCCCGTACCACACGGATACCTGTCAGGTTTTCCCTCGCCACACGGTTCAGGTTATCCGTAAGTTTCTGCATATTCTTAAATTTAGGCAGCACCAGGGCGATTACTGTGCCAAGCATTACCGTAAGGATTGCAACCGCGCCTCCCGTGATGGCTGTCCACTGCCAGCTTTTCCCGGCAATCTTTAAGATTGCCCATACCGCCAGAATCGGTGCCTTAATCATTGCCTGCAGCCCTAATGCCACAAACATCTGAATCTGCTGAATATCGTTGGTAGTGCGTGTAATCAGGCTCGCCGTGGAAAATTTCCCGATTTCCTCCATGGAAAAGTCCATCGTCTTATTATAAACCGCCTCCCGCAGACGCATGGCAAGCCCAGCCGCAATCTGCGCCACAAAGAAGCCCACAATAAAAGCTGTCACAAGGCTCCCTAAAGCACACAGCAGCATGGAACCTCCCGCAGATAAAACCTCGCCCATCTCACTGCCGGGTGTCTGTACCAAAGTGGTAATCTCCCTCATGTAATCCGGCAGCCGCAAGTCCAGACCTACCCCGCAGACGATAAAAACAAGGGAGCATAAGACAAACAGCCAGTCACGCCGGTTCATGTATTTTAATATTTTAAGCATCTTTTTCCTCCTACAATATCAATTCTCGTCAGCAGACACATCATCGCCTTTCATCTCATTTATCAGCCATTTCCCTTCCTGCTGTACCAATATCAATTCTGATCTCATTTCTACATCGGCAAGTCCCGCTACATTCTCTGCCGCTTCTGCAAAAGTATCAGGGAAAAGCCTGTTGAAAATTTCAGCCGTCACCGCATCCTCACCTTCTGCTGCCTCCAAAGCGTCCAATTCTTCGGCATGTTCCGCCCTGTAGTCTTCCAGTATTTGTTCTAAATCCCCATCCATGCCAATAACTGATTCCATATTGGAAGGATCAGAATATGCCGTTACCCACTCTACTGTCACAACAGCACTTTCTCCATCCGCATTTACTTCTACAATTTCATATTGCCGTATTACATTTTCTATCATTACATTCAAAAGGTTCTCAAACGCCGTTTTTGTTTCCTGCGTGAAATCATCCGCTTCAATACCGAACGCCTCTACCGATTCCTCCAATAAATCTTCGGCATTCAAATCCCCTAATTCAAGAAACTCCTCAAGCGCATCAAAATCTCCTGTGACAAAATCCCTCATTGCCGAATAATCCCCTGCCTGAGAAGCGGTATAAAAGCCGTCAACCGTTTCCCGTATCTCCGCTTCCTGATTGCTGCTGCCGCAAGCTGCCAGTCCCGTCATACAACATACCATTGCCAATAACATAAATATTTTCTTTTTCATCTAAGTCCTCCTTTATTCCTTACGTTATTTCTAATTGTCCTTATTTTTCTCATTCGGAACGCAGCACAATGGCTGGTTCCTGCTTTGCTGCCCGTACCGAAGGAATCAGACCTGCAAACACAGTTATACAGATACTGAGTAAGATCAGGCACATTGCCTGTGATAATGGCAGCGCAATATGGATGCTGTCAAATCCCAATACATTACATAGTATCCTGTTGATCGGAATAGACAGGAGTATAGAAATTCCAACTCCCAAGATACCTGCACATAAGCCAACCAACAAATTTTCTGCATTGAAAACCTGTGATATATTTGCTTTTGATGCACCAAGCGTCCGCAAAATCCCAATTTCCTTCGTTCGTTCCATTACTGAAATATGGGTAATGATCGCTATCATAATGCTGGAAACAATCAAAGATATCGCTACAAAGGCAATCAGGGCATACGATACCACATCAACCATCGAAGACACGGTATCCGTCAATAATTCAGCATAATCCGTATAAGTCAGCCTGTTTCTTCTGCTGACATGGAAATTGTAATCTTCTATTGCCTCTATCAGTGCCTGCTTATCCTGAAAATTTGCTGCATACAGGCTGATTGAAGAAGGCTTTTCCCGGTTCGTGCCTGTCAGCTCTATCAATCGTTCTGTTAATGCAGATGTATAAGCCACTGCCGTGGAAACAGATGTATTCTCCGCATTCTCCTTCGGACAAATTATTCCAGATATAGAAAGCTGTATGCTGTCTCTTTCTGAGAATTCCCCATCTCCGGGTATCATAAAAAACTGATGGCTGCAAATTGCTTCATAGGCTCCGACTACGGTTTCCTTTTTCTCTTTATCCCGGACAGCCTCAATCCGTTGCAGTGTTTCTTTTTCAGAAAGCAGTCCTAACTGGTATAAGGTCTCTAAATCCAGTGCGTGATTTGTGTCCAGTACAAGAAGAACTTCATCATAATCCACAGGCCAGTTTCCATATACAAGTTCATAATTTTCTTTAATCTGATTATGAAATACCCCCCCGTTTGGGTCAGTGAGAAGTTCAGAAAAATGCGATGTTTTATTTCCTTTTCCCTCCAACATGCTGCTCATCCGTTCCATATTGGCTGCCGGTCCTGCCGCCCCCTGCACCATATCCTCAGAAACATCCACATCATCAGAAATCTCCGCAATACTTGTATCGGAACACACAAGGTTCCCATCGCTGTCATAGGAATAAACGGCAAAATCGATATCATAGCCATATACAATGTTATCTGTAAGCACATCTATTTCATCTGTTTCTTCTATATACCGCCTGAATGCTTTTAGATTATTTTTCGTACTGCTGAAAGAAAGAACATTTTCAATCGAGGAACTATCTACATATACATATCCCTCCTCCTGATTTTTCTGTTCTGATAATGCATCTTCTCCATGCCCTGATGGAGTACGTTCCAATAAAGATGTTGTTTCCGCTGTCCTTTCTGTAAGCACAAGAGGGTACGATGCCATTGTCTCCTGCTGCATTGTGTCTATATAAGAATTCACACCGGCAGACAGTGACAGGATCAGTGCAATCCCTATAATACCAATCGATGCCGCTGTTGCTGTCAGGATTGTCCTTCCTTTTTTCTCACGAAGATTATTCAGACTTAGTAAAAGTGCCGCTTTAAAAGACATTTTTACTTTTGATTCTGTCCTGATAGTTCTGCTCTCTGTCTTTTCCGGGAAAAAGGGATTACTGTCATCTGTAACTCGACCATCCCGCAGTTTCACAATCCTTGTAGAATACCGCTCCGCAAGCTCCGAGTTGTGCGTTACCATCACAACAAGCCGGTTTTCAGCAACCTTTTTCAACAGTTCCATGACCTGGATACTGGTTTCGCTGTCCAGCGCCCCGGTCGGTTCGTCCGCCAGAAGCACTTCCGGGTCATTTACCAGGGCACGGGCAATCGCTACCCGCTGCATCTGCCCGCCGGACATCTGGTTTGGTTTTTTGTGAAGCTGATCCCCCAGGCCCACTTCCTCCAGTGCTTTCCTTGCCCGCTCCCTGCGGTCATTTCTGGAAATACCGCCAATCGTCAAAGCCAGCTCCACATTGGCAAGGATAGTCTGGTGGGAAATCAGGTTGTAGCTTTGGAACACAAAGCCGATGGTATGGTTTCGGTAAGCGTCCCAGTCACGGTCTTTATATTCTCTCGTGGAAATGCCGTTGATAACCAGCTCCCCGGTGTCGTAACGGTCAAGACCGCCTATCACATTCAGAAGCGTAGTTTTTCCTGAACCGCTGGGGCCGAGTATGGAAACAAATTCATTATCCCGCAGATTCAGACTGACATCATCTAGTGCCTGCTGAACCAGCCCACCCGTCCGATACTGTTTTGATATGCCTTTTATTTGCAGCATAAGCCATCACCCTTTCCTCAACGCCTAAATTCATAATTGTTGTGCGCTGTTCCTGTATTATGCTGATTCAACCTCAAGCCAATCTCAACCGAACCTCAACTCAATCTAAATTTTAAATACCGCAAATGGTTTCCTCATTTTTCAGGCCAGCCATTTCAGCACTTTCAACCCATAGCTGTACAGCAGCTTTTTTGTCATGGGAGGCTCTTGACGATTCTTTTATTTTCCCACGGTCATTGTAAATACCTGTTTTATTTTCAAATGTTTTACCTACCATCATTTCAGCTAAGGCTTTTCCCGATTTTCTGGAATTGCTGTATGTACCGATACAAATGGCATATACACTGATTAGTGCAGGAATCAAAATATTCAAAATTGGCGGCAGAGCTTTAGGCAGCCCTGTATCTGGCATAAATCCGGGATTAAACGCATTTACAGTGATATGCTTTTTACCTTGTCTCTTTAATCTTCTTGCCATTTCATAAGTACATAAAATATTGCATAATTTTGAAACTGGATACCCATCTTCCACACAGCCAAACTTTTCAGGATATGCCAAGCGCCTGGCATCATGGAACTGTATTTTATCCGAATCGTGAGTATCGCTCGTCACAAATACAACTCGTCCATCGTTTTCCATACTTTGCAATAACAAATTCACCAATAAAAAATGTCCCAAGTGATTCACGCCAAAGGCTTCTTCAATCCCATCCTCCGTATATTTCAATCTGCCATGCTGATGCACCCCTGCGTTGCAGACTATTCCATACAAAGGGGGATAACCGCCTTTGCAATAATCCTCCTTGAACTTTCTGATAGACGCAAAAGAAGCAAGATTAAGTTCCAATACATAAATATTAGGATTTCCTGTCTTTTCCTTTAATTTTTCTGCCGCATTGTTTCCTTTCTGTATGTTTCTGCAAGCTATCATAATAGTATAATCGTTGCTGCTCCCTGCAATATATCCGGCACAGGAATAACCAAGTCCTGTATTGCCGCCTGTTATAATAATTGTGCGTTTCATACTCCAAAATTCCCCTCCCAAAATACTTTTACAGCCAATTAACAAGAGCCAGCACAGCCCCTAATCCACACAGGACAACGCCTGTAACCCTATTCTGTTTTTTGGCATCCACTTTATTCGCAAATAACGCCGAAGCTCTTGCCCCAATCAGCGCCGCTATCACACAGACCACAAGTGCTGTCACATTTACCGTACCGCCAATGATTACATGGGAAACCGCCCCTGTCAGCGCTGTAAAGGTCATAATAAAGGTACTTGTTCCGACTGCTGTTTTCAGGCTATATCCGAGAACAGAGGTCAGTGTAATCAGAAGCAGCACACCGCCGCCTGCACCGACAAATCCACAGAACAGGCCGATATGGATTCCCGAAAGAAGGGAGCGTATAATCCTCTTTTTCGGCTCTATTTCATCCATCCTTGATGTGGTCTTTGTGATCGGGCTTACAAGAAACCGAACGCCCATAATAAATGTCATAACATAAGAACTGCCTCCCAAGACTGCATTGGGAAGGAGCGAGGACAGCCAGCTCCCCAAAATCGTAAATACAAGTACAGAGGCCATCATTATAAGCCCGTTTCTAATATCAAGATTTTTATTTTTCCCATAGGTGTATGCCGTGACTGCCGAGGCCAACACATCAGAAGCCAGTGCAATTCCTACCGCTTCGTAAGCTGTAAACCCGCAAAAGGTAATCAGCATGGGGGTAATGACCACCGCTGCGGATAAACCGGCAAGTCCTGTTCCAATACCTGCTCCAAGTCCTGCGATAATGCAGACAATTATCAATACCATTTTAATAAGCCTCCTATTCAAATTCTGTTATTTCTGCTGTTTTGCCGAAGCCCTTTTCCAATGCACTCTAATATGTATCACTGTCAGAATCAAAAACAAAAGCGCCGTTATCCTGTGCAGACTGACTGCATACAGAATCCCGCTTACCATCACAAGCAAGAAGTCAATGAGCAGCAGCACATTCAATATGGTTCTCACCCACCGCGTCCGGCTGTACGATCCCTTGCCAATGCCTGCCCACCATGCCAGATTTAAAATATTGTGAGCAACAAATAAGATGAACAATGCCGCCCCCAGAAACATATGCAGGACAATCCCCGTTCTCTCCGAAGCCATAAGCAGAAGCGTAATAACCAGCATCCCTATATCTATACATAGCTTGCAAACCTTTTTGATACGCATGAAACCTCCTTTACTTAGCCAGACCGGCTTTTGTCAGGAACTCTTTCACACCGTCCTCACTCCTTGCAGAAAGTCCGTCCGCCACCACTGCATCCGGACAGGCTGCGGCAATCTGCTCCGGGCCAGAACCCAATCCCAATGCCTGACTGGTGGCAATCGGTATGACCGTTTTTCCCGAAAAATCATATTCCTCCAAAAATGACAGGACGGGCACCGGCATACTGCTTAGCCAGTTTGGATAAATGATAATCACCGTATCGTAATATTCCACGCTTTCAAGATGCTCCGTCAATTCTGGCCGAATCGATGTCCCCATCTCGCTGTGGTGCCGGTCAAACGCTCCGCCGTAAGTTTCAGGGTATAGGTCGTCAACCTTGATGGGAAATAAATCCCCTCCAGTTACCTCCTGTGCCGCAAGGGCCAAAAGCTCCGCATGGCCATATCCGGTTCCATCTTCAATTTTCAGGCTTGCCGAGGACACCGCATCCATTTCATCTGCCGTATATGCCCGGTTATTTGTCAGGGAGAAATACGCCACAAGCACATTGCTCTCACCTGTCACGGACATGGTCCCTGCAGATATATTGCTGACCGGAATTTTCTTTGCAAGCGGATTGGGGAAAAAGGTACAGTAAAAAATACCTCCTCCCACTATGGCTGCCACCACTATTGACGCTATGACAGCTGACACAATTTTTTTGCGCCTGCTCATTTTTCTCTTTTCTTTCTTTGCCGATGAATTTTCCATATAAAACCTCCTCATTTATTTTTCTTGCTACTATGTACCATGAATCTCAACTGAACCTCAATTCGATGCAGAAATTTTCTTCAACTCAATCACCACATATTCACAATGTTTTTCCGTCCGAATCGGGAATACCCCCACGGACGCTCCGGAAGAAACAATCAGCTCGCAGTCATCTATCTGGTATTCCCCATAGCAGGGCATTCCCATTACACGCATAAACAATCCAGCCGGAAAAGCCTGCCCCGCATGAGTATGTCCGGATAGCTGTAGGTCTGCTCCTGCCTTCCCATTCACAGCAATTTCCACCGGCTGATGATCCAGCATGATGATATAGCGTTTCCGGTCTGCCCCTTCCAGAATTTCCTCCGCAGACAGACGTTCCCGTTTCTCATAATATCCCACATCATCCCTGCCTGCCAAAATCAGGTCGTCTCCAATCTCCGCATATTCATCTTTTAAGATAATGATTCCATTATCTGTAATGGCCTGCTCCAGTTCCTGATCTGTGAAGCTGCGTTGTTCATTGTCCTCCTGCCTGTCATGGTTTCCATACACATAATAAATCCCATAACGGCTGTCCAGCTTTCCCATCATGCAAAAAACTTCTTCCATTGACTCCTTTGAAGTGCCGCCCTCCACAATATCACCGCCAAGCACAATAAAATCCGGCTCCAAGGCACCGATTTCTGCCATCAGTTCCTGCAATACAGCCGGATTCTGCACTGTTCCATAATGGGTATCACTGATAAAAACAATCCTGTAATCAGCAGATATTTTATCCGTCTCTATGATGTATTCTGTTCTGTCTATGTGCCCGACATTGTAATATCCATATCCCAGCATCAGAAATACTGCCAATACCTGCAGGATTCCGCCGCGGCACAGAAATCTCCAAAACCTGCCGCTTTTTTCAGCCTGTCTGTGTCTGTAGAACTGCTTTATTATCACTTCTATTAAATTCGTTATGATAAAGACACCCAAAAAGTGGAGGGCAATCACAATTCCGGGCGGCCACAACGTAATTAGCAGTGCAAACCCCGAAAAGAGAACAGCCCGAAAGCAGATAATGTACCATTTCTTTCTTCCTATCCCATAGAAAGAGAAAACTCTCCTTACCTGCCAGTCCATGTAACACAAAACAGCGAGTACGATTACCGCAAAGAGCGCATAATGAAGCATCTGCTTTACCTCCCTTTTCCGAAATATCCTATCCCGCTTTTCTCAACTGAACCTCAACAGACGCATATTTTTGAAAATATAAAATTATCTGTTTTGTTGAGGTTCAGTTGAGATTGGTCGTATACTATTGCAAATATATTCCCAGCAACTCATATACTTACTCAAAGCGGACAACTCCCGTTTTAGGAAAGGCGAACCCATGAAAGAATTTATGATCTTTACCGATGGCGATGTAGACCTGCCATCCCCCTATGACAAAGAAATCATATTGCTGCCCCAATACTATTATTTCGATGAGAGCATGGTATATGGAGATGAGCGTATTCTCCCCCGTAACGAATTTTTCGAGCAGCTCCGCACCAGGAGGGCCTATACTTCCGGCGTCAATCCTGCCTTAGTGCGCGAAAAGTTTGAGAGCGCCCTGAAAGACGGAAAGGACATCCTGTGCATCACCGTCTCTTCCGGGTTGAGCGGTTCCTATGACACCATCTACATGACCGCAATCTATCTGAAAGGCATGTACCCTGACCGGAACATTGAAGTCATTGATTCCCTTAGCGCGTCCCTTGCAAGCGGCTTTTTATGCATGGATGCCCTGGATATGAAAAAGAAAGGGAAATCATTGCAGGAGACCAGTGAAGAAATCAGAAAAAGGGTCCACCGCATAGACCTTTATTTTGTCGTGGATAATTTCAAGTATCTGGTGCAGGGAGGGCGTGTCTCCGAGGCTGTAGGAAAGATTGGCGACATTCTTGATATCAAGCTGATTCTGACTATGAAAAACGGACGTATTGAACCATACAGGAAAAACCGTGGAATGAACCATGCCTTACGCAATATCAGAAATATCGCTCAGTCTAAAGAAACTTCCCGGCTCGGTGCTATCTATGTAGGCAATACAGACATGTTCAACAAATGCAAGTCTCTTGTTTCAATCGACTGTGAAGCAGACTTGAACCTGATTGTTTCCTCCCATGTAGGCCCGGATACAACAGGCATCGCCATTGAATGGAAGGCTTACGGAAGAGCAGAGGAAAAATCATAAAATTTTTATAAGATAAGCAGCAAACCGCTTTATCGCTGCCTGCTCATAAGCTATACTAATAGCGGAGGTGCTAAAGATGTTTCAGATTTTAGTTGTAGAAGATGATAAGGAACTGCGCGACCTTTTCTGTACGGTTCTTACGGATAATGGATATACGGCTGTTCCGGCGACTGATGGATTTGCCGCTTTTGATGTTTTGGATAACACTTATATCGATCTGGTTATTTCCGACATTATGATGCCGCGTATGGATGGTTTTGAACTTACCAAAGCATTACGGGAATCAGGATATACCATGCCGATCCTGATCATCACGGCCAAAGAAAGTGCCACCGACAAACGCGAGGGATTCCGACTGGGTACGGATGATTATATGGTAAAGCCCATTGATGTGAATGAAATGGTCTGGCGGGTGGAAGCCCTGCTGCGCCGCAGCCAGCTTGTCAACCAACGTAAAAGCAAATTTGGTGAAACAGAATTTAATTGTGACACCCTGACAATTTCCTCACACGGAGAAACCACCGAACTGCCGCAGAAAGAGTTTTACCTGTTATATAAGCTGATCACCTCTCCCAACCGTATCTTTACCAGACGGCAGATCATGGATGATGTTTGGGGACCGGACAGTGAAGCGGATTCCCACACACTGGATGTCCATATCAGCCGTCTGCGGGAACGGTTCAAAAATAATGCAGACTTTGAAATTGTCACAGTTCGTGGTCTGGGATATAAGGTGGTGGACAAACATGGATAATCAAAAATCTTCTGAACCAATACAGCTCCGTCAGACAAAAAAGTGGAAGAAATGTCCGAAACGGCTCTCGGTCATGTTTTCCCTTTTAACTTTCCTGACGTTGACGCTTACCATCATTTTTTCAGCCCTGCTTACCTTGCTACTGATCCGAACCGGCATATTAGTCAGGCAGAACCGGGGAATTGTATTTTTTGTTATAGCCCTCGTCAGCGTTCTTGTCGGCACCATTATCTCCAATTATGCCGGCAGGCATCCCCTCACGGCGATTATTGCCATGAGCAATGCAGCCCAGGAAGTGGCCAGGGGCAATTTCGACGTGTCCCTGGATGAAAATATCAAAATCAAAGAGCTGCGGGATATGGCACACAATTTTAATCTGATGACGAAGGAACTGGCCGGGACAGAAATCCTCCGCACGGATTTTGTGGAAAATGTCTCCCACGAATTCAAGACACCGCTGTCCGCCATTGAAGGCTATGCCACTCTGCTGCAGAAAAAAGATTTAAGCGAGGAAAAACGCCAGGGTTACACGAAAAAAATCCTGTATAATACCAGACGCCTTTCCACGCTGACAAGCAATATCTTACTTTTGTCCCGTCTGGATAATCAGGAAATCGGCATAAAAAAGGAATCCTTTTGTCTGGATGAACAGCTCCGGGAAATCCTTCTCCTTCTGGAAGACGGCTGGACGGAGAAAAAGCTGGAACTTGAAATTGATCTGGACGCTGTAGATTACTATGGCAATAAAGACCTGCTCGCCCATGTGTGGCAGAATATTTTGAGCAATGCCATTAAGTTCTCCCCTGAGCATGGAATCATCCACATCCTGCTCCGCAGGGAAAACGGCTCATTGATAACCAGTATCACAGATAACGGAATCGGCATGAGCGAGGATATAATGCGGCGGGTATTTGAAAAATTCTATCAGGGTGACCTTTCGCGCTCCTCCCAGGGAAACGGCCTGGGCCTGGCACTTGCAAAGCGGATTGTCAATCTGCATGGTGGGGATATTTCTGTTTCCAGTAAAGAGGGGAAAGGCACGACATTTACGGTATCCCTTCCTCTGGCGTTGAATACGAAGGGATATGACGTATGACAGCCACAAGATATTATGCCTTAGACGGAATACGGGGATTGGCACTCCTGAACATGATAACATACCATGCGGTATGGGATTTGGTTTACCTTTTCGATATCAATCTGCAATGGTATCAATCAGAAGGCGCTTATATCTGGCAGCAATGTATCTGTTGGACTTTTATTTTCCTTTCCGGTTTCTGCGAACCATTGGGAAAGAAAAAACTGAAAAGAGGCATTATTATCTTTAGTTTGGGATTTTTGATTGTGGTAACTACGCTGATTGCATTGCCGCAAAACAGGGTTCGTTTCGGTGTCCTTACCCTGATTGGTTCCTGTATGCTTCTGATGATTCCGGCAGAAAAGGTTTTACAAAAATGCAAACCGCTACATGGATTGATTTTCAGCATTACCCTATTTCTTCTCACGAAGAATGTCAATCAGGGTTATCTCGGTTTCGCCAACTGGAATCTGTTGCCGTTGCCGGATAACTGGTATCATAATTTTGTATCCACTTACCTGGGATTTCCCATGCCTGGCTTTCATTCAACAGATTATTTTTCGCTTCTGCCGTGGGTTTTCCTATATACTGCCGGATATTTTACGCATCGGTTTTTTGCACACTATAACCTGCTCTCGCATTTAGAAAGCAGCAAGGTAAAGACACTGGAATGGTTTGGCCGGCATTCCCTCGGTTTATACATGATTCATCAACCGTTACTTTATTTCCTGTTCGCAGCGGTATTCGCTCTGTGAAACAAAAAACACCTTTTCAGGAGGAAAACACTATGACACTCTACGAAACAATCTTCACTCGCAGACAGGTACGAAATTATCTGAACTCACCTGTTCCAAAAGACCATTTAGACCATATCCTTGCCTGTGCCTCCGAAGCGGAACAGCTTACCGGGCAGCACGCTGATTTTAAACTTCTCCCGGCTCCAGAGGTTTCCGCCAATCAGGGCGCATCCCATTATTTACTTGCCTTTTGCGACAGTTCTCCATCCGCTTATGCCAATGTTGGTTTTGTGCTGCAAAAGGTTGACCTGTATGTCCAGAGCATAGGTTTCGGCTGCGGCTGGTTTATGAACATAAAACCCAAAAAGGAATCAGAGCGTTTCTGTATTGCCCTTGCCATTGGCAATACAGATGTTCCCATGCGAAAAAGTCCTGATGAATTTAAGCGGATCGCAGCCAGTGAGATCAGCAGGCATGATAATCCCATTACTCAGGCTGTCCGTCTGGCTCCGTCCTCTCTGAACTCACAGCCGTGGAAACTGGATTTCCAGAATGGGAAAATAATCATCCATGATGCCGGACATGGCATGAAACGTATTATTCTGAAAAACAAGCTGAATAAAATTGATGTGGGCATTGCTGCCCGACATGCCGTGCTTGCTTTGGAAAATGAAGGCAACAAAGTATTATCTGCCACACCTATAACAGATGGAAAAGAGCTTTCTATTGAAATTTCCTACTCATAAAAGAAAAAAGGAGCGTATGCATATAATGAAAGTATTGATTGTTTACCATTCAGAACACCATGACAATACAAAAAAACTGGTAGAAGCGATTGCCGGACAGGGGGATGTCACTCTGCTGAATGCATCTGAAAACTCCAATTTGAACTGGTCGGATTATGACCTTATCGGATTTGCTTCCGGCATCTATTACCAGAAATTCCACAAAGACATTTTAGACAGCGCAGGAAAAAATCTGCCTTTGGGCAAAAAGGTATTTTTTCTTTATACCTGCGGTATGAAACGGAATTCATACACGGATGCCATCAGGCAGATCGCGGAGGCGAAAAAAGCGCAGATCGTAGGAAGCTATGGTTGCCTGGGTTTTGATACCTTTGGCCCGTTCAAATTAGTCGGCGGTATCGCAAAAGGGCATCCGGATGATAAAGATATAAGTGATGCGCTGAATTTTTTTGTAAAATTCTATAACATGGTATAATCTTGCTACTTTTGTAATCCCCTGTTAAATTGCAGTGGCAAGCAATGGATAACGATATTCTTTACGAATATCGCTATCCCCGCTCCGGCACCTTACGGTGCCCCGCTGTGCTTGTTGGGGACACCCCAATCCCCGGCAAAATGCGTTGTCGCTTATTTTGCGACCACACCTTGCGGTGTGGCTTTCCGTGTGGGCGCGGCCTTGTGTCCGCCTCTTGCAGCCACTTATCCCGCACCTCCGCGCAGGAATGAAAAACTTGTGTTTCCTTTTATGGCACAGGCCGACCATGTCTGCGGTTTCTTGCTTTTTTCCCAATCCGCCATTATAATAAAACCTATCATACATGGGAGGAAAAAACATGTTCACTTATGAAGATTTCAAATCGTTATCCGAAATAACCGACCGTGATGAACTTATGTCCGCAGTCGCACAGGTTCCCGAAGAAGATTTACGGACTGCCCTCTTTATAACGCTCCTTTCCTGGGGCAAAAGCATAGAGATAAATGATGAATTGTGGAAACAGGAGCATGAACGCGCAAATAAAGCGGAGGCAATGCTAAATTCCCAGCCTTCCGAAAAATGATACTATTCCCCGTAACTGCCATTTTCTGAAAAAGAGCAATAAAAAAAGAGGAAACAGAAAGGGCAATCCCCTCCGGTTTTCCTCTTTTTTACTGTCAGCGTTCCGTTTCTTTTTTCTTCTCCACTTCCTGCGGCTCCAGACCTAAAATAATATCAACATTATGCTTCGCCGTCTGGTAGTCAATCATCTCTTTCCGCGCCGCCTTATATTCCTCATAGCACTCTTTTTTCTCTGCCAGGAGCGCGGCATACTCTCCAGAAAGCTGTGCCACTTTTGGTATCGGCTTTCCATTCAGCGCATCAAAGGCAGCCTTTGCCGCCTCATGCTTTTTAATTTCTTCAGCGTGTCCGGCAAGGTATTCTTTTTTGTGGCGCGACTTCCTATATTCCTTATAAACTTCCCGCGTTTTGGAATAATTGATGATGTGCGTTTTTAACTGTGCGATCTCAGCCATGCGCCCCTCAAGCTGCCTGATGCGGACGGAAAGCGCATCAAATTTTTCCCCGGCGGCATCAGCCCGCGCCGCCAGTTCCCCATAATCGGCCACGCCGTTCTCCACAAGAAAATTTAAAGTCTTTGCCGCTTCTTTCAGGTTGAAAACTTTCGCCCACCGTTCATAGCCTTTTCCTTTCCCTGCCTGCATTTTTGCCTGGATATCCACAAGGAGGTTGACATTCTTTGCTGCTGCCGGACGTTTCGATTTTGTTCCCGTCCCGGTGCGGACTCTGCCGATCCGTTCCCTTAATGCGGCCTCCGTATAGTCATCCCCCAGACGGAAAGAACGGGTGAAATTCTCCTGCTCCGGCGCACGGAACTCCAAAGACTTTCCCCGACGTTTAATCTCATATCCCTCTGCCCGCATACGGGATAAAAATTCTTCAAAATCCGTACATCCGGGAAGCGCCCCGTCAATCGTCTGCCGCAGTCTTTCCTTAAAGCTACGCCCCCGTTTTGCCGCCGCTTTTTCCTGATACCGCTGCCCTTTCGCTTTCGGGTTTTCAATCACGGAATAACCGTGTTCCCTGCATATCTGGTCATTGAGCCTGCGCAGGGCAAAGGAGGAATTTTTATAATTGTTGAATTTGCCGTCACACTCTAAATTGGTACTGTTAAACTCCACATGGTTATGGATGTGGGCTTTATCCACATGGGTTGAGACAATAAACTGATGCTTCCCTTTTGTGAACTTCATCGCCAGTTCATACCCCAGCTTATTCGCTTCCTCTGGTGTGATCTCCCCCGGCTTGAAGGACTGGATGATACGGTAGGCAATGATATCCCTGCCTTTCGGCTGGCTCCGTCCGGTGGACGTTTCGTAGATCAGTTTGCTCATTTCAAATTCTTCAGCGGCGGTTTCCGGGCAGCACATATAGGACGATACCAGTTCCCCGTCCTTAGTCTTTTCCTTTTTCTGGTCATAATCCAGCCGGTCATGGAGCGTCTGCCCCCGCGTTTTGCTCCCCATTGCCTTCCGTGGGAGCAGGTCAGAAATTGCCATATCCGTATCCCCCTTTTTATTTTTCCATGCCGCAATCCTGTCTTGTCTTTTCCCTTTTTGCTGCCGCATACCTGGCGGCTGCTTTCTGCAGCAGCTCATTATAGTCTTTCCCACCAAAATCGGGCGGCGGGTTATCCACAACCACCCTGACGCGCCGGGAAAGTTCTGCATCTTCTTTTAGCGCCTCCCTGATTTTCTCCATACCGGAAAGCCCTGCCCTGTCATTATCCAGGCATAGACTGATGCAGTTGACAGCCGGATGGTCATGCAGGAACCGGAGCAGCGCACGGGGAGCCGTGCCGCCCAGGGAAAGGTAATGGTTCTTCGTCCAGTCCTCCCCCTGCATTTTAAGTAAGGACGCTACGGAAAGCGCGTCAATGGGGCTTTCCGTCACGGCAACATACGGGCTGTCTTTATCCGCAGAGGGCAGCGAAAAACTGTAACGCTTATCGCTCCCGTCCACATCATTTTTAAAATTGCCGTATATCCCGCGCAGGCAGGCATAACGTGCTTTCCCCTCACTGTCTTTTCCTACAAAGACACAGTTATGATAGCTGCGGGACTCATACAGAATCCCTTCCCTGATGCACTGGCTGACCACTTCCGCATCAATTCCCCTGCCCAGCAGATAGGACACCGCCGCCGTCCCGCACCGGTTTTCCTGCGGCAGTGTAAACGGCTTTCCGGGTTTCTCCCTGCATGGAGCCTCAGCGGATGTCCAGACAGCCGCGCCCCGTTCCCCGCAGAGCGTCTCCACCGCTGAAACAAAATCCATGCCGCGCACCTTAATCAGATAATCTAACGCCGTCCTGCCGCCGATCCCCCGGCTGTGCCAGTTCCATTTGCCGTTGGAGATTTTCAGGCTGTCATGGGTCACAGTCCGGTATTCCCTTCCGCCGCATTTTCGTAATTCCTGCGGCTCAAAAGCATGTAAATAAGACAGTAAATCCCATTCCTTCGCCCGTGCAATCTGTTCTTTTGTCACTCCCGGCATATCCCTATCACCTCCAAATAAAAAATGGGCGCAGAGAAGTTAAACCCTGCGCCCGTATGTCCCTACAGGCTTGCAAATTTCCGCAACAATTCCAGAAGCCCCGCCTGTGCCGCCGCATAACCTTTCCGCAGGTCCTCTACATCCTCAGCGTAAAGGTTGCGTGTCTCGTTACAGCGGCGGGCAATCTGGTTTGTGTTTGCCGCCAGGGAGCGCAGAAGTTTTGTAAGTTCCTTCACGCTCCCCATATCCAGATTGACGATATAACCGTCAACCGCCATCTTCCGCAGGTAGGCACGTTTGTTCTTTGTGCCTGCCTGTTCCATCTTTTTCCCGATCAGGGCCATTTCCTCCGGGCTTACCATAAAGTAAAGCCCGATCGTGCGCCCCTCCTCTTTCCGCATCAGATCGCCTCCCTTTCCTGCCCGCGCTCCGTCCCAGATGAAACCGGCGCAGGCCGCTCATATTCTTTTAAAGTTTTCAGGATAGAGGTTTTCTCGCTCCCCCGTCCTATATCTTCCTCCGTCTCCCGTTCCGGTTCTCCGCCGTGCCCTTTTTCCTCATTGTCAAGCACCGTGTTAAGTTCTGCCAGACGCGCGGATTTTTCCAGAAGTTCCGCCTCCTGTGCAAAGGGCCTCTCCGCTTCCTCTTTCGCGCTTTCCAGTTCTTTGTGCAGGCGCGCCATATTCTCTTTGTGGCGCTCCAGGCTCTGAGGAATTTTTTCCAGCGCATTGTTGATACGGGTAATGTTCCCCACCACATCATCGGAAAGTTCCGCCGTATGGGTCAGGTGCTGCTTCATGGTCACTTTGAATTTCGCGCCGTCAAAGCACAGTTTCATGGGAAATCCACGGTATTCCCCAAGTTCAATCTCCTTGCCTGGGTCATCCATCAGGCGGCAGGCCGCCACGATTGCCTTGCCCGCCTCCTTGCGCTCCGTGTATGCCGTCCCCATAACAGTCATGGAAAAAGCATCTTCTTTCGCCAGATGCGCCTCCAGTATCGGCAGGTCGGCATTCAGGCAGTCGATGTAAAGCTGGGTTTCTTTTATCTTATTGGGGTAATATCCCCGCACTTTATCCTGCATCTCGTACTGCTGTGCCTGGTGGTTTGATTTCAGCATTTTCAGCTTCGTCACCTGTATATCCAAATCCATTTTTTCTTTGATTCTGGTATCGCCCGTGGCTAACATCTTTACCTCCGCATAGGACAGGGCCGTGGCATCCACATCCTCAATGGAGCGGGCCGGGCTTTTGGAGGTCATGATCTGCCCGATGAATTTCTGCTTTGACTCCACCAGCCCCCAGGTGTAGGCATCAAAGGTGCCTTTTGTGACATACCGGAAAATCCTTACCCTTTTATTCTCATTGCCGCGCCTTACAATCCTCCCGGCGCGCTGCTCCAAATCAGTCGGTCATTTTTTGCGGACAGTTCAATACATGCCATCCGTTTCTGCTCCCTGCTCCTGCGTTTGCTCTCGTTTGACTTCTCCCTCTGCATCTTCTTGGCGCAAACGGGACAATACTTTGATATGCCAGAGCCAGGGACGTATTCAACGCCGCACACTGTACAGCATTTAGCGGGCAACGCTGTCCACCGCTTTGTGGGTGTGATATGTAATTCACCGACAAAGCCGATGAATTTATAGTAAATCTTGATTTCCTGTTTCACTGTTCCGTCTGCAAGCTTCTCACGCTCGGAAACAAGTATCTTGTCTATCAAAGCGTTTATGATGGTTGCGTCCAGTTCCTTAATGCCTTGATAGTTACGGATAAGGGAGAGGAAGTCACGGATTCCCTGTGATTTTTCGTAGCTTTCGTTAAGCGTTTCTGTTACCTCTTTCAGCCTTGATTCAATCTCAAGCTGTTCTTTCTGGTATTTCCCCGACATCATCTCAAAATTCCGCTCGGTGATACGCTCCATGACCTTATCCTCGTAAAGAGAAGAAAATAGCCTGTCAAGCTCCGCAAGGCGTTTGTTCAGCTTCTTTTGTTCTTTCTCCATTGCCTTTGCCTTGCTCTGGTCTGTTTCCGTGAGCCGCTTCTCAATCGCCCTTACCGCCCGCTCATCATTCACCGCCATATCCGCAAAACGGTTGATGTCGGCAAGCACGGCGTTGAATAAGTCCCTCGCTTCAATGGCGTGTGCAGTACACATGACGTTGCCGTACCTGCCATAATTATTACAGGTGTATTGTACGCAGTCGATAATGTCGGGGCGTTTCCTCCTGTTTGCGCTCATCGCCCGCAAAGCATAGCCGCAGTCCGCACACTTGATAACGCCTGAAAAAATATTCTCAAAACCGCCCTTATTTTTTTCCCGCCTGCGGCTCGTCATAAGCTGTTGGACAGTATCAAATTCTTCTTGTGTAACTATGCCCTCATGGGTGTCGGGTATCACTTCCCATTCTTCGGGCAGCTTAGAGGGTCTTTTCTTGCTTTTCATATTGGCGGCAATCCGCTTGTAGCCTGCAAGGTTCCCCGCATAGATAGGGCTTCTTAAAATGCCCCTCACACTGTTCTCGCTCCAGATATAGCGGTTTTCCTCGTTATCCTCAAAGTATCGCTCATAGCCTGCCGCCCCCTGCTCCGCCGCATAAGCGGCAGGGCGTAGGATGTGCTGTTTATTAAGGTGCTTACGGATTTTTCCAAGTCCGTTTCCCGCCAATGCAAGGTCAAATATCTCCCTTACAACGTGCGCCACCTTATCATCAATCAGCAGATGGTTGTGGTCGGCGGGGTCTTTGATATACCCATAGGGTGCATATGTCCCCATGAATTTCCCCTGCTGGAACCTCGCACGGTACGCCGATTTTATCTTGACCGACACATCGGCGGAATACATTTCGTTTAGGATATTGCGGAATGGTGTGATGTCCATCGCCGATTTATTGAGCGTGTCCACGCCGTCATTGACCGCTATATACCTCACATTATGCTCTGGGAAAAAGACTTCGAGATACAAGCCGCAGTCAAGGTAATTCCTCCCAAGCCTTGATAAATCTTTCGTAATCACGCAGTTTATCAGCCCGTTTTCAATGTCCTTAAGCATTTCCTGAAAGGCTGGTCTTTGGAAATTTGTCCCAGAATACCCGTCGTCCACATACGTTTTTACCAGATTCCATCCCTGCTTTTTCACATAATCAGCAAGAATGGATTTCTGTGTTGCAATGCTCGCACTCTCGTTATCCGTACCGTCGTCCTTTGACAAGCGGCAGTAATCGCCGACATTATAAATCATACTTCCTGTTCTTGTCCCTGCCATACTGTTAAACCTCCGTCTTTGCTCTACTAAATTTCATGTTCCATTGCGTACATTCTAAGCGGATAACCCGTCATTGTCGAAGGTGTCATTTCCCGTAATGCTCTTTCGGATGTCCTCGGAGATAATCGGGATGAACGCTTCCGCAACGGTCTGTGTGCCAACATATTCACGGCTGACAACCATCTGCACTGGCTGTCCTGCCACATTGCGCTTTCTCTTTTTGTTCGCTGTCTTATCCTCGCCCATATTCAAATCTTCCTTTCCAGACAGGGCAGGGGAGTATATAAAAATGCTCCCGCCCCGCCAATCTGATACAATCAATCCCCGCTGTTTATCTCTTTCTGCAATGCTTTAAGGAGAGCCGCCGCTTCATCAGCAGTCAACGTGATTCCCTTTCCGCATTTCTCACGGTTCGGGGAAAAGCTACGGATGTCATATTTAGGCTCTTTCCCATTCCATGAAATAAGGTTGATTTCTTTTGTATAGCCGCTGTCGCTTGCCGACAACACGGCGATTTCCTTTACAATCTCATATTGAATATCTTTCATTTCCTGTCTTGCCTTTCTGCTTTTTTATCTGTCCAAAGTTTCTATTTACTGCCCGAAAAGAGAAGATTAGCGGCTGTCCCTGCCCCGTTTCCTCTGCAATTCACGCTCCAAAAGTTTGATGATGGTGTCCTCCATCTGCTTGGGCGTTGTGCCTTTCGGGAAATATTTCTTTAACCGCTCCATACCGATTTTCACGGTTTCTTTCTGGTTTCCTTTTTCCTCCGTCATAATCGCAAAGATGGTATCCATGTCAAGCCGCCCGCTCTGGCTTAGGCTTTTCATCCGCTGTGCCTGTGAAAGTGAGGGCGTTGCTTCCTCGCTCTCCATCGTGGCGAATAAATTTTCCTGCTCGTCTTTCTTCAGAAAGGACAGCTCCGCCGCAGGCGTGAGGGCGATTTTTCCCTCATCCACCATCTGCAAAATCGGCGGTATCAGTTCCGTCAATCGAATAAATCTCTGCACGGTCATCCTGCCAACGCCGAAGCCCTGCGCCACTTTATCGTCCGTCCGCAACCTCGTCCCAACTTGTGACGAGGTTAAATCCGTGCGGAAGCCCTGCCGCTTCATGGCTTCGGATTTCATTTTGTAGGCGAACGCCCGCTCACTCGGCAGGATATTTTCTCTTTGGAGATTGCTGTCCACAAGGGTAATGATGGCTCGGTCACGGTCTAAGGGCAGGACAAAGGCGGGGACTGTGTTTATCCCTGCAAGCTCCGAAGCACGCACACGCCGCTGTCCCGCAATGATTTCATAGCCGTTGCCGTCCTCTTTCGGGCGTGTGATTATCGGCGTTACGATTCCAAACTCTTTGATACTCTCTGCTAACTCTGACAGCATTTCATCCTCCACCACATGAAACGGGTTATCGGGAAACGGATATAAATCTGCGGTCTTTAATACCTTAAAATCCTGTTTCTTCATTCACATTCCTGCCTTTCCTTCGCTCTGTTCCGATTGCTTTTCTGCAATTATTTCTGGCGGGATTTTGGAGAGCAGCCGCCCCATCTGCTGATTGGTTTTCTGCAACTCAAATATCCTCTGGTTGGCTTTCTGTACCTTTAATTCCTGCTCGTACTTTTCATCACGCATACGCCCCGCATAATCGGCTTCCTGCCCGATTTTCTCTTTCAAGCTGTCGATATACGCCTGCTGTCTCCCGATTTCCTTAGAGAATTTCTCCACGTCTGGAAGCCATGCGGAGAGCAGTTCTAACGCCTTATCCCTTTTCTTGCCTGCGTTAAAGGCGTTAATATCAGAGAGGGCAGACACGATTTCCGCATACTGTTTATCCAATCTGCCGCCCAACTTATAGAGCCATGTGGGGATGTGCTTCCGCTTCGTCTCCATTGAGGATTGACCTCTTTCCAATTCGCTCCACCGTGCGGACATACGCTCATGGTAGGCGGTCTGCCACTCGGATAAGGATTTCTGGTTGCCTAAGATAGACTTCGCTGACAGCTTGTTGTCTGGCGTAAGCGGCACAAAGCATAGGTGCATATGGGGCGTTTTCTCGTCCATATGGACGACTGCGGAAAGGATATTTTGCTTTCCTACACGCTCCGAAATGAAGTCAAGAGCCGTCTGGAAATAGGCTTTTTGTTCTTCGGGCGGTAAGCTGTTCATAAATTCTGGTGAAGCGGTGATGAGCGTTTCCACCATCATCACGCTGTCTTTCCTCGTCCTGCACCCTGCTTCAGCCACCATTCGGTTTATCTCTTTTTTGTAGGTGTAGCAGGGCGGCTCCACAAGATGGTAGTTATCTTTGGAGCGTCCCACGTCAATGTCTGGATTGCTTTTATAGGCTTCTTTCTTCCGCTCGTTGTGGCGTTCACAAGCCGCAACGCCGCCTGCCTTGCGTTTTTGGAAACGCAGGATTGCATAGGTCATAATCAATCTTCCTTTCTTTCGGCGGGTAATCTTCCAGAGGGTGACGGTTGGTGACGGTGGTGACGGTGTTTTTGGGATGCCCCCACGGGAGCCACCGCCTGTCACCGCACATTCTTCCATCCGAAGCCGCCAGGCAGAGGATGGGCAGGGCGCAAGCCCTGCTTTAAGGGAGTCCAGAGGGAACGTCTGGCACACGACTTTGCAGGGCAAAGTGTAGTGTGTTACACCCTGTAAACGCAGTCGGAAAAATCGGAAGATTTTTCTGACCGCAGGGGTGGCTTTACGAGCCGAAAAAGGCGAGTAATGCCCACGCCTGCATTTTGCGTTTATGGGGTGTTCTCCCGCAGGGATGACAGCGGCGGGGGTATCCCAATCTAACCGTCATCACCGTCACCACCGTCACCCGACTGCCTTGTGAGGGAAATCTCCCTGCCCCCTTTCTTCCTGTGGTAGCTGTAACAGATATTGTTTTCACTGAGGAAACCGGCACGATATTCGTTGAGCCGCTTCGTCATGATGTTGGGCGGCGTTCCCGTTTCCCCCATCGCTTCCAGTAGCTCCGTTGCCGTTCCAGTCCATTCCTCCCTGCCCTGCATGAAATCCACTAACCGAAAAAGGACGTCTGGTATCGCTTCTTTCGCAAGCTGTTCCTGCTCCTTACGCTCCACCAGTTCCCAACTGCAATCACGGAAACGGAGCGTGAACTCCTGATAGGGCGTGTCCCTGCCCGTCACATACAGCTTGGCGGCATTGGACGCACGGCTTTCCTGTTCCAGGACAAAGGTTGCGTCCGCACTCCCCGTCAATCCCGTCGTGCCAGACACTTTGTTGAACACGTCGCTGTCATTCTGCTTTCGGATGTGGTGTACGACAATGACCGCCAATGAGTGCCTGTCGGCAAAGTCTTTGATAAGGGAGATGTCCCCGTAATCGCTTGCATAGGCGTTGTCTTTGGATGCGGTGCGGACTTTCTGCAAGGTGTCAATGACAATGAGCCTGCTGTCGAGGTATTCTTTCAGATAATCCTCCAACTGCACGATAAGACCGTCTGACAGCTTATCGCTCGCCACGGCAAAGTGGAGCCGCCCGCTCGCTTCGTCCGTCAAGCGGAACAGCCTGTCCTGTATGCGGCAGAACGTGTCCTCAAGGCAGAGGTAAAGCACGTCGCCCTCCTGTGTCGGCATATCCCACAAGGGGATTCCCTGCGACACGCAAAGGCAGAGCTTTAACATGAGCCAGCTCTTGCCGATTTTCTGTGCGCCGCAGAACAGGGTTAAGCCCGTGGGTATCAGACCGCCCACCACAAAGGACGGCTTTTCAAGCGGCTCATAGAGGAGCGTGTCTGCGCCCACTGTCTGAAGCTTCTGCATGGCTTTCCTCCTTTCGGGCGGTGTCTTTGGCTTTGTTGCACATAGGTGTGACCTCCTTAAAATTGATTTACTCCCACGGAAAAAGTGAGAGTATGTAATGCCGCCAATCCCATGCCGATAAAGAGCGGCTTTCTTTTTCGGGCGGTAATCGTCAAGGTTTGAGATACTTCCTCATTTCTGCCTTAACTTTCTCCCTTGCAACCGAAACGGACTTCTGGACAGCGGAAGCGGTACAATGCTCCATTTCGCCGATTTGGTAAAAATTGAAATCATACTCGTAATAGAGCAGGAAACGCCGCCTCTGTATCTCTGGCAGTCGGGCAACCGCTTTAACGAATATTTCATTCCGTTCTTTTTCAATCATGCTTTCATCAAGCGTTTTAGGAACCCGCAACGCCCGTCTGTAAAGCGTTTCGTCCCATACCTCGTTAAATTCCCTGTGCCGTTGGTTCCATTGCTGAAGGTTCCTGTTCCTGCGCTCCATCTGCCGAAATTCAATGAATAACTGCTCGGACACTTCCAGTTCGTGGTGTTCCCCCTGCCCGTCCTTAAAGCTGATAAAATACCTTTTGCCGCTTTCCGTGGATTCCTCCCGAAGCGTGTATGTCTTTGCCTTGTATGCCATTTCCTTTCCTCCTGCTAAAAAGTAGGAGAGAGTTTTTCCCTCCCCACCCGATAGCCCATAGGAAAGCAGGATATATGAGACGCTTATAAAATTTTCCGCAGCTTCTTCCGCAGATGGTTTAACCTCGCATAAACAGCCCCTGCCGTTAAATGCACAAGCGGGGCAATCTCCTTTGTGGAATAGCCCTGCATTTTTAGCAGGACGATTTGTAACGTGCGCCTGTCCACCGTGATTAAAGTAAGGTACAGAGTTTCGTTCTCAATCTCGTCCAGTAAATCAGAAACAGACTTTACCTCCGCCTGCTTCTCCCTGTCCGCCATGCCCTCAAGGTATTCGCCAAAGTCACTCGCCCATCGGTAAAACCGCCTGTTGGAATTAAAATCTGCCCTGTCGTCTGTGCGGATTTGCTCAATAACCGCTTCATCAACGCCGCACTCACGCAAAATTTTTTCCTCGGCTTCTTTCCAGATACGCCATTTCCTGTCCTCCCGTCCGTGGTTGTATGCCATCCTTATTTCCTCCAATCGAATTGATTGAGAGGGCAGGAAAAAGCCCCCTCATTTTCCCAAAGGAAAAAACAAGGGGGCTGAACGCCTTAAATTTTGTTTTCCATTATCTTCCTCAGCTTCGCAAGGATTTTGGCTTTGCGTTTATTGACAACGCTCTGCGTCACGCCTAACTTTAATCCTACTTCCCGCTCGGAAAGTTCCTCAAAAAAGATTGCTTGTATCAACGTCTGTTCACTATCCGACAATAAGGGCAGGGCGACTTTCAGCCTGTCCACCATCACCGAATGGACAACGGTTTCTGCAACATCCACCGCTTCATCAATAACGAAGTCAATCACATTTCCCTCGCTATCCGTAAATCCCTCCAATGAAAGCAGGCTGTGGTTCGTATCCAGTTTTTTCAGATAACGCCACCGTTCTTTCTCCTTGTAGAAATCTGCGTACTGTTCCCGCACGACTTCAAGCAGACAGCCCTGCACGGGGATAAACAGCTTGTCCATGTAACTCTGGTCGGCTTGCCTGCGGCGGCAGAAGTCCATATAGGACAGCTCCACATAGCCGCCATTCTCTTTGATATATACTTTTCTTGGTGCATACTTCACCGTAAGTACCTCCCATCTGAATTTTTGAAATGCTGAAAATCCAGATGGAGAGGGGGTGAACGGCAATGAATACCGCATAACGCCCTGCGGCATAATCTGATAAAAAACGACAAAAGAAAAACCGCAAAGGCTCTGTGACCTCTACGGTTATAGGAGATACATATTCTGTTAAGAAGAGATTCTACTTCTGGTTTCATGGTGAG
The DNA here is from genome assembly GCA_009917455.1 of bacterium 1xD8-48. Classification (GTDB taxonomy): domain Bacteria; phylum Bacillota; class Clostridia; order Lachnospirales; family Lachnospiraceae; genus Suilimivivens. The sequence continues at coordinate 117,814 of QZDS01000006.1, read as the reverse complement.
AAGTAGCGTTGCATGGGCAGGGATTTTTTTAACTGGCTTCCTGCCAATCCCCGATATGCTATGTATAAGTCAAATCTGCCTTGCATGAGCAGATGGATAACTGCCCGAAAAAAGGACATAAAAAAATCCCTCCAAACTTCAAAAACAGGTCTGGAGAGTATTTGTTAAGTCTTTTCGGGCATAGCAATACCGCCCACCGAACCTCGTTTTTTTATTTGGTGAGCATTTGCCTTAAAACCTTATGAAATAAAATAGAGCCAACGAACTGTGAGTTTATTTCACACGTTCATCGGCTCTGCGTCTATGCGTCTGGCTCTGTGATGACTGTTATTTGCAAACTTTTGACCTCAATCAAAGTTTCCTGCTTGCATTTCGGGCAATAGAGAGGGTAGTTTTTCAAAACCGTGTCTTCTCTAATTCTGTCACGGGTTTTATTACCGCAAACAGGACAGCGTATCCACTTTTCTTTCATATACACTCCTATAATTGCTATTTATAATCTTTTAAATTACGGCAAACATCTACATTTCCGACATTGTTAGTACATGGCAGATATTCTTTTGGCTTTTTCCTTTAGAATATTTCTTGCTTCAACAGGTTCAATAATTTCGACATATTCCCCAAAAGAAAGCAGATATAGGAAAGTCCAATCACTAAGCTGGTATCTAAAAGTCACTTCCAATGTTCCATCGTCTAATTTTTTAATATATTTCTCTTGAAATTCATCATAGACTTTATACGCTATCTTTTCCGAAAAATGTAATATGAATATCGGGGTATTGTATTCTTCCTTGTAGACAGGGGTAATGGAAAAATCCTTTGGTAATTCACGTTCAAATAATTGGTCTGTTATTTGAAGCTCCCTAATACGGGACATCTTAAAAGTGCGAATATCATTTTTGCGCTTTGAATAGGCAACAAGATACCATGCATGAGATTTGAAAACCAATTTCAACGGTTCGACAATCTGATTGGTGATTGTCAATTCTGCATTAAAATAAGTGAACGTAATCACATACTTATTGATTATCGCACGTTCTAAAACCGTAATATTGTTTCGTTCCTTTTCAGGACTGCCCCAATAGGAAAAATCAATCTCCAACCATTCGGACTGCAAATTGTGACTAAACAATCCAGCAATCTTGTTTAATGATTTATCAGCATTGGGATAATTTGACGACTTTAGAATCTGCAACGCCTGTATAATATTCTTTTGTTCTTCCTGCGTAAAATAAGATTTGTCCAGTGAAAAGCCTTGTAATAACGACAATCCTCCGCCATATCCTTTTTGTGATGTAATCGGTATTCCCGCAATCGAAAGTATATTGATGTCCCTATATATCGTGCGGGTGGAAACGCAAAGTTCTTCCGCCAGTTGCTTTGCAGTTATATTCTCATGCCTTAACAAGAGAAACACAATTTGAATAAGTCTGTCTATCTGCATATTATCACTCTGCCTTTTTGTGTTTAATGGCAAGCTGTTTTAAATGATTCAAGTTTTCTGAATTATCACCTAAATTTTCTTCCAGTATAGAACATGGAAATTTGTCACATTCGGCACAACTTCCATAGGGTTTCTTAACGCCACATAGTCTTATTTCACAATTACCGCACATCTTTTTCGACACCATATCAGAATGGCATCCCAAACAATACATATCTTCTTTTGAGAATTTTGTAACATCAGTTGAATATTCGTTTGCCAATTTGATTTGTTCATCTGTATTTTTTCTGATAGTAGCCAAATAAACAGGACATTCACTACAATCCAATCCACAATATGCGAAATCCATTAAAACACTCCCTCTCCTAAATATTTGTCGTGCGGAACTATTAAACATTTTTCAATAGACTTCCAATAGCTGTCATAAAGATTTTTTTGTGCTGCTCCGTAGTTCTCTTTCGTATCAAATTCCCAGTAAAGCATATACTTAACACTTTTTACGATACGGTTAATTTTAAGAGGTGGAAGCCCCTCCTTAATTTGCTCCATGTCTATGCGATACCCTCTTTTTGCGAACCGAAGCAGAAGCAATCCCTCCTGTTTTTCTAAGAGGCTTTTGGCTTCAAGCATAAGAGCTTCAAATTCTTCTACCTTTTGCGGCTTGACTTGATAAATACATATTTCAGTAAACGGCATATTCAATTCCTCCTTCATTTTAGTTATAGCATTAGGAATGTGACAACAAGTATGTCGCATTCCTCAATTAATTTACAGATGCAATGATAATGATATAGTTCTTTATATTTTACCATGCTGAAACTCCTTCTGGCAAATATGAACTTTAATCAGCCCTATGAAAAGAAAAGTGACAGAACTTTTACATTCTGCCACCTTGCCTGTCTATGCGAAAATAATTTCCTCGTTCACAATCTCCCTCGCACATGCCCTTATATTATTTAAGTATTGTACCCATTCTAAGGCGTTTTCTTCCTTTAGGCGTTCCGTTATGCCCTGCGCCTGTTTCATGCCCTCTATGAGCCTTTCAAAGCGTTCCTGCGCCTGTCTGTCTACATCTACAAGATAGGCGTTGAGCCTGCCGCTTGTGAGAAGATTAGTGTATGTAACCCTGCGGTATTGCTTCAGATAGTCCAGATGCCGCTGTCCCCATATGCCTATCGGCTGTTCTTCTTCGGTGGGTACAGTTATGCACGGTATTAAGTAATCGCCTTGCCGCTCATATCTGCCACCCAGTTCCTCAAATAATGATTTTGCCATTGTCTATTACCTCCACATTCTTTTTTATTTTGAATGTCCGCAAAATCCGTCCTACATCCGCAGGACGCCAGGGGCAGTCCAGGTCATGGGACGCAACGAGTTTTGTCTGCACGTTGGTTCCTGCCCCCATCTTCTGAGTGCTGCCGAGAAGGACGCGCACCTGCCCACTGCGCACTTTTGCAAACAGTTCCGCTTTCTGCGCCTCTGTATTGGCATCATGGATAAAAGCGATCTCCTGTGGAGGGATTCCCTTTGCGATCAGCTTCTTTCGGATGTCCTCATAGACGCTTGCCTCCATGATGGTTTCTTCCTCCGTTGCTGCGGCTTCCCCCTCAGCTTCCGCTCCCCCTGCACTCTCTTTTGCTTCTTCCTTTTTCGGCTCCGCCCTCCCTTTCGGTGTGGAGAGGTCTGAAAAGATTAGCTGTGTGCCCTTTGTTTCCGCGCTTTCCTGCCAGATCCTAAATACATTGTCCACGCAGGCGTTTACCTTGCTTCCTGGGTCATCAGGAAGCAGCGGGTTCATAATGCGCTGGTCTAAGGCTAACTTCCGCCCGTCCGACGTTATCTTTAACATATTGTCGATCCGGGGGTCTATTTTCTCCTTCCGTATTTTTTCCGCCCTCTCCGCAAGGGACTGTACCATCGCTTTCTGTGCCTGGCTGGGTTCCGTCTGTATCGTGATATACTCCGCTTCCGGCACCGGCAGTTTTAACATATCCGCCGTCTGGATGTCTGCCGCCTCCTTCCAGCGGTTGATCAGTTCCGGCAGGTTATAAAAACGGGCAAACCGGGTCTTTAAGCGGAAACCCGTCCCCTCCGGCTTTAATTCCACCGCCGTCACCTGCTCCCCGAAGGTCGCCGCCCAGTTGTCAAAGTGTTTCAGGCTCCGCACCTTCCCCGTGCTGTCCCGGTATCCTTCCTCCAGCATACTCTCTCTCACCCGGACAGTCAGACCGTCCAGCCGTACATCTTTATATCCCACCAGATAGTAGTCCTTTCCGTCATGCTCCACGCTCGTCCACACCCAATAAGGCACTTCCCGGCAATCGTCTTTCACTAGCGCCTCAATACCGCTTCCACTGGTGTAATAATGTCCCTTCTCTGTCTCATACCTTCCGCTCCTGTTTTTATGCAGGCGGCTTGTTTCTTTTACCGGGCTGGAAAGATATGCAATCCTGCCCGTCACGTCCGAAAGTTTCTCCATGATCTCCCGGAGTTCAGTCTGAAGGAAAAGCTGCTGCCCGTCCTTATAATCAATATGCAGCCCGCTCAGATCATCGTAATCGTCATATGTAGAAAGCCGCAACAAACTACTGATGCTCCCATTCAGTTTTTGGGCTTCCGATAATACCATATTTAAATCTGCCATAAGTTTACTCCCTTTCATAATCGTTAATGGTTGGCAATAAAAACAGGACTAAATCAGCCATGCAGATACGGCGCTTGTCCGATGCAAAAACTAATTTAGTCCTATCTAAACTTCAAATATTCAGTTATCACCCCTTTTAGGCACACGTTTTACAACACCAAACGGCTTGATGGTATATTAGTGTCAAGTTGCTTGATTTTCGGTTTTCTGGTTAAAAACAGGCCCGTCCTTATCCAATTTTGCTGTTTTCGCAGCAGTTTTTTCATAGGACTAAATCAGCGGAAACCCTTGATTTTACTGGCTCCTTGCTAACTTGACACTATATTACCATACGCCCCCACCTTTGCATTCGGGTACACCTGCTCCCCCCTGACCGGTCTTGCGCCCCTCCTCAAATACGCCTTCACCTTCTCCCCGTACAAAAACACATCATTCCCCCGCACAATCCCCCACTCCATCAAAAGTGCCGCGCTCCCCGTCACAAACGGTGTGGCAAAAGAAGTGCCCGAGACCTGCACGAACGTATTATTCGGACTGATAGTGCCAATATTCGTTCCCGGCGCGGCAATATCCGGCTTCACATCTCCCTGGGATACCCTTTCTCCCGGGATGCTCATAAGGGGATAACCTCTTCCCGAAAAATCCGCATATCCATCAAGCGTTGCGTTATAAGCGCCCACCGTTATCACCTTCGCGGCAGTGGAAGGGATTGTCAGCGTCTTGTCCGGTGTGGGGGAAAAAAAGCGCGTACCGGTACTTAGCACCGTATTGCCTGGCAGATACAAATCATAGTTTCCTGTTACTGTCTTTATGGGATACAAATTAAATGTCCATATTCCTTCTGTGACATACCTGTTTTCAGGCAGAAAATCAAAATAAATCTCCTGATTCACAGAATAAGGCGACGGTTCTCCCACGTAGATTAAAACCTGTGTGCTCTCCAGCGTAATACTTCTTCCTCCGGTCGCCAGTATGTCAATATTGGTCCGCCTGCCTCCCGGAGAAATCAGCTCAATTCCCAGAATATCCACATATTCCTTCCAGAACTGAACACTGAAAGAGGTCTGGTAATTGCCCACGCTCAGCTCAATCCGTCGCATATCCGTCCTTTCGGCATCCGGCCCGAAGCTGCCTGACACATGTCCTCCGGCGGCTCCTTCATTGCCGCTTCCAACACATACAACGCACCGGCCAATTTCGGCAGCGTTATCAAGAAAGCGTTCCACAAGCGAGGTTCCGTCATGAGAGCCATAGGTGTTGCCAAAGCTCAGGTTTATGGCAATAGGCCGTCCCAGCTCCACCGCTTTCTTTACCACATAGGTCACAGCCCTCATCAGCTCTGTGGTTTTGGGGAAGGAATCGGGTCTGGGCGTTCCCATTTTCACAATTAAAAGCCCGCTTTCCGGCGCAACTCCCTGATATCTGCCGTCCGCAAGTCTTCCGCCGGCTGCCGCTATGGCTGCAACTGCCGTTCCATGCCCGGAAGCGTCCGTACTGGGAACGACCCTCTTTGGGAAACGGCTCTTTAACGCCGCGTCAATCCGGTACTTTGAAAACTCCACTCCTCTGCCGAATCCCTCCGGCGGAGCTGCTTTCCCCGCAAATTCTTCATCTTCCTCCGGCAGCTGCCCGTTCACCTGTTCCGCGCTTAATGTCTGGTCCCATAAAAACTGGATTCTGGAATTTCCCTGTGCATCCCGAAATTCCGGGCTTTCAAAATCAATTCCCGAATCGATTACCGCTATCAGAACATCCTTGCCGGTCAAATACGGTTCCCGCAAAGTTACCGGAAAAATACAGGAAGCCTGCTTTCCCTGAAGCGTGGAAAAATAAAGTCTCTTGGGCTTTTCCACATATTCCACTTCGTCCAGTAGTGTGAACGTGTCAATCAGTTCTTCCGGTATAGTGACAATCACATATCCCGCTATCAGTTCCTCCACCTGAATCACGTTGCTTTGCAGTCTTTTGATATCCCCGTTGTATTTTACAATCAGCTCCCACTTTCCGGTATCTTCGAGATAACCGACGCCCAGCTGCCCGGATTTTTGGCGCTGTGTTTCCTCTACTTCAAGCGCCAGATTAAGCAGATTTTCCAATTTCTGATTTGCCATAAAGCCTCCGTCTGCATCGTGTCCGCATCACATCTGCCCGACAGTCTGTCATCAGAAAATCACAACTGTCATTTGGTATCTGTCCGGCAGTTTCACAGACCGTTTCAATTATTTTTACTCTATGCAGCGCCTCTGATTCTGTGCGGCTTTCTTCTATTATTTCACATAAAGAAAGCTGCCGCGTATGAGATTTTAACGCAACAGCCATTTTCTAAATTAATATCTTTTAATGTTTTATGAGTAATTGTCCGCCAGACGGAAAAATTCTTCCTTAACGGCAAGAAAAGCTTCCAAAAGCCTGGGTGAAAAGCATCCGCATTCTCCGTTGAGAATCATATTGTAAGCCGTTTCCTTGTCAAAAGCTTTTTTGTAGACTCTCTCGGCCACCAATGCGTCAAAAACATCGGCGATGGACACTATCTGTGCCGCAATATTGATTTCGTCTCCCTTCAGCCCGTCAGGATACCCGCGTCCGTCAAATCTTTCGTGATGATGGCGGCAAATATCATAGCAATAGCTGAAATATTCCTCATCATCCAAATGGACAAAAGAAGCTATCATTTCAGCTCCTTTGGAGGTATGCTCCTTCATCACTTCAAACTCTTCTTTGGTAAGCCTTCCCGGCTTTAACAAAATACCGTCCGGCACTGTGATTTTTCCGATATCGTGCATTGCCGCTGCCTGGCTGATAATATCGATTTTCTCTGTCGTCAGTCCATACTCCGGAAATCTTTTCTCGATTTCTTCCGCCAACGCTCTGGTAAAAACACGGATTCGTTTAACGTGCAGCCCGGACTCCATATTCCTGAATTCCACCACATTACTCATGGCTTCTATCATAGCGTCATTTGCATTGCGGAGCTTTTGCGCCTGCGCTTTCAGAAGGGCGTTCTGTTCTTCAAGCTCCGCCGTCTGCGATTTCACAAGGGACTCTAACTGGGTCTTGTAAGAATACAAATCAATATTGTTTTTGACCATCTGCTTTACTACAGGCGCATGATACGGCTTGTGGATGTATTCCACTACTCCATATTCATATCCCCGGCGTTCATATTCAACAGATGTTTCGCCTGTTATCATAATAATGGGGATTTGGGGAATTAAATCCTGATTCTTTAACTGTTCAAGCACCTCAAAGCCGTTCATGACAGGCATCACCACGTCAAGAAGCACAGCCGCCACAGTATCAATATTTTCCATCAGCATACGGAGACCTTCTTCCCCGTTTTCCGCCTCCAGAATCTCATACTCATCCCTGAAAATTTCCGCCAGCATCTCGCGGTTTATTTCCATATCTTCAACGATTAGTATTGTATTCTTCTTCATTGCTAGCCTCCACTTATATGATTCAAATTTGCCAGAGCACCGTTTTATCCATATGCAAAAGATTATGGCATCCCGTTTGTGCCATAAAGCTCTTAAGTTCATTATTCATATTGCTTATCTTTTCAAAAAAATCCTTTGTCCCGTTTGCCCCCGGGGACTCTGCAAACACCCGCTTCATAAATACCGCTGTCGCCCCTGATGCAAGCGCTTTAAAGACATCCAGGCCGCTTCTTATTTCACAGTCCACAAATACCGGTATCCGTACGTCTACCGCCTTTAAAACATCCGGTAATGACATGAAGGGTGAAACCGTATACCTTAAAAGGCTGTCATGGGCCGACATCACGATTCCTCCCACACCTGCCATAGCACATTTGTAGGCGTCTTTTTTGCTTAGGATTCCTTTTACAATAAAAGGAACCGATGCGGCGGAAACAAATTCGCGGATTTCTTCCATGCTCTTAGATGCCTCTTCCTTACCCAAACCACAGGAAAGGTCTATCCCAACCGCAAGCGCCCCGCACTTTTGCGCCTGCTCAATTTGAGAAAACACAACTTTGTTATCGGCATAAGGTCTGATAATCTTGATAGCTGCAACGCCTGTAGCCGAAATTTCCGAAAGCTTTTCTTTTTCCTCTGTACCGATCCAACAGAGTACACCGGCCTTTTCGGCTTCTCTGGCCGTTTCAATGACATCCGTTTTATGTACATCCTCTAAATTGGCCGGCATTGATACCATAATAGGAGAAGTAAATTTTTTTCCATATATGGCGAACGATGTATCAGGCTCCCCGCTGTCAATATACCGTGTTTCCACAAGCAGCGAATCAAAATAATCTCTTGTATAGAGACCGGAATCGCCCTGTTTTTCGTACTCCATGGCTGCTCTCCTGTTTTCTCATGTGTGTTTTTATCTTAACGGATATCACTAAAAAAGTCAATAACCCTACCGTATTCTGCAGGATAAACTGTTGGAATACCAATTTCAGATTGCTGTATCCCACTTCCGGTAGCTCTTAGCCGCCTCCTCCTGAAACTGCGCAATCTGAAACAATCCCTTTGTGACTTTGTCCAGTTCTATTGCAGAAAGTTTGACCCCATGATACAATCCGGCATGGCCCTTTACATAAAGCGGGATTGCGTCCGCCGTCTTTCGCACTTCACGAACAAGCGTATCTATCCGCAGTGTCAGATTTCTGGTTTCTTCTGCCTGTCTGAACAGCTGCCCGTAATCCACCTGCATATGAAAGGCTGCCGGAAGCTCCCCTTTAAAATATTCCTTATCCAACAGGGAACATAAAAATTTTCTTCCCTCTTCCTCCGTAAAAAGACTTCCGGCAATCAGAGGAATTCCCTGAATCATAAAATCCTTCATATCCTCTAATGTCAGCCTTTCTCCGTTTATCCCCTTTTTTTGTCCCCTTGAAGCTTCCATTAACTGCATAATAACAGCCGCGCATCCGTCTCTCTCCTCCGGCGTCAGCTTCATCATGCCGGATGAGAGGGCAGCTGCATATTCTCCAAGTTCTCCCCGATTTGGCACATCACAGTTTTTTCTTCCATGAAAAGTTGTGATATAATTTCCTGTTTCCTCATCAGCGGTCAGCGATGCAAACATATACTTAATGTCGTGATATCCTGCAAAATTCGTTTTTTCTACAGGGGTCTTTATATATCTGATATGTCCTGCTAAAATAACAGAGCTTCCCAGAACGCTTACATAATCGTTTTCCCCGTGGATACCGTATATCTTTTCTCTCCTCTTATCATATTTTTCATTCCCGTATCTGTCCTTCCATTTATTTATGGCGGCGTCTGAAAATCCCTGTCCGTCCACGGAATAGCAGGCATCCACAAGATTCTCGTATCTGGTTTCCATTGTAACAAACTGCGCTTTGTTTCCCCCCTTGGAATGTCCCGTTACAATAACCTGCTTTTCCTTTCCGATATCCATCTTTTCCACCACTTCCTCAAAATAAGAAAGTGCGCGGTTCTGCTGAATGGTTGCAGCGTCTGTCATCCCGATTCCGTTGTCCGGCCACTCCCCGTCCCCGGTTCCCCGGTAGACAACATAATAGCTGTTTCCGTCGCTGCTTTGAAAGGTACATGCCGCGGTTCCTGAATCATATCCCATATTGGCGCTCTGGCAACAAATTTTAAGGCTTCCTATCTCTTCGTTTTTTACAGCCTCCTGTAGCACTGTATATTCTCCAAAATGCGTCCCGCCTCCTCCGTAATCGGGGACGGTCTCCAGATTATCTATAATATCCCTTAATGCAAGGCCGTCTTCGACTTCCCTGTAGTCCAGATACATGAAGGTATCCAGCACCATACTGATTTCAGCTTCCGAAATTTTCTCACCGATTTCAAACATCTCCCTTCAGGTATCTTCCCTGAAAGGCGGCGCGTACCCTGCCGCCTTTCGCTTTACCGGCCGTTAATCCATGGCCGTCCTGCAATGATGCTATACTACCACGTTACTGTTAAGGCTTCCGCTCTGCTGTGCGTTTCCTGCCTCCGCCTTCTGGTACAGCGCCGCCATTTCCTGCAAATCCTTCACGTGCTCCTGTACCATGCGGTACAGCTTGTCCATATCCGTCTGCAGCGACTGAAATTTATTCCCATAGGCGTTTGCCGCTTCTCCCTGCCAGATTCCTTTCATTCCCTGCACCAGCGACATCATTTCACTGGTGAGACTTTTCATCTGATTTCCCGTAGTTGCAAATTCCCCTGAGGTCTGAATCAGCTTTTCCGGTGTTACCTTTAAAATTCCTTCCATAAATATATCTTCCTCCTAATAATTTCTTGCCGACGCAATTTCCCTGTTTCTCGCCTCTGCCTGCTCATATCTTGCCGCAATCTCCAAAAGCGCCTGTACATACTGTGCAATCAACTGATGGAAAACATCCATCTGCTGCTTATCCCTGGTAAATGCCTGGTGAAAAGTATCTCTTGCCTCACCCTCCCACATGCCGCACAAGGCGCTCTCCTGCTCGCCTAAAACAGTTGTCTTTGATTTGAACTGACCGTTTAATTCTGTTATTCTTCCCGCTCTGTTCCGTAGTTCTGATGATGTTACACTGAAAAAAGCCATATGTCCTCCTGTTTAAAGTTCCTACAAATATACTCTCACTGCTGCCAACTGGTTACTCAGCATTTCTGCCTGATACATTTTCTTTGCCCGCTCCTCCATTTCCTCCGCTATTTTTAAAATTCTTTCCGCCTCCGAAATCAGAAGCATGCCCAGCTTCACCTCCTTTCCTGCCAGCACATCGCTGCATTCGCTTATCCAGCATCGTTTTCCTTCGCTGGCAAGGCGCATCAAGTCATCCTCGCCCGCCGCCTTTAAAGCTCTGGCAAGTTCTGCAAGCTGCTCTGAAAGCTGCTTTACCTCCGCGAAATGCATTTCAATCGTCTGCAATGACACCTGTATTTCTCCTTTCCGCCTCCTCGTAAACCATGGCAATTATGCCTGCCTTCTCAAGATGCCTGCAAAGCAGAGCAAATGCCTTTTCTCCCTTACTCCCCACAGCCATAAAATCCGTTTTCAGTATGCCGGAAACCTGTCCGAAAAAGCAGTCCTCCAGCTTTCCCGCAATATCCTCTGCTGACCTGAACGCGCACTTTGCCTGCCGGGCGGCATCCAGCCACCCTTTTTGTCTTTCCTTTAAAAGCTGCGTTGTTACCCTGATATTTTCCTTCAGAATTTCATCCCCTTTCCTCATTTGTCTGCGCCTGACATTTCCTTTACAGCCCTTCAACTGCCTGTTTCATAATTTTCTCCATTTCTGTCAGCGCCTTCGCCCGCTCTTTTACCTTTCCCGTAAGAGCCTCCATTTGAGCCACGCAATCCGCCGCCTGCCGCAATACCCTTTGCAGCTCCAGCCCCCACTCTTTCCCTGCGCCGCTTTCCCATATTTCGGAAAGTCTTCTCTCCTCTTCTGAAAGAAGAGCAAGCTTGTCCTTTGCCCTGGTGATTTCCTCTCCCATAGCTTCCATCCACCTGTTAAATTCCTGCGCCTTCAAATGTATCTTCCCGTCTTCCATTTCCGAACCTCAAATCAGTATCAATCTGTCTCCGTCTCTTATTCCCTGCTGTTTCAGAGTTTCATGCCCCGTTAAAATCCCCTCCTGTCCGGGAACATAAAGATACATCTTCCCCGGTTCTTCACAGTCAAGCCCTTCCTGTCCGGCAATTAATTCCTGAATTTCCTCAAGAACAGCATCCGCACAGGCTTCTTCGTCCAGTTCAAAATCAAATATTTTATCCAGTACCGGCACCTGTATATCCACTAAAATCATTCCGTTTCTCCTTTCCCGTATAGCGGCAGCAAAAGCCTTCTGGTTTCCCTGCCGGCAGCTTCCTTAAAATATCCGATTCCCGGCCTTTCCGGCTGATTCAGTTTTGCATAGCCCAAATCGTCAAAAGACAGCACCCTCTGCTCCCCGGCATTTCCTCCCAGATGAATCCCCTGACGCCATGCGGTAAATTCTCTGAAAAATCCGCATACCACTGCTTCATAATCCCTCTTTGGATGGTAAATTCCGGTTAAAAACTCAATCCCGTTATCACCTCCGGCCGCCTTTTCCCAAAACGCCTCTCTTTCCTCCCGCATGGTGCCGGACTCATAAAGATATTTACAAAAGCGCCCCATATCACTGATAAAAACGCTGATTTTCTGCCTGCTTTCTCCTTTCTCCGCCTTATTTCCGCTTCCCTTTTCTCCAGGCTCCCCGTCTTTCTTTTCCCCTTCTGCTTTAGCGTTTTGGATTGCCAGCCGCCATCTTTCCACTGATTCCTTACTTTCAAGATAGGTGATTTCTTTCTCTTTCCCGAAATCTTGCAGTTTCCCTTCAAAGTCCACTATCACTACCTGACTTCTTAAAAGCAGCATTCCCTTCGCCAGACAGCTTAAAAGATTAGTCTTTCCGCATCTCTCATTTCCCGATATCAGAAAGCAATGACTTTTCCGCGGTGTAATCGCACAGATTTCTCCCGTCGTCAGGCAGTATCCTAAGGGCAGTTTCCCGTTTTTCCAGTCAAATGCCATAACAAGCCGGTTAAAAACAGGTTCCGCCGGTATCTCCGGGAATTTTTCCGGTAAAGTGATTCCCTCCTTATCCATAACGATTCTCATTTTTCTTCCGGTCTCCTCAATCATCTCCGCACAGCCGAATCCTGCCTGCTTTTCATCAAACAGCGCGGTCTGAAATTCCAGAATCCTTCCTTCCGCCCGGCAAAGTCCCCTGCCCTTTTGATTTTCCTTTGGCAGCACAGGGATATGATATTGTCTTAACACATCCCCGTACTGAAACCTGTCGCTCATCTCCAGAGAAAAAGCCGTCTTTATTTTTTCATACAGCTTTCCGCCGATATCGCTGATATCAGAGGCTGATATTATCAGGGAAAATCCCAGGGAAAGTCCCTCGGAAGCCAGCCTCATTATGACCTCCTCCTCCTTTTCCTCAAGCAGAGTTTTTAACGCTCCATAATTGTCAATCACAAGAAAAATACGCGGCAGCCTTTCTTTTCCGGACAGATTATATTGTTCAAAGCTGATTCCCGACAGTAATTTTTTGCGCCTGCCAACCCTTTCCTTCAGATGATGGAAAAACACCTCCCGCCCCTCCTTATCTGTGAGCGCTCCCAGGCAATGAGGCATAGCCGCAAAGCTTCCCGTGCCCTCCCTACGCATGTCAATCACTGCAAACAATGCCTCCCCTGCTGTAAAATCTGCTCCGATCTGCCACAAAACCGTCTCAAGAAAAACTGTCTTTCCGGTAGCCGGACCGCCGCAGACTGCCAGATGCCCCTGATCGGAAGGCTGATACTTAAGAGGAAAGCTGCATTGATTTTCAGGGTCGTCGCAAAGCCCGATAATCATTTCCTTTTCCCACCGTCCGGGCAAAACCTCTCCCTGATTTCCTTTCGCCGGCAAGCTCTTTCCTGCCAGCTCCTTTAACAATATTTTTTCGGGCAGCTCCGGGAGCCAGAGCGGGGATGCCGGCAGATATCTGCTATTATCCGCCGTCTTTCGTATGTATTCTATCAGCGCGTCCATCTGGCTTTTAAAAACCCCGTTTTCTTTTTCCCTGTTTTCCGTCCTCTTTCCTGTATCCGAAAGAAGAACCGCTTTTGCTTTTTTCTCCTCCCCTGCCCTGTATGGCTCCCCGCAATATCCTGCCTGAAAAAGCTCAAAGTACTCGTGATTTCCAATCTGCAGATAGCATTGTCCCGGGGCGGTCAGAGACGCCGCCTCGTCGCTGTGAAGCATGTCAAGGCTGTCCTGTCTGTCCTGTACCCGAAGGCACAGACGGAATCTGGCATTGCTCCAAATTTTGTCGTCTACTGTCCCGGCCGGCTTCTGGGTCGCCAGAATCAAATGCACCCCAAGGCTTCTTCCCACCTGTGCCAGTGAAATGATTTCCCGCATAAATTCCGGCTCCTCCTTTTTCAGCTCCGCAAACTCGTCCACCACCAGCAGCAAATGAGGCATTGCGGATTTCGCCTCTCCTTTCCGGTAAAGCATTGTATATGCATCGATATGATTCACATGAAAATTACTTAAAATCCGTTGTCTTCGCCTGTTCTCGCTTGCAATAGCCGACATGGCCCGTCTGATTTGTTTCCCCGACAAATTAGATATGACGCCCGCACAGTGGGGCAGACTTTTTAAAAGATTTCCTGTACCTCCGCCCTTATAATCAATCATGAAAAAATTGACATCCTCCGGGCTGAAATTAACCGCCACAGACAGCAGGTAAGTCTGTAAAAGCTCGCTTTTGCCGGAGCCAGTGGTTCCTGCCACAAGGCCATGGGGACCGTGAAACTTCTCATGAACATCAAGGCTGACCAGACGGCCTCCCGCCCCGAAGCCTATGGGAACCTTAAGGCGTTCTCCTGTTTCCGATATTTTCCATCTTCTGCCGCTTTCCAGTTCCTCCACCCGCCTGCATCCATAGAGCTGCAAAAAATCCGCCTTTTCCGGGAGCCGGCTGTTTTTCTTCGTCTCCTGCATCCCAAATCCTGCAATGCTTCGGATATACCTTAGCGCCGGTTCTGTATGGCAGCTTTCCAGAAGCAGCGTCTTTTTCTCCGTGTTTCCGTTTCCCGGATTTAAAATTTCTCCCTTTCCGTTTTCCGCTGTCAAAAAGAGACGGCAGCATTTAGGAAGCGCTTCCCTTTCTTTCCCCACAAATACCGCGCTTACAGGATAAATCCCCTCCGGCTCTGTAAGGCATCGGTACAACGGCTCCCCCTGTATCAATTCTTCATTTAATATGAAAGCAATGTACCATGGAAGCCTGACGCCTTCCTTCCGCTCTCTGTCATCCAACATAAGCTCTCTTGTCAGGACGGGAAGAATTTCGCCGGCTTCCAGCTCATTTCCTGCAAGAAACCGCGTTCTTCTGTCCGCCGACCAGCTATGGGACAGCCATCTGAAGCAATCGGCAATTTCCTTTTCAGGACTTCTTTCCTTATGATAAAAGCAGACCGTCTTTACCTCTGTATAGCAATGGCTTACCGCAATCTGCATCATAAGCAGCATCACTATCCCCAAAGCCTCTTCAAGAGCCTGATTTCCCCATACGCCAATCTGTCTGTTCTCATAAAGATTCACACCCACAGGCGCCTTTTCCAGAACAGCAAACCTCTCCGCCAGCCGCTCCGCCTCCCCGGTAAGCCTTCTTTGCACAATGCTTTTTGATTGTCCGGAAAGCTTTATTTTCATATGAAAAGGAATATCTCCGCTTCCCAACCGGAAGAATAAAAAATCCTTCTGCCTGTAATAACGGTTCCATAAAACGGCAGACTCTTTGCCCCCTACCTCCAAAAAGAATTTCAGGGACGGATATTTTTCCTCAAGAATCCTGCGATTTTCAGCCTGATAAAAGGAAATCTCCTCCTCCATTCCTTCCAGATATTCCCTGTACTGTTTCTCCTTTTCCTTCCGTTCTCTCCTGCCCGAGTACTTTCCATACCCATGTCCCAGAAGTGCCCAGAAAACGGCAAGCAGCGCGCTGCACCCGCTCATAAGCGCAGACAGATAATAAAACCCGCCTCCGGTTCCTTCCATATATCCATTCATCATCCATGCCATAAGAAGCATAGGCAGGACCATTGTAACTGCAGGCCCCATGCTCAGAAAAAGAGGGTGACTGCGCTCTGCTGAAGGGATTTCAGGCAGTAAAATCTCCACTTCGCCGGTATGAAGGCTTTCCTCCTGTCCATAAGCCTTCTTTGTTATCACTCTGTCTCCATGCATTTTCTTAAATGTATCCGGTTTCACAGGAGTATACCTGCCCGCCACCCGGCAGATTCCGCAAAACGCAGTGCAAATTACGGTTTCCTTTAATATAAGAAGATGAAGTCCGTAAATATCCACCCTGTCGCCGCTTTGCAAAGGCCCTTTGCCTGTAAACGCTTTCTCATTCAGATAAACCCCTTCGTTCCCGGCATTATCAATAACCATTCCCTGCTCCGTGGCATGGATCTCCAGGTGTACCTCGCTAACCAGAGAAAAACATTCAAAAAAGATCTGATTCTTAAAGGAGCTCCCTGCCTTAAAGCTTTCTTCTCTTTGCATGGCCAGTCTTTCGCCTGGCCCAAAATGCAGCTTTTCCGACAATAATAGCAGTAGTTTTTCATTTTTCTCCGTGTAGAAATAGAAAGGCGCCCTGCCGCTTAACTCCCTCCCGTTGATTTGCAAACCTCCGCCGGAAAACATCAGCTCCATTGCCGTATCCTCCAAAAGGCCCGTATCAACAGCCATCAGCACAAGCCTGTATCTCCCTTCCACGATGTCGGGTAACGGCTTCCTTATACAGGTTCCTTTGCTGAAAATCAGCAAAATCCTGCTATCTCTCTCATTATTTTCCTTATTAAAGATAACAATGTCACCTCCAATTTCATCTTTTTCTTTGGGAATCATCTGATAACGGACATCAATGCATTTCAAAGATGTTCCATCCAACTGATAATACGGCTGTCAAAAACAGACCGACATTTAAATAACGTTTGTATTTTAAATACAAAGAAGAAACTTCCATCCGGATTCGGACTCTTGAAAGTGTATTTACCTTAACAGACTTGACAATTTCTGTCAACAACTTATTGAAAATTTACAAATATTTTATAAATAAACTTTTATTTTATAGGATTTTTGCACAATTTTAATATTTATCCCAAAGCCACGTCCAAAATCATCATAATCAGGAATCCCGCCATAACGCCCGCTGTCCCAAGATTGGAATGATCGCCCAGATTTGCTTCCGGTATCAGTTCTTCCACCACTACATAAATCATTGCTCCTGCCGCAAAAGCAAGAAACCATGGCATATACGGGGAAATCCATGTGGCAATCAGCGTAATGCCGACCCCGAAAACCAGCTCAACCAGCCCGGACAGACTGCCCAGGAGAAAAGCCCGCCATCTGCTCATACCTTCCTGCCGAAGGGGAAGTGAAATAGCGGCGCCCTCCGGAAAGTTCTGTATACCTATTCCCAACGCAAGTGCAAAGGCAACTGCAAAAAGAGAGGCGTCCTCCGGGTGCTGCGCCGCCATTGCAAAAGCAAGCCCTACCGCCATACCCTCGGGAATGTTGTGGAGCGTTACCGCCAAAACCAGCAAGGTGGTTCTGTGAAAGGAATTTTTCATGCCCTCCGGGCTTTTTTCACCTAAATGCAGATGCGGCATTACCAAATCCAGCAAATATAAGAAAATTCCGCCAAAAATAAACCCGCCTGCCGCCGGAACCCATGCCGTCTTTCCCATCTTCTCCGCATCTTCTATTGCCGGCAAAAGCAGTGACCACACGGATGCCGCCATCATTACCCCCGCCGCAAATCCCAGAAATATTCTCTGAACATTCTTGCCCATATCCTTCTTAAAAATGAATACCACGCTTGCGCCGACAGCAGTCATCAAAAACGTAAATCCTGTTCCTGCCCCGGCCCATCCGATTGCCTGATTCATATTTTCCTCTTTCCGCGCATTCCGGCATACACAGACGCCAGGCGCTTAACTCTATTTTATTAATATACGCCGATTTTAATAGTGTGCCTGTTTCAGGGGCGGGAATATGCATGGGATTTTTTGTTTTTTAAAACGGGGGACGCTCATGTGGGGAAATATTCGTACGTGAACAAGTTTTTTTCTACAATATTATCTGAAACCAGCCCGGAAAATAATTTTCCGGGCGTGGCTACAGCCAACATTAAGAAAAGCCTGAATCACAACGATTCAGGCTTTTCCAACACCTTATATCCTTTTACTTTCAGGCACCCTTGAACAATATTTCATCCGCTCGTAAAATAACATCCGTTATCTCTGTACTCTTCCCGATGCGTCACCACCCGCAAGCGTCTCGACTTCCTTCCTTGACACCAGATTGAAGTCGCCCGGAATGGTATGCTTAAGCGCAGATGCCGCAACACCGAATTCCAGAGCGGATTTAAAATCCTTTCCGTCCACCAGACCGCAGATTACGCCGCCTGCAAAGGAATCACCGCCGCCTACGCGGTCAACGATAGGATGAATGCTGTATTCCTTTGAATGGTAAAATTCCTTTGTATCTCTGGAATAAATGCAGGCCGACCATCCGTTGTCGGAGGCGGAGTGGCTTACGCGCAGAGAAGATACGCAGTATTCAAAATTGAATTTCTCTACCATCTGTTCAAAAATTGACTTGTACCCTGCAAGTTCAAGCTCGCCGCTGGTAACGTCCGTTTCTCCCGGCTTAAAGCCAAGCACCAGCTCCGCGTCCTCCTCGTTTCCGATGCAGACATCCACATATTTCATCAGGTTTGTCATAACCTTCTGAGCTTTCTCGGAGGTCCACAGCTTCTTACGGAAATTCAGGTCCACGGATACCTTCACGCCATGCTTTTTGGCGGCGATAAGAGCCTTTTCTGTAAGAAGCGCCGCGCTGTCGGATACCGCCGGTGTAATTCCTGTAAAGTGGAACCAGTCGGCCCCTTCAAAAATCGCGTCAAAATCAAAATCCGCTTCCGTTGCCGTAGAAACAGACGAATGTGCTCTGTCATAAACTACCTTTGAAGGTCTCATGGCAGAGCCTGTTTCCAGATAGTAAATCCCAAGTCTCTCGCCGCATTTTGCAATGTGTCCTGTGCCCACATTGTATTTCCGAAGCGCCGCAACTGCACATTCTCCGATTTCATTGTTGGGAACTGCGGTCACAAATTCCGCGTCATGGCCGTAATTCGCCAGTGAAACGGCAACATTTGCTTCTCCCCCGCCATAATTGATATCAAACTCGTCAGCCTGAATAAATTTTTCATTATTGGGTGTTGATAATCTGAGCATTATCTCGCCCATAGTAATAACTTTTGCCATCTTTCTCCATTCCTTCTCTTATATATTAAATCCAGATTTACTTTTGCACAAGATGAACTGCAAAGCCCCCGATTTCCTCTTTCAGATAAATGGCTTTCAGATTGCCCTTATCGTCTTTCTTTGCAGAATCTTCGTTAAACTCAACGCCAAGCACCGTGGAAAGATAGTTGACCGCTCTTTCAATATAATTTGTGCGAACTGCAATGTGCCCGTTCTTTCCAAGATAAGGACTCTTCATAACCTCAAGAGCCGTTCCTGTAAAGATAGAGCTGTTGCCGGCCTTTGCAGGCATGCCGAAGATAAATGCAAATCTGTTTGCCGCTTTTAACGCTTCCTCTTCGTTTTCCGCATTGATGCCGACGTGAGCCAGTTCAAATCCAAGCATAGTCTGAACCGCTTCCCTTGTGAGTTGTTCAATCTTGTCCCACTCCCCTGCGTTAATCAAATCTCCGGGAACCATCCAGGAACCGCCGCATGCAATAATCTTGTTAAAATCAAGATAAGAGGTTAAATTCTTTGCGTTAACGCCGCCTGTGGGCATAAATTTCATATTCACATAAGGAGCCGCCATAGCCTTAATCTTTGCCAGCCCGCCTGACTGTTCCGCCGGGAAGAATTTCACAACCTCAAGGCCTAATTCAATAGCCTGCTCGATATCGCTGGGGCTTGACGTGCCGGGTGTAATCGGTACGTTCTTTTCAATACAGTATTTTACCGTCCTGGGATTAAGACCAGGGCTTACAATAAACTTTGCGCCCGCCTGAACCGCCGCGTCCACCTGAGCCGCATTTAAAACAGTGCCTGCGCCTACGCACATATCCGGGAAATTTTCCGTCATAATTTTGATTGCCTCCGCGGCGGCGTCCGTACGGAATGTCACCTCCGCACAGGGAAGCCCGCCTGCGCAGAGAGCCTTTGCCAGAGGAAGCGCATCCTCCGCCCTGTCAATCTTCACCACCGGAACAATACCGATTTTTTTGATTTGTTCTAATACTGGTTCCATAAACCCTACCTCCATTATATAGTTTACGCTCCCAAAATCTCTCTTACGCACTCCGCGATTTTGTCGCATTTGCAGTTGGCAAAAAAGTATTCCTGAAACTTATCCCCTGACAATGCACCCTTCACAAGCTCGCCGTCGAGATTTTTAAGAATCGTCACAATATCAGTATGTGTGACTTCCTTGACTTTGTCAAGAATCTTCTTATTTCTTTGCTCCGGCTCCACCCTTTCCTTCGGGTATCCGCCGCCGCCCGGCGCGCAGAACAGCTTTTCAAAAATGTATTCCAGATTTAATTCTCCGCCCCATCCGAAGTTTTCCGCAAAAGGAAGGGCAATGCAGTTTCCGTCGTTTACCTGTGAAAACAGATAGGCATCCAGGGGGGAGGTGATATGGCCGCAGAGCACCTTCGGGAAGGAGTTGCATGCCAGCATTGCGCCCTCGCCGGTTCCGCAGCCGGTAATCACATAGTCCGCCGCGCCGGAATTTAAAAGAACCGCCGCCAGAATCCCGTTCTGCACATAGGTAAGCTGATGAGCGTCCTCCGCGGAATACATTCCGTAGTTAAATACCTCATGCCCCATGGGCTCTACAACCTTTTTCAGGGTAGCGCAAATCATTTCGTTCTTTGCCGCCTGACTGTTTTCGTTAATCAATGCTATCTTCATGATAAAATCCGCCTTTCTGTGTAAATTCCTCCTGCTTTACCTACGGCTCATGCCGCAGGCGGCAGACCGCTTACTGCCGGTATCTGCCGCCGCAGAGAAGCCGCTTTGCTTTAACCTGGCTGTTTTCCGATGTAAGCCAGAATACCGCCGTCCACGTAAAGCACATGGCCGTTTACAAAATCGGAAGCCTCCGACGCCAGGAACACTGCCGGTCCCTGTAAATCTTCCGCATTCCCCCAACGGGCTGCCGGCGTCTTTGCAATGATAAACTGGTCAAAGGGATGTCTGCTTCCGTCAGGCTGAATCTCGCGCAGAGGCGCTGTCTGAGGAGTTGCAATGTAGCCGGGTCCAATGCCGTTGCACTGAATGTTGAACTCGCCGTATTCAGAAGCAATGTTTTTGGTCAGCATCTTAAGACCGCCCTTGGCAGCCGCATAAGCGGAAACCGTCTCGCGTCCAAGCTCGCTCATCATGGAGCAGATGTTGATAATCTTTCCGCCGCCCTTCTTTATCATGCCGGGAATGACAGCCTTGGATACGATAAAGGGTGCGTTCAAATCCACATCGATTACCTGACGGAACTGGTCGGCGCTCATCTCGCACATGGGGATTCTCTTGATAATTCCCGCATTGTTTACAAGAATATCAATCACGCCCACTTCCTTTTCAATCTGAGCCACCATAGCCTGTACCTGCTCTTCGTTTGTAACGTCGCATACATAGCCGTGGGCTTTGATGCCTTTCTCCTCATAGGAAGCAAGACCCTTGTCCACCAGCTCCTGCTTTATATCGTTAAATACGATGGTTGCGCCCGCCTCGGCATATGCGGTTGCAATTGCAAAACCGATTCCGTAGGATGCACCCGTTACCAGCGCCACTTTGCCTTCCAGTGAAAATTTCTTTGTAAAATCGCTCATTTCTTTTCTCCTTCTTCTTTTTTTATTTTTTGACTGCCGCCAGTTTACATCAAATCCTTCATTGCCACATGGTCCATATCGTCAAAATCCTGATTCTCCCCGACCATACCCCAGATAAAGGTGTATGCTCTTGAACCGCTTCCCGCGTGAATGGACCAGCTCGGTGAAATCACCGCTTCCTCGTTTCTCATTACGATATGCCTTGTTTCCGTGGGTTCTCCCATATAGTGCATGACAAAGGCGTCCTCGGGCATCTCAAAGTACAGATAAACCTCCATCCGTCTGTCGTGGGTATGGCACGGCATTGTGTTCCAGACACTTCCCGGCTCTAACTTTGTCATTCCCATAACCAGCTGGCAGCTTTCCACCTGTCCCGGCAGAATGTATTTGCAGATGGTGCGGTGGTTTGCATCCTCCAAGGACCCCAGCTCCACTTTATTTTCATTCTTAACTATGACTGTGCCCTCCTCCGGTGTGCCTTCAGGCTTAATCAGAACCGTGGGATAGGTCGTGTGGGCAGGCGCACTGTTGATATAAAATTTGGCAGGCGTCCCAACATCCGCGCTCTCAAAAACGATGTTCTTCGCGCCCATACCGATATACATGCCTTCCTTGAAGCCGACCTCGTATTTCTTACCGTCTACCGTGACGGTTCCGGCGCCGCCGATATTAATCACTCCCATTTCCCTTCTCTGCAGAAAATATTCCGCGCGCAGCTCCTCGCCCGCCGTCAGGGTAAGCGGTTCTACAGGTACTGCCGCCCCCGTAATGATTCTGTCAATGTGGCTGTACACCAGTTTGATTTCCCCCGGCACAAACAGATTTTGAATCAGGAACTCTTCCCTTAATCTTTCTGTCGTGTAATGCTTCACATCTCTCGGTGAAGCCGCTGTTCTCAGCTCCATATCACCCATCCTTTCTCCAGATAAAATACCTTCTGGCATTGCTAAATATTACCTTTACAATTATTAGTATACATTAAAAAATTGTCTATGTCCTTTCAAATATTTCTATAAACATTGCAAATTTTGAACTGTTAATATATAATTTTTATAAGCTTCAAACTGCTCTGGCAGTCGGACGGATTTATCCTCACAGACGCTTAGTATGGAACGGACATAAAGGAGATAACAAATGAACGAGCTTCTTTCCTGCCGTCAGGCCATGGAAAACTGCATGGCAACCCAGACCTTTGCCATCGCCCATTTATATAAGGAAGAAAAAACCATGGACATGCATATCCATGACTGCCATGAAATTTATTATTCCATTTCCGGCGGAAAACAATTTCTCATTGACAACAAAATTTACACCATTGAGCCGGGCGATATTTTCATTATCAATCAATATGAGAGCCATAAAATAACCCAGGTGGATAAAATGGTTCACGAGCGGATTGTGCTTTCCATCCACCCGGAATATACCAGACGGCTTTCCACGGCGCAGACGGATCTGGACGCCTGTTTTTCAGACAGGGCAGAAGGATTCAGCCACAGAATCCCGCTAAACAAAGAACAGCAGAACCGCTTTTTATACTATATCAGTAAAATTACGGACGCCGGAGGATACGGCCAGGACCTTGTGGAGCAGACCGCTTTTACGGAGCTTCTGCTGCTGATTAACGGAGCCGTCCGCACCATCCATCTGCCGGAGGCCGCCGAAAGCCGCACCTATAACCATCAGGTGGACGATATTCTTGCCTATATCAATTTAAATATCGCTTTCCCGATTACCATTGAGCAGCTTTCAGGTGAATTTTTCTTAAGCGAATCCTATATCTGCCGGATTTTCAAATCGGCCACCGGCACCACCATCAACAAGTACATCAGCGCCCGCCGAATCAGTATTGCCAAATCCCTTCTGCGGGACGGCGCCAGCGTCACCGAAGCCTATGAAAAAAGCGGATTTTCGGATTACAGCAACTTCTTCAAAACCTTCACAAAGGCAGTCGGCATATCTCCCAAAAAATATGCCCAGTGCAGTGTCAGCTGACATCGCACCGGGCTTTTTGTTAAAATCAGGATATCTGCAAATCTTTCTCAGAACCCGTAATCAAAAATTCCGCCTGAAGTGTAGGCATTGTTATAAAGTCCGTTGTAGTTATAAGTGTCCGCTTTAGTAGCTTCCACATTGGCCGTATGGTCGAGCATGGTCGCCTGGGCGGAAATCCTGTCGGCATAGGATGCGTTTCCGTTAAACAGCGTCTTTACCGTATTCATATCCGCTGCCTTGAATGCCTTTTCGTCAATGGAAAGGGTCTTGTTCTCGTTGATGGAAATACCAACCTTCGCTAAAAGCTTTTCGTTGGCCTCTGTGGCGACCGTCATGGACTTCGCTCTGTTCTGTATGCTGGTGGTCTCTGCGGAGCCTGCCTGCCTGATTACAGAGTTATAATCGTCCACAAAATCAGAAACAGCCTTATAAATCGCATTGGTATCATACCCCTTGGTTGTGGATGTAACGCCGTTTTCATCCTTGGTCTCAATATCAACCTTATTAAATACAGACTTGCTTCCCTTTGCCGTTAACGTATCTGCGGATTTCTTAAGTTCCTCCGCCGCGCTCTCAATAGAGGACAGCGTCTTTGCGGAATCCTTTGCCGCCGCCGTCGTCCTCTGGTTCTTCTGTTCTACCAGGGAGGACACTTCATTGCCTGAACGGTGGCCGGGGCTGTAATATGCTTTCATCAGCTTGCCATAACTGCCGTTCTTGATGCTTGCATAGTCCGAAAGAAAATTCAGACTTGCGGAATTGCCGCCTGTCATACTCTGAAACAGATAAGAATAATCCGGTTTTAAATTTCTTACATTAATACCTATTCCCATAATCTTCACTCCTTTGATAATGAACATCCTGATATTTATGTTCTGCCGCCTGTCCGCAGCGCTTCACGCGGACAATTACTGCTGTGGAACCTCCGTGTTCCACATATTTCCCTGATTAGTTTATCGTCAGGAATACTCTTATAGTTAAGATTATTGTAGCATTTTGGAAGTAAATTTTCAAGAGCCGCGAAAAACATTTCATTACATCTATGTGACATTTCGTCCATTGACTTTTTTTCTGTATAATGATAGCTTTTTTACAACGATTACACAAAAGGAGCAGTCTTATGGAACACCAGCCTTCCATTTTAAAAGAAATCCGTCCTCACGGCACCAAATCCTTTCCCTGCGCCATTTATCGCACCCACTCCGTGGGAAAAGGCACTCTTGTCAAGCATCACTGGCATGAGGAGGTTGAAATTCTGTACTTTTCCGGCGGGAAATTCCGTCTGGAGGTGAACATGGAATCCTTTCCCCTTCCCTCAGAGTGCTTCTGCTTCATCAACCCCGGCGAGCTGCACAGCATCATAACGGAAACCTCGGACAGCCATTTTGAGGATGCCGTGGTCTTTTCCCTGGGGATTTTGAGCTTTGACTCCTATGATGAGGCGCAGATTCACCTGCTGCGGCCCATTCAAAACGGAAAGCTCCTCTTCCCCCGCTTTCTTACCCCGCAGCACCCGGCCTTTGTCCCGGTCAGAAACGCTTTCACGGATATTATGCATTCCTTTGGACAGTCGCCCGCAGAGGGCTCTTTTGACAGCCAGCTTGTCACGGACAACTTTACCAGCCAGCTTTATATCAAGGCTTCCCTGCTGTATATTCTTGCCACGCTATCCTCCCACAGGCTCTTTACGCCTACCGAAAAGGATTTGGACAAACGTGTGGAAAGCATCAAGACGGCGCTGACCTATATCAGCGACAACTACCAGAACAAAATCTATATATCGGATTTAGCAAGACAGGTAAACTTAAACGGTCAGTATTTCTGCCGCCTGTTTAAAAAAGCAATCGGCCGCTCCCCCATGGCGTATATCAATGAATACCGCATCAGGCAGGCAAAACGGCTGCTTGAGAATACGGATATTGCCGTGACAGAGGTGTGTCTTGAATGCGGGTTCAATAACCTCGGAAATTTTATGCATGAGTTTCGCAGAGCTACAGGCACTACGCCATTGCAGTACAGAAAAAAGTCATAATACCGTAGTTTTTAATCAAATAACTGTAAGACTTTCTCATCTCATGTCACTAAAATTAATCTGGCATAACGGTACTGCAGGACAATGCCTCCAGGCGATACGGCCTTGCAATACCGGAACAGACGAGAAGTCAAAACCCGCAGCAGAGCTGCGGGGTATTGACCCCTGCGGCAGTCGCCAAATGTGCATGCAAGCATGCCCGCCTGGCTCGTTGCCCGCAGAAATAAAAAGTCCCACAGGAGGTGCGGCAATGACAAAAAAATGGTGGCATGACAAGGTAGCATATCAGATTTATCCCAAGAGCTTTTATGACTCAAACGGAGACGGCATCGGAGATATCCCGGGTATTATCAGCAAACTGGATTATCTGCACGATTTAGGCGTGGATATCGTGTGGCTCTCTCCCTGTTACAGGTCTCCCCTGGCAGACCAGGGTTATGATATCTCGGATTATTACAGCATAGACCCCCGCTTCGGCACCATGGAGGACATGGAAAATCTGATTGCCGAGGCAAAAAAGAGAAACATGTATATCCTCATGGATTTGGTGGTAAACCACTGCTCCGACGAGCATGAGTGGTTTGCGAAGGCGTGTCAGGACCCGGAAGGCAAATACGGCAATTTCTTCTATTTAAGAGACAAAAAGGAGGGAGAACTTCCCACCAACTGGCGCTCCTATTTCGGCGGCCCTGTGTGGGAGGATTTACCGGGCACCGGCAAGCAGTACCTCCATGTGTTTCACAAAAAGCAGCCCGATTTAAACTGGGAAAATCCCGAGCTCAGGGAGGAAGTCTATAAAAACATCAACTGGTGGCTTGACAAGGGCCTGGCAGGCTTTCGGATCGACGCCATTATCAACATCAAAAAGGCTCTGCCCTTCCGCAATTATGCGCCCGACAGGGAGGACGGGCTTTGCAGCATTCATGAAATGCTGAAGGAAGCCAAAGGCATTGGCGAATTTTTAGGCGAAATGCGCGACCGCACCTTTAAGAAATACGACGCTTTTTCCGTGGGGGAAGTCTTTAACGAAAAGCCGGAGGAGATTCCCGATTTTATCGGCGAGGACGGCTATTTTTCCAGCATGTTTGATTTTAACGAGACCATTTTCGGCGCAAGCGGCAAGGGCTGGTACGACGCTGCGCAAATCACGCCGGACGATTACAGAAACTGCTGCTTTGAATCCCAGCGGAAGGTTGGCGAAACCGGATTTTTATCCAACATCATAGAAAACCACGATGAGCCCAGGGGCGTTTCCCGTTATATTCCCGAAGGTGACTGCTGCCTCGAAAGCAAAAAGATGCTGGCGGCTCTGAATTTCATGCTGCGCGGTATCCCCTTTATTTATCAGGGACAGGAGCTTGGAATGGAAAACGTGTCTTTCTCCTCCATCGACGAGGTTGACGATATCTCCTCCCTGGACGAATACAAGGTTGCGCAGGAAGCCGGGCTTACTCCCGAGGAGGCTTTAAAGGCAGTGGCAAGATTCAGCAGGGACAACGCCCGCACCCCCATGCAGTGGTCAGACGGAGCAAACGCCGGATTTACCACCGGCACTCCCTGGCTTAAGGTCAACCCCAACTATACGGCCATCAATGCGGCGGCGCAGCTCTCCGACCCGGATTCTGTCTGGAGTTTTTATAAAAAGCTGATTGCCCTGCGCAAAAATCCCTCTTATAAGGAAACCATCGTGTACGGCACATTGGAGCCGGTATGGGAGAAACGCCATAATCTGATGGCCTATTACAGAAAAGGCGACAAGACGCTTCTGGTAATCGGCAACTATCAGCAAAAGGAACAGGAGGTTATTCTCCCCTCTGAATGCCGGAATGTGCTTTTAAACAATTATCCTGATATGGTTATGGAGAACAACGTACTCAAATTGAAAGGATATCAGGTACTTATTCTGGAACTGTAAACAAAAATTTTTTATTGCCTGACAGGAGGACAAAAAATGAACAGAACCTGGTGGAAAGAAGCGGTTATTTATCAGATTTACCCCCGCAGTTTTATGGACAGCAACGGGGACGGTGTCGGCGATTTACAGGGAATTATCAGCCGTCTGGATTACCTGAAATATCTGGGCATCGACGTTATCTGGCTGTCACCCGTTTACCAGTCCCCCAACGACGACAACGGCTACGATAT
Organism: bacterium 1xD8-48; assembly: GCA_009917455.1. Lineage (GTDB taxonomy): Bacteria > Bacillota > Clostridia > Lachnospirales > Lachnospiraceae > Suilimivivens. Next base: position 90,179 of record QZDS01000006.1, on the reverse strand, counting down.
CAGCGATTATCAGGCCATTATGGATGAATTCGGCACCATGGAGGACTTCGACGAACTGCTTGCAAAAGCCCATGAGCGGGGCATCCGCATCGTCATGGATTTGGTGGTAAACCATACCTCCGACGAGCACAAATGGTTTGTGGAAAGCCGCAAGTCCACAGACAACGAATACCGCGATTACTATATCTGGCGGGAAGGAAAAGATAAAAAGACCCCTCCCAACAACTGGGGCGCCTGCTTCGGCGGCTCCGCATGGCAGTACGACGAAGCTACCGGTATGTACTATCTGCATCTTTTTTCAAAGAAACAGCCTGACTTAAACTGGGATAACCCGAAGGTGCGGCAGGAGGTTTTCAACATGATGACCTGGTGGTGCGAAAAAGGGATTGACGGCTTCCGCATGGACGTTATCAGCATGATATCCAAAACTCCGGAAATGCCCGACGGCAAGGTCCACGACCTTTACGGGGATTTTGCGCCTTACTGTATTCACGGCCCCAATGTCCACAAATATCTGCAGGAAATGAACGCAAAAGTGCTTTCCAAATACGACATTATGACCGTAGGGGAAACGGCCGGGGTTACCACACGGCAGGCGATGCAGTACGCCGGGGAAAATACCCGCGAGCTGAATATGGTATTCCAGTTCGAGCATGTGGAAAGCGACGGGAAATACGGCAAGTGGACGGACGAAAAGCTTCCCCTCCCCACCCTGAAAAAGACCCTCTCCCGCTGGCAGAACGAGCTTTACGGAAAAGCGTGGAACAGCCTGTTCTGGGATAACCACGACCAGCCAAGAGCCGTCTCCCGCTTCGGCGACGACAGACCCGCGTACCGGGAGGTTTCCGCCAAAATGCTTGCCACCTGCCTGCATATGCTTCAGGGCACGCCCTATGTTTATCAGGGCGAGGAGCTTGGCATGACCAACTATCCTTTTAAGAGTCCTGAGGATTTCCGTGATATCGAAAGCATCAATGCTTATAAGGAATGGTGCCAGGAAGGCTCTCTTTCCCATGAGGTCTTCTGGCCCTGCATGCTTTTCAAGAGCCGTGACAACGCCAGGACTCCCATGCAGTGGGACGAGAGCGCGCAGGCCGGATTTACCTCTGGCACTCCCTGGATTGCGGTGAATCCCAATTATACGGAAATCAACGCCAAAGCGCAGACCAAAGACCCCGATTCCGTATTTCATTACTATAAAAAGCTGATTGCGCTGAGAAAAGAAACACCTGTTATGGTATATGGAAAATATGAGCAGCTCCTTGAGGACAGTGAAGAGCTTTTCGTTTATACCAGAACGCTGGAAGACGGCGCCGGGGACGCTTCCCAGCCTGACAAACTGCTGGTGGTGTGCAGCTTCTGCGACCATGAGACGCACTTTACTCTGCCTGATGAATTTGTGGGGGCGCCCTGCCTTATTTCCAATCTGGAAAATACCTATGACAGGAAAGACATTACTGTGAAGCCATACGAGGCGTTTGTACTTTATAAAAAGTAAACGACTGATTAATAAAGCCGGACGAGGGTATTGCAATCCCGTCCGGCTTTTAAATTTCTGAAAAGGCAATTGTACCGTTCTTTTAACCATGTAGTTATCCTGTCTTTAACGAATTCCAGATGCAAAAATAAAGAAGCCTCATTTCTAAGGCTTCTTCCATGCAGGAAAAGAGACTTGAACTCTCATGGTATTGCTACCACACGGACCTGAACCGTGCGCGTCTGCCAATTCCGCCATTCCTGCGAACAAAAATTATTATATCGGGCTTTCTCAAATATGTCAACCACTTTCTGAAAAAAAAACAAAAAAATCCAGACTTTTGTCATTTTATCATTCAGGCCGTTCAACTCTGAAAGAGTCCGCTTTTCATATTTTCCAGCATCATCTCAAACAGGGAGCGAATCATTCTCTGCAGCGTTTTTCGTGTACTGTCGTCCACTTCCCTTGCCGCAAGCGCCACGTTTTGAAGACTCTTTTTCAAATCGGCGCCGAATTCAAACACATCGGAAGCCTTTGACGCGGAAATCACATCATAAAGCGTATCTATAAACAGATGTATCTCCTCCTCGGAAAGAGACAGTATCCACTCGTTTAAGGCGGCGTCCCGCTTAATTTTGGCGCTGGTCATATTTTTCGCCCTGACTATGGTTCCGTCCTTAATTTTCCATGTATAGGTATTATGCTGAAAGGTTCCAATTCCCCGACTCTCCACAATTTCATATTTCCCGTGATTCTCCAATATCATTCCCACCAGAGAGGAACGGGGAATAAACTTAATTACCCTGTCCTCAATAGCAGAATAATTTCCCTGCTCCCGGATTTCCGGCCGAAATCCCGGGCCGTCGTTATTAAATACCTTAATCAGCCTCTTTCTTGTCTCTTCCCGGCAGTTCATTGCAGCATAAACCGCAAGATTTCCTCCTTTAGAATGGCCTCCCACATAGAAATCCCCTCCGAAAGCCTCCGCCGCCTTTTCCAGATATTTTACTGCCAGGTACTGGCTGGGAAGGGGTTTTGAAAATGCCAGGTTCAAATCTTCCTTCCATCCCACAAGGGTCGCGTCGGTTCCCCGATAGGCGACATAAATACTCCCGTCCTCCAGAAAATAGGTCATTGCCGAAAACTGTGTCTCTTCTTCCTCATTGATAACATTGACATAAGCGTTCATTTTCAGTCTGCCGAACCTCACGGACTCCGCAAGCGCCGCAAACATCTCCTTATTATTCTGCCGATACCAGTAATCGTCAAGAATCACGTCTCTTTCAGGATGGGAATAAATGCTTTGTATACTCACCGGCTCTTTTTTATCCTCCCATCCCGGAACGAATTTTTCATAATTTAAGTATACAAGCTGGCATAAAATCAGACTGTCCACCTCATTAAACGGTCTTTCTGACAAAGGATACCTTCCCCAGTCTTTAATGTAAGAAATAATATTTTCCATAAAATTCTCCCTTCCGGCAAACGCAGTAAATATTTAATTTCAATATAATTTTCCGTCATAGTATCTCAAAAGGAGCCTGACCACCCGGCTGTAGCTGACGGTACCGTCGGATACGCCGTTCAGGGTCAGGTTTGTGTCAAGAAAGGCGTCCGCCGCCCGCTTTACGGTTTCCGTCTTTAGAACCGCTTTTCTTTCCACCTGCTCCCAGCTCTCCTCTGTAAGGAACTTCTTATCCGCTGCAACCTGCCCGGCAATCTGCGGATGGGCGGCATATATTTCCTCATTCTCCCCGATTGCCCTTACGAAATCCCTGTCCAGATAGCCGATAACGCTTAAATAAGCGCTGTAGCGGAACAATTCGTCCTCAGAACCCACACAGGCAAGGAATCCCAAAAAATTTGCCTCGTCCTCCAGGATAAAGCCCTTTAAGTGGGACAGCTCATGGCACATGGAAACCGGCATATTGGTAATATACATCTGTCTGTTGTAATTGGCCTCCATAGAAAAGGGGAAATAATATCCCATGATACTCTGCTGGCTGTAAAATCCCGACAGGCAAAGCCCCTTGGGCTTTGGATAATAGCCCTGCAAATTTTCAAAAGTTCCGCCCAGCCTCCTCATTTCCTGCCGGGCTTTCTCCCTGATATCTTTCTTATATATAATATACCCCTTTTCGTCCCTCTCAAAAGAAGGCGCCAGGGCATTGGCCTGCTCCACCACATAATCCCGAAGAACGGCAATCTCCTCCGACCCGTATACCTTATCCGGGCTTCCTCCTATCTCATACCGCTCCGTAATCGGCGAAACCTGATACAGAAGAAAACAGTTCAGCATCATAATCACGCTCACAATTCCAAGCACCCAATAGAGAAAAAACACGTATCTGCCATACAGTTTCTTAAAGAATATCAGCCTTGCAGCCGGCATTGCCGACGGTACTCTCTGCTTCAAAACCAGGCAGACAAGAAAGATAATGCCGGCTGCCGCCAGAACGAAAACCAGTACTGCCGCCAGATACAGCATCCATTCCCCTACGGAAAAGGGAATGCTCCCGGTGATTCTTCCGTAAGTCTCCACCCAGAGGGGAAAAATGTTATCCACATAAAAATCACTGAATCCTTCCCACATTCTTCCTGCCATATGAAGCCCTGCCGCAAATAAAATCAATATTCCCGGCGTCCAAAGCTGCCATTTCTTCACTTTCTTTTCTCCTGCCGTTCTCTGCCCCACACTTTTCCCTTCTCTTTTCAGAAAACAATCATATCCTTTTCCGAATGCTACTATATTAATAATAAGAGTTGTCAAGGCTGCGTAAACCTATGCAAAATGCATTTACTTTTTTAAAATCCACCAATCAATTTTTATGGAGCGGTCCTCTTTTACTTCTGCTGATGGGTACACATCTTTATTTTACCATGAAACTTCGCGTTCCGCAGAAAAATATTTTAAAAGCAATCCGCCTTTCCGTCACCCCATCGAAAAAAAAGAACGGAAACAATCTTTCTGTCTTTGCCACGTTAGCCACTACCCTGGCGGCTACCCTGGGAACCGGCAATATTATCGGCGTTTCCACCGCCGTCGCTCTCGGCGGTCCGGGCGCCATCTTCTGGTGCTGGATAACCGGGATTTTAGGCATGGCGACGGCCTACGCGGAATGCTTTTTAAGCGTCCGTTTCCGAAAAAAGGACAAAGACGGCGTCTATCAGGGCGGTCCCATGTATGTGTGGGAAAACGGTCTGCGCATGCCTTCTGTCGGGAAATTTTACGGTTATCTGACGCTGATTGCAGCCTTTGGCGTCGGCTGTACCACCCAGGCCAACTCTATCACCCAGACCACCGCCTTAAGCTTTGGCCTTAATCCACACATTGCCGGATTTGCCGCCGCCATTTTAGCCGGGCTGGTGATTGTCGGCGGAATTCGCTCCATCGGAAACGTATGCATGAAGCTGGTGCCTTTTCTTGCCATTCTCTACACGGCAAGCTGCGTATTTCTTCTTATTATAAACAGAGAAGCCCTCCTTCCCGCAATCCGGCTGATTTTAGCGCACGCCCTTGCTCCCAGGGCGGCTCTCGGCGGCGCTGCCGGCTCCTCCCTGATGCTTACCGCCCGCTACGGCATTGCCAGAGGGCTTTTTACCAACGAAGCCGGTATCGGAACCGCGGCAATCGCAGCCGCCGCCTCTGACACTGATAATCCCTCCCATCAGGCTTACGTCTCCATGACTGCCGTATTCTGGGATACCGTCGTCATGTGCCTTCTGAGCGGTCTGGTGATTGTAACCAATATGCTGCTGCACCCGGCTTCCGTCCTCGGTGTCAATGAGGCCGGACTGACAGAAGCCGCCTTTTCCTATCTCCCCGTGCTTGGAAATGTGTTTTTATCTCTTTGCCTTGTGGCTTTTGCCATCACCACCCTGATCGGCTGGTCTTATCTGGGAGAACAGGCCTTCCGCTATGTGACCGCCAATAAAGGAATTTTCATCTACAAGGTCGCCTATATCGTGATGATTTACATCGGCGCGGTTCTGCCCTTAAATCTGGTCTGGGAGTGCACCGACTTAATCAACGCCCTGATGGTGATTCCCAATGTGGCGGCGCTGTTTCTTCTCCGGAAATATTTACATTCTTAAAATGCACACATGCGTGCATTTCCGAGAATATTGACTATTCCGCTTTCATTCCGTATAATACGGAAATATATGGTTTCACCGGCAGGAAAGGCCGTCTCTGAAATCTGCCCATATAAGAACGGAGGTCATCAATGAAAAAGGAATACTTAAAATATATTCTCCCCTCAACCTTATCTTTTCTACTGACGGGAATCTACTCTATTGTGGACGGGATTTTTGTAGGCAGGGCCATGGGAGATGCGGGTCTTGCCGCAATCAATATTGCATGGCCATTGGTTGCGCTCATTTTTTCCCTTGGAACAGGTATCGGTATGGGCGCCGCCGTGGTGATGTCCTTAAACAGAGGGGCGGGAGATGAAAAGAAAGCGGCAAGGGCAGAGGGCAACGCCTTTTTCCTGCTTCTTACCTGCTCACTTCTGCTGATAATCCTTCTCTTTTTATTTTCTCCCCTGCTGCTTGAGCTTCTTGGCGCTGAGGGGGAGCTTCACCCGCTTGCCGTTACTTATGTAAGATATATTCTTCTTGGCGGCGTCATTCAGGTGTTTGCCACCGGTATGATTCCCGTGATGCGCAATCACGGCGCGTCCTTTTACGCCATGTGCGCTATGGCGTCAGGATGCCTTGCCAATATTTTTCTTGATTACTATTTCGTGATTGCTTTACGTTGGGGACTGGCCGGGGCCGCTCTTGCCACTGTCTTTGGACAGGCTCTCACTTTGATATTCAGTATTGCCTTTTTTATGAAAAAAGAGAACCGAGTTGCCTTTTCGGATATGCGTCCTGATAAATCCGTGATTTCCCCTATTTTACAGGTAGCAGTCTCGCCTTTCGGGCTGACCTATCTGCCCTCCGTCACCATCATTTTCATGAATCTGCAGTCTATGAACTATGGGGGAGAGGAGGCTGTCAGCGCCTATGCGGTTCTTGCCTATATTATCTCCTTTATGGAGCTTCTGGTTCAGGGAATCGGGGACGGCAGCCAGCCGCTTTTGTCTCTAAGCCGCGGAAAAGGGGATGAAAAATCGCTGAAAACCTATGCACGGTGGACGTTCTTACTGGGGATAGGCGTCGGCGTTCTCGGAGCTGTCCTTTTTGTCCTGTCAGGAAATCTGCTGCCGGAATTTTACGGAACCTCCCCGGAGGCGGGCGCTTATATTATAAAGGCCACCCCTGCTTTTGCGCTGGTTACCGCCCTTTACGGACTGACCAAACCGGCGGTTTCCTATTTTTACGCTACCCGGCGCACAACGCGCTCCAATATCCTGGTGTATGGCGAAATCCTGCTGACTCTCATTCTTATCGTGATTCTGCCCCTCTTTTTGGGGCTTGACGGGGTCTGGTATACGATTCCCGCCGTGCAGGTGATTCTTGGCGTTCTCTGTGTTGTTTTCCTGAAAATGCCGGATAAAAGGCAGGATTAAAGCTCCCGCAATTTGTTGACGAAAGAATCGGGAACCGATATAATAGCCACAGGCGCTCTGTACCTGGTAAGCGCGCATGAATACAAGGGAGAATTCTAAAATGGGAAAACTAATCGACAGATGGAAAAACGACAGATTCTACAGCCAGATTGTAAAGCTGCTGCTGCCAATCGTATTTCAAAATCTTTTGAGCGCCGCCGTAAGCTCGGCCGACGTGGTGATGCTTAATTATGTGGGACAGTCGTCTATTTCTGCGGTTTCACTGGCCGCCCAGTACGCCAGCATACTTTTTATGGTCTATTACGGCCTGGGTACGGGAGCTACCATCCTCTGCGCCCAGTATTACGGAAAAGGCGATTTTCGGGCAATTGAAATCGTTGAGGGAATCGCCCTGCGCTTTTCCATTTCCATATCCGTTCTGGCTGCCGGTTTTGCCATGTTTGCCCCCGGCCTTATGATGAAGCTCTTTACAAATGACCCGGAGCTGATTGCAATCGGCGCGTCTTATCTGCGTCTTGTCAGCGTCAGTTATCTTTGCTGGGGAATCACTGAGGTTTATCTCTCGGTACTGCGCAGCGTGGGCAGAGTCGTCGTCAGCACGGCATTAAACACACTTGCTTTTACCTTAAATATTCTCTTAAACGCCGTGTTCATTTTCGGCCTTTTCGGCGCTCCGAAGCTGGGCGCTGCAGGCGTTGCCCTTGCCACCTCTCTTTCCAGAGTAATCGAGCTGGTTTGCTGCTTTATCGTGTCAGCGAAAAGCAGGGACATCAAATTAAAGCTTTCCACTCTTTTTGTGAGAAATAAGCTCCTGTTTTCCGATTTTATCAGGCTTTCCCTGCCGGCTCTTGGAAATGATATCGCCTGGGGCGTTGCCTTTTCCATGTATTCCGTGATTATCGGCCATTTAGGCTCGGACGCCGTTGCCGCCAATTCCTTTGTTATCGTAGTGCGCAACTTCGGTACGGTTCTGTGCTTTGGTATCGCCAGCGCCGGCGGCATTTTGCTTGGAAACATTATCGGGGAAGACAGGCTGGAGGATGCCAGGCAGGATGCCAGAAAGCTGATGAAGCTCACCATTTTAAGCGGCGCCTTCGGAGGACTCCTCATCCTTGCCATAACGCCCTTTGTGCTTATGTACGCCGACCTTACGGATACTGCCATGCATTATCTGAAATATATGCTTTTAATCAATACATACTATGTGATGGGCGCCGCCGTAAACACCACCCTGATTGCGGGCGTGTTCCGCGCCGGAGGCGATTCCCGGTTCGGCTTTATCTGCGACGTGATTGACATGTGGGTTTACGCCGTTCCCTTAGGATTTCTTGCAGCTTTCGTGTTTAAGCTTCCGGTTATGTGGGTTTATTTTCTTCTGTGTACCGATGAATTCGTCAAGTGGCCCTGGGTTATCCGTCATTACAGAAGCGATAAGTGGCTCCACAATATCACCAGGGACAATATAGAATAAATTTTTCTGAAGATGATACGAATCAACATCCTTGCGGCTGCAGCTTCACGCTGATTTCCCCGCTGGAGAGGTATTCCGTCGTTCCGTCGTCATAGCGCACGTGAAGATGGCATTCTTCATCAATTCCCAGAACGAACGCATACTCCCGGTCCGCCCCGCCGGCATCTGCCTGCCGTCCGGGCGCACCCTCGGGAGTGACAATACAGACTTTTTTCCCAATGACAAAGCAGCGCTTTCTGTACTCGTCCAGATAATTTCTGGCAGGAAACGCCTTATAATATTCCATGAAATTCGTAAGGAACTCCACTGCCACCTGATTGCGGAGGTTTTCCCCCGGCCCGTGCCCCTGAAATACGGCTCCGGCTATATTTCTTATTTCCTCCGGGAAACCGCCTTCCGGCTCATACATGTTGATGCCGATTCCCACAATCACGTATTCCAGCTTTCCTTCCTCCAAAGAGGCCGAGCCTTCCGTGAGAATTCCCGAAATCTTAAGGCCGCGCATCCAGACATCGTTCACCCATTTAATCATTGCCGGCTCTCCCGACACCTTTTCCACAGCCTTTGCCGCAGCTACCGCCGTCAGCGTCGTCAGCATCGTGGCTTCCTTTGGCCCGGCATCCGGATGGAGAAGGAGACTTAAATAAAGCCCCGTCCCCTCCGGGGAATAAAAGGAATGCCCCCGACGGCCTCTGCCCGCGCTCTGCTGCTGCGCAAGAAGAACCATATCCCGCCTCTCCCCGTCCACCACATAACGCTTTAATTCATTGTTGGTGGAATCCACCGTCTTTTCCACGCGGACATAAAGCGGGATATTTCTTTCCTTAAGCTTCTGCTCAATAAACGCCCCGGAGAGCGCGTCGGTTGCTTTCTGCAACACATAGCCTCTGTTATTTACCGCTTCTATGTCGTAGCCGTCTTTCTGCAACGCTTTAACAGCCTTCCATACTCCCGCTCTGGATATGGAAAGCTGCTGTGCAATTTCCTGTCCCGAGAAAAATTCTCCCCGGTGTTTTTCCAATAATAACAATACCTGTTCTCTGATTGTCATGACTCTGATAACATTTCCTCTATAATTTCGGAAGCGTCCGCCACCAGCCTGCTGCATGGTCTTGACTCATAGTACTCTTTCGTTCTGGCGGAAGGCTTCGCGCTCTCCTCCATTCCTTCAATGCCAAGCAGCTCCCGGCAGATAATAGAGTGGTTTTTCTCTTTAAACTTATCCGCCAGCTTTCTGGTAAGGACATAAATCTGTTCCCGTCCCGCTTCATTTTCCGGGTCGGTGTTCCCTTCCTTTAATCCCGCAAGCAGCGCCATTGCCGATACCACCCCGCAAATCTCCCGCATCCGTCCAACTCCACCACCCATAGGGCTTGAGAGCTTTAATGCCGTTTCCCTGTCCATACCAAACAAATCGGCATAAGTGACAAATACCGCCTGAGCACAGGTGTATCCCGACTCAAAGGTTGCAACGGCCTGCGTTACACGGCTTTCCATCAGCCTTTCTTTCCGCAGCATTTTTTATACTTCTTGCCGCTTCCGCAGGGACACGGGTCGTTGGGATAAATTTTATCCGGCTTCACAATCGTGGTGGAGGATTTTTGCTCTCTGTACAGCTCCTTACGCCTGTCCTCGTCAAAAATCGCTTCCCACTCCGGCAGCTCGTACAGCCAGTCCGCGCCGGCAGCCACCATATTTTTATACAAAAGCTCCTTGTCAAAGCCAAGATTTACCTGAGTATCCTCCTCCATCTCCTCAATGGGATTAGCCTCCTTTAAGCTGTCGTTAATCCCGTCCAGAAATCCTACCATGCTCATAATGTCAATTTCATATTTGTCTGCAAGCTCCTTCACGGTGCCCTTTACTTCCTCGTCGGGGTTTTTAAGGAGCTGTGCGTATATCTCCTTTTCCATCTGGAAATACTCGTCCCAGAATCTTCTTAAATCTCCCTTGTTGGCTGTTTCCGAATAAGCCATATCACGCCATTTCTTTAATAACGCCATAATAAACCTTTCCTCCTCATTTGCTTTAAGCTTTCTGATTGCGGGCAACGCCCGTCTTACTTTTCTTTAAATATTATACCCTATAATTGTAAAAAAGCAAATTTTTTCATTTTCGGTGTATATTAGCGGATTTCCGGGCAATAATAGTATTAAGTCAATGGAACCCCCTCCTTTGATGACGTGGAAACCGGATGCGGGAAGCCACGGGTACTACAGATAAATTAAATACTTATCCTCCCCTAAGGAAGCCTTCAGGACTGCGGAAACCGCGGTTTTGGGGGCTTCCGCTATGTTTAGGGGCTTTAAATTGGGCAGTATTTCAGGCTCTTTCCGCATGAAATTTTCTTCAAACGTTTTACCAAACTTATGTTCTTCTCATGGTATTGGCAACGCTTTTTCTGTTGCCATCAACTCTTTTGATAACATTATGCAAACATAGCTTCCACTTGTTCACCGCCAAAGTCGAAATCGTTTTTGCACTTATAGCCGGTATTTAAAGTTGTACTTTTATTCTTATGTCTACATTTCCTGAAACCAATGCCAGGATCATCTACGGAAGGAAATGTTTTACAGCAGCTAAAGAAAGCGGATTGTTTGATTACTATTTCCACAAAGTCTGATTTGATACTAAGAGATATTGACATATTAACAGAGCTGAAAAATTTAGCGTTTGCAATTTTTGTTAACACTTTAGATAACGATTTTCAAAGTGATATGGATAATGCCAGCAGCATTACACAGCGGATTACAGCATTAAAGGAATTGCATAAACAGGATATTTTTCAATACGTTTCTGAAAAATACCCACAATATTTAAGTGATTATAAAGAAATATATAACAATAAGAACATGGAATATTGGAAACAAATATCCGCCGATATAGATAGTTATTGCTCTCAAAAAAATATCGTATACTTCTCTATTATCTTCTCCAGCTTTTCAGGATATCTTTCCGCCCATTCTTCATACAGCATCCCTTCCTTTTCCACCATTCTCCCCAGCTCCGCCAGAAATTCAGGAATGTCTTCCGCCAGAATCGACTTTCCCATATCCGCAAGGATCTCCTTTCCCTGAACAGGACAGCCTCCGGTAAATATGGCAAAAGCAGGCCTGGGCCCGTCCGGCGTCTGGCGGATGCCGCCGCGGAAGCCGACCTTTCCAATCTGATGAGTTCCGCAGGAGGAGGGGCAGCCGGAAATGTGTATTTGGGGAAGGACGCCATCTGAAAAGCCTTCCCTGCGTACCCTTTCAATGCAGGCATTTAATAATGTTTGTGAATCGCCGATGCCAACCTGACAGACGGAAGCTCCCACGCAGGCTACGGAGGTCTCGAAAAGAGTCCGGGCGCTGTCTTTTGTGGCGGAGAGGATTTCCTCCGCTTCCGCGGCGCTGCAGTTTACCACATAAAGCCCCTCTTCAGGAGTCAGCCGAATCCCCACATCTTCCATGGGCTTAATCAAATGATAAAGCCGGATGACCTGCGCCGGTGTGAGCATTCCTCCTGTCGGCTGATAAAATACGGCATAAAGTCCCTCCTGCTTTTGTGGGACAATGCGCTTATCGGATAAAATGTGGCTCTTTACAGGGCTTTTCTGCTTTGTGACAGGACGCACAGCCTCCTGATATTCCTCTGACACCGTATATTCCGAAAGCTCCAGAGTTCCGCCGGATTGAGAGGAAACGGCGGCTTTCCCGGCATGTAATGCAAATATCTCTTCCAGCTTTTCCAGATAGGCTTTCCGAAAGCCGTCCTCGCCTAATTCCTCCGCCATAAAACGGGTTCTTGACCTGGCGCGGTTTTCATAATTTCCATAAGCCACAAAGGTCTCTACCATGGCCTTGATATAGTAAAGTATCTTATCGGGTGAAATGTCTCTTGCAACGCAGATCCCAAGAGATGGTTTTATGCCCAGCCCTCCGGCAGCATAAATGTCAAAGGTACGGTTTGGCCCTGCCACAAAGCCCAGGTCGCGGAAAGTAGCGTGGGTTTCATTTTCCGGCCGGGAAGAAAAACAAACCTTCAGTTTACGGGGAAACTTCGCCGCCTTGATAAAGCCCATCAGATATTCTCCCGCGGCAACGGCATAAGGCATTACATCAAAATATTCCTCCTTTTGAAGACCTGATAAGGGAGTTGCCATTACATTCCGCGGAAAATCCCCGCCGCCGCCCCGGGAAATCATTCCCGCCTGCCAGGCTTCCTTCATCAGAGCACATAATTGCCCGGCTTCCAAATCATGAAGCTGAATGGACTGACAGGTGGTCATTTTTAACCGTCCGATTTCGTATTTATCGAGGCTTTCCGCAATGAATTTGAGTCTTTCCTTTGTAAGACGGCCGCCTGCCATACGAAGCCGCAGCATGTGTTTCCGGCCGCCACGCTGCGCATAGCTTCCGAAGCCGCCGGAAAATCTCTTATATTCGGCCACAGAGATATCTCCCTTATGAAATTGTATGGTTTTTTCCTGAAATTCTTCAAGGTCGGGAAGAAACTCGTTGAAATAATCTTTGGGCATGGTTCGGTATTCTCCTTTTTGTCAGCAAAAGGTTCGCTGTCTAATCCTATTATTGACAAAGAGCAGATAAATAACACCTTCCAGGGTAAAAATCCTTTTAATCATTCCCACTGGCAGCACCCTATTGTTGCACATCGAATCAAACAGGGCAATGTGTACTCACCCAGGAAGATAGTTTCTCCCGCCACTACGGCCTCGAAATCAACAGGGATTATTTCTACATCAGTTTTATTCCTGGTCTTCCATATCCCCCAACAGTTCAATCACTTCCGCCTCGGTCATATAGGAAACGCCTGTGATTTTGTTTTCCGCATCACGGACAATTTTGATATTGACGGTTCCTTTCGGGTTCATATTCAGCGTGTAAACGGATTTGTTGGCCCGGATGTCTGAAAAGATGTTGACAAGCTGACCCTGGTAGTAATAATCTTTGCCGTCCATCGTAACGCCCGCAGCCCGGTATTCCGCAGTCTGCGCTTTCGCCCATTCTTTCTGCTGCTTCTCTTCCAGCCCGTCAAACTCCCCGCTACGGTTCAGCTTATCAAAGAGGAGGGATTGAAATGCCCAGTTCCCATCTTCCAACGCCCTGTCCAGCCAAAGTTCCAGCTCCGCTTCGTCCATACAGTCCGTCAAAATGGAGAAAAACGCATTTTCTTCATCGGTATACGCCTTTTCTGCGAAGTTGGCAAGCAAAGGAGAATTTGCGTCAAGTCCACGCACAGCAACAGAGAAGAAAGCGAAATCACCATCAGCATAGAGTTTTGCAAGCCATGTCTTTTGAGCTGTTTCATTCAGCCCGGGGAAAGTAATTTCAAACAAAGGCAGACTGCCGGCTTTATAATACCGATCTATCTCTGAAGAATTATCCTCAATGCTCACGGCTGCTTCTTTGGGATAGACAAAATTATCATAAGAACGGCTCTGCCCAATCGCAAGGATTGCCCCAACCGATTTTTCTGTAACATTTCTACCTGCGCTCGTGATGTCATAATCTCGCAAAATAACATTATAGATATGAGCATTTTGGGTAACACCAAACAGCCCTATAATCTCTGCATCCGGGTCGGTCATGGTAAGGCCTGCAATTTCAAAACCATTACCATTGAAAGTGCCTGTAAATGGATTGTCCCATGTTCCAATGGGTACCCATTCATCCCTGGATAATTGAATATCAGCCTGCTGCATATAATTCTGATCCATGCCATACTCGCCTGTTCCAATAGCTCTGAGTTGGGCTTCATTATAAACCAGATAATATGATGTTCCCTTAATATCCAATGTTCCCATTTCCAACGACTTGTCTGCTGTTTGCGAATTATCAAACAGTGGCGGCAATAATTTCTCTGTATTTCCCGAATCTGGCACATCTGCCGCGACGGCAGTAGAATAAATCCCGACAAAAGCTGCACTGAAAATAATACCCAACGTCAGCATACCGGTCAAAAGCTGAATTGCTTTTGATTTTTTCTTAAAACTCATAATTGCTCCTAACCTTTCTTTCAGTAATTGTTTGTTTTCGCTTAATGTAACAGCGCCAAAAGATTCCTTGTATTTCCCGACTGCTGCCATCGCATTAAGCAAGGTTTTCCCGTAGTCCTGGGCGTTATCGCATCCCATTTTTGTGAGCACTGCTTCATCACAGGAAAATTCGCACGCCTTTGTGACTTCCCGGCTCATAAGATATACAAGTGGATTAAACCAATGCAGGCAGACCGTAATCTGCACCAGCCACTTATAGAACATATCCCGCCGTTTGTAATGCGTCAGTTCATGCAGAACGGTATACTGAAAATTCTGTTCAGAAATGTCCGTGCATGGCAATACGATACATGGGCGGAAAAAGCCAGTCAGCAGTGGGGAAGAAATCAGCGGATTGATATATAGTTCTATCGGTTTTTTAATACCAGACCGCTCCGCCGCGATAGAAAGCCGGTCTAAAAGTTCAATATCAGAAACCGGGGTCAATCCAGCCTTAATATATCGTATAAAGCCCTGATAAATCGTTATCTTTCGTATCAGCAGCCCCAACGCAGCCACCAGCCAGACCAGCCAGACGTGATTTGTCAACAGCACCCGAATCTCCTGTAACGGGTGGGCGGTTGTCAAATCCTCTGCCGGACTACTCATATTTTCCTTGCTCTGCTCCAAACCGACGGCAGGAGCAGAAATATCTCCTGTAGAGTTTATTGCAAGGCGCTGTGACGGCAAAGAAGCGGCCTGAGCGATTGCCTGATCGACAGCCTGATAGGTTTTCCCCAGCAGATTTACTTCCGGCCCAAATGGGAGAAGCAGCCGTAAAACGACAATCAGCCAAATGTAATATTGCCACTGACGGCTGATTTTGTTTTTCAAAAAGCGCTTTCCCAAAAGCAGAGCCAGAATAAGCAAACCGCCGGAACAGGACATGGACAGGAAGATTTTCAAAACTGCGTTCATTGTTTCTCTTTCCCTTTCTCCAGCAGCCTTTTCAATTCCTCGTATTCCTCGTCTGCCAGCAGATCGCCCATAATCAGATTGGAAACCAGCCCTTTTACGCTCCCCTCATAAATCTTATTCAGGAAATTTTTTGTCTGCGCTGTCTGGTATTCCGCTTCTGAAATGAGAGTGGTGTATTCGTTGCGGCGTCCGATTTTCTTAGCGCTCAGAAAGCCTTTGTTCATCAGCCGCGACAGGAGTACAATCAAAGTGTTCTTTTGACACGGCTTGCCTCTTGCTGCCAGCCCGTCCATGATATAGGGAAACAGTGTCACCGCCTCCGGGTTTCCCCATACGATTTTCATAATTTCAAATTCGGCGTCGGATAATTTCTGTAACATGCTTAATCCTCCTGATTGTATAACATGGTGTTGACAACTAAAATATAACATTCTGTCGTCCTTCTGTCAAGTCTATATTTCACTGAAGAAATCAGGAATACACAGTCTCTGATATCAGGCAATTTCAGGGGCGTCCCCAGGCCCGCCTGGGACTTCTGGTCACGGTGTCCGGAAGATATACAAAAACACCGCTCCGATTTTTACCGGAAGCGGTGTTTTGTGTAAGATTGACAGCCCATTAAATTGTTGTGTTTTTGTATGCTCTTCGCAAATTCCCTTTCGCAACAGAGAGTTACTGATTGCTATAATCCGATACAATTTTCTCCTTTACAAATCATATATTTAAATAAGCTGAAACCTTTTCCACTTTCCCTCTTTCAGCCGGAAAAGAAAGACCGCCGCCCGGATACACCAGTCCAGACACATGGCCGCCGCAATACCGGTCACGCCCATATCAAGGACAACGGCAAACAGTACGGAAAACAAAAGCCGTACGCCAATGGTTGTTACAATAGACCAGACCATGGTAAACTTTACGTCCCCTGCCGCCCGGAGTCCTTTTCCCAACGGGTCTGCAAAGGGAAAAGCCACGCAGTTGAAAATATTGTGAATCAGAACCAGAATGACAGTCAGGCTTCTCGTTTCCGGCGCCACATCAAAAAACGGCATTATCACCGGCGTAAGTGCAAAAACCACCGTGTTCCACACAACCGAAAGCAAAAGCGTAATCTTAAGCAGTTTATGGAAATAGTGTTCCGCCTGCTCCACATCCCCGGCTCCCATGCACTGTCCGATTACCGTGATAAATACAGGCCCCATCGTCACACATACCAAAGCCGCAAGGGACCAGATACTCTGGGCGATTCCGTTTGCCGCAATCTGACAGGTGCCGAACAGGGCAACAATACTGCTGAGAGCCACCTTGACAAACTGAAAGATTCCCTGTTCCACTCCGTTTGGCACCGCGATACGCAGTATCCGCCTTAAAAGCCCGGCGTTCCATTTTGCAATCCACTCCTCTTTATAATGCACGCCGTTTCTTTTTCGGAAACAGAGGATTGTCAGAACCACCGCCGAGAATACTCTTGCAATCAAAGAGGGCCACGCCACCCCGGCCACTCCGGCACGAAGCGCAAACACACCGATTACATTTCCCACAACATTGATAATATTGGCTCCCAGCGCAATATACATAGTGACGCTGGTCTTTCCCACACTGCGGTAAAGAGCCGCTCCGGCGTTATAGACCGCCAGCGCCGGATAAGAATAGGATGAAATCCGAAGATAAGTCACACAGGCGTCCATCACCTCTTCTTCCACCTGTCCAAACATCAATCCCATCAGCGGTTTTCCCGTTAAAAGAATCAAAACCACAATCACTGCTGAAAACACTGTGGAAATCATCAGAAGCTGACTGGCCGCCTCCCCCGCCCTTTCGCTTTCCTTACTTCCGATGTACTGGCTGACAATCACCGCGCCGCCGGAGGCAAGGGCGGTAAACAGATAAATGAATATGGTGTTAAAGGAATTGACAAGGGATACGCCGGAAACGGCGGCCTCGCCCACAAAGCTGATGATAAAGGTATCTGCCAGACCTACAAGGATTGTTAATAACTGCTCCAGAAACAAAGGAATAATCAGATTTTTCAAATCTTTACTGCTGAACATTTTCTTTTCTCCTCCTCATATCTGATTCCGTGAAAATGTAACTTCGATTTCCTTTATTGTAGGTCTGCTTTTATATAATGTCTAATACCTGTTTTGAATCGTTAAAAATGCCTGGAACGCATGATTTCTATATATGGCCGCACCTTCCCCAAGCTGCATTTCTTTATATAAAACGCCGCTTGTATTAAAAAACTTTTTAAGCGGCAGTCCGCTTTTTGGTCGCCATTCCTTTAATTCCTCACCGGTAGGACGTCTCTCGGCAATATGGCGGTCCGTATAGGTAATGTTAATTGTTTGTCTCAAATTGCTCCCTCGCCGCCTCAAACAGATTGTGAAGGTAAGGGTATTCCCATTTATCTGCGCCTGCGTTGGGGATTGTGCCATCTCCCCATCCCATGCCCGGCTCGCCGCCGTAATCAATGAAACTGGCCGCCATGTAGCGGACAGTATTCACCAGCACGGTGTTCGGCTCCTGCTCGCGCACGCCGATTACTTCCGACATATTGGCCTTGCCGAACTTAAAGAAATCCACATATTCCAGAATTTCTTCCCCCGTATCATATTCAAAGTAGTATCCATACAGGTCGCAGCCATCCTCCATATAACTCTTTTCAAAAGTGAGATTCGACACCCTTCCCGGGCACAATTCTTCGCTGCACCGTATCGCCTCCGCCTGAAACGCTTCCCAATCCTTTGGTTCATGGAATGGATTTTCTCCTACGGGATTCGTTACCGGCAGACTGTGTATCTGATTCTCTTCTTCCCAGGGTATATAAGACACATCCCCGTTGAGAAAATAATTCGCAAATCCGGCTGGCCGTTCAATCTGGAAGCTCCCCTCGGAACGCAGACCGCCTCTGGAATACGGGTCTTTGCGGATATAAAGAATCTCCGGTATAAACACCGTCTCGCCGGCCGGCAGATAATTCGGATTCTTCGGCGCCTCCCCGGTCCTTACGATTGATGTCCATTGAAATCCTGTTCCGTAGAAACGTTCGCTGATATGCCAGAGGCTGTCTCCCTCCTGCGCTTCGTATTCCTGCATTCTGTCGCCCGTAAGTTTGATATAGTCCTTTGGTTCCTCCCATTTGGGCAGTTCGTAAACCGGCGCAAAAGAATCTCTCCGCTCCCGCTCGGTCTTTTCCTCCTGTTCTTCCTCCGTTAAGCCGTTTGCCACCGCCCGTGCGCTGTTCGCCACCTCTTTTTCCGTCTTGTGCACAAACTGCCGCGTCTGCGGGTCCCAGAGCAGATAAGAGGGCGGCGTATAATCCTCTTCCACCGCTTTTGCATCGTTTATATGAACCGGCGCGCCAATCCGCATATCCGCATAACCGTCGCCGTTTAAGTCAGTATAAGTAATCGTATCCGGCAGCTCGATACTCAGAGATACCCTGCCCTCCTGCAGGATTTCGCCGGTCTCCATATCCGTCACTGTCATGTCGTAGGGTTCGTCCATGCAAAAGCCATTCAGGAGATAGTAGCGAAGTTCTCCGTCCCCTTTATCCACAGGCGTTTCTTCTTCCGCAGAAGTCTCATCTTCGCTTTCCGCCATAGAACGGGCAGCGGAAATAATGACGTCTTTCCTGAAATCATATAAATAGTCGGAAAAAGAAGCTTCTTCTTTCTTATCATCCTTCGCAAGGCAAAAGTGCAGGGAAAGCATCCTGCCGTCCTCCGTAAGGGGCAGCTCATAATCAGCCTCCGCAAGCAGGCCAAAATACCGCATAACCCCTTCGTCTCCGGAAGATTCCCAGTTCTCATCAATCCCGCGGACTTCCAGAAAACTGCGCTTCGGGTTCTCCAGCTCGGTCAGGCGCTCGTCATGGTCAATCCAGTACAGGTTTTCCTCATCCATCCCATGGCCGAAGCCCAGACTGCCGTAACGCTGGAAAACATCAACAAACACATATTCCAGCGTTTCGTCGTCCTCTTCCGATGGCGCGTTCAACAGAGTAAGTCCGTATGCCGTCCGGTCTTTCATATAAAGATTAACCCTTGAGTTTCGGCTGTACAGATAATAAAACTCATTGCCGTCCTCCTCTTTCACTGTTTCCTGTATATAGTAAAACAGCTTCCCGTTGTCTGCGCTCCATACCGACAGAGGATGCTCTTTCGAGTCGAATCTCCTTTTCAGCGTATTGTATAAATCGAGGGCGTGGTCGTCCTTTGTCATGGGAAAGGTATAGTACAGAAAATGAAGTAAGTTCTCATCAGTTTCTTCCATAGCCGCCTTGTTCAACGCCGTCTCCATTTCTCCGGGAGAATTGTAAAACCGCCATGTCACATCCGCTTCTCCCCCAAACCGAAAAGCCGACGGCGCACCCCACTCGGTTTCCAGCTTTTCCCCCTTGTAATTCCTAATCGTAATTTCCGCGCTGGCATAGGGGCTTACGGAAACATGATCATACAGATATCCGCTAAGCTCCTGCATCTCGCAGCTCTCATGCTCCTCTGGCCACTCTCCCGGTTCTTCCTTTCTTTCAGCAATTTGCTGCGTTTCTTTTGCTCCTCCGGACGGCGCGCCGCAGGCCGCAAGCAGCAAACCAAGGGCGGCTATGCCGATGATGCGATTTCCTGTTTTTTTGTTCCGCCGTCTTCTTTCGTTGGAATCTGTTTTCTGATTTGTTTTGGTGTTCTGATAAAAATCTTTTGCCATTTATTGTCCTCCCAACCGTCAATCTGCTATCCCGATTTGTGCTATTTTCTTTGTCATGGCACCCCCATTTACCGTAATTGTACCATAATTTCATGTTGGCAAGTAGATTTTCCGAAAATGAAATCGACATTTTTCAAACAAGCTTTAAAAAAATTCTCTGCCAGCCTTGAAAAAATTTTGTGATGAAAAAGTCCTTTAAAGCATAATACATAAATAACCACCAACAAAAATAAAGAAGGACCCAATTATGGCAGTGAAAGAAAACGAAATTCCCCTGCACACTCATATTGAAAGCAGAAAGCATACTGTGACAGCACAGCAGAAAATCGTAGAAAATACTCTTTGTATCTCGTCCGCACACGAATTTTCAGATTCGCTACACGCAAGGGAAGCAGATGCCGAAAACGGATATGACTGGTATTTTATCAAACAAACGCCTAAATTAAACGGCGAACCGGGATATGATGAGCATTACGCCCATACGCGGCAGAAGGTAAACGGTGAAAGCTGGTATGTCGGAGAGGGAAAGGTTGCGCTTTACTATGTCAGCTCATATACATTGGAATCCCTCATCACGGAAACTGGCAGCAATAAAAATTTTCTTTCAAAAGTCGATACAATTAAAATTGAGCCTGTCGCTATCAACAATGAGGAAACATATGTCTCCGGCTTTGGCTATAATATAGGCGGTGCATTTGGCATTGAAGGGGGCAAAGAGGGCGGCGACAGCGGCGTAAAAGGTTCTGCTTCTTTAAGCTGGGGCATAAATTTCGATGAATCCGTCTCGGTTGCAATAAGAGATTGTGACTGCGCCGCTTATACAGGCGGAAATGACAATGAAAGCCGGGTAAAATGGGTATATACGTTCAAAAGGCCAAAGGGGAAATATCAAAAAATAGAAGGCATTCCGGATTTAGCGCATTCCACCTTTACACCTGAAAATATATGGATTTGGAGAATACCGACAAAGCACAGGAATCTTTTTAAAACATTCCAATCTTCTGTACAGGTAAATGTATCCAGTATCATCTCCCGTTACAGCGGTTCGCAGAGTGCAAAAATCATCAATTCCGGGCCTCAGAGCGTATCGGACACTTTTGACCTGCCTTTTCCGCCATTGCTGTGCTGTGAAGAACAGTTTCTGACATTTGACAAGGACGGCGGAACAAAACATCTTCCGATTATGACAGAATACCGCAAATTGGATTTTTCTATTATAGACGAAAAAGGCGAATCCTGCAGCTGGGTAAACGTAAAACATCTGCAGGCGCACACCGAAAACTCCATGCTTGAAATTTCAGTTGAAGAATTATCCGAAGCTGCAAAATCATTTAACAATAGAAACTGCAGAATTATTATCACAGGCAATAATGATAATAAAACCATGTCTTATCAGAATACTTCACAGGACCTGGAAAGTATTCAGGTGGTCGTGTCACAGCTCGTAAAGCCCGCCAAATAGGCTTCGTGTTTCTGCTGTTCCGTACGATTTTCCCGGCTCCTTATCTGCCGTAGCTGTTCCCCGGCTCTGCTTTGCATTGCCATACTTGGGGGCACTACGGTCAGGGGCCTTTTGGTGTACATGGTAAGTAACTCGTTGATTTCCAGTTACCTCCGTATAAGGGTCTTCCGGTACTATTTCATAATGTAGTCTATATCTAATTTGGCAAGCGCCTCCTCAATGGCAGCCTCCGCATCAGAAACCTCTTTCATACAAATCTCCTCTTTTTCATTACATCTGCTTCTCACCGCAAGCTTCAACGATAAAACAAATATATCTCACTCCTGCGCCAGCTTACCGGTATAAAGCTGATAATACATCCCCTTCTTCGCCAGCAGACTCTCATGGTTCCCCCGCTCCACGATCCGCCCGTGATCCAGTACCATGATCACGTCCGAATTCTTAATTGTCCTGCATTTTCTCCAGTACATGGAAAAACACCTTCAATTCTTCTTCCCCAACGCCTGCCGTAAGCCTCTTTTCCAACAGGGTAACATGCCGCTCCACCTGCTCCTTCATTTCCACAGTATGTCTGGTGGGCAGTATCTTTTTCAGACGGTCGTCACAGGGAACCTTTTCCCTGCGGATAAAATACTGCGCCTCCATTTTTTTCAAAAGTGTGGAAACGGATGCGCTCCTTATGTTCAGTTCTTCCTCTATGTCTTTCTGGTAGATTTCCCTGTCCGGATAAGACACCAGGACAAAGTTCAGTATCCGCACCTGTGTACCGCACCGCCCTGTGGTTGTATCAAAAACTCTTTTTATCTGATTGGCCAGTCCCAGAACGGAACCGGCACACTGTTTTCCATCCATAGATCAATCCACTTCCTTTAAATCAATACGGTAAACTTCATAAACCGGAGCAGTTCTGCCTCCTGGTGGTCTCAATTTCATTCTCTTTTACCTGCCTTCCTTTCTTCTGTCAGCACTCTCTTATTTCGAGTGCCAGCCTTTGCAATACCTATTAAACCACATTTACACTTGATTGTGAATTGAAAATATGGTATTATCAATGACAAAAACGCAATAATCGAGGTAAACCTATGAATACAGACCAGTTAAAGAGCTTTATCCAGGTTGCAGAAAACCTGAACTTTGCGAGAGCTGCTGAAATTTTAAAGATTACCCAGTCAGCCGTTTCCCGGCAGATCCACTCACTGGAAGATGAACTGGGGATAAAGCTTCTGCACCGCACTACCAGAACCGTTACCCTTACCCCTGCCGGGATCAGCTTTCTGGAAGATGCAAAACATGTTATGGGAAGGCTGAAAATTGCCGGACAGAAACTGCAGCGCCACCAAAGTACAAACATGCAGGTCTTAACCATCGGATGCCAGAACGAGGCCAATCTGGACCTGCTCTGCAGGATACTGAAATCCTGCCGTGAGCAAATGCCGGAGCTTTATCCATTCCTGAAAGTAATCCCTCACAGATCCATCCTGAATCTTTTCTACCAGGATGAGTTGGATCTGCTGTTTGGTTTCCAGGAGGATATTCCCATAAAGAATGATACAATCTATAAAGAGTTATTTCGGATACCCCTGTGCTGTATCGTTCCCGACGCACATCCCTATGGGACCAGATCCGAACTGTCAAAAGAGGAACTTTACCTGGAGAATATCGTTGTCTGTAATTCCTACGCAATCCCTGCCAGCGTTGCGGAAATGCAGAATCAGATTTCACAGCACATTTTACCCGAATCCACTTATGTGTGTGAAAACCTGCAGGTGCTTCTTACCCTCGTAAGCGCAGGATATGGCTGTTCTGTCCTTCCCCGGATGAACTTTGTAAACACGGATATCCGTGCAATTCCCTTAAAAGACAGCGAGCCGCTGTCCTATGGCCTCTTTTTTAAGAAAAGCTCACAAAGCCCTCTTTTGAAAAAATTTATTGCTATTGTGACAAATACCTCTTACCAATAACAGCAAAAAGCGATATGGGTACTGGAAAGTGATTCCTTCTGGCAGGCCCCGCATCAAATTTTCCCTGATTATCCCTTACTTTCCCGAAGCGGAGATAGCCTTTTCTGCGAATAAAATGAGTCAGTATGGCAAACATACCAGGGGTCTGTGATTTTGGTTTCCTCCTGCTTATCTGACAGCCCAACGATGAAAATCGGGCAGAAAGCAGATAATTATTTTATCTGCCTCCTACCCGATTTGATGTATCAATAGCCTGTCTGTTGTGCAAAAATCCCTCAGCCCTCAATAGCGATATAATTGGGATTCTCCGCCACCACTTCTTTCTTGTTTTTCGGAACCTGCAGTTTCAAAGCGCCATCTTCAAACCGGGCTTTGATAATTTCCCAAATCCCTGACATCCGTCCTCATTATCTCGGACATATGGAAATGTTCCGCCGACTGAAGTCAGTTATTTCCAGGCGCAATATCGTTGCAACCTATGACCTGGTCTATAATGCAGCTTACTTTCAATTTGTATTGACTTCAGCAGCAAAAATTTTGCTGCATAATTCTGTATATTCATCATATGAAATTTCAGCCCCATTCAATGTATATTTTATTCCGGCTTCCGCATTATTGACGTCAAATTCCTCACCGAAATTCATTTCTGCAGTTAAGTTATCAGCTCCTTCAAATTTTTCCATATGGTAAAATTCAAATCCTGCGCTCGATCTGTTGCTGTACATAATCCATACGGCTCCATTATAACAGGTATAAGAAAGAATAAGAGCAGTGCCCTCTCCTGCGGCAAATTCATATACCTTGTCATCACGCGCATCAAGGTATATTCCACCATAAGGCCCGTTAATAATCAGTTCGTTTTCTCCATCATTGTCAAGATCGACTCTCTCTCCAATCGAATATGCATCCCCTTCCTCAGAATCCATATTTAAATCGCTAACAGAAAATGTCGATGCCGAATCTTCATAGTCAACTGCGTCTGCCAATCCATTGATAAAGGAATCTAATAATTCATCTGCCGCTGCTCCCGAACCAGTATCCGCAGCATCCTGCATATTGCTCTCCTGCTGATTTGCCGGAAAATCATCTATGTCAGGAACATCTGAGGTTTTGTAAAATCTGTATTCACTCAATCCTGCAAAATCAAGCCATTCCTGACCAAAAATGGTTACGACCGCAATATCCTCTTCCAATTTAATGACTCCATTCACCTCATTTCCACCAGGACCTGTTGCTGCAAATTCCAATCCTTCTTCCGTAATTTTTCCCGCATCATCATAAAAACCCCAGAGCCTGAATAAATCTATCTGTATCTGATAAGTTTCATCATCATTTTTCTTTATTTCTAACGCCGGCTCACTTACATCATAACTATTATATTCGCCCTCATACTCATATACGTCCGCCCTCACCTCTGTTTTCTTTGTGGCATGATATAACAACTGAGCCTCTTCAAACCCTGCTTCTCCGTAATACACATTAATTTCATCTGTACTATATTCTAAAACATAATAGCTAAAGTTAACTGTATCGTCAGAAAATACCTGTTCGGGGTACTTTACATATATCCGATTATTTTCTATAGTTTCTATATTAGATGAATCAGCTAAAAAGCGACAGGAAGATTCCGATTCATAGTCGGAAATATCATATCCATTGGATGATTTTTGAATCATTAATTTACCGGTTCCATAATCCGATAAATATTCATATTCTCCTGTCAGGTTTTCCAATTCTGCCAAATCCGAACCGGTAATGTTGTCATTTTGTGTTTTCTGAGCGTCTTCTGAATTCTTTGCCTGCCCACACGATGAAAGTGTTAACAGAGCCGCTCCCATTATCATTGTCATTACCGCTTTTTTCATTACGGATTTTCCATTTAAATAACAACCCTTAAGCAAAATGCGTTGTACCACTTCTGCTATCCTCCTGTAATATGATTAACACCATATTTATATCACAGTGAGAAGGAATATAAAATACTCCCTGTATAAACAACACAGATTTTGCATAAACGACACAAAATCAATCATCAAACCACATTCTCCATTTAAAAAACTCCTTCTTAAACTCTTTACTGTGAATCCTTCCAATTACTACCTTTAATCCGTTGCAAAGCGTAACTTCATGGCTGTTTACCTTTTCAATATATTTTAAATTGACAATATATGACCGATGTATCTGAAAAAAGCCAAACCGGGATAAGCTTCGTGCGGCTTCAGATATCTGTCCTTCACATAAATGTTCACTGCCATCCGACATGAGATATCTTAGTTTTCTTCCATTTGTCTCAACAAGCAGAAGTTCACTCAGGCTTATCTTTATGCGAATCCCGGCAATATTATTACAAAATACTATTCGATCCTGAATTTTAGTTTTAAGGAAAAAATCAATCGCTTCATTGATTTCCTCTAAATGCTTTTTATCGATATATCTGAAAGCGTTCACTCTATAACCTAATCTGGCTAACTCTGTGTGTGATGTTAAAAAACAAACTTTACATTTGTTTCCGGAACTCATCAACTGTTCCGCTATTTCAAAACCATCTTCCCCTTCTGCAAGTTCAATATCCAGAAACAACAAATCTGCATCTGCATTTTTCATAAACTCTTTTCCACTGTTATATGATTTGATTTGTGATGAAATATTTTTATCCCTGCAATATTTTTCGATAATCGTCTGTATCTTATCTCTCCATACCGCTTCATCTTCTACAATACCTATTTTCATTCTTTTCTCTCCCTTGGTAAAGCAATACTGATTTGAAACAACGCTTCTCTGTTTTCCACTATAGATTCCATATAACATTCACCGTGATACTTTTCAACAGTTGCAACAATATTTTTCAGACCAAAACCATGATTTTCCCTATCCTTTTTAGATGTCATAAAAAAGACTGTTTTTGTATTGTTTCTTTTGGCTACACTGTTACTAACAACAATAAAAATTTCTTCCTTATGTTCTGCAAGTTCAACACGTATTCTGGGAACATCTGCTTTTATCGCCGCTTCAAAAGCATTTTGCAATATATTTCCCATCAATGTGGTAATATCAAACATTTCAAGAGGCATTTTTTCGGTCAGTTTTCCCCAAACAGCAAACTCTATATTTTCCTTTATCGCCAAATATAAATAATAATTAACAATAATATCGAGAAAACTATCTCCTGTATGAATCTTTAAATCAAACGCATCCTGAATATTCCAGATAGTATCTATATACTCTTTGGCTTCTTCTGTCTTTTTTTCGTTTAGTAACTCTCTGACAACTCCAATATGATTTACCAAATCATGCTTAAAACGCCGCACAGCTGCCGACTGCTGCAGCTGGTAATCATACTGCTGCTTTTGCATATACATAAAAGACTGAAGCTCCCTGTTCTGTCTGTCTGACAATATATTCTTAATGGCAAGATTAAGCGTAAGAAAAATGGAATAAAGTGTCCCTGCTATGCTGATAAAAAATACTGCATAGGCATCTAAACCATACCTTGCATGATTTTCATTAAAGAAATAAAAAACATAATTGTAGAACATCTGGAAAATACTGCCCTGTATCAAAAGTGCAAACTTATACTTTAATTTTACATCGCACAAATATACGTCATTTTTCCTGAAGAGCCGCAGGTATATCAGAAGATACACCAAAAATGAGAGCAGATAGGCAGATTCCATCCACCATGTTATACCCGTGCCGCCAACTCCTCCGCCTATTAAAACAACCTGTATCAGCACGACACTGAACGTATCAATGATTCCCGTGAAATACATAAGGGCAGCGCTCAGTAGAAACAAATGCCACAATCTATCTTCAAAAAATAAACATATGGAAAGTACGCTCCATAAAATATAGATAATCGGAGAATTTGTATCAAAATATACGTTATAAGCCCCTGCAGATAACATAGACAAAACCGATGCGCCAATAAAAAGCCTGTTTTTTCTTGGATTTAACCTGAATCCAAAATGAATTATAAAAAGATATATGAAATAATTTGATATATTGTCTACAATATAAATCATGACAACCTCTCCGCTGTTTCCTGCTCATTCCGGCAAAAGTCCATTCCTGCTAAAGCCAGATCATCTACTGAATTATAGCATAACAGCATTGACGTATACACCTATGCGGGTTATTTCCTGCGGATAGACTCCAATTTTTTTCTTAAAAAGCCCAAACAGCTTTGTTCGCCCCTTGATAAACTCCACCTGTATTTTCGTCAAAAATGCACATAAAAAAGAAGTCCCATTTCTGAAACTTCTTCCTCCAGCTATCGCTCTTCCTTTTATATCTGGCTCACAAACATCTCTATCACTTTCAGCGCCGCCCCAAGCGCAGCCGCCGCAACCTTATAATTACAGGCTTTCACACAGGATTCTTTTTCCTCAAAAGTATTCCTTGCCGCCACCTTCTCCCGGATATCCCGAAGACGTGACGCACCCATGCAGCTTCCCACATAGCCTCCTATAATAATATCGCAGTCCAGAACCATATGGATATTGTTCACCGCTATGGCCAGATAATCCGTATAGGAATCCCATATCCCGGCCGCCCTTTCGTCCCCTTTTTCCAGAAGACTGAAAAACTGCTCCAGTTTTCCGTCCGCCGCGTCGGATAAACGCCACGCGGCGCAATAAGCGTCCAGACATCCTCTCTTTCCGCAATAGCAGCTTTCCCCGTCCATAACAACCGTCATATGTCCGACCTCGCCGCACCGGAAATTCCGGCCCTGTATCAGCTCGTTTCCGTCAAAAATCGCCCCGCCCACCGTGTTGCTTAATGAAAGGTAAAAAAAATGTTCCTCCCCGTCTCCGTGGAAGCCCTCCGCATAAGCCCCTGCATTGGCGTCGTTGAGAAAAAAGCACGGATAAGAAAAAAAGGCACATACGGAAGCAAAGGGCAAATTCTCCACGCCCAGTATATGGGAATAGGTTATCAGTTCCTTTTCCAAATCTATAATTCCCGGAAAGGATATGCCCACCCCTAAAATCTTATCTCTGTCAGCGCCGCATTCATCCAGAAAAAGTTCCAGTCTTTCGCTGACTTTACGGCAGTACGCCTCTTCCGAAACATAGGGCTGGCAGATACGCTCATATTTCAGGATTTCGCCCCCAATATTAGTCAGCACCAGAGTAATATGGTTTTTGGTAATATCCAGTCCCACCGCCAGTCTGGCGTTTACCGCCGCGGATAACGCTTTCGCCCGTCTCCCGCCGGTTGACTTTAGCTCCCCCATCTCCTCAAGCAGACCCTCAGCGATTAATTCCTTTGTAATCTGCGTCGCCGTGGGAAGGCTGATTTTCATATTATATGAAATATCGGGATTTGATACCGTTCCGCGCTTACAGATATAGCGGAATACCTCGTTCCTGTTTTTTTTCTTTACTTCTATATTCGTTATTTTCTTCTTATCCATATCCGCCGCCCATACTTTATTCGTGTGCCATTTTAATACTTTTTCCTGCCTTTGATTTCTTCAAAGAGCATTCTGTAGTTTTCATAACGGATCTTACTGATTTTGCCGGAGGCAAGCGCCTCCTTCACGCCGCAGTCGGGCTCATTTATATGTATGCAGCCGCCAAAGCGGCAGTTTTCTTCATATGCTCCAAATTCGGGATAAAACGCTTTCAGCTCCTCTTTCTCCGTCACGGCAAGCTCTAAGGAGGTAAATCCGGGCGTATCCATTAAAAAAGTATCTTCCGAAAGGGCGAAAAGCTCCGCGTGTCTCGTGGTATGTTTTCCTCTCTGGGTTTTACGGCTGATTTCCCCGGTTTCCATGCCGGCGTCCGGAGCAAGATAATTGACGATAGTTGACTTGCCCACGCCGCTGGGTCCCGCCAGAACAGTGGTTTTTCCCGAAAGGCATTCCCGGATACCGGTCAGCCCCCATCCTTCCTTTCCGCTGGCAAACAGCACCTGGCACCCACTTCCTTCGTAATCCCCGGCAAGGCGCTTCCGCTCGTTCTCATCTGCAAGCTCCGCCTTATTGAAGCAGATAACAACCGGAAGATTTTGTCTTTCCATGGCAATCAAAAAGCGGTCAAGCAGATTAAAGTTGGGCTCCGGTCTGGTAACCGCAAAGATGACCAGCGCCTGGTCGATATTGGCCGACGCTGGTCTGATTAAAGCATTGTGTCTTGGCAGGATATGGATAATATTCCCCTCCAGAGCCGCTTCATTTGTAATCTGAATTTCCACATCATCACCCACAAGGGGTTTGAGATTGTCTTTTCTGAAAATTCCCTTTGCCTTGCATTCCGCCAGCCCAAGTTCGGTATAAACATAGTAAAAGCCTGCGATTCCTTTAATGATTTTTCCCCGCATCATGGCTTACCCTTCCATAAACTGTACCGTTCTCTTGAACTCTTTGGTTTCGGAGCTGGCTTCCGTGGTAGTCACCGAGCCGTCCTCATGGGTGATGCTGGAGGCTTCCGTGGCATTCACATACTGAAATAAAATATAACCGGTGCTGCTCTTAATTCCGCTGATTCCGGGATTGTCAATAGGGAAAGAGCTTGTTTGCGTGCTGTAAAGCTGTGTGCCGTCGTCCGCCATCAGGGTGACGGTCACCATCGTCCCCGAGCGGTAATTGGGGTCTTCCTGGGCGGTAGGAGCGGCAATACTCTCTATAAACTGATAGACGGCCTCCTCCGGCCCGATGCTGATGCTCACATCCACTACCGTCCCCGCCTCCACATAATCGCCCACAGAATAGCTCTGGTAGCAAATCAGTCCCGCCATGGCCGGGTCGCTGTGATGCACCTCAGTCACCTTGCCCATCTGGAGTCCTGCCTCCACCAGTATCGCCATACCCTCTGATTCGTCTCTTCCAATTGTATCAGGCACCTGTACCTTGCTGACTTCCGGCCCCTGGCTGATACGGATAGTAACTGCCGTCCCGGCAGGTACTTTCGAGCCGGCCTCCGGCGACTGGGTAATTACATTTCCCTCCTTTATATAGGCGTCATGGCCTTCCGTTTTATTCACGGGGAAACCGCCCTTGCCCAGAGTGGCTACTGCTTCCGCCTCGGAAATTCCCACCACGTCAGGCACCTCCACGCCTTCGCTTCCGGCGCTTACCGTCAGAACCACATTGGAGCCTTCTTCTATCATTTCTCCCGCACCGACGCTGCAGTCCATGACGATTCCCTGTTCGTATTCCGCGCTTTCCTTATATTCAATTTCAGGCGTGAGCCCCAGCTTCAGAAGATCGACCTTTACCTCGTCCTCTCCTTTGCCCACAACCTCTATCATCTGGACCTTTTCCTTCGGTTCTTCCTCTTCCTGGGTTTCTTCCTCCTTCTGTCCGAAAAGACCGGTGTCAAAAATCCCGAAAGCCCTTCCCACCAGGAAAAGTACGATACAGCCGATGAGGACAGCCGCCACCACCGCTAAAATCGTGGTGATGCGTTCCATTTTGGGATCGTAATCCTCCTCCTCTTCGTCCTCCTCTTCTTCATACTCATATTCAATTTCGTCCAGCTCTTCCTCTTCTTCCTCCTCGTACTCCGGCACATATCTTTTCTTTTTTACACTCTTTTTCACATCAGCTTCCCGGCGCAGATGCATGGCTTCCTCCATCCCGTCCCGGTTAACCGACTGTTTCTTTATCTTCTGCCGCTCTCCGCTGCTTATCATTTTCGTTGAGCCGTCCTCGTCCGGGTCAACCATCTTCACAAAGTCCTCGTCCGGCGTCATAAGGGAACGCTTCAAATCCGTAATCAGCTCTCCCATGGACTGGTATCTCCTGTCAGGGCTTTTCTGGCAGCACTTAAAGACAATCTGCTCCACGCTCACCGGAATTTCAGAAACATAGTCTCTGGGCGAGGGCATTTCCTCCTGAATATGCTTAATGGCAATTGCCACCGTGGTTTCTCCGTTAAAGGGCACCCGCCCGGTAAGCATTTCAAACATGGTGATTCCAAGGGAATACACGTCGCTCTTTTCGTCGGAATAGCCTCCTCTTGCCTGTTCCGGGGAAGTATAGTGAACCGAGCCCATCACATTGGAGGTAATGGTATTGCTGGTCGCCGCCTTGGCAATACCGAAATCCGTAACCTTTACCTTTCCCTCCTTTGAGATAATGATATTCTGGGGTTTAATGTCTCTGTGGATAATGTGATTGTTATGGGCAGCCTCTATTCCCATGCTGACCTGAATGGCTATGCTGACAGCCTCCTTCACCGAAAGTCTTGCTTTCTTTTCAATATATTTTTTCAGGGTAATCCCTTCCACCAGCTCCATGACGATATAGTAGACGCCGTTTTCCTCCCCTACATCATACACATTTACAATATTCGGGTGCGCAAGACCCGCCGCCGCCTGAGCTTCCACTCTGAATTTAGATACAAAATTTGCATTTTCGCTGAACTCCTGCTTGAGAACCTTCACGGCTACCATACGGTTTAATTTGTGGTCCTTTGCCTTATAGACATCCGACATTCCGCCAGTGCCGATTCTCTCTAATATCTCGTATCTGTCTCCAACTATCATTCCAATTTTAACCATATTTTTCTCCATGCCGCCAATATCTCTTTTCCCGGATACTGACCTGTTTCCATCTATGATAATTTGCTTCTGCTCATAACAGGCTGTTATTCTCTTGCAAAAGCATCGATTAATATCACCGCAATATTGTCTTTTCCTCCGTTATCATTGGCTGCCGCTACCAGCCGCCCGGCTTTTTCCTCAAGGGAACCGCGCTCTTTTAAAATAGCTCCAATCTCATTATCCTCAATCATGTTCGTCAGCCCGTCGGAGCAGATAAGCACAATATCCCCTGCCTTAAGCTCCTCACTGAAAAAGTCAATTTCAAGGGTATCAAGAGCCCCCACAGCCCGGGTAATAATATTTTTGTCAGGATGGTTTCTTGCCGCTTCCCGGTCAATCCCTCCGACCCGTACCATTTCCTCCACCAGAGAATGATCCGTGGTAATCTGCCGGACTTCCTCATTTACAATATAAAGCCTGCTGTCCCCCACATTGGCAACCTGCAGATAGTGTCCAAGGCAGGTGGCCGCCACCACCGTGGTTCCCATGCCGTACAGGCTCCTGTCCTCCTTGGCGCGCCGTCTTATCTGGTCATTGGCCAGACGTATGGCTTTGCCCAGGATTCTGACGGGATTTTTTTCAAAGCTGCCCCTGATTTCCCTTACAATGGTCTGCACCGCGCATTTTGACGCATAGTCTCCCGCGTTATGCCCGCCCATACCATCGGCTACGATAAAAATATTAGGAAGATTGCCGACCGGTTTCTCCGACGCATATGCCACATCCTGATTCAGTTTTCTCTTTTTTCCTATATCTGTTACAGAAAAGGATTGTAACACGGTTTTTCCTCCTACCCCTGGTAAAACTTTCTCTGTCTTCGCCTAAGCTGTCCACAGGCACCGTCAATATCTCTTCCCATTTCTCTTCTAATAGTAACATTTATTCCATTTTTTTCAAGATTATTTTTAAATACCGCCACTTTTGCCGCGTCAGGCTGTACAAAATCTCTCTCATTTACCGGATTTACCGGTATCAGGTTCACATGGCAGTTTAATCGTCTAATCTGCGCCGCAAGCGCTTTTGCGTCTCTCTCCCCGTCGTTAAAACCTCTTATCAGGGAATACTCAAAGGTAATTCTTCTCCCTGTCTTTTCAAAATAATAAGCGCATGCTTCCATCAGCTCCGCAATGGTATACCTGTTTGCAACAGGCATCAGCTCCCTCCTTTTTTCGTCAAAAGCCGCATGAAGCGAAAGTGCAAGAGTAATCTGCAGCTTTTCATCCGCCAGAAGCCTCATTTTTTCTGTCAGTCCGCAGGTGGAAACCGTAATACTGCGCTGGCTGATATGTAAACCGTTTTCATCCGTAAGGAGGGTAAGGAATTTCAAAAGGTTCTCATAGTTGTCAAGAGGCTCCCCGCATCCCATAACCACCACATTGGAAACCCGCTCTCCGGTAAGGAGGGTGATTGCGTAAATCTGGTCAAGCATCTCCGACGGCGTAAGGTTCCTCTCCAGCCCTCCTATGGTGGAGGCGCAAAAAGCGCAGCCCATACGGCATCCCGCCTGAGAAGAAATACACACACTGTTCCCGTGCTTATACTTCATCCACACGCTTTCAATCAGCTTCCCGTCCGCCAGCTCAAAAAGGTATTTTTTCGTTCCGTCAAGAGCAGATTCCTGCACCTGCACCGCCTTTAATGCAGTATACGCAAAGTACGACCTGCATTTTTCCCGAAAAGTTAAAGGCAGATTCGTCATCTCGTCAAAACTCCGGGCCAGCTTCACGTGCATCCACTGATAAAGCTGCTTCGCCCGGAAAGGCTGCTCTCCCATAGCCGCCGCTTCCGCTTTCAGTTCCTCCAAAGTCAACGATTTGATATCTGGCATCATTCTACCCTTTCCTCCGCATCCTTGCAATAAAAAACCCGTCTGTCTCATGCAGCCCCGGAAAGAGCTGGAGCATCCCTTCCTCTCCCTCTTTTTTAAGCTCCTCCGCCAGATAAGGGGAAAGGCTCTCCGGCTCAAAGGAATAATTCTCTGCAAACCAACGGGCCGTTTTCTCATTTTCATCGGGATTCATGGTACAGGTACTGTAAACAAGAACACCGCCGGGCTTTACGTACCGCCATACCACATCGAGAATCTGCCTCTGCAACTTTACAAGCTCCGAAATGGCCTCCTTTGTGATTCTGTATTTGATATCTTGCTTTTTCCCTATGACGCCAAGGCCGGAACAGGGCAAATCCGCCAGAACCACGTCCGCTTTTTCCACCAGGCTTTCATCCAATACACAGGCGTCATGTACCTGCACTTCCACATTTGTAAGTCCCGTTCTTTCTATATTATCTCTAAGAAGGGCCGCCTTATACTCCGACACGTCCCTGGAAATCACTTTTCCTCTGTCCCCCAGTTTTTCCGCCAGGTGCATGGACTTTCCGCCGGGAGCGGCGCACACGTCTGCAATCAGAAACTCACCGGCCCGCTTCGCCGTTTTTTTAGCCCCTTCCGGCGATTCGCCGCTTTCGCCCGGTTCAGCCGCTGCCTCCGTTCTCCCGCACAAGGACGAAATCCCGGCTGCCTCCGCCGCCAGCATACTGCTTACGTCCTGAACCACAAAAAAGCCTTCCTGATATCCCGGCAGACTTTTCACATTTTCCACATTCCAAAGCTCATAAGCATAGGAAAGATAAGGATGCCTCCTTACCTTCACTCCGTTTTTTGCAAGGGCGATCTCCCACCCCTGCCTCTCCCTGTCTGACAGGCTTTCCTTCAGCCGTACCCGCAGAGGGCTTTCCTTCAGCAGAGCTTCGAGAAGAATATGCGTTTTTTCCTTCCCGTAAGCCTCCGTCCAAAGCCCGATTAAAAACTCCGGCATGGAGTATTTCACCGACAGGTATTTTACAGGCTCCTTCTCCCTGTCCGGGTAAGGGAGTCTGTTCTTATTTCTCGCCAATGTACGCAGCACCCCGTTCACGAAGCCGGAAAGCCCCCGGAAGCCTCGTTTTCCGGCAAGCTTTACTGCCTCGTTACAGACCGCGCTGTCAGGAATTTTATCCATAAACAAAAGCTGGTAGGCGCTCATCCGCATGAGCGTCCTGATAAGAGGCTTCATTTTGGGGACAGTCACACTGGAAAAACTGTTCAGACAGTAGTCAATCTGTATCAGCCTCTCTAACGTCCCCTCCGTTACCCTTTTCACAAAAGCCTTATCCCTGCTGTCACTATAATTATATTTATCAAGCACATCCCTGATTACCAGATGGCTGTAGGAACCCTTTTCCAGAATTTCCATCAGCATCTCAAGAATCAGTTCTCTCGTATTATCCACGTTTTACCCTTTCTGTCAGACCGCTGCCCCACGCCCAAAAATGTGTGCAAACATTCCGTCCTGCCTTCCGGCTGCTCAGAAACTTCAGATACAAAGCGTCAGTCGTCCCTGCGCCGGTTTCCGGTGAGAATCAGGAGCCGCAAAAGCTGCAGCACAGAGGAAGCCGCCGCCGCGACATAGGTAAGAGCTGCCGCTCCCAGCACCCGCTTACAGTCGTCCACCTCATCCGCATTCATAATTCCATAGCTTTCAACCATCCGAAGCGCCCGGCCGGAAGCATTAAATTCAACGGGCAGCGTCACCACCTGAAAGAGTACTGCGATGGCAAATACCCAGACGCCAATCCTTGCAAGGGAGCCCAACCCCATAACCAGACTTAATATCACAAGAGGCAGCCCCAGCCTTGAACCGATATTGGCGGCCGGCACCAGAAAGGCACGGAACTTCAGGGGAAAATATCCTTCTTTATGCTGCAGCGCGTGTCCACACTCGTGAGCCGCCACGCCAATTGCCGCCACGGACCGGGAACCGTAAACAGAGTCCGACAGGCGCAATACCTTTTTTGCCGGGTCATAGTGGTCTGTCAGACTGCCGCCCACATGCTCAATCCGCACATCATTTATGCCCGACATGGAAAGAATCCTCTGCGCTGCCTCCGCTCCTGTCATACCGCCTCTCGCCCGCACCTTTGCATATTTGGCATAGGTGGAGTTCACCCGTGAGCTGGCAAGAATACATAAAACCGCACCAATTATTACCAGAATATAAGTAGGGTCATAATAAAATCCAAACATATCAAAGCTCCTCCATTCCAATTCCGCAGATGCAGATACCTTACAGCGTAAGCCCAGTCTTTACCTCGTATCCCAAAAGGAAATCCTTCACTGACATCCGCTTTTTGCCTTCAAGCTGTACACATTTTACCCGAAGAAGTCCTTTGCCTGTGGCAATATCAAAGAAATCCTTCTCCACATTTACAATACTGCCCGGGATTTTTGCCTCGTTGCCCGCCCCTTCGCCGCTGCTTTCCTCAATCGCATCCGCTTCCCATATTTTCAGGGTCTTGCCCCGATAATAAGTATAGGCGCTGGGCCAGGAATTTAATCCCCGAATCAGCCTTTCAATGGAAACTGCATCCTTTTCCCAGTCTATCTGCCCCATGGCTTTGGTAAGCCGGGGCGCGTAGCAGGTAAGGGAATCGTCCTGCTTTTCCGGCTTGAGTTCTCCGCTTTCAATCTTTGGGAGGGCTTCCACAATCAGCTCCGCTCCCACCGCCATCAGCTTGTCGTGAAGGCTTTCGCCCGTTTCCTTTTTGTCTATGGGAACACTTCTTTTGCAATACATTCCCCCGGTGTCCAGTCCCTTTTCCATCTGCATGATGGTGACGCCGCCCTCCTGCTCTCCGTTAATGACCGCCCACTGAATGGGCGCCGCTCCCCGGTAGGCCGGAAGAAGGGATGCATGAATGTTGACGCAGCCAAACTTCGGCATGGAAAGTATCTCCTCCGACAAAAGCTGCCCGAAGGCTGCAACCACGAAAATATCCGCCGGATACCCGGCAAGCTCCGCTACCGACGCCGCTTCTTTTATCTTCACAGGCTGGAAAACCGGAATGCCGTGCCGCAGGGCGCATTCCTTCACCGGCGTCATCTGCATTTCCTTTCCCCGCCCTTTTTGCTTATCCGGCTGAGTCACCACTAAGGTTATCTCATGCCCTGCTTTTATCATCGCCTCAAGGGGCGCTACCGCAAAGTCCGGCGTTCCCATATATACGATTTTCATAATCCGCTCCTCTTTATTCCTCGTCCTCTATTTCCTCCACATCTTTAAGGCCGCCCTCCACCTTTTCCACGTAAAGATGACCGTCAAGATGCTCCACCTCATGGCAGATAGCCCGGGCCAAAAGCTCCGTCCCCTCGACCTCAATGGTATTTAATTCCCTGTCATTGGCTCTCACCTTCACGTAATTGGGTCTTCTCACCACTCCCGCCTTTCCGGGAACGCTAAGACAGCCCTCGTTTCCCACCTGCTCCCCGCTGGTCTCCAGAATCACGGGGTTAATCAGCAAAACCGGGTCCTCCCCTGTCACGTCGATTACCACAACACGCTTTAAAATCCCCACCTGATTGGCGGCCAGACCCACTCCGCCCTCCTCGTACATGGTGTCAAACATATCGTCAATCAGCTCCAGTGTGCGGGGTGTCATTTCCTTTACTTCCTTGCAGATTTTGTTTAAAACCGGGTCTCCCATTTCTCTTACGTTTCTGATTGCCATTATTCCAGTCTTCCTTTCATTCCTGTTCCATTTTTAATAACTGTTTATTGGGTTAAAATCAAACTGTACGCTTTCCTCTCCCGGCATAAGCGTTCCCACATACTGTTCTATTTTATCCTTAATTACTGTCAGTTGTCTATAGTCAGCCGATTTGCAGTAGATAACAAACCGGTAAACGTCGTTAATCTTTCCGATAGAAGCTTTTGCAGGGCCTATGATTTTTACTGCCGGGAAACCGGACGGCTGCGCCGCAATCGTTTTCCCCCCACCGGTCAGCTCCCTTATCCTCCGCGTTATCTCCCCTGCAAGCCCCTCCCCCTTTTTTTCATTGGGCGAGGTTATCAGAACCGCCATCATATGAGCCGCCGGAGGATAACCGGCAAGCTCCCTGTATAAAATTTCTTCCTTATAAAATGCTTCGTAATCCTGGCTTGCCGCCCGGATTATGCTGTAATGCTCCGGCCGGTAGGTCTGGATAACCACCTCTCCGGGCTTATTTCCCCGCCCGGCGCGTCCGGCGGCCTGCACAAGAAGCTGAAACGTCCGCTCACTGGAGCGGTAATCGCTGTCATTTAAGGACAAATCCGCCGCGAGTACGCCCACCAGCGTCACATTGGGGAAATCATGTCCTTTTACAATCATCTGGGTTCCCACCAGAACCTCCGCCTCCCCGGCCGCAAAGGCGGTAAGTATTTTCTCATAGCTGTCCTTTGTTCCTGTGGTGTCCTTATCCATCCGAAGCACCCGAATCCCGGGAAATCTCTTGCTGAGCTGTTCTTCTATCTGCTGTGTCCCCGCCTTAAAGCCCAGAAGGTAGGGCGATGCGCAGGAGGGACAGCGGGCCGGTTTCGCCGCCTCGTACCCGCAGTAATGGCACACCAGCCGCTCGCCCGTATGATGGGAGAGAGAAACGTCGCAGTGGGGACATTTCATCACATACCCACAGGAGCGGCAGGACACAAATCCCGCATATCCCCTGCGGTTCAAAAACAACATTGTCTGCTCCTTTTTCTTAAGACGCTCCTCCATCAGCTCCTGAAGCTTTCTGCTGAAAATGGAACGGTTTCCGCTTTTTAACTCCTTTCGCAAATCCACAATGGAAGTCTGCGCCAGAGTGCCTCCTGTAAGCCTTCTGGTAAGGGTAAAAAGTTCGTATTCTCCCTTCCTGGCTCTGTAATAAGCCTCCATGGAGGGGGTCGCCGAGCCGAGTACAAACGCGGCATCCTTTATGCGGGCCAGCTCCTGCGCTGTTTCCCTTGCATGGAATCTTGGCATGGTCTCGCTTTTATAGCCAGACTCATGCTCCTCGTCCATGACTATCATTCCCAATTCGGGAAAAGGGACGAAAAGCGCGGAGCGGGGGCCGATAATCACATCGATTTCCCCTTTCTTTGCCCGCTCATACTGGTCGTATTTTTCCCCCGCCGACAGGGAGGAGTTCATCACCGATACCCGGTCGCCAAACCTTTTATAAAACCGCATCAGCGTCTGGTAGGTAAGCGCAATTTCAGGAATCAGCATGATGCTCTGCTTTCCCCGCGCCGCCACTCCTTCAATGAGAGATAAGTAAACTTCTGTCTTTCCGCTTCCGGTGATGCCGAAAATCAGGCTGGGGCTTCTCTTCCCCGCGTCAAAATCCGACAGAATCTTTTCAACGATCCTTCTCTGCTCGTCGCTAAGCTGCTTTCCGCCCTCCCTTGCCGTTTCGATTTTCACCGGATTCCTGTAATAACTCTCGCTTTCTATAGACAAAGCGCCCTCGCTCTCAAGGCTCCTAAGGGTTGCGGGAGAAACATTCAGCTTTCCTGTCACCAGGCTGTAGGGCAGCACCGGCTCGCTGCAAAGCTCCGAAAGCACCCTTGCCTTTGCCCACTGGCGTTTCCTTATGCTTTCTCCTAAAAGGGAACGCACTTCCTCCGGGGTCATGCGCCGGAGAATCTTCTTTTTTTCCTTCGGCTTCATGGAGCGCTTTACAGGAAGCACCGTCCGAAGCGCCGCAATCATGGTTGAGCCGTAGTTTCGCTTCATCCACGCCGCCAGCCGGATAGCGTCCGCCTCAACCGGCACGCTGTCCCTTAAAATATCCTCTATATACTTCTGCTTATGGTCAGGAAATTCCGCCTTTTCCGTTATTTCCACCACATAGCCCTGCCGCAGATGACTGCCCTTTCCAAAAGGGGCAAGGACGCACATTCCCTCCTCCAGGACTCCCAAAAGCTTTTCGGGAATCTTATACTGGAAGGTTTTATCCACTTTTTCATGGGAAATATCAATAATGATATTTGCATACCTGCCCTGAGCCATGCTTCGTCTGCTCCTTTTAACTTCCTTGTCTCTCCTTAAGGATTTCCGCTATCAGTACCCTTTCGTCCATAGGATGCTTTACCCCGCAAATCTCCTGATAATCCTCATGGCCTTTTCCTGCCAGCACAATAATATCCCCCGGCTGTCCATTGTCAATGGCGTATGCAATGGCTTCCTTCCTGTCAGGGATCTCGATATACTTTCCGGCTGTCTTATCAATTCCGGTTCTGATATCCGCAATAATATCCTCCGGCTTTTCGTTCCTCGGGTTATCCGAAGTGATAATGGTAAAATCCGCATATTTCCCGCTGATTTCCCCCATTTCAAAACGGCGGGCTCTGTCGCGGTTTCCCCCGCATCCGAAAAGGCATACCAGCCGTCCGGGCTCATACTCCCGCAACGTCGTCAAAAGGCTCTTAAGACTCATGCCGTTATGGGCATAATCAATCAGAAGGGTAAACTTATCCGACACCGGAACCCTTTCGATTCTTCCTTTCACATGAGCTCCCAGAAGCGCTTTCTTTATCCCGGCGACTTCCACTCTGAAATGGCTGCAGACCGCAATAGCCGTCAAAGCATTATAGACACTGAAGCGCCCCGGCATGGGAACCTCCACCCGGAATGCATTTCCGTCCTTTTGCCTTACGGTAAAGTCAACCCCCAGTTCTCCCGGCTTGTTTACCAGCTTTAAATCCTCCGCATAGCTGTCAGCCTCCCTGTCGAAACCATAGGTTTCCACCCTGCAGGTATGGCCTTTCAAAACAGCCTCCATATGAGGGTCGTCTTTGTTCACAATACCCAGACGGCACTGTCTGAATAGAAGTCCCTTACATGCCTGATATTCCTCAAAATCCGCATGCTCGTTGGGACCGATATGGTCGGGCTCTAAATTGGTAAAAATACCGATTTCAAAGGTAAACCCCTGGGTTCTGTGGAGCTTGAGCCCCTGAGAGGCCACCTCCATCACCACAATCTGGCAGCCCGCCTCCTCCATCTCCTTAAAATACTGCTGGAGCAAAAAGGATTCCGGCGTAGTGTTGCCTGCCGGGATATGCTTATCGCCGATAATGGTTTCGATGGTTCCCACAAGTCCCACCTTATAGCCCGCCTTTTCCAGGATGGATTTCATCAGATAGGTGGTGGTGGTCTTTCCCTTGGTTCCGGTAATGCCAATCACCTTGAGCCGGTCCGCGGGATGGCCGAAATAAGCCGCCGCGATAAAGGCCATGGCGTATCTCGTATCTTCCACCTTAATAACAGTGATATCGCTTTCCTTCGGAAGCTCCACTTCCTTCTGCACTACCAGCGCCGCCGCGCCTTTTGCCGCCGCCTCCGCCGCAAAATCATGTCCGTCCGCATTGTAACCGCAGATGCAGATAAAAAGACACCCTTCGGCTATCTTCCTCGAATCATGGACTACCTCTTTTATTTCTCTGTCAATACTTCCTCTTATGCATTCAAAGGTCAGGCCCTTTAGTAACTCTTCACACTTCATTACAACCTCCATGACATTTTTCCTATAATAAGATAACATGATTAATCGTTTTTTTCAATCTCTCTGAAAACTGATTTCCCATTCTGCGTCCGGCTTTCCTTTCAGTTAATATGTTTTTTATTTTTTGTTAAGAGGATTTTAGATTTTTAACATAATTCGGACACACTTTAAACACATTTTACCCTTATGATATTAATCAAGATAGTTGAACAACTCACTATCTCCCCCCTCATAAGAATGCGAAGCCTCCGGTAGCCCCGGAGGCTTTTGCATTGCCCGAAAACTATCTCAGCAGTAATGCTGCATGACTATCTGTATGCTTTCCCGGCCCGCAAAAGAATTAATCTCGGGATAGTAGGCGATACTGATTACCATCTCCGCTTTCCCGGGGGCGTTGCCATACGGACTGTTGCCGTACAGCCCGTCTACGGCCTGTCGTCCGAATTTCTCCGACAAAAACAAGTCAAACCGTTCCATATCCCCGAAATAAATCATCTCATATCCGTTGCCAGCCTCATCTTCTATCCGGTATTTTCCCACATTCCGATTTTTTCCCAGTTTCCTGCCGGATAAAAGGCGGATGCCCTTTCTGGCAAAGAGAGGCCTGGGATTACCTGTCCCAAAGGGCTCGAGGCATGACAGCTCCCTTATAAACTCCTTATTTGCATAGAATAAAGGCATTGGCACGTCGATATGTATCACTTCCTCGAAGTCGTCGTCTGTAAGACGGCAGCTTTCGTTTAACCTTTTACGAAAAACTTCCACCGACGCCTCGTCAGGAAGGGAAAGCCCCGCCGCCATCTTATGTCCCCCATATCTGGTAAACAGCTCCTTACAGGCGCTTATCTCATCATACATATGATAAGCTTCAATGGAGCGGCCGCTTCCCTTTACGCCGTCCTCTCCCTTTGTCAGCACAAAAGCCGGTTTCCCGTACTTTTCCCGCACTTTTCCGGCAATGATTCCCGCAAGGCTCTCATGGCAGTCGGGAAGATATACCACCAGGACTCTGTCTTTCTGAATTTCCGAGCCCTCCACCTGCCGGATGGCCGCCTGAAGCCCTTCTTCCGTCATCTGCTTCCGGCTGTCGTTTAAGTTTTTCAAATCTCCGGCAATGGTAACCGCTTCCCTCCAGTCCTTTGAACTGAACAGCTCCAGCGCCCTCTTTGCCGTATCCAGCCTTCCTGTGGCATTCATACAGGGGCCGATGATAAATCCCGCATGGTAAGGGGAAAGAGCCTTTTCCTCTATTCCGTTGACCATAAGAAGCGCCCGGAGTCCTGAATTTTTCGTTTTACCAAGGAACTCCAGGCCGTATTTTACAATAATCCGGTTCTCGTCCCGAAGCTCCATCACATCGCAGACAGTTGCAAGAGCCGCAAAGGAAAACATCTCCTCCATAATTTCCGCTCTCTTTGACTGCGGCATCTCCTTTTCACCGAATCTGTCAAAAAGCGCCTGTACCAGCTTAAGGGCAACTACTGCCCCGCAAATCCCCGGAAAGGGATACCCGCACCCCTGCTGCTTCGGGTCAACAACGGCGTCCGCTTTCGGCAAAAGATACGTCCGCTCCCCTTCCTTTTCCTCAAAGGGCGCCTCATGGTGGTCGGTCACCACCACCGTCATTCCAAGCT
Organism: bacterium 1xD8-48; assembly: GCA_009917455.1. Classification (GTDB taxonomy): domain Bacteria; phylum Bacillota; class Clostridia; order Lachnospirales; family Lachnospiraceae; genus Suilimivivens. The sequence goes on along the minus strand of QZDS01000006.1, from coordinate 47,106 downwards.
CCTTTGCCAGTGCAATCTGGGGCGCTGCCGCAATTCCGTTATCGCATGTGACAATGGTGTCAACTCCCTCCGCCGCTGCGTCCCGCACCAGCGCCTCGTTTAAACCGTAACCGTCCTTTATCCTGTGGGGAATTACCGTGTCTGCATTCCCCCCCAGCATACAAAGTCCGGTAATCAGAATATAGGAAGCGCAGATACCGTCCACATCATAATCGCCGATTACCCGAATCCGCGCTCCCTCCGCTATCTTCTCAGCAATAATTTCCGCCGCCTTCTTCATGCCTTTCATAAGCAGCGGGTCGTATAAATCCTCCAAATTCCCGTGCAGATACTTCTCAATATCCGCATCCTCCACCAGGTCTCTGTTTCGCATAATTCTCGCCATCACCGGAGTAATGTGATATTTTTCCGCAATTTTATCAAAATCCGCCTTTTTGGCGGCCACCATCCATTTTGCCATTTTAACCTCGTTTTCTCTGCCAAAAAGCGTCCCGCACTGCGGAACGCTTTTTTACATAAACTGCCTCGCGAAACGCGGCAGATTTGATGCATTTGTCTGCAAAAGCGGTCAGAGACAGACCTGTCCTCTTCTGCTTTCCCGCTTAAGGCTATGCCGTCTTTTTCTGCGGGAACACCTTGCGCAGAACCAGCCACAGAGCGCCGGTAATGCATACGGAAGAATACGTGCCGCAGAGGATGCCCGCCATCAGAGGCAGCGCAAATTCCTTCACGGAAGATACGCCGAACGCATACAGCGCCGCCACCATGATAAAGGTTGTAAGGGAAGTAAAAATACTTCTTGACAGGGTCTGGGTGATGCTGCCGTTCACCATATCCTCTAAGGATTCCTTTCTTCCCATATTGTGCATGTTTTCACGAATCCTGTCAAAAATTACAATGGTGGCGTTGATGGAATATCCTACAATCGTCAGCATACAGGCAATAAATGTGGTGCCCACGGATACCTTCACAATCGCGTAAAAGGCAAGTACCACCAGTACGTCATGAATCAGAGCGATAACGGAACTCGCGCCGAAACGGATATCCTTAAACCGCAGCCAGATATAAAGCAGCATGCAGATAGTGGCAATCACAACGGCAATCACAGCATCCGATTTCATCTCGCTGCTGATGGTGGAGCTGATGGTTTCCGTGGTAATCTTCTCCGCATCTACCGCAAAATTGTCCACCATCACATTTTTCAGCTCTTCCCTCTCGTCCAGATTTAAGGAGCGGGTCTTGAAAATCACCTCGTCCGTTCCCTCCACCTTCTGGGTCTGGACATTTCCGTCCCCTGTAATTTCTTCAATGAGAGGAACTACCTTTGCATCGATATCCCCGAGAGGCATATCTTCATTAAAGGTAATATTGGTGGAAGTGCCGCCCACAAACTCAAGGCTGTAATTCAATGCGCCGCCAATCTGAGACTTGTTGATTCCCATAAACACAAAGCCCGCCAGAACCGCCGCAATGGATATCCCGAAGAACAGCTTTCTCTTTGAGGTAAAGTCCACTGCCCTCCGCTCCTTTGCCTTGCCGTAAAGCTTCTCGCTCTGTAAGCCCATTGCAAAGAAGGCTTTCATGAGCAGTCTGGTAATCACCATAGCCGTAAACATGGAAAGGATAATACCCAAAGCCAGCGTAGCCGCAAAGCCTTTAATCGTACCTGAGCCTAAAAGCCCAAGCACCGCCGCCGCAATCAGCGTGGTCACATTGCCATCCACAATGGCGGAAGTCGCTTTCTTATAACCGATATCTATCGCGGATTTTACGGTTTTACCTTTTGCAATCTCCTCCCTGATACGGGCGAAAATAATCACATTGGCATCCACCGCCATACCGATAGACAGGATAATACCTGCAATTCCCGGCAGGGTCAGTGTGATTTCAAAGGCATCCAGCAATATCACAACCAGCTCCACATAAAGCCCAAGGGCAAGACTGGCTGCCACGCCTGAGAGATGATATATTGCAATCATAAAAATTACAATAATGGCAAAGCCCACCGCCGCCGCTTTGATACTGGTGGAAATCGCCTCCTCGCCAAGCTGAGCCCCTACAATCTTGGAATGCAGTTCCTCCAGCTCCAGCTTCAGACCGCCGATACGGATAGTGGTTGCAAGCTGCTGCGCCCTCTCATAGGTAAAGTTTCCCGTAATCTGGGCCTGTCCGTCGGTGATAGCCGAGTTTACATTAGGGGCGCTGATAATCGTCCCGTCATAATAAATTCCGATGGATTCTCCGTTTTGAAGAGCCTTTGTGGTTGCGTCGGCAAACTTCTTCGTTCCCTCCTCGGTCATGGATAACTGCACTACAAACTCGCTGTTCTGCATGCTGTTGGTCATGGAGCCGGCCTGAGTTTCCTTTACATCCGTTCCCTCCAAAACCACGCTTCCGTCAGCGATAAGCTGGTCGATATCCTTATACAGGGCATAGACAAGCTCTCCCTCGTCGTCGGTTCCCAGCGCCTGATAATTGGGATTTCCGTCAGGGTCATACTGGGAAATAAAATACAGGGAACCGGGCTTTCCAAGCTCCTCCAGGATAGCGCCTGCATCTGAAACGCCGGGTATCTCGATATTAATCCGGTTGTTTCCCTCCTGATATACCACCGCTTCGTTACTGTAGCTCTCCACACGCTTTTGCAGCTTGTATATGGTATCCGCCATATCCTCGCTGTCAGGCTCCGCGTCTCCCACTACCTGATAGGTGATGCTGACGCCGCCCTCCAGGTCCAGTCCCAGATTAATACTGGCCGCTGAACCGGAACCGTCCGCCCCTATTCCTACTGCGGCGGTATACCCAAAACCGCCGAGAAGCAGCAGAAACACCAGCAGAATTACAATCGCTTTACTCTTCTTCATTGCTTTCTTCTCCTTCTGATTCGGCCAAAGCCGCTTTTATCATAATTGCGCACTCAATACGCTTTTTCTGTAATTCGCATCCAAGGTCATAGGCATCGTTGATGTGCCCGTGAAAATTGTAGGAATTGGCGGCACACCCGCCGCTGCAGTAAAACTTTGCAAAACAGCTCCTGCACTTTTCTCTGGCATATACATTACAGGCTTTAAACTCGTCCCTGATATCCGTCCGGATAATGCCCTCGTCCACATTCCCCATAAGGAAATCCTCCACGCCCACAAACTGGTGACAGGGATACAAATCCCCCCAGGGCGTTACCGCCAGATATTCCGTTCCCGAGCCGCACCCGGAAAGCCGCTTGGCAACACACGGCCCGCCTTCCAAATCTATCATAAAATGGAAGAAATTGACACCCTTTCCTTCCTTTCTTCTATTTAAAAGCTCTGCTGCAAGCCTGTCATATTCCGCTAAAAGCTTTGGCAAATCCTCCTCCCGAAGGGCATAATCCGCAGTCGGCGGCGCAACCACCGGCTCCACGGAAATCTGCTCAAAGCCCAAATCCGCCAGATGAAGCACATCCTCTGCAAAATCCAGATTATTTCCTGTGAAGGTTCCCCTCACATAATAATTTGTCTGGTTCCGGCTTTCCGCCACCTTAAGGAATTTCGGGACAATGGTGTCATAGCTTCCCTGTCCCCCCCTGTGGGGGCGCATGAGGTCGTTGACTTCCTTCCTCCCGTCAATGCTGAGCACGATATTGGACATTTCCCTGTTGGCAAATTCCATGATTTCATCATTTAAAAGTATGCCGTTGGTTGTAAGGGTAAAGCGGAATTTCTTGTGGAAAGGCTCCTCAAGGCTCCTGCCGTAGGCCACCAAATCCTTCACCACCTGCCAGTTTAAGGTGGGCTCCCCGCCGAAAAAATCCACCTCCAGATTCACCCTGTTCCCGGAATTTTTCACCAGAAAATCCAGCGCCTTTTTCCCTACCTCCAGGCTCATAAGCGCCCGTCTGCCGTGGTACTCACCTTCCTCCGCAAAACAGTATTTACAGGCCAGGTTACAGTCATGGGCAATATGGAGACATAATGCCTTCACCACCGTCTCCCGCTTTTTAAAATCAATAATATAGTTTTCATAGACGTCGGGCGCATACAGCATCCCCGCTTCCCGAAGCTCCATTACCTGCCCTACGGCGTCTGCTATATCCTCAGGCGCGTAGTTGTCAGTATTTCTGTCCTGCAATTGCCCGCATACCCTGTTTTTTATTTCTGTTTCGGGGCATCCTGTCGTGAGAGCCTCCTCCACCAGAGGAATCACATCATAAACCACATCGTCCACAACATGAACAGAACCGCTGTTCACGTCCATGACAATATTATAGCCGTTGTTTTTATACTGATGTATCACTTTTCTTATCCTTTTCCTGTCTTTTATGGCGCGGCAAAAAGAGCTTTCCATCTCCCCGCACACACAATAAGCAGCGGCAGACGCCGCTGCTTGATTCTTTTTACAATGAGCTGACTCGCAAAGCGCGGCAGCGTTTGCTGCAGTAAGCTTACAGCCTTTGCTGCAATAAGGCGCAAACGCTGCTGGCTGACTGTCCGCTTACGCTTTTACCTTTTCACAGCTCTGATTTCCTACTGTGCAGGAAGTCTTGCAGGCTGACTGGCAGGAAGTCTGACATTCTCCGCAGCCGCCCTTTTTCATGGATTCTTTCAAATCTCTTGTTGCCAGTGTTTTAATTCTCTTCATAATAAAATCTCCTTTTTCTGTCCGCATACCGGTGGCTCTTTCTCCGCTCCCGGATTTTTATAGTATAGCATAATTATTTACTTTGGAAAAGCGTTTTTTACAAAGGATTTACTCTTTTTCGTACTCCTTTGCCTCTTCCGAATTGGAAGACTCGTCAGACTCCTCTCCGGCATCCTCGACCGGCTCTTTTTCGGGAAGCGTCATAAGAACCTTGACGATTCTGTTCTGGCTGATTCCCTGAACCTTCAGCGTAATGCCCGCTTCAGTAACAATCGTCTCACCGTCCTCCGGCAGCCTGTCCAGATGTTCTATTAAAAGCCCGCCGATGGAATCATAATCCTCGGAAGAAAGAAGCGTACCAAGCTCGTCGTTGATATCGCCAAGCTTCATGCTTCCCTCCACCAGGTAAGTCCTCTCCCCGACCTCCTGTATCAGTTCTTCCTCGTCCTCGTCATACTCGTCGCGGATTTCGCCCACGATTTCCTCCAGCAAATCCTCTAAAGTAATCATACCTACAGCCGCACCGTATTCGTTTAAAACGAAGGAGACGTTCACCATCTTTTCACGCATCTCCACCAGCAGGTCCGCCGTCTTTTTGAACTCATAGGTGTAGTAAGCCTGACGCATGATGTCGCTGATTTTGAACTGGTTCCTGTCATCCACCAGAATAAAATCCTTGATATTTATCAGACCGATAATATTATCCTTATCTTCCCTGAAAACAGGAATACGGGTATACATACAATCCTTAAAAAGCGCCATAACCTCGTCATAGCCGGCATCCTCATTGATTGCCGCCACGTCGATTCTGGGAATCATGATATCCTTGGCAACCGCGTCGCCGAAATCGAACACGTTATAAATCATTTCCCTTTCTTCCGACTCAATGACGCCGTCCTCATGGCTGACCTCCACATAGGTCCGAAGCTCGGTTTCCGTCATGGCGGTTCTCTTGTTGGTATCGATATGTAACAGCTTCATAAGCCCGTTGGCCAGCTTGTCAATCACAAAAATTACCGGTGTCAGCAGCTTTATCAGCCCTGAAATAATTGCGGCGTAAAGAAGCGCCAGCTTTTCCGAATATACCATCGCCATGTTTTTGGGAACAATCTCGCCGAAGATTAATATCACCACGGTCAGGATTCCTGTGGCAATTCCCACGGAAAGTTGAATTTTCAGCGCCAGCGTTGTCATAAGAGATGAAGCCGTAAGATTCACAATATTGTTTCCAATTAAAATTGCGCTCAGCATTTTCCCGTACTTTTCAAGTACATTAAGAGCCGTCTTTGCCCTTTTATCGCCGTCGTCCGCCAGGGATTTCAGCCGGACGCGGTTCACAGTGGTAAGCGACGTCTCCGCAGAGGAGAAAAAGCCTGACAAAAGCACCAGAATCAATAACGAAAACAATTGTATGACACCATCGGTATCCAAAATTAAAATCACTCCTTATTCTGTAGAATTTAAATTTACTTATGGCAATATTACAATATCGGGTATTCTCTGTCAAGTTCAGACATATGATTGTAATACAGATTATAAAGATTTTTGTGCGAATCAATGAAAACAGGAGGCTCTCATGTTAAAAAAACTAAACCTCAGTTCACGGCTTACCTTCATATTAAAATGCCTGCTCATATCTTACCTGCTGACCACCGGCCTGCTCCTTCTGCTTGCCCTGATGCTTTACCGTTTTGATTTGTCGGAAAAGACGGTTTCCATATGCATCATCGGCATTTACATAATTATCACTTTCCTTGCGGGCTTTCTTGCCGGGAAACGGGAAGGCAGCCGAAAATTCCTGTGGGGGCTTTTAATGGGCGGACTGTATTTCACCGTTCTTATCGTGATTTCTCTGGTTATCAACCAGGGCATGAACGAGGTATCGGGAAACTTCTTTACCGTCCTTGCCCTGTGCTGCGGCAGCGGAATGCTGGGCGGGATGCTTAGCTGAAAGAATGCTTAACAGACGCTGTCATACTTCTCAGGCCGGCCTATTGTAATAAGAGCCGGTGCATCCGCCTATCCATGCACCGGCTCCCACGCACAAGCATTCCCCTTTTACACTGCCTGTCTCGCGCTCATTTCCTGTATCAACTTTAATATATCCTGTACGTGTTCCATCTGTTCCGGAGTGAAGCATTCAAGAATGTCAACTACCTTTTCCGGTACTTTACCGTTTTCCCGTCCGCCTAGTATATAATCGTTGCTGACGCAAAGCGCCTTTGATATTTTTGAGAGAATTTCTACTGTGAATCCTTTCTTTCCCGTTTCAATTTCATATAAAAATTTTGATGAAATATCAACCTTCTCTGCAAATGCATCACGTGTGTAACTGTTTGCCTCCCGTAACTTTCGTATCCTTTGTCCAACATTTTTGTCTGACATTTCTCTTCCTCCCAACACACAAAACCTAGACCGTTAAATGCTCCAAACCACAATATGTGGCAATAAAATTATTATAACACGCATTTTCTGAAATGCTGATTTATTCACTCAATCATACATTATTTATAACTAATGTCTATAAACTTCCAAAATATAACATTTTTCTGCAATATTTTTCGGATTAGCATCGATTCAGCAAATAATTCATTCCATCACCCCAAAATTTATAAAATTAATCTAAAGTTACAAAGAAAGGAAACAGCCATGCAGGAATTTCTTAAGAGGCAATATCAGTTCAGTGATTTTCAAATTGCACAGCTTCAGTTTTTTGTGAAGACAATTTCCTCGGAGCTCAGTAAATTTCTGATTATGGGATTTATTTTCAGAGACAGACTTGGGTTGTATCTCTTTGCCATGGCGGTCATGCTGCCGCTTAGAATTGCTGTAGGCGGATTACATTGTAAAACGTATATTTCCTGCTTTCTGGTGTCGTTTTCCTATGCGTTCCTGTCGTTGATTGTTTTACCAATGATTCCGGTAAACAAATTGTATCAGATGATTTTTCTTTTTGCCTGTATGCTTTGTAACTATTTCGTAGGACCTGTTACTTCCACCGTCCATGTGGCGCTTAGTGAGCAGCACGTGAGTAAGGTTCGGACGCAGGCATTTGTTTTTATCTTCTTTTATATTGTTGCTTTGTATATAGTTCCTGAAAACGCCTATATGACAGTGGGTTTTTGGGTGATTATATTACACACACTGCAGCTGATTGCTGCAAGAATATTAAAGAAAGGAGAACCTTATGAAAGAAAAATTGATTAAAGCGGGCAAAATATTAATGTTAGCTTGCTTAGCATGGCCAGGAATTGGTGTTGGCATTACAAGTGCAATATTTTTTGGAGAATATCCATATCCTGTTGAAGAAATTGAAAAATAAAATAAAAAGGAACCGCTTTATGTGGTTTCCTTTTTATTTGATACCGTAAATGTTATCCAATTCGTTCCATGTATATCTTTATTTTTGCACATTAAATTTAGATTATATTCATTGCAAATTGATTTTACATGAAATAGACCATATCCTCTATTTTCACCCTTTTGGCTAAAACCTTTTACAAAAAACAATTCGATTTCTGAATAATTAATATAATCACTCTCATTTCTAACTTCTATATTTAAATTTTTATCTTCTTCATCTATAGCAACGTAAATTCTATTATACTTATTAGTATGAATTAATGCTTCCACTGCATTCCCAATTAAATTTCCTAATATTTCAACCAATTTATATATAGGAATTCCTATTTCTAATTCCTTGATATTAACATGGTAGGAAATATCAATTCCGAATTTTTCAATTTCAACAAATTTTCCATATAGGAAACCTATTATAACAGGATTACCAGATTTTAGAAGTTTATTAAATTGATTTTCCACTATAATAAGCTGACAATATTCTTTCTGAGCTTCTACCAATTGTTCATATGTATCATATATATAATGTTGACTATAAATAGTATTTATATGATTATCAAATTCATGTTGCCTTAATCGAATATTGTCTATCAAATTATCTAAAGAATTTGCATATAATTTATGCATTTTTAATTCTGTTTCAATTTCTCTAGACCTTAATCTATATTTTCCCATTTTAAAGATTAAAATGCCTATAATAACCATACATAATGAAAAAAGAATATATTGATACAAATCATAACGTTTTAAATAATTTATTTCTTTAAAATTAATTAACCAAAATAATGTTATTACAACACAAATTGAAAATGATACAAATACTATATTGTCTTTATTTTTGAAGAAGTCAATCAAATACTTTCTTTTAACCTTAGGAAATATAAAAAATACTACTAACAAAATAATACTATTTGACACCAATAATTCCATTCCACCTATAATAGGTTGAATTTCAAATGTATAAAATACCATCATCACAACTATCTGCAAGATACCTATGATAATCAAATATAGTACATTATTCACAATTATCTTTTTAATATCAAATCCAAACTCTACAACACAGTATCCCGCAACGACCAAATAAAACAACATAGATAACTCTTTCGGCCACCCAAAATAATCTATCGCCTGCATCATTATCATTTCAATTGTCATCAGACTTACTGTTGCAATATCAAATCTGAATTCCTTCCCATACAAGCGATGCAAACATACTGCAATTGATAACGCTTCCAACACAACGCAAATTCTATCTACCATTTTCAAACTCCGCAAGCACTTTTTTCTTAAATGTAATTCCAATCAAAACCTTGTCATTAATATCCTTGAAGGAAATGTATCTGTTCTGGACATCAATGTTATAGACATGGTTCTTATTGATAATTGTGCTTCTGCTGCATTGTATCAGACAGGACGCGTCAATCTCACTCAGCAGTTGCTTGCAGGTTTTATAAGGTATTGTCAGTAGGTTATCCTTTTTCATATGGATACAGATTTCATGGTTGATACTTTCCATATAGAAAATATCATCTACCTTTACAGGATAAAGAATACCGTCTTTTCTAAAACAGTAAGTTTGTTCTTTTTCCTTTTCCGTAGAAAAATTTAATGCCTTTTTCACTACCTGTTTAACTCTCTCCGGTGAAAAAGGCTTCTCTATGTAGCTCAGGCAGTTTAAGTCGGTATAAGCATACTTTGTAGTATCTTCCAACGAAGTTACAAAAACTACAGGCGTGAACATATATTTCGGAATCGTCCTGATTCTCTCTACCAGACGCAGGCCGGAAGTGTCTCCTGATTTCTTTGTATCTAAAATGATATCTATTATGAATACATCTATAGTCTTTTCCAGCAAAGTTGCGTATGCCGTACTTACGTCCCTGACCGCATAAACTATAGTTCTCTCATCCACCTCCAGTACCAGTTTCTTCATCATTTCCAACTGTGATTTACTATCTTCAACAATTAAAACTGACTTTTTCATAATACACCTCACGTCTTAAGAAACCCATATACCTGTTCCACAAGAGATAAAATACTTTTTCTTACAGGCGGCGTAATGTCATTCCACAAATCGTTAATAATCAGGCTTTCAACATTAATACAATTGAAAAGCAGGCTGGGCTTGCAGCCTGTTTCCTCATAAATACGAAGCAATAGCTCCGCATCCGGACATAGCTGTTCTTTTTCCAGCTTACGATATTTTTTTATATTTACGCCTAATTTTTCAGACATTGGTATCTGGGCAATTCCGGCAATCTTTCTCGCTTCGTACAGAACTGATTCAAATTTTTCCTCGCTTGCCCTCTTTTTCAGGATTCCAATTTCACATTTTGTTTCAAAGCTGATATCCAGGACGCATTTATTGATTCCCTGCTCCAAAAACCATGCAACAGCGCTGAGCAGTTCTTTTCTATACCTTTCCTCCACACCGTCCATAAAAAGGTTTAATTCGGAAATACTTTGACATGTCTCCTTTCCTGTTATGAAATAATCTACATCCCACCCCATCTCCATAAGAAGCACCAGTACTTTATATGGTATGATTATTTTTCCAAGTTCCATCTTACTAAATTGGCTTTGTGTAACACCAAGCTCACTGCCGGTTTCTTCCTGTGTCATGTTTAGCCGCAATCTGTACTGATTAAGCCGATGTAAAAAGTTATCATACTTATCACGCATAAACCAATCCCTCACGAACTCTCTTTTGTTCTTTTCATTTATAAATTTTACGAGATTGTACTTTTCCCACCCTAGAGTTAATTTTGACTATTTAAATATTATGCGAATAAATAATGATTTTGTGTAAAAAAGTTGAATAACTTCAAAAAAACAGCGGACAACTGTGATATAAAATATCCTGTCCGCTGTTTTCTTTGTTTACAGCACCTCTACCATGCAGGCATGCTTCTATGTCTTTCTGTCATAGCCGATTCCAACCGCCATGGCCATATCTATGATTTCGTCAATCATATCAGTCTTGTCAACAAAAAATCTGGTTTCTGCAATTTCTCTGTATCCCCCAAACGACGCTATGCTGTTTAAAAACATTCCCCCATACACAATCCCCTCTTATCTCTTATCTCTTCTCCCTGTCACCACTCTGGCGCCTTATTCTCAGACCACTGCTTCCACAATCTCTTTCGTACCGACCGTTATCGTTTTTACACCGATTTCTTTCTTTTTGTTAAAGTTGAAGCTGAGCATATATCCCCTGTTTTGATGAAAATAATCCAAATAGCTTATAAGCTGCTCCTGTCCGCGTTCATTATAGCTATTTCCCCGCCATATCTTCATCTCTACGACAAACTGCTCTCCTGCATAATCCACAATAACGTCTGTCCGTCCCGCGTCTCTTGTCTGTGCCTCAATATAGTAATTCCCAACGCCATTGATAATCGGTCTCAGATACAGCAGGAAAAATTTACGCCCATAGTCTTCCACGAATTTTGTATCATTTTCACCATATATACCCGTAAAATGCACTACAAATCTTTTCAATACCAGCTCCATATTCAGCCTGCCGTCACAAATAAACCGTTCTTTATCCTGTTTGGCCATCCGGCTCATTGCATTAGCCAGTTCTTCTTCTGATAAGAATAAATTATATAACCGCATTTCGAAAATACGGTTGGCCACTCTGACATATGCGCCATCATCTACAATATAACCAAACATACGCGCCAGCTCTATTGTATGATTATCTTCATTGTATGCCACCTGTTCTCCCTGAAACAATATCGTATAGAGCATTTTTTTCAAATCCGGATATTCACTGATATACTTCATCATGCTGTCAAACAGAGTTGTCTTTGAACGCAGCATAATCTTGACTGCCTCATCAACTCCTTTCGCCGTCCAAATGCATTTGCCATCTGCAAAGCCCTCCAGTTCCGGCAGCTTTTCATCCATAATCTTACAAATAGCAGATACCAGATAAGGATATCCGGATGTGTACTGACTGATTATCGCTGCGACTTCTCTTATATCCATACCGGTATGATAGTCTGCTTCATACTCCCCCAACATATCTGTAATCTGCGCTGTCGAAAAGCTCATATGAATATCAAAGCTTGCGGCAATATTCCAAGGGCTGTTATACTGATGCTCTCCTTCCGGGCGTATCTTCAATTTCAAGTTTCTGATATCATATACGCCCGCCAGAATCACGGAATGAAAAAGAGGGCTGTCCTCTCTGTCAAGGTAATACCCCCTCAGTTGTGCCAGAAAATCAATAAACACCTTATTATTTGATGCGCTGTCTACCTCGTCTATGATGAGAACAATCGGTCTTACAGATGCTTCGCATAACCTGCTTAGACTTTCAAACATCAAATCCATAGAGCCGTTTTTCCGTTCCTCCAATAAAAGCGTTTCCTGAAATTTTTCTATATCAATGCCTTTCATCATTTCCTTTTTTCTGGAAAAAAGCTTTCTCATCAGACCAATAAATTTTACTGTAAATATTTGCTCGTCTGCAAAATTTGCACTGCCCATCATCTGAAAATCCATGGGAAAGACAATATACTCGCCCTTCAAATATTCTGCAAGCGCCATAAGTGTCGTCGTTTTGCCATACTGCCTTCCCCGGTTAATCACAAAGTATTTTCCTTTGTCCACATATAGCTCTTTCATCGTTTTCAATCTGGCATCCAGCCGCACCATATAATGTTCATTCGGCCTGCAGACTCCCTCTGTATTAAAATAACGCATTATCTTCCCTCATTTCCTGCCACGCTGCCGCAACAGCTTCACCATAAATCTGCTTTTCCTTCAGGCTCTGTATCCCGAATCAGCGTCTTTAAGAATATTATACTTCAATATATCAGGCAAAACAAGATAAGCGCAGCCTTTTATTCAATTTCATTGAGGAGAAAGGGGGCAGAAGGCCGGGACGGAGCCTTATAACCTTTTTCGCGGACAACCGTCAGCAGAGGGAAAATACCGGTCGCGTAGGAAAGGCAGGCCTGTTTCCCCTTTGCAAATATTTGAAAATCTGTTGCGTAATAATTGCCAACTTATTATAATAATAACAGGTTCCCTTTTGGGCTTCCATGAAAGGAGTTTTGAAATGAAAAAGAAATGGATAATACCAGTCATTGCAGGCTCGCTCCTGCTGATTTTAGTTATAGTCAATGTGGTCAATGCGTTCCTGTCCCGGGTTCCCTCCAATAACATTTCCGTCACCGGAAATACTGCCGGCAATTTGAACAACGGCGGGCTTTTTGCGGAGGCGGACGGAAAGGTGTACTTTTCCAACGCCTATGACGGCGGACGGCTCTATTCCATGAATGCCGACGAAACGGAGGTGAAAAGGCTCACCGGCTCCAGGGTCAGCTCCATCAACGTGGGGGGCAAATTTCTTTATTATTACATGGATAATTCCAACGGCGGAACAGGCTTTGGTTATGTCATCCGTTCTTTCGGCCTTTACCGTTCCCGCCTTGACGGCTCCCGCTTAAAGTGTCTCGACAGAAGCGCGGCTGTGACCCTGCAGCTTGTGGGCGATTATGTCTATTATCAGCGTTACAACAACAAGGATTTTACAAAGCTTTATAAGGTGAAAACCGACAAGAGCGAAATGCAGCTCGTTTCCGACACCATTATCAATCCCAACGCCTGCAATAACGGAATCATTTATTTTAACGGCACGGAAAAAGACCACTACCTTTACGGTCTGGACACCAGAACGGACTCCGTCTACACGGTTTACAAGGGTAACCTCTGGTTCCCCGCTTACCACAATAATTATATTTACTACATGGACGTCTCCTCCAATTACCGGCTCTGCCGCTACTCCCTTGTAGACAACACCGTTGAAATCCTGACCACCGACAGGGTGGACACCTTTAACGTAGGCGACTTCTTCATCTATTACCAGAAAAATTCCGCTGAAAGTCCCGCGCTTATGCGGATGGAGCTTGACGGGAGCAATCCCGAGGTTGTGGCGGAGGGCAATTACACGAATATCAACCTGACATCCTCCTATGCGTATTTCAATGCTTTCGGAGAAGAAACGCCGGTTTACCGTACCCCGGTTTATGGAAATATTAACGTAACGCCCTTTACGGCGGCGGAACAGGCGGCCCTTGATAACTGATATTGCCGGATACAGGATATTTTTGTAAAAATTATGGCGGTATGCTTGAACGTAAAAAGCATACCGCCTTTGTTTCATATTCTTCAAGCAGTCGAGGCCGCCGGCTCATCGTCCCACCGAATCCCCCTCAAGTTCTTCAAGCATCTCCCTTACGCTTTTCCCGTTCACAGGATTTCTGTAACCGGGGCACAGCTCCATCAAAGGCTCCAGCACGAACCGCCGATTCGCCATATCGGGGTGGGGTACGGTAAGCCTTATGTCATCGGAGATAAAATCCTGATAAAACAATATATCCAAATCCAGCGTCCTCGGACCCCAGCGCACCTTGCGCTCCCGCCCAGCCTTTTTTTCCGTCTCCTGCAAAAATGCAAGAAGCTCATAAGGGGGGAGAAGCGTCTTAAGCTCTATCGCGCCGTTTAAAAAGTCGTCCTGCTCCACGCCGCCGTAGGGCGCCGTCGTGATAATATCAGAGCAGCAAACGTCTTTGATTTCCGGGTGATTTTTGATTTCCTGCAGACCAAAATCCAGAAATTCCCGCTTATTTCCCATATTGGAGCCTATTCCCAGATAAGCCGTCTTCCAGCCCCGCTCTATCTTCACAGATACATAGGAAAAGGGCAGACCTATAGGCGCTTCCGGCTTTTTCAACTCAAGAACCAGCCTCTCCACCTTTGGGAAAGTAAGCAGCAGCTCCCTTGCCAGATGTTCGGCGGCGGCTTCAATCAGCCGAAAGGTATGCTCCCGCAGATAGCGGTTGGCGAACCGGCTCACCTCGCCGTAGCTTGTGGAAAGCGCCATCTCATCCGCCAGCCCTGCTTTTCGCAGCTCCGCATATAAAATCATATCTGCCACAAACAACTGGCCGTTTCTGTTTTCTTCCTCGTAGACGCCATGTCCGGCATATACCTCCAGATTTTTTATATGAATTTCATCCATTCAAAATCGCCTCCGCCATCTTCACCGCCCGCACATTTTCCTTAATATCATGCACTCTCACAAAGGCACAGCCCGCCAGCACTCCGAAAACAGTGGTGACTATCGTCCCCTCGAGCCGCTCCGCCACCGGCAAGTCAAGGGTAAGTCCCACCACGGATTTACGGCTTGCGCCAAGCAGCATGGGATATCCCGGCCCGGACAGCTCTTTTAAGGAAGAAATCATTTCCAGATTCTGTTCATAGGTCTTGCCGAATCCGATTCCCGGATCAAGGATTATCTTCTCCCTCTCAATCCCCGCGTTTTCCGCAATGGCCGCAGTTTCCTTTAAGTCCTCCGCCACTTCCTTCATAAAGTCCCGATAAACCGCTTCCTTCCGGTTATGCATCAATACACAGGGAACGCCCGCGTCCGCAATCACCTTTGCCATCTTTTCATCATATTTCAGCCCCCAGATATCGTTTATCAAATCCGCTCCGGCCAGGAGTCCCGCCCCGGCCACCTTTGCCTTATAGGTATCTAAGGATATGGGAACGTCAAAGCGCCGCTTCACCGCCTCAATCACCGGGAGCACCCGCTCCGCTTCCTCTGCCTCCGAAACCAGCACATACCCCGGCCTGGTGGATTCTCCGCCGATATCCAGAATATCCATGCCCTCGTTTACCATTTTTTCCACATGATAAAGAGCGTCGTCAAGGCGGTTAAAGCAGCCGCCGTCCGAAAAAGAATCGGGAGTCACATTAAGGATTCCCATGATGTAAGTGTGATTTTCCGTGTCAAATTCCCGTTTCCCGATTTTCATAGTTATCTCCTGTTAAAGTTCCGCCAGACCCTTCCAATGCCCCTTCTGCAAGTCAACATCCCGCACTGTGGGGCCTTCGCTGCTCATTTCACCAGCATCAGAAACCTGTCCTTCAGCTTTTCATCCCTTTCAAATTCGCCTCTTGCCGCAATTGTTACGGTACAGCTTCCGGGCTTTTTGACGCCCCGCATGGTCATGCACATATGCTCCGCCTGCGCCATCACCATAACTCCTTTCGGCTTTAAGCTGTCCATAATAGCGTCCGCTATCTGCACCGTCATTCTCTCCTGTATCTGGAGCCTTCCCGCAAACACCTCCACGGTACGCGCCAGCTTGCTTAATCCCACCACCTGTCCGTCAGGAATATAGGCAATGTGCACTTTTCCGAAAAAGGGCATCAGATGATGCTCACAGGTAGAATAAAAGGTGATATCCTTCTCGATAACCATCTCGTTATTGTCTGCCTCAAAGGTCTTTGACAAATGTACGCCGGCGTCCGCTTCCATTCCCGCAAGCAATTCCTCGTACATCCTTGCCACCCGCTCTGGCGTTTCCCGAAGTCCTTCCCTGTCTGCGTCTTCCCCGACGCCTTCCAAAAGAAGCCTTATTGCTTCCTCAATTTTTTCTCTGTTTACCATGCAAGCTTCTCCCGATATTCTTCCCGCCCTTTATAGCGGAAGCCTTTTCTACCGTCTTTATCAGATTTCCAAGATAAGAAAGAGAGCCAAAAGCAATTATCACCGCTTTCTCATCCGCCAGAAGATAAGCAAGCTCCACCGCCTCCTCCACGCTGTCCGCGGCAGTCACATTGGAATGGTATTTCCCGGCAATGCAGGCCAGGTCATAGGCGGAAAATCCCCGCTCCCCTTTCGTGGATATGGTAAGCACCTGCTCCGCTAAAGGACAGGTTTCCTTCAAAATCTCATCCTGCTCCTTATCTCTCAGCATTCCTATTATATATATAATTCTTTTATTTGTAAAATAAAAACGAATCGTTTCAGCCAGCCTTTTTGCCGCGTCCCTGTTATGCGCCCCGTCCGCGATAAAATAGGGCTTCGACGCAAGCACCTGAAACCTTCCCGGCCAGAAGGTATCGCAAAGCCCCTGATACACCGCCTTATCAGGTATGGCAAAGCCTGATTCCTTAAGCTTTTTTATCACCGCCACACTGACCATTGCGTTTTCCACCTGCCAGCTTCCCGGAAGGGTAATGGTCAGATTTTGATAACCGCCATAGGAAAACACCTGCTTATCAAGGCTTCTCTTTACTCCCGAAGCCTCCGCTGCATCAACCACAGTCAGGGGAACCTGAAGAGCCTTTGCCTTTTGGGAAAGTACCTCCATCACGCCCTCAGTCCCTTTCAAAGCTACGGCAAAGCAGCCGGGCTTCATGATTCCCGCCTTGTTTCCCGCGATTTCCTCAAGCGTCCCGCCCAGAACCTTCATATGGTCGTAGCTGACAGACGTAAAAACCGCCGCCAGCGTATTGGTAACGATATTGGTAGCGTCAAGCGCTCCCCCCAGACCGGTTTCCAGAACCACAAGCTGACACCCCTTTTCCCTGAAATATGCAAAGGCAACTGCCGTCTCAATCTCAAAGACCGTGGGATGAGGCTTTCCTTCCGATACAAGTTCTTCGCAGATTTCCCGCATTTTTGTCATCAGCCTGCATAAATCCTTTTTCCCGATTATCCTTCCGCCAGCCTGAATCCGCTCGCGGTAATCAAAAATTACCGGAGAAATATACCGTCCCACACGATATCCCGCCGCCCGCAGAATCTCAAAAATAAAGGCGCTTACAGAGCCCTTTCCGTTGGTGCCCGCAACATGAATGAAGGACAGCTCGTTTTGCGGGTTACCCAGCTTTTCGCAGAGGTTTTCCATGTTGGTAAGCCCCGGCACGCTGCCGTATATGCCAAGCTCCTCCACATATTCCATGGTTTCCTGATATGACATGACAGCCTTTGCCCCTGCGCCTTTTTCAGATGCTTTGCCTTCTTCCCCCATCAAATTCTCTCCGTTTTTTTCCGTCATTCCCGTTCCCCTTTCCTGCCGGAAATTTTCTGCCCGGCTTTTCAAAACACGGCGCTTCAAAGCCATGCTTCTGCCGCGCTCCTGCCATTCTTTTGTCATACTTTCATAAACTGTGCATAAATCCCGCTGTTTTCTCTCATACTGACAGTATGATGAAATTATTCTTAAAAAATTTTTTTAAATGCGCGCTTCTCGGATGGTGTCTTGAAATCATCTTTACCGCCCTTGATTCCTTCAGAAAGCGCGATATGCGGCTCTTTGGCCGCACTTCCCTCTGGATGTTTCCCATTTACGGAAGCGTATGCCTGCTTGCGCCCGTGTTTAAAGTGCTGAAAAATCTGCCCCTTTTTCTGCGCGGAAGCATTTACGCCTTTTGCATTTTCATCGGGGAATATCTTTCAGGACGTTTTTTGTCCTGCCGGAAGCTCTGCCCCTGGAACTATGAGCGTTCCCGCTGGCATATCAGAAAGGTGGTTCGTCTTGACTACTTTCCGAACTGGTTCTTCGCCGGACTTTTGTTTGAACAGATTTTATCTCCCCCCAAATCCGGCTCCCGATAACAGCAAACGCTGTCTGGCTTCGCCAACCGGCTTATTGCAGCAAACGCCGCCGCACTTATAGAATAAGGCGATATGACAAGTCATACCGCCTCGTGGCTTTTCTATTCGTCCCAGTCTCCTCCGGTCATATCATCCGGCTGAGCGCCGATGTCAAAGGTGCTTAAGGTACGCCTTTTCATCCTTGCCTCCTCAGAAGCCTCCAGAATAAAATTTTTGATTTCTTTTGCATTTTTGATATGTACAATCTCAAGCCTTGGATGAGTGGTGTCCCCCGTATGGCATACTATGGTTCCAACGCCCACAAGCCGCTCCGCCAGGGACGTGATTAACTCCACATCCTGCACCTTATACATGTAACAATCATTCTCCACCTTCCTGAAAAGGCCCGTGTTTACCGTGATGATATTTTCCCCGATAGTATATTTCGTAAAAGTAAAAGGCAGTCCGAAAAACAGCCATCTTTTTCTCTCTGTATACTCTGTCGCCATCTTTTCCTCCATCAGAACTTCATTTCGCTTACTTAAGAATAAAGTATATATGCAATTTCTCAAAATGTCAAATTTCAAAAGCGTTAGAAAAGCGGAAAACAATTTACGGATTTCCCCGATTGAAAGATTATCCATGATATGATATGATGTTGGAAATCAGGAGATACGGAATTAATAACAGGAGGACTTTTTATGAACGCAAAGGAATGTATCAGAGAACGCAGAAGCATACGCAAGTTTAAAGACCAGCCCGTAGACCATGCGTTACTTTCTGAAATTGTAGAAACCGCTTCCTATGCACCAAGCTGGAAGCATACGCAGATTGCACGTTATATTGCGGTCGAGGGAGAGTTAAAGGATAAAATCGGCGCCGAGTGCACTTCCGCTTATCCCGGAAACGGAGAAATTATTGCCCGGGCGCCCATGCTCATTGCCGTTACCTTTATCAAAGGAAGAAGCGGTTTTGAGCGCGACGGCTCTTTTTCCACCTCCAAGGGCGCTGACTGGCAGGTATTCGACGCCGGAATCGCCGCACAGACTTTCTGTCTTGCCGCCTGGGATAAGGGGATTGGAAGCGTGATTATGGGTATTTTTGACGAAGCTAAAGCGGCTTCTTTATTAAATCTTCCCGAGGACAGGATTCTTGCCGCACTTATTCCCGTAGGTTATCCCGACGAGGAACCTGCCGCTCCCAGAAGAAAACCTGTGGAGGATTTATTATCATTTCAAAGCTGACAAATCGAAGAGGTTATTCTCTTCGATTTTTTATGCGCAGGCAACAAACGCCGCCACGCTTCGCAAGTCGGCTTATTGTGATAAGCCCGGCGGAGTGCCTGCGCTTACATCCGGCAAACGCCGCGTTCAGCGGACGGGATAAGAAATCTTCCCCGTCCGACTGAGTACAACTACGGAAGGAGCAATCACACTATGAGACATCTTATGAATCCGCTTGATTTTTCTGTGGATGAGCTTGACCGCCTCTTTGACCTTGCAAACGACATAGAGGCAAACCCGGACCAATATAAAAACGCCTGCCACGGTAAAAAGCTTGCCACCTGCTTTTATGAACCAAGCACCCGGACAAGGCTGAGCTTCGAGGCCGCCATGCTCAATCTCGGCGGAAGCGTTATCGGTTTTTCCGACGCCGCCTCATCCTCGGCTGCCAAGGGTGAAAGCGTGTCGGATACCATCCGGGTCATTTCCTGCTTTGCCGATATCTGCGCCATGCGCCACCCCAAGGAGGGCGCTCCCATGGTAGCCGCCGGCAAATCCTCCATTCCGGTTATCAACGCCGGAGACGGCGGGCATCAGCATCCTACCCAGACCCTGACCGACCTTTTGACCATCCGTTCCCTGAAGGGACGTCTTAACAATTTTACCATCGGCCTGTGCGGCGATTTAAAATTCGGACGTACCGCCCATTCCCTGATTAACGCGCTCGCCCGTTATGAAGGAGTCAAGTTCATTTTCATATCTCCAAGAGAACTAATGGTTCCCGATTATGTAACGGAAATGCTGAATGACAGAAACATTCCCTACGAGGAGGTTATCCGTCTGGAGGCCATTATGCCGAAGCTTGACCTTTTATACATGACGAGGGTACAGAAGGAACGCTTTTTCAATGAAGAGGATTATGTGAGACTGAAGGATTTTTACATTCTGGATAAGGCTAAAATGGAGCTTGCCGGTCCCGATATGCTGGTGCTCCATCCCCTTCCCAGAGTCAACGAAATCTCAGTGGAAATCGACGACGACCCCCGGGCTGCCTATTTTAAACAGGTGCAATACGGCGTCTATGTGAGAATGGCGCTGATTCTGACCCTGCTCGGTATTCATGTGTAATACGGAAACTGAAATCAAAAAGGAACTATAAACAGAAAGGAAGCAGGTATATGCTTAACGTAGGAAAAATCGAAGAAGGCTTCGTCCTTGACCACATCAAGGCCGGAAAAAGTCTTTCCATTTATCATCATCTGCAGTTGGACAAGCTGGACTGTACCGTTGCAATCATCAAAAATGCCAGAAGCAACAAAATGGGTAAAAAGGATATCCTGAAAGTGGAATGCGACATTGACATGCTGAATCTGGACGTCCTTGCTTTCATTGACCACAACATCACCGTCAACGTTATCAAGGACGGGGAAATCGTATCGAAAAAGGAGCTGATGCTCCCGAAGGAGATAAAAAACGTCATCCGGTGCAAAAATCCCAGATGCATCACTTCCATCGAGCAGGAACTTCCCCATATTTTTGTACTGGCAGATGAGGAAAAAGAAGTTTACCGGTGCAAATACTGTGAGGAGAAATTTACGGAACGTTTATAGATAAGTCACTTTTTCAATTTATTGGGCAGTTATCCATTTCAGGAAACTGCCCTTTTGGATATTGCACTTCTCTGACAAACGCCGGCGCCGCCGTACTTCGCATTTTTGCCCGCACCGGCATCTCAACCCGCATCAGCCGTGGTTTTCAGATGAGACAGACCTTTAATCATCCTGACCAGAAGCAGGAACAGGCTTACTATCAAAAGCCCCGCCATCGCCGCGGCAATACTAATCAGCATTTCCTCATAGCTGTAATGTCTGGACGGAATATAGATTTTCATTCTTTCCGTAAAACAGGCAATCGGCAGCAAAACAGCGGCGGCAATCACTGTTTTTAAAAACCATCCGCATTTCACACAGGTGACATGAATCGTCAGCGTTCCCACCATTCCTATTGCAAGAAAAGCCAGTACTCTTCCGCTCTGGCGCAGAAGATACATCAGCTCGTCCCTCTGTCCCTGACCGTACAGCTTTTCCGAATCCTTTATTCCCGTGAAAGTTGCAAGGAGCTGCTTTCCGGCCGCCTTACTTTCCTCTCCGTTCTGGAAAGAAATATACATTACTGCGGCAACCATAAAAATAAACATTCCCCATAGAATCAGCTCAGCCAGCCATCTTTTCTTTTTCATTCCGTTTCACTTTCCGTAATCAAACAAACTTCTTTTCCCTGATGGCTTTTATTATATTCACAGTCAAAGACAAATGTCAATTGCCTGACACAGAATTATGAAATAGTTAAGAAATCATCTTTCAAAAGGAGACTCGTCCAGTCTGATAAAATATCCTTTCCCATGGTAACATACGGGACACTTCTCCGGCACTCCGTCGCCCTCCCAGACATACCCGCAGTTTAAGCAAATCCATTTTGTTATCCCGTTTTCCATAAACAATCCTTTATTTTCCAGCAGTTCCGCAAACCTGCCAAAACGGTCGCCGTGCATTTTTTCAATTTCGGCAATCATAAAAAAGGAATTTGCCACCTGCATAAAGCCTTCCTCTTTGGCCTTTTCCCCGAAGGCTTTGTAGACACTGTCATGCTCCTCATACTCGTTGTGCTGCGCCATACGCAGAAGCTTTCCGATATCCTCCGAAATGTCCACGGGATAACCGCCGTCCACATGAATTGTCTCCCCGGCAAGCTCCTTCAAATGGTTATAAAAAACCTTCGCATGAGCCATCTCCTGATTTGCCGTGTAAGTAAAAACAGATTCGATTACCTGCAGCTTTGCCTTTTTGGCCTGCTGCGCCGCAAAGATGTAACGGTTCCTCGCCTGGCTTTCCCCGGCAAAGGCTCTCATCAGGTTATCCTTTGTTACGCTGTTTTTAAAATCTGCTGCCATCCATAATACCTCCATTTAAAGTTCCGCTTCATTGTTTCTTTTGAGCAGACACAGCTCCTTCGAACTTTGTCCACCATGGGATTATTATGGATGAAATTGGAGATATTATGCAAAATTGTTTTACTCTTTTATCGCATCAGGCTCCGCCGGATAAGTTCTGCCGGAAATACTCCGTAATCCCCTCCGCAATCCCCTCCGCCAGCTTCTCCTGATAAGCCGGGTCAGTCAGTCTGCGGCATTCCTCCAGGTTCGACAGAAAGCCTGTCTCTATCAGGCATGCCGGCATCAGAGTTTTACTCAGCACGTAAAGTTTGTCGCTGTCAATCAACGACCTTTCCACTGCCCCGGTGCTCTTTATTGCCTCCCTGTGTACACACTCTGCAAGGGTTTTGCTGTCCCGTGTCCCGTCTCCGCCGTCGTACCAGGTTTCAATCCCTCCGATACTTTTGTCCTTCCCCTCGTAGGTGTTCTGATGAATACTGACATACGCATCCGCCTGGTAACTGTTTGCAAGCTCTGCCCTGTCTTCCTTTTCCAGAAATTCATCCGTCTCCCTCAGCATCATGACCCGAAAGCCTTTTTTCTCCAGTTTCTCCCGCACAAGACAGGAAATTTCAAGATTAATATCCTTTTCCATTACCTTTTTGCCGTTTCCAAGACATCCGCTGTCCACTCCCCCGTGACCGGCGTCAATAGCTATAAGAGGCGGCAGAAACTTTTCCTTCCACAGCTGCCTGTCCTTTTCCGAAATCCGAAGCAGCTCCCAGGCCTGGCCTTTTGCCTCCATGGTCTCCGCCGTCAGCTTCCGCAGCCCTTCCTCCGGCCATTTTGCCGCCAGAAAAATCACAGCCATGAAAATTAAAAACAGCGCCGCCGCCAGAGAATACCCCCACCCTCTTATACTTTTCCTTCTTATGGCGCCCCCGCACAGATTTTCTTTTGTATACATAAAAAATGATGCTCCTTTGTATTCTTCTTTACTCTTTCAAGTCTACAAAAGGGGTGCATCATTTTTTCATCAAAGTTGTATCAAAGTTGCATCATTTGGAAATCTTTAAAAACAGCTCGTTAATTCCCTCATAAAACCCGATGGTCACGATGGTTCTCTCGCCGTCCGGCCCGGAAAACATATACTTCTTATAATGGGGCGTGGCCTCCGAAAGCGGATTATCCGTCTCGTAGGGCTCGGGGCTTTCAAGCCCCATATATTGGCTCCATTTTTCTATCATTTCATCCGCATCGATATCCTCCCATTTTCTGTCGGTTCTGGCGTAAAACTCATAGATTTTTCCATCGTCCGCATCCAGATAGGCGTCAATCAGGCGGTTTGACCTGTCTACGTTCCTTTTGTTCATGGAAAAGCTGACCTTCCACACAGCCACATTGTTGCGGGGCTCAAGAACATCAATAGCAGAGTAAAGCACCGCCTCGTAGCCCTTGCCGTCCACCTCCTTTAAGGTTTCCGGCAGAATCTCCATCTCCTTTAAGGCAGAGAGCATTCCGTTGCACGTGGAAAATATCTCCTCGTTTGTGATTTCCTTTCCGGTGGGTCCCCTGTGATTTACCACAAAAGCGTAGGTTCCTTCCAGCTCCTGATAGCCGGCAGCATCTTCCTTTGGCTCCCTGGTCAAAGCGCTCTGCTCGCTTTCAGGGAGCGACTGTCCGTTTAAACACTTTGACAGAATAAACAGCTTTTCATTGGCGCTTAAGGCATACCGGTAGCCTGCCCCTTCCGTTTCGGAAATCTGCGCGGTAATTTTATCAAGCACCGTCCGGTCCTTGTAATCTGCAAGCAGCTCCGGTCCCCAGATAGAGGCTGACATTATCAAAACCGCCGCCAAAAGAAGCACAATATTAATCGTCTGTTTCTTCATGCCCCTCCTCCTTCTGATTTTGCAGCACAAAACTGATTCCGGTTCCCTCGCCCGGCGTGCTTTCTATTTCAAGCACGCTGTTATGAAGAGAGAGGATTTCCGTACATAAGGCAAGCCCCAGACCTGCCCCGTTCCGGCTCCTCGCCCTCGACTTGTCCACCATGTAAAAAGCCTTGGTAATCTTCAAAAGTTCCTCTTTGGGAATCCCTATTCCGTAGTCCCTTATGATAAAACGGTATCCTTTCTCCTCCTGCCGTCCCCTGATTTCTATGGTACTTCCCGGCTCCGAAGCCTTGCAGGCGTTGTCCAGCAGATTAATCAGAACCGTAATAATCAGGTTACTCTCCGCCCAGACCGTTCCCTGGTCGTAGGAATAAATAAATTCCATACTCTCATTCGGGGTAAACATATCATGCAGATAAAGAAACAGAGTTTCCGCCGAAACCTCCTGGAACTGCGCCTGCCCATGCCGGGTAACCATAATCTCCAAAAGCCGGATGGACATAGCCTCCAGTCTTTTTCCTTCCTTATAAATGTAATTGGCTGACAAAAGACTTTTTTCCTCATCCATCTGTCTGGAACGCAGCATATCCGCATAACCGATAATTGCTGTGAGAGGCGTTTTCAGTTCATGGGCGAAAGCCCCGACAAAGTCCTCCCTGGCCTGAATCTCATCCTCCAGCTTATTAATATTTTCCTCCAGAGCCTCCGCCATATGGTTAAAATCAAGGGTAAGCTGCCCTAACTCATCGCTGCTGACAGTCCTTGCCCGGTAGTCGTAATCCCCCGCCGCCATCCGTTTGGTCGCCCGGGTCAAAAGACGGATGGGCTTCGTCAGCAGAAAAGAAATCAGATACATAATTACCATTCCCAGAATCAGTATGATAATCGTAACCCGGCGGTAAACCCTAAAGCCCAGCTCCCGCTCGCTGAAAACCTCTGACACGTCCCGCAGCGTTTCCAGATACAAGACCCTGTCCAGCGCATGAAAAGTACTTCCGGTCTGTATGTAATAACGCCCGTTTAACAAAATTGTGCGATAGGTTCTGGTATTCTCGTCTGTGAGTTCTAAAAGCGCTTCGTCGGCTTCAAACCCGTCCCCCGCA
Organism: bacterium 1xD8-48; assembly: GCA_009917455.1. Taxonomy (GTDB): domain Bacteria; phylum Bacillota; class Clostridia; order Lachnospirales; family Lachnospiraceae; genus Suilimivivens. The sequence goes on along the minus strand of QZDS01000006.1, from coordinate 21,565 downwards.
TACAGAACGCTTTTTTCCTCATCCGAAATCCGCAGCATACGTCCGCTCCCCTGACCGCCGGATTCCAGATTAGAAGCTATCTGCCCTACGGTTCTGTCCTGAAGCACGTCGTACTTGGCCGGTACATTCAGGGCAGCCGTTTCAAAGGCAAAGCAAAGGATACTGTTTTCATCCAGCGCTTGCCCGGCTTCTCTGGCAAGAGAGGTCTCAAACACATAATTTACAATATAAAATCCCGAGAACCCCAGCGCCAGGGCAAGTACAATAATTGTACACAGCAAAAGCTTTGAAGAAAATTTCATTGCGGCACCTCTAACCGGTATCCCACCTTGTAAACTGCCACCAGATTCTGCTCCCAGCCCAGCTTCCTGCGAAGCCGCTGTACATGAAGGTCCAGGGTACGGCTGTCGCCGATGTACTCATCCTCCCATACCTTTTCATACAGCGTCTCCCGAAACAGGGCAATATTTTTATTCTGAATAAACAGCACCAGAAGGCCGAATTCCTTGTTGGTGAGAACCACCGGTTTCCCCTCTTTTAAGACTCTCCGCGCCTCCACGTCCACCACCACATCGCCTGCCGTAAGCTCCCGCTCCGTCTTGTGATACCGCCGAAGCACAGCCTCCACCCTGGCTGTCAGCTCTACCACGTCAAAGGGCTTTACCAGATAATCATCCGCTCCCAGCTTAAGCCCCTTTACCCTGTCCTTCACTTCATGCTTTGCGGTAATGAAAATCACGGGAACCTGCAACGGCCTGATATACTCCATCACGTCAAACCCGTCCGCCCCCGGAAGCATAATATCCAGAAGCACCAAATCAAAGTTTTCCTTTTCTATCAAATCAATGGCCTCAAGCCCGTTCTGCACCGCCTTGCAATGATACCCCGAGGTCGAAAGATTCAAATCAATCAAATCGCAAATCGCCTTTTCATCATCTACTATGAGTATTTTTATCATTTTTAACTCCCTTTGCCCTGCCAGCCCCAGTACCTTCTGGCCTTCTCCACCAGCTCCGACACCGTATCCTCATCCCTGCACTTATACCGGCGTTTCACCTCTGTATCTTCGTAAAATCCACCTGTTCTCTGGTAATAAATGTCATAGTCGCTTTTTACCACCAGCTCGTTATCATCGTCTCCGCTGCTGTAACGGGCAAGCACCAGAATATCCTTCATCCCGTCTCCGTCAATATCCCTGCAGGTGATTCCCTTCAGCGCATAAAGATTTTCATATTCCCCCATGGGCTGAAAGCTCCACACAATGTACCCCTGTTCATTAACCAGATAAATCATAAAGGTTGCAAAGCTGGCCATGGTGTAAGTCCCCGGCACCACCTCGAGCCTTCCAAGCTTTTCAAACTGCCTGTAATAACACTGTTCGCTGATAATGTGAAAACCGTTGTCAACAAGCTCCTGCCTGGTTGCCGCCGTATAGAGGAACTCTGTGGAATTTCCGTCCCGGACAAAGGACACGATGCTTTCCACGCTCTTATTCATGCCAAAGCGGTTAATCTTGTCCGAAAGCCGGTAATCCCGGTAAAACTCCTGCTCTCCCTGAAACAGCGCTTCCCCGATTTTATAAGGTTTTCCCGCATAATCGCCCTTTTTATTCACGCAGGTGACAATCATCACAATATCCGTAAGCCCGTCCCTGTTAATATCCTGAAAGGAAACCGCATTAAGCTCTCTTACCGGCGCAGCCAGCTCGCCCCTGTTGCGGCTGTTTACCTCAAGCTGGTCTGTTCTGTATACAATCCTTCCGCCTGCTTCCGCAAAAAAGAGCGCCAGCCGATGATACTCTTCTTCTATGGCGGGAATCATAACGACTTCCCCGGAGCCCTCCATTTCTATGGGAAAAGCCTGCTCCCACGCCACCTCAAATCCGGCCCCTTCTATCTCCCATTGCCACTGCGGCTGTAAAAGACGCTCCCGATAATCCTCAAAAGCCGCCGAAATCCCGCGGGAATCCTCGTTTTCACGGGCAGAAACAGGGAGGGAAAACAGGATGAAAATACTTATAGTAAATATTCCGATGAAAAAGCTGCGCTTCATTTATACTTCTCTCCTATTCCTTAAGCGCCCTCATTGCGTTCAAAATTGCAATCACCGACACTCCCACATCCGCAAATACGGCCTCCCACATATTGGCCATTCCGAAAGCGCCCAGAATCAGCACCAGCGCCTTGACGCCCAGCGCAAACACGATATTCTGCTTCACGATGCGGAGGGTTTTTCTGGATATTTTCACCACAGAGGCAATCTTCCTCACGTCGTCATCCATCAGCACCACATCCGCTGCTTCAATAGCCGCATCGCTTCCCATGCTTCCCATGGCGATTCCGATGTCGGCTCTGGTCAGCACCGGAGCGTCATTGATACCGTCACCGGCGAAGGCCAGTCTTTCCTTTTCCTTTTGAACCGCCAGGAGCTGTTCCACGATGGAAACCTTATCCCCGGGCAGAAGCTCCGCATGCACCTCGTCGATGCCAAGCTCGCCTGCCGCTGCCTCGGCTGCTTTTAAGCGGTCGCCGGTCAGCATCACGCATTTTCTTACTCCAACCTGCTTCATATCGCGGATTGCTTCTTTTGCCCCGTCCTTGACGCTGTCTGAAATTACTATCGCGCCGCAGCTTTTCCCTTCCCGGGCCACATATACGATGGTTCCCGCGCTCTGGCAGGGAATAAATGCAATCCCTTTCGCTTTCATGAGCTTTTCATTTCCAATCAGCACTTCCGCGCCGTCTACCTGCACACAGATTCCATGGCCGGCGATTTCCTCCGCCTGCCCGACTCTGTTCATGTCAGGTTCTTTTCCATAGGCTTCCTTAATAGAGCCCGCAATAGGATGGCTGGAAAAGCCTTCTCCAAGGGCAGTCATCTCCAGAAGATCTTCTTTTGTACAGCCATCCGGCAAAACTTCCTGAACCTTAAACTCCCCTTTCGTCAAGGTTCCTGTCTTGTCAAAGACAATCGTCGTCATCTCCGCAACCGCTTCCAGATAATTGCTTCCCTTAACCAGAACGCCAATCCTGGAGGCCGCCCCTATTCCCCCAAAGAAGCCTAAGGGAACGGAAATCACCAGCGCGCAGGGACAGGAAATCACCAGAAAGATACAGGCTCTCTGTATCCATTCTCCCCATCCGCCCCCCAAAAGCAGCGGCGGCAGAACCGCCAGAAGCACCGCGCCTATTGTGACAGCCGGCGTATAATATTTGGCAAATCTCGTGATGAAATTCTCCACCTTTGCCTTTTTGCTGCTGGCATTTTCCACCAGCTCCAGTATCTTTGCCACAGTGGAATCATCAAATTCCTTCGATACCTGAACCTTCAAAGTGCCGCTTCCATTCACACAGCCGCTGATAACTCCGTCGCCTGCCGCCGCCTTTACAGGCGCCGATTCGCCGGTAAGCGCGGCGGTGTCAATCAGGGATTCTCCTTCTGTCACCACGCCGTCAAGGGGAATTCTCTCCCCCGGCCTGATTACAATAATACTTCCCACCAAAACCTCGTCCGGCTCCACCTGCTCCAGTCTGCCGTCAATCTCTATGTTCGCATATTCCGGGCAGATGTCCATCATATCAGAGATAGACTGACGGGATTTTCCCACGGCATAGCTCTGAAAAAGCTCCCCCACCTGGTAAAAAAGCATCACCGCGACCGCCTCCGAGTATTCCCTCACGCCAAATGCGCCAAATGTGGCAATCATCATAAGGAAATTTTCATCAAAAATCTGCCCGTGGCTGATGTTCCTCGCCGCTTTATAAATGATGTCGTATCCGATGACCAGATAGGGAACCAGATAGATGACGAATAAAACCCATGGATAGCTGATATTCTCAAACAATCCGGCATGTTCGCAGATAAATAATCCCAGAAACAGAATCGCTGAGACAAGAATGCGGACCAGCGTTTTTTTCTGTTTTTTTGTCATAATACTCTCCTCACATCAGTATCTTACAGTCAGGCTCCACCTTTTCGCAGACCTTAACAACCTTTTTCATGATTTCATCAAACTGCCCGTCCTCCGCGTCAATAGTCATTTTCTGCGCAAGGAAGCTGACGCTGGCGTCATTCACGCCGTCTATCTTTTTGATGGCTTCCTCCATCTTTGCGGCACAGTTAGCACAATCCAAATCTTCCAGTTTAAATTTTTTTTTCATCTTTTTTCCTTTCTTATTTAAAGTTCCGCAGATGCCCTCCGGTGCACCCGCCATTTTTACAGTTCCTCAATATGCTCCCTTCCCTGTGCGATAATAGTTCTCACATGACCGTCTGCCAGGGAGTAAAAGACGGATTTCCCTTCCCGCCTGCTCTTTACCAGCTTTGACTGCTTCAATATCTTAAGCTGATGGGAAATTGCGGACTGCGTCATGCTAAGGGTCTCGGCCAGGTCGCACACGCATACCTCCGCTTCAAAAAGCACATACAATATACGGATTCTGGTGGAATCTCCAAACACCTTAAAAAGCTCGGCCAGGTCGTACAGCTTATCCTCATCAGGCATTTTCTCGCTGACTACCTTTAAAAGCTCTTTGTGGGTCTGAAAAGTCTCACAACATTCCACATCGTTAATCGCCAATAAATCCTCTCCTTTCAATATATAAACATTTGAACATCTATTCATACATTATAGTAAAACAAAGCCCGGAAATTGTCAACACCTTTCCGGACTTTTATTTCATTCTTTTTACCTTATCTGCTCAGGAACCCCGCACTTCATACAGATATCGTTAAGGCAGCACCTATCGCAGAAGGGCTTTGTCCTGGCTGTACAGACTTCCCTTCCGTGATTTACCAGACGGTGGCAGAAGTCGCTTCCCTCCTCAGGCGGAATCAGCTTCCATAACGCCATCTCCACCTTTTTAGGTTCTTTCACACCGTCCACCAGCCCCATGCGGTTCACCAGACGGATACAGTGCGTGTCCGTAACAATGGCCGGCTTTCCGAAAACATCTCCCATAATGAGATTTGCGCTCTTACGCCCGACGCCGGGAAGCTTAAGCAGCTTATCAAAATCATCCGGCACCTTTCCGCCGTATTCGTCCCGAAGGACTTTCATACATGCGCTGATATCCCTGGCCTTGCTGTGTCCAAGTCCGCAGGGCTTTACAATCTCCTCAATTTCCTCCACCGGCGCACCGGCAAGGGCATTCACATCGGGATACTTTTCATACAGTCCCTTAACCACCACATTCACCCTTGCGTCCGTACACTGGGCGGCAAGGCGCACACTCACTAACAGCTTCCACGCCTCATTGTAATCAAGGGTGCACTCGGCGCCGGGATATTCTTCCTTCAGCCGTTCCACCACCAAAGCCGCCAGCTCTTTCTTAGTCATTTTATCCTCTTACTCCATTTCCTCGCCATGTATAAATTTATGCAGCACCCGTATCAGCTCCTTAATATCCAGAGGCTTCGCTACATGCGCGTTCATTCCGCAACTGATGCAATACTGAACGTCATCCTCAAAGGCGTCTGCTGTCATTGCCACAATCGGCAGATACCTGTCCGTTCTATCCAAAGCCCTGATTGCCCTTGTGGCGTCATAACCGTCCATCACAGGCATACGGATATCCATCAGAATCACGCTGTAATATCCCGGTTCGGATTTCTCAAACATTTCCACACAAATCTTACCGTTTTCCGCACGGTCAAGCTCAAAACCGTATGCGGAAAGAACCTCTTCCGCAATTTCCCAATTGATATCAATATCTTCTGCAACCAGGACTTTTGCTCCGGTAAAATCAATTACCTCATTAACATCTTCGTTGTCGGATGTTTCCATATTGTCCGCATAGTGCTTCAGACACGTATATAATGTAGACTTAAACAGCGGCTTGGAAATAAACCCTTCTATTTCTACCTTTCCGGCCTCATCTTCAATGTCGCTCCAGTCATAGGCGGAAATCAAAAATACCGGAATTCCTTTCCCCACTCTCTTTCGAATCTCATGAATCGTCTCCAGTCCGTTCATGTGCGGCATTTTCCAGTCAACCAGTACAAAGTCATAGTCTTCGCCTTTTGTATGGTGTTCCTCCACCATTTTAATCGCCTGATTTCCGCTCAATGCCCACTCTGCGGAAACGCCAAGCTCCGTTAAGCTGGAAACTGCACTGGCGCACAGAAGCTCATTATCGTCCACCACCAGAAGACGCCATGAGGGAAGCTTCATTTCTTCAACCTCCTCGGCTCTCCTTAAATCCAGCGTAATGTGGAACTTACTCCCTTTGTCAAGCTCGCTGGTAAGCTCGATTTCTCCGCCCATAAGGTCTACGATTTTTCTTACAATGGAGGTGCCAAGCCCGGTTCCGGTGGTTTTCTGTACCTGCTCCCTGTCGTCCCTTGCAAAGGTATCCCATATTTTCTGCTGGAATTCCTTAGACATACCGATTCCGTTATCTTCCACTATAAAATGCGTCCTGACATATTCCCCGCCCTTCGGAGAGGCTTCCTGATACATATGTACGTCGATTTTGCCTTCCTCAGGCGTAAATTTCACGGCATTGGACAGAAGATTTACCAGTATCTGGTTAAGTCTCACCCCGTCGCAATATACATCCTCTGAAAGAACATCCTTGATAAGAATATCAAAATACTGCTTCTTTGCCTTTACCTGAGGCTGCATAATATTTACAATATCTCCCATAGCCTCCCTCAGGGAAACCCGGTGCATATTAAGCGTCATCTTGCCGCTTTCAATTTTGGACATATCCAGCACGTCGTTAATCAGCGCCAGCAAATGCTTGCTCGAGAGCAGAACCTTTTTAAGGCAGTCTTCGGTCTTAAGAGAATCCCCTATATTTTTCAGCGCAATTTCCGTCATTCCGATAATCGCGTTCATCGGCGTCCTGATATCGTGGCTCATACTGGAAAGAAAATCACTTTTGGCCTTATTGGCCTTCACAGCTGTCTCCTTTGCCTCGTTAATCTCAATCATCTGTTTCCTTGACAGGGCAAAATACCTGATAAAAATAAACAACATAACCAGCAGGATTGCCAGCGAGGAGCACAACATAATCCGGAGACGCACTTTATCCAGTTTTGTTATGGCCTCATCCAGTATCTGGGTTCTCATGGTGCTTATCAGATACCAGGAGGTATTACCGGATATCGGAGAGCAGTAAATCATTCTCTCCTCCCCCTCCAGTATAATGGTATCGCAGAAAATCTGATTGGACTCAATGGCCTCGCGAAGCTCCTGCGCATAATCTTTCACTGATTTGCCGTTATATTCACTGCATTCCTCAGCTATACGCTCATAATAGCTTTTTCTGTAAGCGCTTCCGTTCCTAATAACAAAATATCCCTCATCATCAATAATATGGGAATATACTCTCCCCTCCGTCTCGTCAAGATAAAGAGCAGTATTCAGGTAATCCATGGAAAGTCCGGCCACAAGCGCCATACTTTGATTTCCGTCTCCCATCGGATAGGACGCCGCTTTTCCAAGCAGAAGGAATTTATTTCCGGCCTCATCGACACCCTGTCCTACCATTTCTCCGTTATTTTGCAGGTGCATCAACACATTGTCATTATCGGCAATAGACACTTCATTTCCCAGAATTTTTATGAGGCCGCCCTCCGGCGTATAAAATCCCAGATAAGTAAAATTCCTGACCTCTGCACAGAGAATCAGCTCGTCAATCATATCTTCATTGCTGTCAAAAGCATCCGCCGGCACACGAGCCACAATTCCCTCTACCTGCTCTAACCTAAGCCCAGCAATACTGGCAAATTTCTGACGCAGCTGCGTATTTACCTCTTCCATATAAATCTGACTGATTTCCTGAATGGACTCGTTTGTTTTCTGCGACATGAAATAGGTAAGGCTTACAAACACCACGATACACACCACTACCATGCATACAAAGCTTCCCCACAAAAATCTTCTGGTTCTTTTTTCCATTCCCTGAAACTCCTTTTTTATCCTGTAACCTGGCTGTTATATACCTTTATTTTTCCATTTTCCGCGCTTATAAAACACAAACGTGATAATCGCCCCAAGCACCCATGAAAGGAGCAGCGATATAAAAATGCATTCCTGCCGTCCGTTTGGAAGCTCCGGCGTCCTTGTAAGGAAAGAGATTCCGTAGGCAATCGGGACACGAATGAGAATCGTCGTGGCGATGGAAATCCACATTGGCGTCATCGTATCGCCCGCCCCGCGCATCACGCCGGAAAGGCTCTGAGTTACAGCCATTGCAATATAACCCACCGCAAGAATTCCCATCATATAGCGACTGAGTTCCACAAGCTCCGGCGTCTTCGTAAAAATTCCCATGAGGGACTTCCCGAAAACAAGAATCAGCCCTGTAATTACGGCGGAGGTTCCCATTGCAATCAATGTTCCCTGCTTCGCCCCCTTATCCACACGGGCATCCAGCCTTGCGCCCACATTCTGCCCGGCATAGGTGGTCATTGCCGTGCCGAATGAAAAATTCGGCATCATGGCAAAACCGTCCACACGCATAACGATGACATTGGCGGCAATAAACATTTCCCCGAAACTGTTTGTAAGAGACTGCACCACTATCATTGCCATGGACAGAATCGCCTGGGTAATCCCCGACGGAAGCCCCAGCTGTACAACTCTCATGGTGTACTGCTTCTGAAGCTTTAAATGACTTTTCTTCAATTCAAATATGTCTGCCATCCGCATCAGCCGGAACATACAAAGAGCAGCGGATATCAGCTGGGCAATCACCGTTGCGAGAGCAACGCCGTTAACGCCCATTCCGAGCTTCGCCACAAACAGCAAATCCAGCACAATATTAATTACCGTCGATACCAGCAGATAGGTAAGAGCCGCCATGGAGTCCCCAAGCCCTCTTAAAATTCCGCTCAGAATATTGTAATAGGCAAGTCCCGCCGAACCGATAAACAATATCAGTAAATAAGAATGGCACCAGTCGATAATGGATTCGGGCGTCCCTAACAGCTCCAGAAGCGGTCTTGCCACAAGAGAAGCGGCCACCATCACAAACAGAGTCGCAATCGCCGTCAGCGTAATGCAGTTTCCGATTGTCCTTGACAGATTTTCCTTCTGTCTGGCGCCGAAATACTGGGACACCATAATGCCCGCGCCCACACTGATACCCACGAACAGGACAATCAGGAGATTCAAAATAGGCCCTGCGCTTCCTACTGCCGCCAGGGCATTATCCCCCACATAATTACCAACCACAACGCTGTCCACCGTATTGTAAAGCTGCTGGGCAATATTGCCTACAAGCATGGGAACCGTGAATAATACAATTTTCTGCCAGGGAGAACCTTCCGTCATATCTACCGGCTCAAACAGTTTCTTAAGTAAACTCATCAATGCCCCCCTTAAGTACATTTTACCAAACCTTATCTACACCAGATTAGTATAACTATTTTTTTTCTGAAAAGCAATAAAAAATAACCTGAACTCTACAGCATTTCCAAAAAAACAACGCCCTCCAGCGCCCCGTATTCCTCCACGATGCGGGCGTACGTCATTTTTTCCTTAAAACACAGCACAATATTGGCTGAAATTGTCCCTTTGTCCTGACTGTCCTTTATCCTTGTCATTTCCAGATGCTCGATTACGCAGCCCTTTTCCCTTGCAAATGTGAGGAAACGGCTGACGTCTCCGTTTTTTTCAAACACCACATATAAAGTCACCAGATTGGAGTACAGATGTCTGTCCACAATATGTAAAAACCTGATGGACACCCAAATCGCCGCAAAACCTACGAAAGCGCCGGTATAAAAGCCCGCCCCTATGGCAAGCCCGAGACATGCCATTGACCACAGCCCGGCAGCCGTTGTCAGACCCTTTACCTGATTCTGCCTGGTGACGAGAATCGTGCCGGCTCCCAGAAAGCCGATGCCGCTGATAACCTGGGCGGCAATCCGGCTCGCGTCTCCGCTTCCCGTATACTGCGCCACATAAAGCCCTACCATCATTGCCAGCGTAGAGCCCAGGCATACCACAAGATAGGTGCGGAAGCCCGCCGGCCTGTGCCTTTTTTCCCTCTCATATCCCAGAATCCCTGAAAGAGTCATAGCCAGCATCATCCTGAGTAAAATCGACCAGAAAGTCAAATCTCTTAATATCTCAATTTGTTCCAGTATCATTTGTACCTCCCTGGTTCCCCTGGCGCTTCGCCCAGGCCTGCCCTCTCTCCTGCCGCAGCCTCACACTTTCCTTTCCGTCAAAGGTCAGGAACGCCGGCCTTCCATCGTCTGCCTGATAATATCCAGCATGATTTCTTCCGTAAGCTGCCCGCTGACATAGCCGAATACATTGCCGTCCCTGTCAATCATAAAGGTGGTGGGCAGCGCATATACGCCGTATGCCGCAAACTGTTCACCTGTGGTATCCATGAGCACCGGATAAGTGTAACCGTTCTCCTCAAGGAAACCGGCAACCTCTTCCAAAGAGCCCTCCTGCCCCTGGCCGGGAGACGCCACGCCCAGAACCACCAGCGAATCGTCCCCGTTTTCCTTATAGGAATCATAGATTTTCTGGATATCCGGCATTTCCGCCCGGCAGGGAGGACACCAGGTTGCCCAGAAATTAAGGAATACCGTTTTCCCCTTATAATCGGATAAGGTATGGCTGTTCCCATACTGGTCCGTCAGCGTAAAATCTATGGCCGGTGGAAGCTGTCCGGCTTCGGCTTCTTCTGCTTCGGCGCCGCCATCCGGGCTTTTGGCATCCGTCCGGGCTTCGTCATTCCCCTGCGCTCCATCGTCTGCCTGGGCTTTGTCTCCGGTTCCGGCGCTTCCGGCTTCTCCTGCCACGTCCTTACCGGCATCGCCTTCCTCCGGTTTCTGCGTCCCGTCCGGCGCGTCCTGCTGCTTTGGCGAAGACATCTGCGACAGATATCCCGTAACGGAATTCATTTTGCCTGTAAACATAAGCACGCCCATAAGCAGCATCAGGACGCCGCCGATTTTTACCGTATACTTCACCACCTGATTGTGCTTTTTGAAAAAGTCAAGCAAAGAAGCGGTAAACAGCCCCACCGCCAGAAAGGGTAGCACAAACCCGGCAGTGTAAACGCCAATCAGCATAATCCCCGTCATCTTTGTGGAGGCGGAGGCTACCATAATCAGTACGCTTGCCAGCGCCGGCCCCACACAGGGAGTCCATGCAAAGCTGAAAGTAAATCCAAGGACAAGCGCCGTTACCGGCGACATTGCCATCACGTCCAGCTTAAAAGGCAGCCTGTACTCCCTTCCAAGCATTTTCGACTGTCCGAAAACGCCAAGCTGATATAGTCCGAAGCCAAAGACCAGAATCCCGCCGATTCTGGCAAAAAGCATTTGATTACTGTTAAAAAAACGCCCCAGCGCCGTCATTCCAAGGCCCAAAAGCAAAAACGCAAAGCTGACTCCCAGAACGAAAAACAACGTGTTCAGCATCACCTTTTTCCGTTCATAATGCATTTTCCCGTCTTCGCCCATCCGCCCGGTTCCTCCCGACAGATATCCCATATAAAGGGGAATCAGCGGAAGCACGCAGGGTGAAAAAAAGCTCACAAGCCCCTGCAAAAATACGGTAAGCACTGGCACATTCAGTTCTAACGAAAAACCCATAATTTTACTCCTCCGGTTTTTTTCATTTCTCAATGTTTTCTAATAGTATACCATAGGATTGCCGAAGCATCTACCGGCTTTTTTCCTTGACATGCCTTTCCATCCACTTTACAATTTTCTTATAAAGGAAAACCAGAAAACCGCAGAAGAAAGGAGAAAAAATCCATGGGAATAAACGCAGCATTCATGGTTCCCCATCCGCCCCTTATCATACCGGATATCGGGAACGGACAGGAGGGAGCTATTCAGAAAACGACAGACGCTTACCACGAGGTTGCCCGGCGAATCGGCGCGCAAAAGCCCGAAACCATTGTCCTCATCTCGCCCCACCAGACAATGTATGCGGATTATTTTCACATTTCTCCCGGAAAAGAAGCCGAAGGCAATTTTGGAAGGTTTCGGGCCGGCCATGTAAAAATGACGGCAGCCTACGATACCGAATTTGTGGAAAAGCTCTGCCTTCTGGCGGAAAAAAGAAATCTTCCCGCCGGAACCATGGGACAGCGCGAGCGGGCGTTAGACCACGGCGCCATGGTTCCACTTTACTTTATAAATAAATACTGGAAAGATTACCTGCTTGTGCGAATCGGACTCTCCGGCTGCGCCCTCACCACTCACTATGAGCTTGGGCAGGCCCTTAAGGAAACCGCCGGCTTACTTAACCGGGAAACCGTGGTGATTGCCAGCGGCGACTTATCCCACAGGCTGAAATACGACGGCCCTTACGGCTACCGGAAGGAAGGCCCCGAATATGACAGCCGGATTATGGAGATTATGGGAAAAGGGGATTTTGGCGCTCTCTTTGATTTTACGGAGGATTTCTGTGAAAAAGCCGGCGAATGCGGGCACCGCTCCTTTACTGTCATGGCCGGCGCGCTGGATAAGACAAAGGTGGAGGCAGAGCGCCTTTCCTACGAGGGGCCTTTCGGCGTGGGATACGGCGTCTGCTGTTACAAAGTCTGCGGCGAGGACAGGGAGCGGGATTTCAAGGCGCGTTATGAACAAGCGGAGCGCAGTAAAATTGCCGGGGGACTGGAGCTTGAGGATGCCTACGTCAGGCTTGCCCGGAAAACCATCGAGAAATATGTGCGCACGGGAAAAATTATCAGCCTGCCGGAAAAGCTGCCGGAAGAAATGCATCTCAAAAAGGCCGGCGTCTTTGTCTCCATCAAAAAGGAGGGAAGCCTACGGGGCTGCATCGGAACCCTTTCCGCCACCCGCCCCTCCGTTGCCGAGGAAATTATTCACAACGCCGTCAGCGCTTCCTCGAACGACCCGAGATTTGCCCCCGTGGAGCCCGCGGAGCTCGACATGCTTACCATCAGTGTGGACGTGCTGGGTGATATGGAAAAAATTGATTCCCCGGCTCTGCTGGACGTGATAAAATATGGCGTTGTGGTCACCAATGGCCAGAGGCGGGGGCTGCTTCTCCCGAATCTGGAGGGCGTAGATACCGTGGAGGAACAGCTTGCCATTGCCAGACGCAAAGCCGGAATCGGCGAGAGGGAACCCGTGGAGCTGGAACGCTTTGAAGTGATTCGGCATTTTTGAAACTATTGTGAACCCACCAAAACAGCATATGCCGGCGCCTTTTTCGTCCGGCATATGCGGTATCCGGAATATGAAAATCATCTGTAAATCCTGTATTCATCACTGTCTTCTCGGGCCGGGACAAAAGGGCCTGTGCCGGGCAAGACTAAACGACGGCGGAGTCATCCGCTGTGAAAGCTATGGACGGATAACCTCCATGGCTCTCGACCCCATTGAAAAAAAGCCCTTAAACATGTTTTACCCCGGAAGTAAAATCCTCTCTGTTGGAAGCTACGGCTGTAATTTGAAATGCCCCTTCTGCCAGAACCATGAAATTTCCATGGCGGATTTTTCTTCGGGGGAAACCGTTTATATGTCTCCCAAAGAGCTTACCGCCCGTGCCCTTGCTTTCAGGAAGGCCGGGAACATCGGCGTGGCCTTTACCTACAACGAGCCCCTTGTGGGCTGGGAATATGTGCGCGATACCGCAAGACTGGTACATGAGGCCGGCATGAAAAACGTGCTGGTCACAAACGGAACGGCCTCCCTTTCGGTTCTCGACGAGCTGCTGCCCTTTATAGACGCCATGAATATTGATTTGAAAGGCTTTCGGGAGGAATATTATCGGAAGCTCGGTGGAAGCCTTGCCGCCGTAAAGGAATTTATTCTTCATTCTTCCGCCCGGCGCCACATAGAGCTCACCACCCTGATTGTGCCCGGTGAAAACGACAGTTTGGAGGAAATGGAGGAAGAAGCCGCATGGATTGCTTCCGTCTCCCCGGAAATTCCCCTCCATGTCACCCGCTTTTTCCCGAGATACCGCATGACCGACCGAAGCGCCACAGATACAGCGCAAGTATACCGCCTTGCGGATATTGCCGGAAAATATTTAAAAAATGTGTTTGTGGGGAATTGCTGACAGAAGCTGCAAATACTTTCCGTGACTTTAGCCCCCTTCAGACAGCCGCCTTTTCTGCCGCCGCCATCTCTTTCAGCTCCTTCACCACCATCATCACAATGGCCTGCGTTAACAGAAAGGTGAGTCCGTCCGCCACCGGCTGGGCAAGCTGTAGCCCCGTCACCCCGAAAATTTCCGGCAGAATCAGAATCGCCGGGATAAAAAACAATCCCTGCTTGCTGATTGCGGTGAGAGTCGCCCGGAAGCTGTAGCCAATCGACTGGGTCAGCATGTTTCCGATAATGGAATATGCCTGAAAGGGCAGCAGACAGCACTGCATTTTCAGCGCCAGAGCGCCTATGCGTATAACCTCCGCGTCCTCTCTCCTGAAAAGCCGCATTATCGGTGTGGAAACCGCAAACATCACCACGCCCATAATCAGCAGAAAGACCAGCGCCACCCTCCGGCAGAAAAAGTAAGCCTCAAGCACCCTGTCATATCTTTTCGCCCCGAAGTTAAACCCGCACACGGGCTGAAAGCCCTGTCCGAATCCAATCAGCGCAGAATTGATAAACATCATAATCCTCGTGACAATGGACATTGCCGCTACCGCCGCATCCCCGAAGCCCGAAGCCGCCACATTTAAGAGAACGGAAGCCGCGCTGGCAAGTCCCTGGCGTCCCAGGGTCGGCATACCGGCGGAGAGTATTTCTTTATATACCCAGCCTTTAAAGGTATAATATTTCGGCAGCGGCTTTAGCACATTTTTCGAGCGAATCACCAGAACCAGCAAAATCGTAAAGCTCACAAACTGGCTGAAAATCGTAGCGATTGCCGCGCCCGAAATCCCCATATGAAAGCCGAAAATAAGGACAGGGTCCAAAATCACGTTCAGCACGCCGCCGGTGGTGATTCCTATCATGGAAAGCGCCGCGTTTCCCTGAGAGCGCAGATGGTTATTAAATACAAAGGACACCGTCATATAGGGCGCGGCAATCAGTATGTATTTCCCGTAATCCTTCGCGTACGGAGCAATGGTTTCCGTTGCACCAAGAGCGCGCACAAGACCGTTAATATTGGCAATCCCCAGAACCGCCAGCGCAAGTCCGAACACAAAAGCCGTATAAACCGCCGTGGAACATGCCCTCTGCGCCTTTTCCTGCTCCTTTGCCCCCAGCATTCTTGACATATAGTTGCCGCTTCCCATACCAAGCGTAAATCCAATCGCCTGAATCATTGCCATCAGGGAAAAATTCACGCCTACCGCTCCGGAAGCGCTTGTACTTAACTGGCTCACAAAAAAAGTATCCGCCATATTATATATGGAGGTTATCAGCATGCTGATTATAGTCGGAACTGCCAGTCTGGGTATCAGGCGGCTGATTGGCGTTTCTATCATCATTTTGTGTTTTTCTTCGTAATTCATTGTTCTTCTCCTGTCACATCGGCACATTCCATGCAAAATTTCGTTTGCCGGCGCCTGCCCGGCCATAGGAACATTTCCCCGTTTCCCATGATTCTATTATAGTTTCGGCGGCGGAGAAACACAATACGAAATTTCCGTTCATTTCTGCGGCAGCGCCGTCACGGCTGCCGTCCGCAAGCCTGCCGGTAAGCGGGCGGGTACAGGCAACAAGAAGCAGCCGCCCTGCTTTTTACGGCAAGATGGCTGCTTTCCGGCTTTCATTTCCAGTTATTCCCTGCTGCAATATACATCAATCGCTCTTTTAACGAACTCGGCGGTTCCCTCTCCGCCCGCGCTGTCAATGTTGTCGGTAAAGCTGTTTCCTCCGGCATACATTTCTCCAAGGCCGCGCAGAATCTCAGGCGTACACTGATAATAATGCTCCGTTATAAAGTCGCGGAGCTTTTGCACCAGCTCCTGAACAGCTCCCTCTTTGGGCTCCTTTTTCCGGAGTTCGCCAAATTCCCGGAAAATTCCCATCATTTCCTTTCCCACGGCCTGCTCCTCCACGGACGTCCTGTTTTTGGATTTTTCTTCAAACTCCTGCCAGGCCTTTGTGTTTCCCCATTTTTCTCTGGCCTGCCTTGTATATTCATCCATTTTTTTTGTATCGAATGCGTTAAAATCAAGCACTTTCTTCACTCCTTTTATCTGTATTTCACGGGCAAGATTTATCAGACCCTCGATGTGCTCTCTTTGCAGCACAAGAAGTCCTATTTGTTGCTCCAGAGCCCTTTTCCTGTCAAAGAAAGGATTATCCAGAATCTTCTTTATTTCTTTTAATGGAAACTTCAGCTCTTTGAACAGCAATATTATCTGCAGCTTTTCCAGCGCCTTATCGTCATAAAGCCTGTACCCTGATTCCGTGACCTGCGTCGGCCGCAGCAGACCGATGGAATCATAATGATGAAGCGCACGTATACTTACGCCTGTTAAACTGCTGACTTCCTTTACTGTCCTCATAGCTTTCATTCCCTCCCGTCTGAAAACAGTATAAAGTATGACACAACGTCAGAGTCAATAGCTTTTTAATTTTTTTCATATTTTAGCCCTATTTCCCCAAACCGATTTATACTGTATAATCAGAATACTGCAAAAATGAAAAAAGAGGCCGTTGAAGCCCTGCTGCCGGACTGCTGCGCCTGATTGAAATACAGAGGGCCAGACCGGTTTTACGTTTTCCATTATTATTCATTGACTCCCCTCTCTCAAAGAGTTATGATACTTTACGAAACCAAAAACATACTTAAGAAAGTAAAGGGGAAATTATCATGCACAAGAAAAAAATCATGAAAAAACTCACTGCCACTGTGCTTACCACAGGACTCTGTGCCGCAGCATTCTGCTTTATGCCGTCTGTATCAGGAACTGATACGGTTTTGGCGGACGAGCAGGTTGCAAGCGTTTACACAGGGGAACCGGTATCCTCCGCTCAGGCTTCTCAGCGGCCGATTGCCGTTATGGTACCCACAGACAAAGCTGCCCAGCCCTCCTACGGAATCGGCAACGCAAAGGTTCTTTATGAAATCATGGAAGAAGGAGAAATGTCCCGCCAGATGGCAATTATCGACGACTGGCAGGGGCTTGACCGTATCGGAAGCATCCGGAGTTGCCGCGATTACTATATCACCCTTGCCACCGAGTGGGATCCGATTCTGATTCATGTGGGCGGCGTTCACTATATGCAGAGCAAAATCACGGCGCCGGAAATCAATAATCTTTCAGCAGCCAGAGAATACGGCACCGGCGGTGGCGCTCCCGGCTCCTCGGCATTTTTCCGTTCTACGGACAAAAAGGTGCCGCACAACGCTTATGTCAGCGGCGAGGGCATTACCAGCGCCTGCAACGATTTAGGCTATTCCCTGACCACCAGACCCGAGTATTACAATGCCTCTCACTTCCAGTTTGCACCGGAGGGAAATACGTTGGAGCAGTATGAGGGAACGGTTCCCGGCAATACCATTGATTTATCCGATATTTTTCCTTATACAAAGAGCAGCCTTACATACAATCCCGAAACCGGACTTTACGCCAAAAACATTCACGGAACGGCCCAGGTGGACAGCCTTACCGGCAATCAGCTTACCTTTTCCAACGTAATTGTCCAGAATACCAAATGGTCCAAACGTGATAACAAGGGCTACCTTGCTTTCCAGACTGTGGATTCCACCAGCGACGGATACTATTTCACAAAAGGAAAGGGCATTCACATTACCTGGAAAAAGACCTCCGATTACTCTCCTACCAGATATTATGATGATAACGGAAACGAAATCCAGTTAAATACGGGAAAGACCTATATTGCAATTGCCCAACAGGGAAGAACGCTGGTTAATTCCTGACGGGAAATTCAGACAGTAACAAACATACGCTGTCACGCTATGTAAGTCAGCTTATTGCAAAACGGAAAATCCGGTTGAAACGCCCGCCATGGCGGCAGGAATTTCAACCGGATTTTTCAGGCGGAAATCAGGCGGAAAGCTTCTCCGCCCTTTCCGAAGACCATCGCGGGCTGGCCGGAACTGCGTTTATACTATCGGGAAGCGTCGGCAATAAACCTTACGCATACTTCCCCGCCAGCTTCACTAAAAGCTCCACTATCATTTCCATATCGTCCGCGCATGCGTACTCAAAACGTCCGTGGAAATTGGCGCCTCCGGTACACAGGTTCGGACAGGGCAGTCCCATAAAGGAAAGTCTTGCACCATCCGTGCCGCCCCGGATGGGCACCACCACTGGCTCGATTCCAAGCTCCTCCATGGCCGCCTTTGCATTGTCCACAAGATGCATGTTCTGCTCAATGACTTCCTTCATATTATAATAGGAATCCTTCAACTCTATCTCAAAGGTACCTTCCCCGTACTTTTCGTTCAGAAATTCTCCTATTCTGAGGAAGGCTTCTTTCTTCTTTTCAAACTTTTCCCTGTCATGGTCGCGGATAATATATTCCGCCGCCGCTTCCTCCACCGTGCCATTTAACGCGTCCAGATGGTAAAAGCCCTCGTAACCGCAGGTGTACATAGGATTTTCCGCAGCCGGAAGCATGGACTGGAACTCCTGCGCCATCAGAATCGCATTCCGCATCTTGTCCTTTGCTTCTCCGGGATGTACGCTTCTTCCGTATATCCTTACCTTTGCTCCGGCAGCGTTAAAGTTTTCATATTCCAGCTCGCCCAGCCTTCCGCCGTCCACCGTATAAGCGTAATCCGCGTCAAAAAGCTCCACATTAAAGTGGTCCGCACCGGCTCCCACCTCCTCGTCCGGGGTAAATCCAAGCCGTATTTTTCCGTGGAGGATATCGGGATTGCAAAGGAGACGTTCCGCCATCGCCATAATCTCTGCGACTCCCGCCTTATCGTCCGCCCCGAGCAGCGTTGTCCCGTCGGTGACTATCAGCCTCTTCCCCACATAAGATACAAGCTCCGGAAAATCAGCCGTTTTCATCACCACCTGTTTTTCTTCGTTCAGCAGGATATCCTTTCCGTCGTAGTTGTCAATGACGCGGGGCTTTACCCCGGCTCCCGTTACCGCCGGGGAAGTATCCATATGGGCAATGAATCCGATTACCGGAGCCATCTCGCATCCCACAGAGGCCGGAATTGAGGCGTATACATAGCAATGTTCCTCGTCGTAAGTAATCTCCTCCGCTCCCATCTCCTCAAGCTGCGCCGCTAAAACCTTTGCCAGATTATGCTGTTTCGCCGTGGAAGGGGTTGAAGCGCTTTCCTCAGACGACTCGGTATCAATCACAGCGTACCTTAAAAAGTTTTCTATTACTCTTTCCATTCCATACTCCTTTTCCATCTAATTTAAAAATCCGTTTTTCTACTATTATAATGTGAGGTTTTCCCCTCGTCAATGCACGTTGCAGACTCTTTTAAAGCCCCAGCAGCTTTACATTCTTATAAAAATAGGTACGTCCAATTTCCAGCTCCCTGAGAGCTTCTGAAAGACTGATTTCTTTCCGTCTCCACTTTCCGGCTACGTCCTCAAAAGCCACCGGAACCGGCTTGCCCGGATTTCCGAAATGCACGCCTCTCTCTTTCGCAGCGGCAATTCCCTCCGCCTGCCGTTTCCGGATATTTTCACGTTCGTTTTGGGCCACATAGGATAAAACCTGCAAAATCAAATCCGCCATAAACGTACCTGTCAAATCTCTGTTTTTATCTCTGGTATCCAAAAGCGGCATATCAAGCACCACAATGTCTATCTGCCTTTCACGGGTAAGAATACGCCACTGTTCGAGAATTTCCTCGTAATTCCGTCCCAGACGGTCAATGGACTGAATCACAAGAATATCCTTTTTTCTCATTTTCTTAAGCAGCTTACGGTAAGACGTCCGGTTAAAATCTTTTCCGCTCTGCCTGTCCATGAAAATGTTTTCTTCCCGAACCGGGAAATTCTGTAATGCAATTTTCTGCCTTGCTTCGTTTTGTTCTTTGGTCGATACACGTATGTACCCATAAATTGTGTTTTGCATTGAATTTCTCCTTTTTGGTTTAATATACTTAATTCCTGCTATTGTACGTCAATACCGGCAAAGGAAAATTTTTCAAAACCACATTTTTACACGTGTAAAAAGCCCCTCCGTTTTTCCGGAAAGGCTCTTTTCTCCCACTTTTTATACCTATTGTTCTTATCCGTTCAAATTACTTTTCAAATCCACCGGCCAACTTTACTTTCATCCCGCCTTTCAGCTCTTTGCTGCTTTTGAGCACTATGGGCTGCTCCAGTTCGTCAAGTATCGCCACCTGGTCGTAATCGTGGACATAATTGATTTCCACGGGAAGCATCTCTCCCGCTGTGCCATCTTCCTTCAGTCTGATTTTCATGTAGTGCCCGTCGCCGCCCATTTCACAGGAAGTCACTGTCCCGATTCCCAGGTCGGTTCCCTCCTGAAACAGCCGCGAATGCAAATGAAAGGTGTGGGGCACCATAAGAGACGCTTCCTCCTTACTCAGAACCTTCGCCTCCACCTGACAATTATAAACGATTGTGCCGGCCTGCGGGTATCCTGTTTCAATCTCCGGCATCATCTTTCTTTCACGCCAAAGCGCCCAGACCGTCAGCAAAAACAGTCCCAGTTTCTTGGAAAAACTCATTTTGTTGTCTTCTTCTTTTTTCATGCGGCCTCTCCCCTTGCAGATTTCCCGTTTTACAGCTTTCCCCAAATTCTGTTTCTCAGCTTCGGCTCTGTGCCAGATTGCTTCTCTGGCGTCAGCTCCGGTTTCTCACATCAGATTTCTTCTCTCGCTTCAGCTCTTGACGCCTGACATACTGATTCCCTCTATCAGATATTCCTTTGCCATGAGAAATGCAAACAGCACCGGAAGCATGTATATCACGGAAGCCGCGTAATACACGATGGCCTCTCCGTCAAGCGACTGGCTTAAATACACCGACATTGGGAACTTGTAGGAACCCTCGATAAAAACCACCGCCTGGTCAACAATAATCTTCCGGTAAATCTGGAACTCTCCCGCTCCGTCCAGCCGGGCGGCTTCCAGACATTCCTCCGGAAATTCCTTTATCTGCTGTCTTATCAGAAAGACCCTTAAGGGGTGGAACATTGCCGGAAGAATGATTGCCCACCAGCTATGGCGAATCCCAGGCCAGCCTGTGACCAGATAATGAGGCACCAGCGTGAGCTGCATGGGCATCAGCATTACAATCATGTACACAAAAAACAGCCCCTCCTTATATTTCCACTTCCACTGCCAGAACCCGTACGCCGCCAGCGGCGCAATCACAAACTGTCCCGCCAGAATCGGAAGCAGCAAAGCGACGGAATTCCAGATGAGCCGCAGATACACCGGATTTATCATAAGGTCTTTGTATCCTTCTTTAAACGCAACGGATTTTCCCGTTGTTATGGCAAGCGGTAAAACGGCCAGCGCCACCGCCGCCGCAATAATGAAAACAGATGATACTTTTCATGCCCTTTTCCCCATGAAATCCTCCTTATTTTATCAAATAACTTCTCGGAATCTTCAACCCTTATTTCATGGGGCTTTCAGAACCTATTTTTCAAAAATCACCCACTTTTTTCTCTAAAACACTTGACAAACCAGTCAAAAAATGCGGCGCTTCGCGCCCTTGAT
>QZDS01000069.1 GCA_009917455.1 bacterium 1xD8-48 | reverse complement strand
TGGATGCTTCTCTTGGTTATGAAAAGAATCAGAAAGGGGATGTGACGACATCCAATAAGAGAAACGGGCATGCAGCGCCAGTGGAGCCTTGTGGGTGGAATGGCTGGCACGTTCAGGGAGATGGAATAAAGGATAAGCCGGAAAAGGAACTGTTGCCTTTTCCGGCAGAGTAATACTCAGGAAGAAACAATCTTCTGTGTTCGCTCAATCTCATTTCTATAAAATTCTATTTTCTCATCCAATTTAATCTTATGTTCTTGCAGCCGCGCAATCTGTTCATTGAGCGCCTGCCGGTGCTGCACCAGCATTTCCATCCTTTCAGAAAGGGTGGGATCACCCACTGCCCGGAGTTCTGCATAGTGTTTGATTTCCTTGATAGGCATACCAGTGTCTTTCAAGCGTTTGATGAATTCAATCCATGTGAGGTCTTTATCGGAATAGCAGCGGCGGTTGCTGGAATTGCGCTCCGGGGCAATCAGCCTTTCCTGTTCATAATAGCGGAGGGTGTGGATACCCAGCCCCGTCAGTTTTGAAAATTCCCCGATGGAATATTCCATAAAAAATCACTCCAATCCTCTTGACATAGAGTTTACTCTACATTGTATGGTTGGATTATACCAAATCGAAGGAGGATTATCAAATGGTTCAGGAAAAAGGAAAATATACAGTCATCACCGGGGCAAGTTCTGGTATTGGGTATGAAACGGCAAAGGCATTTGCAGGGCGGGGGAAAAATCTGGTCATAGCAGCAAGGCGTAGGGATAACTTGGAGATGCTGAAAAAGGAGATATTGGAGGAACGCCCGGACGTGGATGTTGTTATCCGAAGTACGGATTTATCCGCCCCCGAAAATGTGTACCTGTTATATGAGGGGTTGAAAAATTATGGGATAGAGACATGGGTGAATAATGCGGGTTTTGGAAATTATGGTAGCGTGGCAGATCAGGACTTGGGAAAAATCGGAGCAATGCTGCACTTGAATATTGAGGCGTTGACAATACTGTCCTCCCTGTTTGTCCGTGACTATAAGGATGTAGAGGGGACACAGCTTATCAATGTATCTTCGGCTGGTGGTTATACCATTGTGCCTACGGCTGTGACATACTGTGCGGCGAAGTTTTATGTCAGCACTTTCACGGAGGGGCTGGCATGGGAACTGAAAGAGGCAGGGGCGAAAATGAAAGCAAAGGTGCTGGCGCCTGCGGCGACAAAGACGGAGTTCGGAATGGTAGCAAACAATGTCAGTGAATACGATTATGACAAGTCTTTCGGAACATACCATACGGACAAACAAATGGCGGGATTCCTGCTTGAACTGTATGACAGTGAAAAAGTAGTGGGGATAATAGACAGGGAGAGTTTCAGTTTCCGGCTGGCAGACCCGTTGTTCCCATATGCGGGAAATTCAGTTCATAATCAGCAACGTATGTGAAAATAGGTATTTATGAATACTACAAAAGACAAACCGCCGCACTATGGCCATCATCCGCCATATGCGGCGGTCTGCCTTTTCCGCAGGCAGGCCGGGCGGCCTGATAAGGAAAATCACTTGGAAAGCGGGGAGGTTAGAGGTAATATGCTTACACGGCGGTTTGCGATTCCCCTATATCGGACGAATGGCGAAAAACTTTAGGGCTGATTTTGAAATTTCCGTACTGCATTTATGCTTTTCGTTCCCGAAAAGTGGTCGTTTCGTTCCCTCCGCCCGAAAAACGGAAAATTTCTGCCGATATAAGAAGTGAATGCCTATATGGATTGAGGTGATGGATTTTGGATATTGCAGTTGTGGACGACGAGAAAGCGATCAGGGAGCATATATGCGGGCTGGTGGAGGAACAGCAGCCGGAAAGCCGCATAGAAGCCTATGCCACGGGTGGGGAGCTGCTCGCATCGGGAAAGCGGTTTGACATCGTTTTCCTTGACATACAGATGGAAGGCATGAACGGCATAGAGGCGGCAAGGGGCCTGCGGGAAGCCGCAAAGAAGAAGGAGCGCCGTGTGCTGTTCATCAAGTCACGGAACCTTACCCTTGACCAGTCCGAAATCCTGTATATCGAGAGCAGGGCAAAGAAGGTGGAGATACACACCGCAGGGGCGGCGCAGGCCATAGAGATCTATGCGGCGATGGATGAGCTGGAGGCGCAGCTTGGGGAGAATTTTTACCGCTGCCACCGTGCGTACATCGTGAACATGGACTGCATCACGGAATATGACGGCGAGAGCATTGCGCTTACGAACGGCGACAGGGTGTATCTGACGAAAAAGAAGTATGGGGAGTTTGTGAAAGCCTATATGTGGCACCTGCAGAACGGGGGTGTGTCCAGTGTTTAAAATGGCGGACGTGTTATATGCGGCCCTGACGGTGTTCCAGGGGTACTGCCTGCAGTATTTTTTGGGGAGCTTTCTGGAAACAAGGATGAGGGGCAGATGGAACGGGCTGTATGTGGCGGGTATATATGTGGCCCTGCGGACAGCCGTGGCGTGGTGTTCCCCGCCGGGATATGAGGATTATAGGGTGGCGGCGGGGACGCTGGCATTGTCGCTCTGTATCCTGTCAGCCCTTGCCCTGTGTTTTTATAAGGCGTTGCGCCTCATCACGGTTTTCCTTGTAGTCTCGTTCCAGGCGCTTTTGGATATCAGCAAATATACGGCGGCCATATCATTGAATGCAATGGACGGATGGTCACCTGGCTTTATTAACTGGTGTGCGGGGAAAGGAATGCTCGAATCAGAAAAAGCCTTCGGCATGGCGGCAAAGGCTGGTGTGGTCATAACACTGCTTATCCTGTATTCCTGTATTGCTTTGCTGTTGTACTTCTCGCTGAGAAAGATTGTGCGGTATTTCCGGGAAAAGGATTATTCTATCAGCAGGACGGAGCTGCTGTTCATCCTTGCCCCGTCAGCGGTGGGCATGATGAACTGTATGCGGAGGCTAAAAAAACTTCGCCCAACAGACCGTCCAATGACAACGCCGCTGTTCCTGCTTAGGTGCGTGCAGCTGGGGCTTTCTATCCGGGATCTGGATCTGCTTACTATCGGGATGGTGAATGATATGTATGTGGAGAGCCGGAATGATGGGTGTCCGGAGGCGTATGTGGAATTGGCTACGCAGGCGGATTTCGATAACTTCTGACGATAGGGTATAAGGCTATAACGGTTCTGAAAGATGAAAGTGGTTCGGTTATTGAATATTCAGCCGTTTTATTATATACTTGAAAGCGGCTGATATATTCAGTAAAAAATTAAGAGAAGGTTTAGATACATATGGATTATTCATATAAAATCCTAATCGAATTGGAACGATTAGAGCAATTTAGCAATGTATATCAATCTGAACTTAGATTTTTGAGTAAAAAAATCAGAAATGATATATGGAAAGATGGGAATGATTTGATACTGGCAAGTGTGTTAAAGGCATTAAATAATTCTCTTGAAACTGAATTTCCAGATAGAGATGTATGTGGTATTGGAGCCGTATTAAGTTATGCAAATACTTTAGGGAAATATGGAATATTTATTAATCCTAAATTGGATGCAAATTATTATGAGAATTTAATAGATGGCATTTATTTTGAGAATGCAAAAGCAATTATTGACAAAAAATGGGAGAATATAAATTCTTCTGATGATGGTTCAAAAACTTTCTTGGAAATTTTTGGTGAAATGTTCACGAAATGTATTGAAAAAAGAAAAGAAGAATTTTTTCATCCCTTGAGAAAAACAGACGTTTTGTGCCGCGTTGTATCTGATTGGGGGCATGATACAGACCGATTTATACCATGGCCGAATAAAGTGCAGAATCGTTGGAATCCGCCTGGAAGAACATATTTATATTTGTCTTTTGCAGAAATGAAACAAAACTATAATTCCGAACTTTCTATTAGTGAATATGTGTGTTTGGAGGAATATCGCGCTGTCAAAGGAGAGAAATATTCATTTTGTTTTTTTGAGGCTTTAAATGAAGGGAATATATTGGACTTATCATATAATGATATCAATTTAGGAGCATTTAGGAGAATGCTTGATAATTATCAGAGGATGTTAGAAGTCCAGATATTTACTGATATTATATCTAATCCAATAAAAGTTGAGCAGTATAAAAGAAATGATAAGAAATTAAGAAAAGCTATTAAGCAAAAATCAGAGAGTATGATGGATAAGAGTGTTATTGAAGATGCTGTGGCAAAGCAGTATTTAAAAATGGTTTGTAGCTGTATATATAAAAAAGTGGATGAGAAAGATGATGACAAAAGAGAGATAGCATATAAATCATTTCACATATTATCAGATTATTTAGAGAAAAAAGGGGTTACAGGTATTATCTATCCTTGCACGAGGACAAACAAAATCATTGGTAAAAATGTCGTGCTATTTAATATACATGATGCAGCACCTATGGCAAGTACCATTAGGGAAATTGTTTATTAGATTCTATATAAAAAAGGTTGAGAAAAGGATAGTCAAATGAAATATAAAAATGAGATGCAAATTAAAAAGGCAATGGGAATAGAAAGTTGGAGAAATCTCAGTAGGGATAAAGTGATTCGATTTGCAGCTATGATGCCTGATATGGATAAAGAGGTTATGTTAGAAATTATTCGAACGTTCCCGGAATTTACGAAGTATGGAAATGAACTGTTAGAATCATTACGGGAAACAATACTGAAAACGATTGATAAAAATAGTGAAGATTATCGTATGAGTCTCGAAATAATAAAGGAGACGCAATCTATTTGTAAGGAGCAATTAAATAGAGAAGATATTACACCAGAGGAAAGGGTTATTATTTGGCAGAACCTTATGGAAGTGACAAAAATGGTTCCTATTCTGGATAAAGAAAACAAGAAATTTTATGAGAACCTTAATAGCAAGTATGTTAAAGCAACTGTAGCGGCGTTATTATCTGCTTTAGTTTTTATTGGAGGAAAAGTGGCATTAGATCAATTTTCTGGATTGCCTTTAGAGAATAAAGAAGATGAGGAAGATGAAGATAAGTAGATTTACATAGCAGAACTTATATTTGGTAGAAAATTTATGGGAAGCATCGGTTAGAAATGATCGGTGCTTTCTTTATGCCTGTGGCTCGGATTCGTCCGGGCTTTTTTCATGCCGTTTTTGAGGGGAGGTGGTCTTGGTGGCGAACCGGATCAAGGGAATTACGGTGGAGATTGGCGGCGATACTACCAAGCTGCAGACCGCCTTGAAAGGGGTCAATACGGAGATTCGCAATACCCAGTCCCAGCTGCGGGATGTGGAGAAGCTGCTGAAACTTGACCCCGGCAACACGGAATTGCTGGCTCAGCGGCACCAGCTTCTGGGGCAGGCGGTTTCGGAGACGAAGGAGAAGCTGGAAACCCTGAAAACGGCGGCAGAGCAGGCAAATACTGCCCTTGCCAATGGGGAGATTTCGCAGGAGCAGTACGATGCGCTGCAGAGGGAGATTATTGAGACGGAGAATGCCCTGCGGAACCTGGAGCAGCAGGCGAACCAGTCGGCTACGGCGGTGCAGAAGATTGCGGCTTCGAGGGAGAAGCTGCAGGCGCTGGGGGACAATATTTCTTCCGTTGGTAAGAAGTTCCTGCCGGTTACGGGGGCTGTCGTGGGGCTTGGGACGGCGGCTGTCAAAACAGCGGCGGATTTTGATTCCGCTATGAGCCAGGTGGCGGCAGTCTCCGGTGCTACGGGAGCCGATTTGGAGGCATTGCGGGATAAGGCCCGTGAGATGGGTTCTAAGACAAAGTTCTCTGCTTCGGAGGCGGCGGAGGCCATGAACTATATGGCGATGGCGGGGTGGAAGACCTCGGATATATCCGGACGCTTGACGGGAAGGGGGAGCTGCTGATCACTATCATGTCCTCGCTGGCGCAGGAGGAGAGCCGCTCCATTTCCGAGAATGTGACCTGGGGGCAGCGGAAGCGGTTTGCGGACGGGAAGGTGAGCCTGCCCTATGGGCGGTTCCTTGGGTATAAGAAGGGAAAGGATGAGCTGCCGGAGATCGTTGAGGAAGAAGCGGTGACGGTGCGGCTTATCTACCGGCTTTTCCTCTATGGGAAATCGCCCTCCGCCATAGCCAGCTATCTGACGGGGGAGGGGATTCCTACCCCGGCGGGGAAAAGGAACTGGCGGCCTAATACGGTGGAAAGCATCCTTACCAATGAAAAGTACAAGGGGGACGCGTTGCTACAGAAAAGTTTCACGGTGGATTTCCTTACGAAAAAGAGCAAGCTGAATGAGGGGGAGGTGCCGCAGTACTATGTGGCAAACAGCCATCCGGCAATCATCGAGCCGGAGATATTCGATCTGGTTCAATATGAGATGAAGCAGCGCAAGGCGGAGGGGCGGTTTACCAGCAGCACCCATCCGTTTTCCGGGAAGATCGTATGCGGGCATTGCGGCGGCTTCTATGGGAGCAAGGTCTGGCATTCCAATACGCCGAACCGGGTGCTGGTCTGGCAGTGCAACGAGAAGCACAGGGGGAAGGGATGCCGGACGCCGCACCTTACCGAAGGGGATATCCGGCGGGCTTTTCTTGCGGCTTTCAATGAGGTGCTGGGAAACCGGGCGGAGATCATGGAGGCATACCGGGAGGTCATGGAGGCGCTTACGGATACGGCGGATCTGGATGCCGAGCAGGAGAGGCTCCAAAACGAGGGCGAAGTGGTCATGGGGCTGATACGGAAGGTCATTTCGGATAATGCCCAGAAGGCCATGGATCAGGCGGAATACGAGCGGAAGTATAACGGGTACTGTGAGCGGTACGAGGCCGCAAGGTTGCGGCTGGCGGAGATCGGGGAGCTGCGGCTGGGGCGCATTGCAAAGAGGACAAAGATATCCTTATTCCTGAAAGAGCTGGCCAGCCGGGAGGGGCTGGTGGCGGAATTTGACGAGGAGCTCTGGTATGCCACGGTGGATCATGTGGCGGTATACGAGGATAAGCGCATGGTATTTACTTTCCGGGATCATACGCAGGTGGAGGTTCCGGCGGATAGATGGAAGGCGGCATAGCGGCAAAAAAACGAAGCCCGCAGGTTCTTGGGATAGCAGAGCCTGCGGGCTTTTTCTGGTCTATATGCGTTTCATGAGAAGGAGCAGGGCTTCTTTCTGGCCGTCATTTAGGGTGCTCCATGCGGCGAATAAAGTGCGTTGTTCCTCGGTCAGTTCTGCGGGGGTATTTCCCTCGGAGAAAAATTGCGATAAAGTAATACCGAATGCCCGGCATACGGCCTCCAGGGTCGGTATGGTCGGGGCATTGTTGCGGTTGAAAAGATTTGTGATGGTGGACTGGGAAAGGCCGGCTTCCTTGCCAAGCCGGTAGTTTGTCCATCCCCGTTCATTCATAAGGTCTTTTATGTGCTTTATTACGTCCATTCCATCACCACCCATTTCCATTTGTATCTATTTTAGTTTCCA
This sequence comes from bacterium 1xD8-48, assembly GCA_009917455.1. Classification (GTDB taxonomy): domain Bacteria; phylum Bacillota; class Clostridia; order Lachnospirales; family Lachnospiraceae; genus Suilimivivens. Next base: position 2,182 of record QZDS01000069.1, on the reverse strand, counting down.
AATGGGTGATATAATAGTCATAATCAGTATATGGAATATCGCCCAAAAGGGATATAGTCATAGTATGTGGAATAAGTGGATATGCTATCATAGAAAGTCTTAGGAGGCGTTTTTATCATGGGAGAACATTTATTTGAGAAACTTGCCCGTGATCGGGGAATCACGGTGGAGGAGATGCGGGAGATCATCTCAGCGCGGATCAGGCGGGGTATGAATGACCCTGACCCCAAGAAGCGGGCGCAGTGGGAGGCGATACCTCATGAGGGGGAGCTTCCCACGCCGGAGGAGTGGCTGTATTATGCGGTGAATTATCTGATTGAGCATGGGGACGGGGATCTGCTGCGGTGGTATCCGAATCTGTGAAGGGGCGGCCTTGGAGGGGTGTTCATTTTGGGTGATATGTACTGAGAATATGGGGATGAGAAGCGGGTATGCACACCTTTTGATGTGGTACTTGCTTTTTTTGTATCCGTTTTGATTGTATTAAAGTTTGTCGGGGAATATGGAAAGACTTGATGAAGTGGAACAGCAGGGGGTAATCGGGGCATTTGACAAACGTACAATCATAGAGCTTTCCAGTGATGTGGTTAAAGAAATAGCACAAAAGTATGGGAATGTGCAGAAAGGGGTAGGTGATATTATGGGTGGAGCATTGGTTGAGACAAGTGCGAGAAAGCTAAAAAATGAAGCAAAAAGAGAAGTTGCAGTCAGTTTATTAAAAATGGGAAAGCTGACAATTGAAGAAATCGCAGAATGTTCTGAACTGAATATTGTAGAAGTAGAACAACTTGCAAAGCTTCATACCTTGTAGATAGCAGAAAAGAACCTGATAAAATGTTATAAAAAAGCTATCATTGGAAATACGTATCCATAAAGACAGGAAATCTTATTATGTAAGGAATCCTGTCTTTTTCATATACAGTTTGATGAAGAGGGGAATGATCTTATTGGGGTATTGCAGTGGCTTTTGGATATACAAAAGCGGAATGTATAGCAGATGCGGGAAGGTATTGCAAGTTGAAGCAGGATGGCTCCTAAAGAGAACCATTCATGAGGTTTGAGAAATACCTATGAAAAATTTATGATTTATGATACCATAAAAATGAGAGGAAACAATTACAAGGCAGGTGAAAAGATTGGAAAAAAACGATGTTGAGATTTTAGACAATGTAAAGAAGGAGCAGGAAGGTATCATGAAACGGACGATCAAGGACAGTGTATTCACAGATTTGTTTCAGGATAAGAAATACCTTCTCCAACTGTATAAAGCGCTCCATCCGGAAGATACTGATGTTACAGAGAATGATCTAAATGATATAACAATCAAAAATGTATTAACAGACAATATTTACAACGATCTTGGGTTTACAGTGGGCGATAAGCTGATGATCCTTGTGGAAGCACAGTCCTCTGTATGGACGGTAAATATCATAGTGAGAGCTTTGATGTATCTGGTACAGACATGGCATGATTATTTTGAGAGGACAAAGCAGAACCTGTATAAGAGTAAAAAAGTACAGATGCCAATCCCGGAGATATACGTCATATTCACCGGAGAGAGAAAGACGAAGCCAGCAGAAATATCGTTGTCGCAGGAGTTTTTCGATGGAAAAGATTGTGGTATTGATGTAAAGGTAAAAATGATATACGATGGAAAAGAAGGAGATATCATCAACCAGTATGTCATATTCACAAAAGTATGCAATGAGCAGATGAAGAAATATGGGAGGACAAGAAAAGCAGTTCTGGAAGCAATCCGTATCTGCAAAGATAGGAATGTACTCAGGGAATATCTGAGCAGCAAAGAAAGCGAGGTGGTGGATATCATGATGGTATTGTATGATGAAGAAGAAATCATGCGTTCGTATGTAGAAAGTGAAGTCTATGAAGCAACGCAAAAGGCACAGTATAATGAAAAGATTGAGACAGCAAAGGAAATGATCGAGAGCCAAGAGCCAATTGAAAAGATTGTAAAATATTCTCGTCTCCCAAAAGAAGCTATCCTTGAATTACAAAGAAAATAAAGCTTGTAGCTAGTATAGGTTCGATAAAAAAGTATGATGTAAAAATGACAGCATATGCAAGCAATGTGTTACAAATTTTGTATTAATTGTTATTCGTAACTTTACCCACTCCTAATTGCCCGAAAATTCTTCAAATTAAAAGAAGGTACAGCATAATT
>QZDS01000068.1 GCA_009917455.1 bacterium 1xD8-48 | reverse complement strand
TCCTCCTCTGTTCACTCAGATCCCTCTCTCATCCATCACTTATTAATCCCATTTCTGAAAACCAACCCCTTGCGACTGATTCATTATTGAGTTTCCGAGACTACTCAATTAATAAACGTTGTCCCCTTGCCGTCCACAACCTTGCCTTTTTTGATATTGACCGTATACCCGGCCTTTACAAGCAGCCGCGCAATGTCGAGCTGCTCCTCCTTCGTGATTGCGGATGCAATGACCTTAATCTGCCCTTTCATCATCCCTCCTTAACCCAGTTACCGGAATAAAACCATTCCACCAGCATTTCCTTAAATTCCTGTGTCCACTTAAGCAGCTCGATTCCCGCCGGTACCATCTCAAAACAGTGCTCCAGCGCATAACCAAACGCATCCTCCTCCGGTACAAACACGCCGGTTCCCATCTCCCTGTATCCGGGCGCCCTCAGTTTTTCCCCGACCTCCGCCGGCACATTCCAGCCCCACCGGGAGCCCACCGCCATCCGGTTTTCAATCCTCTCCATTATTTTTCCGCTTGCTTTCCTCTTCCCCTGTGCTATAATAGGCACAGATAGTTTTATTTTGTTTTTTCTGGTCTGAGCCTGCCCCACAGGCTCTTTCCTTTTGCATGGGCCGTATCCCCTGATAATATCCCTCCATGCCGCCCCTCCTATAAATACCTTACATTCATGGCGCGGTTGCCGTCGCCGGTGTTGAACTCCACCGTGTAGCCCGCCACAAGGCTTTTGGAAGCGGTCCTGACATTGCACCACGGGACGAAATACTCCCTTCCGTCATCACCCCTGATGAACCCGAATCCCTTTTTAGGGTCATACCTCTTTACTTTCCCAAGCATCCCTTATCCCTCACTTTCCGTTCCGTCTTTCCAACTCCGCAGACAGCGCCAGAACTTCATCCGCATACTCCGACAAATCCCCTGTGCCGTCTATCAGCTTCCCGAGCCGGGAATCTCCGTTATACTTCATAAGGGCCGCTCCGGCGTCCTCATATTCATTAAAGAGCTCCGCAAGGTAGTCAACACCTACCGTCATGTTCCCGCGGATGTCCGTAAGCTCCGTAACGCCCAGCCGCTCCATCCGGTCTTTGTGCCAGCGTTCCGACACCTGCATGATGCCGATGCAGTCATCGCTTACCGCGTCCGGCCGGAAGCTGCTCTCCTTAAAGCACACGGCCTGTATCAGCTCCGGGCAGATGCTGTACCGGCTCCCGAGCTCCTCGGATATCTCCCGGACCTCCTCCGGTACTTCAATCGCCCTTCCTGCCTCTGACGCCATGGCCGTTACCGCCGGCATCTCAAAGGAAACCAGCGCCGCCATCACTGTGGCCGTCATGCGCCACAATACTTTATTCCTCATAATCCTCCTTCCTGTAAGCCTGTCCCATGTGGTAAAGCACCAGCAGCACAGCCAGAACGCCGGGCCCGATGCCCGTTGTATTCTCGCCGCCTATAGCACCGCCCAGAATCAGGAACAATACAAATGCAATATTTTCCCGCAGGCGGATTTTTCTTTTCACTTTCCTGTATCACCTCCCCTATCTTGGAATAAGTTTCTCCTGCGCACGCTCAAACTTTTCCGTGTCCCAGTAGAAATCTTTCCCGCCGGGGAGCTTCCTTGCGTATTTCTGGCCGGGGATATGTGCCATACGCAGCAGGTATTTATAGGTATACCCGCACTCCCGGACAAGCTCCGTTGTTTTCATCATCTTTCTGGGGTACTGCACCAGCCTCCCTCCTTTCACGTTTCCGGTAACCTTAATTTTCTGTTACACTGACTGATTTTGTATCACTGTCATATACAAGTATCAGGGTATCGTTATTTCCGTCTGTCAGGATTCCCCTGCTCCCCTCCATGGAAAGAGAGAAATATTCCATGACAAATCCCTGTTCTGACAGCCATTTCCTGATTGTATATTCCGCTATTGTTTTTGCTCCTTTAATGCTCATTGCGCCTCCATTTCTGATATAATCTCCTTACAGACCACTGCCATGGCCGAGTACAGAAGAAAGGAGAACCTTATGCGTAGATTCAATCCACCATTCAACGGTAAGCGATTCCTACTAAACAAAAATACCGGTGAAATCCACGACTTGGATAAGGAAACTGATGCTTGCCGTATCAATGACATCGTTCCGGACCATATCTATATGGGGGATTCTTATATGGGCTGCCTCATTTATGCCCAAATGTATCATTGTCCCTCTCCGAATGGCTGTTTCTACTGTCAGCCGGAAAAAGATAACGGGTGATGCCCTTCCCGCAGCGCTGCTTCATTAATCTGTTGCAGCGCTTTTTCTGTGATTTCTGCCTGTAGTGCCTCTTTAAGCCCTTCCTGTGAACCTATATCTTTCACAGCCCCAAACATCAGGTCACAGAAGTTATCCAGCTCCAACTGCTTTACTGCATCAAATACGGTTATTTCTCTCACCTCCTCTCTATTCCAAAAAATATTCAATTGGCTTGCCAAGATAATCTGCTACTTTTTTTAGTGTGTCAATTCTCGGAAAGGCCTTATCCCATCTACGAACCGTTGCATTTCCAATACAGCAATCCCTCTCTAACTTTGCAATACTTATACCTTTCTCTTTACACAAAGTTTCCAGCTTTTCATATAACAACTTATCACCTCCTTTTTAGAAAATATTCGATAAATCTATTGACATAGTTTAGATTATATTCTAAAATCAGTTTACCAGACGAATTCTAGAATATAATCCTTACAATGCCTGATTTAGGATTTTTCCTAAGCCATGGCTCTATTGTATAGGAATATTCCTAATATGTCAATAGAAATTTTAGGATTTTTTCTAAAATGAAAGGGCCTTATTATGTTCAATGGAGTCGAATATATAAGAAATGTGTGTAAAGAAAGGGGAATTTCTATTTCCTCATTAGAAAAAAAATGTGGTTTTGCAAATGGATATTTAAATCCTAAAAAACTCAATAAGCTCCCATACGATAGAGCCTTATTAATTGCTGATGCTTTAAATATTTCAGTAGATTATTTAATGACGGGTGAAGAAAAAGCTTCTGCATCGAAATACTACCTTAATGATGAAACTGCCAAACTCGCTCAGGAAATGTTTGAAGATGAAGATATGCGTTCACTTTTTGATATGAAACGCAATATGCCGCCAGAGCGTTTTAAGGTACACATGGAATTTATGAAGAATCTGTATAAGCAGGAAAAAGGCGAAGAGTTCTAGTCCGTTTTATTGGACATTTCCTGTGCTACAATGTAAAAGGGGTGTTTACATGGAAGAAATTAATGTACAGCTTTTAAATATGGATACAAAGATTCCTGAGCAATTAATCAAAAATGATGATGATACTTATACAATATTCTTAAACGCACGATTATCACAGGAAAGCCGGTTAAAATCTTATTGCCATGCACTAAGGCATATTTTAGGCAATGATTTTGATAAAACAAATATTGATAATATAGAAGTTGATGCTCACAGTACATAAGAAAAAGGAGATTTACTAATGAAAATGGGTATAAGAAAACCAAGCATTAAACGGTCACTAAAGGCCAGAACTACAGGTAAAGCCAAACGAGCCATGAAAAAAGCTGTTTCTCCGGGATACGGAAAGAAAGGCTCCGGTTGGGTTAAAAATCCTAAAAAAGCTGCCTACAATAAAATTTATAACAAAACCTCTTTTAGCTTTTGGGATTTATTTAAATAGTTTTTTATGAAATGTGGGGGGGATTTACAAATGAAAAAATTACTTGATGTATGCTCGCTGTTTATGGCAGTAATAGGGTCTTGTACGGCAATTTTGGTGTGCTATATACTATTTATTTACCCAAATATAAGCAATAATAATTCCTTGGACAGCAAAAGCAATATAATCTCTTCACAGAATATCATGCTCACATCAGAAGGTGATTCGACTGATTTCAATCAGGACGAAATTTTACCTCAATTTGATGCCGCCGAAACCGAAAACTCTCTACCAGAAACGAAAACTAATACTAACTCTGTTCAGTCTGGGACATACAATATTGGCGATATAGAGTTCTGGTTCTCTGATTCGGTTACAAATGATACAACAGGCAGATGGCGTATATCCTCCATCTCTTCATCAAAAGATATTACAGAATATGCCGCTGATTATTACAATAATTTTTTCATTTCAGATGATGAAATACATGCTATTGTAAATTTTTCATTAAATACAACTACTTCTGTATCTGTTCTTCCTGACGGACTATTAGATGTAGTAATACATGAATATGTTGACGGTGAAGAACATGATGCGAAAGCCTTATTTGGCGGTATGCTGCTAAAGGAATATTTTATAAATCCTCAAACTGGTGAATTTGAAGAAATTTCAGCATATTCTCCCACACCGCCTATTGGACAAAGTGAACCGAATGTGATTTATTCATATGAAGTTCCAATAGAAAATTCCAATCAGGCAGCAAATAACTTTGTATCGACTGGAAATGGGGATAATTTCAATACCTACAACAATCCTGCGCAACAACAAACTTCTGCTAGTTATGTGCTGAATAACAATCCTGAGCGTATGAAAATCCACGTCCCCACATGTAGTGATGTAAAAAAGATAGCTCCAGAAAATTATTTAGAATCAAATTTAAGCATAAGCGAATTAGAAACACAGGGATATTCCAAATGCGGACATTGTCTTCAATAGTATATGATTCTTCATGTAACTTCCACAATTGCTTTAAGTGCGGCAGAAAATTTTTCTGATAAAAAATAACCTTGAATCCACAAAAAAGCATACCTATATGAAAGGCTAATTGTGAAAATACCTGAAAAATACTCAAAAATGCTAGGAACCAATGAGAACGAGCTTATCGAAATGGTCAGCGAGCTGACCGAAAAAGAAATAAAAGAGCTTCTGACACTACTGATATCAGCCAAAAACAGGGAATATAAACTTGAAATAGAGTTTATTAAACCAAAACCGCCCTGCTCCACCGTACCATGACAATATAATATCCTTAACCGGGCAGCCGATAGGGCGGCTATGCTCCCGTTCCGAGTCTTGTGGAAAGGGGGGATGCTTATGAGTACATATGAGGAATTTATGGTAATCTTGACCGTAGGTCTTTTGATTGTTGCTATTCTGAATTTGAAAAATAAGTAACGCCGCCTTGTCTTTGACGGGATAGGCAGCGTTACTTAAATCCTATGTTCGCCGGGGCGGGAAGCCTTAACCTTCCTTATCGGCTGTCTTGTTAAATATATTATATACAATAGATAACCAATTATCAACCGTAAATTTAAAACCGCCCCTGTTGGCGCAGGAACGGCTTTTAGATACATCCGAAGATGATACCTCTTGAACAAAAATATTGTATCATCTCCGGAAACAGCTTGCAAGCGTAAATGCGCTAGCTGTTATTTTTATACCCAAAAAGGAGGATGATACTATGGCAAGATACAAAAAAAGACCGGACGGACGCTACGCAACTACCGTTATGGTCGGCTATAAAGCAGACGGCCGACCGGACAATGTATTTCTGGCTGCAAAAACCGAAAAGGCCCTGCGGGATAAAGTGGCCGAGCTTAAGGTAAAAGTGAAGACCGGACAAATCTTAAAGCAGTCGGATACCCTCTTAAGTGATTATGCAGATACTTGGCTTACTACCTATAAGGCATCCGTAGGAATTAATACTATGGCAATGTACCATAACATTGTAAATAGTCATATCAAGCCGGAACTGGGATATCTGCCGCTTAATAAGATTGTCCGCTCTGATATACAAAAACTGGTAAATGATAACCAGGAGCATCCGCGTATATGCGAGCAAATCAAAATGACCATGAGCCAGATTCTAAGCTGTGCCATAGATGATAAACTGATATATGAGAACGTGGCAAAGAAAGTGACCCTGCCAAAGCGGCATAAAAAAGAACGCCGGGCATTAACCGACCTGGAAAAAGAGGCAATAAAAAAGGCAGACTTCACCCTGCAGGAACAGGCCTTTATAATGCTGCTGTTTTATTTCGGGCTTCGCCGCGGGGAAGCTCTTGCACTCTCCAGACATGATATTGACCTGAAAAAGAAAATTCTGTTTGTAAATAAGACTGTGATTTTTGATAAAAACAATCCCATAATAAAAATCGGAGCAAAGAGTGACGCCGGCAATCGCGAAATACCCGTTCCTGAAAGCGTGACGGCCTTTTTGAGGGGGTTTTTAAAGTCATCTGATACATTTTACCTCTTTCCCGGTAAACACACGGAAACGCTTTCTAAAACGCAGTATGTAAAGATGTGGGACAGGATTATAAGAAAAATGAATGACGCAGTCACTTCTGAAAGGGAAAAGATAATCGGGGCCGAACCAATCACGGACCTTACCGCCCATATCTTCCGGCACAATTACTGCACTATGCTTTACTATTCGGGTATCAGTCAGAAAAAAGCTGTGGAGCTGATGGGACATTCGGACATCAGGATGATTATGGAAGTGTACGCCCATCTGGATGAGGAAAAAGAGGCCGTACAGGAGAAATTAAACGCGGCTATAGCGCTATAATTTTGCTATAATAAGTGCTTCCCGCTATAAAAAAGCTATAATAAATCAGCTAAAACGAGCGATATAAAACGACAGCAAAAATCCCCCGAAAAGCCTGTAAAATCAGTACTTTCGGGGGATTTTTATCAATGAGCCACCCGGGACTCGAACCCGGGACAACTTGATTAAAAGTCAAGTGCTCTACCACCTGAGCTAGTGGCCCATATGTAGCTGGGCTAGCTGGATTCGAACCAGCGAATGCAGGAGTCAAAGTCCTGTGCCTTACCGCTTGGCGATAGCCCAACAGAACACCAAGCCTGTTATCATGGAAACAGCTTGTCTCTAAAACAAGCCTTGGTATAGGGTGGATAGAGGGACTTGAACCCTCGGCCTCCAGAGCCACAATCTGGCGCGCTAGCCGACTGCGCCATACCCACCATAATAAAATATGCAAATGCATATCTTAAACGTGCCCAAAGGGATTCGAACCCCCGACCCACGGCTTAGAAGGCCGTTGCTCTATCCAGCTGAGCTATGGACACACATCCATATTTGAAATATGGAAAAGCGGGTGATGGGAATCGAACCCACGTGTCCAGCTTGGAAGGCTGGTGTTCTACCATTGAACTACACCCGCATATTATCTTTGTCGGCGGTCACAGATAACTCCTCCGGCAACGCCGTATGCTGTGAATCGGGGTGACAGGATTCGAACCTGCGACCTCCTGGTCCCAAACCAGGCGCTCTAGCCAAGCTGAGCCACACCCCGCAAAATCCTGCTGCACACTCTCACGCAACGCAAAATTTATTATAAAAGATACCCATGCTTCTGTCAACAATTTTTTTAAAATTTTTCTTATTATATGTAATTTATGGTAAAATGTGCATCCCCGTCCTTATCCAGCTCCATTATAACATAGGAAGCTTTTCTTCCTTCCTGTCTCGGATAAGACAGGCTCCCCGGATTAACGGTTATAAGTCCCGCCTCAATATCCACCACAGGCTTATGGGTATGACCGTACATCACGATATCTGCTCCCCGCATTCTGGCTTCCTTTTTGAGATATTCATTTCCCATGGAAACACAGTAATTATGCCCGTGCGTGAGCCAGACCCTGTATCTGCCTATCTGAAAATCCTTTTCCCTTGGCAGGTCCGAAAAGAAATCGTTGTTTCCCACAACCATCTGAACCGGGCATCCGGCACTCTGCGCTATCAGATATTCGCTCCCCTCAATATCCCCACAGTGAATCACCATATCCACCGGCGCCGATTTTTCCAGCGCCTTTATATAATTGTCGTTTTTCCGGTGCGTATCGCTGACAATCAAAATTTTCATACACACTCACTCTCCATCTCCCGGCTGCCGGCCAGCTTTTCTTTCATTGCGCGGAGCGCCTTTCCCCTGTGGCTGATTTTATTTTTTTCTTCCTCTGTCAGCTCTGCCGTACTTCTTCCATATTCCGGGACGATGAAAATCGGGTCGTATCCAAAACCGTTTTCCCCCTTTTCTTCATAGCCAATCCGTCCCTCCACTGTGGCAAGCTCCGTCAGCGTCTCTCCGTCCGGGAACGCGCAGGCAATGGCGCAGACGAATCTGGCAGTCCGCTCATCATCCGGCACGCCTGAAAGCCGCTCCAACAGATTCCCGTTCTTTTCGTGATAAGAGGTTTCCTCTCCCAGATATCTGGCGGAATAAATTCCCGGTTCCTTATTTAAATAATCAATTTCCAGACCGGAATCGTCCGCAAGCACAATCGCTGCTTCTCCGGCTTTTTTTGCGGCTTCGGCTACCGCCCGGGCCTTTATAACGGCATTTTCCGTAAAGCTTTTTCCGTCCTCGACAATGGAAATATCAAGTCCCGCTTCCTTCATGGAAAGGATTTCCGCCGGCATTCCATCTATTGCAAGCCCGTCAAGAATCATTCGTATTTCCTTCATCTTTCCGGCATTGCCCGTTGCAAAAATAATCTTCCGCATTCTCATCATCCTTTCCGCTCCGGCTTTAGGCACGACCCTCGCTCTGGCTTCGGGCCGGGAAACTGGTAAAAGTAGGTTTTCATCATTCCATTGTAGATTTTCCGGTTCTTTGCCGCTTTCAGTCCCATAACGTTCTCGGCGCTCTCATACGCGGTAATGAGATACATGGACCAGGAATCAAGGGTCTTGAAGCGTTCTCCAAGGGTTCCGTAAATTCCCGGCAGATTTTCTTTTTCCTCCACCCGCTCCCCGTAAGGGGGATTTGTGATGAGGAAGCCGTATTTTCCGCTGTGGCTAAGCTCGGACACGGCCCGCTTTTGAAAGTGAACCATATGCTCCACTCCCGCCAGACGCGCGTTTTCCATGGAAACAGACACCATTTTTTCATCGATATCATATCCCTGAATATCCGTGTACGCATCCATTTTAACCTGCTGTCCAGCCTCCTCAAACGCCGCCCTCCACTTTGCCTCCGGCGCAAGATGTTTCCATGCCTGAGCCGTAAAGCTCCGTTTCATTCCCGGCGCCATATTCGCCGCCATCAGAGCCGCTTCTATGGGAAAGGTGCCGCTCCCGCAGAAAGGATCCACCAGTATCCGCTCTCCCCGCCACGGCGTCAGCATTATCAGCGCCGCCGCAAGGTTTTCCGCAATAGGCGCTTTGGCGGTAAGCCGCCGGTAGCCTCTTTTATGTAAGGAATCTCCCGTGGTGTCTAACGCTGCCGTCACCTCGTCCTTCATCAGAAACACTCTGACCGGAAAGGAGTCTCCGCTCTCGGAAAAATAACCCGTGTGATAGCCGGTCTTCATCCGCTCCACCATGGCCTTTTTCATCACCGACTGGATGTCCGAAGGGCTGAACAGCCTGCTTTTGATGCTGGCCGCCTTTGTCACCCAGAACTTTCCGTCCTCCGGCAGCCATTCCTCCCAGGGAAGGCTCCTAGTTCCCTGAAACAGCTCTTCGAAGGTTTCCGCGTGAAAGCTTCCCACCTTAATCAGAATCCTCTCCGCCGTGCGGAGAAAAATATTTGCACGGCAGACGGCGGCCCCGTCACCCTTAAACGTGATGCGGCCGTCCTCCACCTTCACAACCTCATATCCCAAATCCAAAATTTCCCGTTTTAATACAGCCTCAAGCCCGAAATGGCATGGGGCAATCAGTTCGTATGTTTTCATAAATCCCTCGTTTCCGGTCCCGGCAGGGCTTTTAACTGCCCTCTTCCGGCCTTTCCCTGCCACATTCACCTATTATACGGTATTTTATAAAATAATACCAGTATACTTTTTCGAAAATTTGCGAATGGGTAACTATTCAGCCTTGTCAAAAAAATCACCAAAAAACTGCCGAAATTTTTTGATGCTGTTTAAAAAGTTA
>QZDS01000067.1 GCA_009917455.1 bacterium 1xD8-48 | reverse complement strand
TATCCAAACCATACGGAAAACCGGCGCATTTAATGTGAAGAATCTAGGTGCAGATAATTCGCCGAACAACAAAATAGGAAACAAAGGAATAGATGATGCTCCTCTGTTCCCTGGCGCTGCGGAGCAGGAAGTTCATGGGGATCACCTCCACCACCTTCACATACCGGTGGTCTTTCGTGTAGATGACGCCGTTTTCTATCCTGCTGATGGGCAGGTAGTCCGCCACCGGGTTTAAGTGGGTAAACTGCGGTTCCGGCGTGTGCAGCGGCTTTCTGGGGGAACGGCCATTTTTCTGCCTGCTGTTTCTGCGGTCCGGCCTTCCCGGTCTTCCGGCAGCCTTTTTTCTGGAATCCTGTTGTGGGCCCCGTTTCTTTCCCCCTGCGGATTTTTTTCGTTGCGTTCCGGCCTGCTGTTCTTTCTGTGCCTGGCTGGGGCGGAGTTTCTGGCGGATCTCATATCCTTTTACCTGGTCAAATTCTGCGGGGAAATCCTCCTCCCCCCTGCGCCGCCAGCCGGATATACCGCCGATCTTTTCGTTTTTTTCGGATTTATGGTTCTTTCTGTCCGTTTTCATCTTCTGGCTGGTGCCGGTGGATGCCGCATTCCCGCTGGGAACAGGGCTTTTCTTTTTGCCGCTTTTCCTGCCCTTTTTTGCGGATGTGGCCGCCCGCATTGCTTCCTGGCTTTCACCGCCGCCCACGATACGGCGGTTCTTCATGTATTTCAAGAAGATGACAAGGAAGGATGACAGGCTTTCCCCCGATATGCCGATCAGGGCAAACAGGACAAGGGGCAGGGTAGTCAGGCACAGCACGATGATCCGTGCGGTCAGACTAAAGGGCAGGAACAGGAACACCGGCAGCCCGGTCACGGCGGCCAGGATGCCGGCCTCGATCACGTTCCTTGCCCGGAACATGCCGCCGAAAAACGTGCCTGTGTCCACAAAGTTCGGCGGGATGATATAGGTATCGTGGTCATTCTGATGATTCATTTGGTAGTACCTCTCTTTCGCAGTGTGTCAGTTCCGGCCATGGTAAAATCAGATCGGAACATCTGTAAACAGGGTTCATGGCCGGACTGTGGCAGGGCATTCAGCCGATAATCCAGAAAGGGCCGCCTGCGCCTGCACGTCTGCTGGCTTCGTTCAGTATGATGGAAAGAACCCAGAGCTGCCCGCTCCGTCTGTAGCTGGCGGGGTCCGCCACCAGGATCTTCCCGTCCTTCACTCCCCGCAGTACGATAAAGTGTCCGCCGCTTGTGAAGTGTCCTTTTGACATGATGGCCACCACCAGCTTCCCGTCTGCCAGTGCGTCCAGTAGCCGCTGGGGTTCCGAAGGGGTACAGCCGGAAACGGCAAGCCCCCAGTTTTCTGCGGCGCCGGGGATCAGCGCATGGTAGGAGCCGCTTCCTTTGCACCAGTAGCCGTTTTCATATGCCCACTGTGCCATCCGTTCCGGGTCAACGGTCTCACCGGCCAGGGAGGACACCACCATTGCCATGGAAGTAGGCCCGCAGCCGTAACCGCCGATATGGTCGGTGCCGTAGGGCTTCCCGGCATAGCGTTCATCCAGCTGGTTGAAATAGACAACTTCCGTGCCGCCATCCGTAAAGCGTACATCACCCAGGGAGGGGATGCTGTTCCCTTCCCAGTTTTCCAGGTTCTGAACCAGCCCGTCGCCAAGGAAGAGGCTCAGGTTCTGTGCGTAATCGGCGGCAAGCTCCCTCTGTTCTTCCGTGAGGGAGAATACCTGGCCGGCAAAATAATCTTCCCCGTTATAGGAAATGGTATAGATCATCCATTTTTCGGATACGGTAGTTTCTTCCCCGGTTTCCGGATCTTCTACGGTTTTCTCCCGCATTTCCTCCGTCCGCCGGTAGGAATAGAGGTGGGATTTCCCACGGCGCATGACAGCCGCCATGTCCGCAATGGAGATATCCGAAAATTCCTTGTCTTTTGCCGCACAATACTGGGAGACAAAAAGGTTGGCGTTGTATACGGGGCTTGTCTCATAGGGGTTGATGACCTCCATTTCATCCCCGTCCGAGGCGGCAAAATCCCGCCCGATCCGTTCCATGACATCTTCCATGCCTTCCCCTAGGATGCTGCTGATGGTGAAGGTGATGGTGTTGGCATTCTCCACAACGGCGGCCTCACTGTTCAGGATGGGGTTTTCCGTGTCAGCGGGGGAAAAGGCGGAGGAAAAGCCGTCAAAGATCAGGCCGGGGAGCATCAGCACAAAAAGCACCGGGAGCAGTAACAGGACAGCGGCTGCCGCCAGAACCTTTCCGACAAACTTACGCCCTTCCCATAACGCCCCTGCAGCTGCGCCGTAAGGCCCGCCCACGGCGGCGCCCTTTGCGGCCCCGGACACCGCCTTTCCCGCTTTTACGGCGCCCCTGGCAAGGTGTGCCGCAGACGCGCCGATCTCAAGGGCTTCTTCCAGCCCGTTCTTCTGTCTTTCTTCCATTTATAGCCTGTCCTTTCTTTTGGGCGCCGGGGGCATTTTTTTCACAATGGATTCCTTATAGGCGATGGAGCCGTCCGCCGCCATGTAAGGGGATTTTTCCACGGCGTCCTGTGCGTACTGCTTGTACCAGGAAGTGCCGTCCACGGCCTGCACGGTAGCATAAGCCCCCTCGGGCGCAGCGTACTGGTCTGCGTGGTACATGCCGAAGGAAATGCCCTCCGGGTGTTCCTCCGAGATCTCCGTGCCGGTGATTCGCCCGCCCCCGATCTCCACGCCTGTAAAGGACGGTACATGCTGTGCGCCTTCCTCCAGGGCGGCATAGCCCATGTAGGAATGGAGGGCCTGGGCAGCCTTTTCCCCGGTCATGGTGCCCATGGAGGAAATATTTCCGGCTGCTACTGTGCCGATGACGTTATTGGCAAAATCGCCGCCCTTTGCAACGGAAGATGCATACATGTTCCCCCCGATGCCGGCGGATATGGCGGACGCAAACCCGCCGATACTGCCGCCGGGAGCCTTTCCGCCCTGTCTGCTTGTTTCTGTGTGGGAGGTGGCTGTGCGGATGGCGCTGTTTGTGACCTGCCGGCTGACTACCCCCGCAAGGCCGCCTGCCATAAACCCGCCCGGATTGCCGGGGGTTCCGGGTGAGCTGGAGCCGTTGTTTACATGGGAAGAGCTGCTGCTGTGGCCGCCACCGAAATGCTGGCGGGAAAAGTTGCGGACAGCACCCACACCCCTTGCGGCAACCAGGGCCTCCGCGATCATGGAACCGCCCGTATGTCCCACGTTCACACCCAGGCTGGACATGAAGGAATCAATTTTTTGCGACACTTTCAGGAATGCGATGGCGCACAGAAACCAGACAAGGACGTTGCCCGATACCGCCTCCCGGCCTGCCGCATCCACCTGGGCCTGTGCGTCACTCTCCGAAAAGGCAAAGGCCGTCTGGCAGGACAGGCCGAGGAGGAGCGCCATCAGAAAGGCCGCAGTAAGTACCTTTTTATATTTTTTCATGGTTATTGTCATTCCTTTCTATTTTTCTCACAGTGAGAGCGGGTTTGCGATGAACGCCCCGACCATGCTTGTGAACAGCCGCAGGCACCAGGCGTTCATGAGCAGGAGGAACACCTGCCCGCCGAACATCCGGCACCAGGATTTAAAAATGTTAGAGGTGGACTGGGAGGCTCCCATGGAAAAAGCCACGGGCGCCGTGTAGACCAGTACCCCCAAAAGGACATATCGCTCTGCCGCTTCCAAAAGGAGCTTCAGGTAGTTCCATGCCAGGATCAGCACAATAATCAGCGTAATCAGCGCCACCGCACCGTTGGCACAGACACCGATGATGGCTAACATCACCGAATTAAAGTCAGCGAAACTTAAAGCGGGCAGGTCGGAATCCATGATCCAGTGATAGGGGGTTCCGCCAATCTTCAAGACAGTATCCACGATCCCGTCTGAGAAATAGGCTAACAGGATGAAGAGGACGGAGCGGATGCTCAGGCGCACCGGGTCCTCCGCCTCAATGCCGGCCCCAAGGCCGAAGTTTTTGAACAGCTGCCATACCCAGTTTAAGAGGATGATGCCGATAGCCAGAGCCACAAAGACCTTATACATGGTCTCGGCGGCGGGGAAGTATCGGAGGAACACGGTCATGTCACAGCCCAGCGCCCCCAGGACCGAGGTGGTCACAAGGTCAAGGCCGTTCATTACCTGTTCGGCAATCCACTCCACAATGCCGTCTAAAATACCCATAAATGATCACTCCTTTCCGGCATCAGCCACTCCACTTGCCATCCGCAAAGAACGGGGTGATGTAGGCCATGATGAAGCCCAGGCCGTTTAAGATCGCCCAGGTGATGCAGATGCGCTTCAGCCATGCGCGGCTTTCGTCCACCGTGCGGCCGGAGCGGGAGAAGTTCATCATCAGCAGGGCTACCGAAGCGGTGACGATAGCGGCCACAGTGGAGATCAGTACGATCTGGTTATAGACGTCCTTCATGATCTCCGTGGCTTTCGTCCACACATCTGTGGCATAGACCGGCTGGGTCGTCATTAAGAACATCATAAAGCCCAGGAAGGCATTGTAGGCTGCCTTTGCAGGGGAGAACCTGCGGCGGGGCTTCTTACCTGCCGGGGCAGGCGTCTGCAGTTTGTTTTTCAGTCTCAATTTGTGGACCTCCTTTAAATAAGATTTGGTTGTGGAAAGAAAAGACCATGCCACAGGGACGGGCACGGTCTTCTTTCTTTGGGCTGGCAGGCGGGGAAAAGCCGGATCATGCGGTAAGAGGCGCAAAAAAAGCACCTCTCTGGAAAGGTACCATGCCAGCCCGGATTGCTTTTGGGTGCAGTTTTAAGCATATTTAGTGTAACATATCCCTTTTTACGGGGAAAGAGCAGAACCGTGCCAATTTTGTGCGGAATTGTGCCAATTTCGTGCCAGAGAAATCAATAAAGTAATAATGCTTAATACTACTATATTTTTTATAAATTAGTAGTTTTGTTCCTTTTGTAATATGGTAGTAACATTCTATAAAGTATGCTGTTACCATATTGTTTAATCTAAAATAAGAGATATAATAAATGTGGGATATTATATCAAATAATCAGAGGTATATGTATGAATAGAAAAGTATTAAGTATAATACAATTATTTGTTGCAATAGGAAGTTTAATTCTTGCCATTGATAAAGTAAGGACTCTATATGTGGAAAAAAATACTTTTTAGTTATATCGAAATATAATATGTGATTTGAATGGCATAAAATTTAATAAGATTGTATTACATTAGTCTCAAAAGATTATTTTTTAAACCACCATTTGGAAGAAGGAATCGTATGCAATGTGAAAAAATATTTGATAATTTATTAAATTCATATATATACATGGAAAGATATGTTAATAACGGTTCTCCATCAGGTTGGACAAGACTCCGCTCAACTTCGGAAGAAACGAATCCATTTACAGGGAAAAGAGTATTTCCTATTCTTGAATTTGACGATAATGATTTAGACTGCCTAATTATAGGAGAGTCGAATTCCTTGTTTGAAAAAGGTGTTAATTATGCACATCCAGATAGTTTTAATTCTGAGATTTTAAGAAAAGGAAAAAGAAATATAAAAGAATCTTTTTTGCAAGTGTCGCCTACATCTGGTGGAAGAACTATGTTTATTCGAAATGACGAGTTTGATGGCTTTATTAAATTGACTTATGATATTGATCGTATAGGAAGAGTTGACCGTCAGTTAGGATATGGACATTGTATGTCAAGCATAGAAGTAAGTAATTCGATTAAGGATGCCATAGATCACAAGAAATTCAAAAATACTTATGGGGTGTTACTTGAAAAAAGTGCTAAAGTTACTAAAATTCCATATAATGGTACTATTTATGAATGGGGAACAATTTTAAGAGAACAAATCAGCTATCCATATACTAATGAAAAGAGGCAACTTATTCCGGGCTTCTCTCTTTTTGGAAAGGATTATTATAGTAAAGATACTATAAATGATGAATTACCAATAATTCAATTTATTAAATTAAGCCAGAGGGATCCCAAAGAATATTTGCTGAGTGTTATGATGATGACAGTAGATGCTTGGTTTGGGACTTTGCTTAATTGTGCATTTATTCTGGAATTGCATGGTCAAAATTGCTATTATGAGATAGATGAGCATTTTATAATTAAACGTATTATCATCAAAGACATGGATTCTGTTGATAAGGATTTAACTTTAGCTAAGAAATTGGGATTAAATGACCAATGGAAATCTTATCCTTTTGAATGCTTTTATGAAGATGTGCCAGAACATCATCCATGGTATTATAAAATTCGTCCTTCGTATATGTATGATTTCAAGTTAGGAACATATCTTTTGCAACCTATTATGGATGTAGTATGTGAGAAGTACGAATTAGATAAAGATTATATAAGAAATACTCTTAAAGATTATGTTTCAGATTTATACATTGGACGCATTCCTTTGGGGTATTTTCCAGAGGATGGAAGCTGGTTTGATTGTGATAAAGGTGAACGAAAACCTGGAGAACGACGAAAATATTATGCACATCCAAATCCATTATTTAGATAGGAGAGAAAAATGAAAACATTAACTAAAGCTTTATTTGATTCTGTAGTAGTAGAGATGGAAAATTCTCTTGATTCAAAAGGTAACCATCTTGATATGGTTGGTTTGATAGTTTCTCAAGGAGAGACAATATTTAGCCATTATTTCAGGGAACGTGAGAAGATTGATATTAGATCAATTGCATAACCTATAACTTGCTTAGCTTTTGGAGCAGCAATTAGCGAAGGTTTATATTTTGAAAATGTTCAGATTACTTTGGATACAAAAATTGGTCCTTTATTAAAAAAGTACGTTAAAATAAATACAACTAAAAATATAGAAGCGTGGAATTCTTTAACAATTCGAGATTGTTTTAAAATTACATTAGGCCATGATAAAGGAATTATGTTTAGTAAGGATGTTGCAACACAGAAAGAGGATAAGCTAATTGATTATATTGTTAATTATCCTATTACGAATAAACCAGGTTATGATTTTGTCTATTCAAATGCAGGTACATTTGTTTTATCTACATTGATAACTGAATACTTAAATATTTCATTAACAGATTTTGTGGATAAGTATATTTTTAAACCATTAAATATATCAGACTATAGTTGGAAAAATTATGGCAAATACTGTGCGGGATGCACAGGGTTGAAAATGCATTGTGAGGATTTGCATAAAATCGCAAAATTATTTGCTAATGATGGAAACTATGAAAGTAAACAAGTAGTGCCTAAAGAATGGATTAATAATATGAGATTACCATTAGTCTATGGTCCTACTCATAGATATAAAAAAGGCAGAGCATTTCCTAAATTCAATTACGGATTAAATATGTGGATTTGTGGCGATGTTGAAGAATTTGGAATTTATTCTTATGATGGAAACTACTATTGCGATGGTACAGATGGCCAGTATATTATCATAATTCCTAAGAACAATATTGTTATTGCAGCAACAGGATACCAGTCAGATACGGAGCCGGTTTCTAGAATTTTGGGTAATTTTAAATGAAAATATTTTGTAAACATGCATGTATTAATTAAAACAAGCATTTAATAGAGACTTCCCCACTTTTGTATACACTAAAAAATTAATCAAAATTTATTGCATTTATATTTTGTTCTGAAGCGGATTAACAGAAAAAAATTTATCCCTAAGAAGAATACTAGAAAATGTTGTTAATTATTGATTAATCTTATAGCTTACAAGAATGGGGATTTTTTCTCCTATTTTTTATATAAGATTAATTAATCATACGGAGGATGATATGTATAGAGTTGCTATTATAGTAAATGAAAATGAGACTCTACATTCTGCATATGCAAATACAGAGAGTATTTTAAAAAAGGCTTTGAATAAAGTATACTCAGATGAAATTGATAAAATATATTCTTTTGAAATTTTTGATAAATTTAATATTTATACTTTATTTGACAAAGGTAATCGAAATATATTTACCTTTCATAGCATATTTGTTGCAACAAATGCTTGCAACAATATTGAAATATATAATGAGTTGGTCAAGCATGCAAACATTATAGCAAAATATATTGATGACGGATATGGTAATTGTCATGGTATATGTATTTCTAATCAGCAGAAATTAGGTGCAAATGAAGATACAGCAGCTTTCGTGGGCTTTTTACCAGATTTATTTACATATAAACTTATTAAGCGTAAAGAGAAAAAATCATCAGATGGATCAATTACTATTAATGATTCCACTGACTGGTTAGTGAATTTTCCGATAAAAATTGATAAAGATATAATAGAAAAATGCTGTAGTGGTGAAAATAATCAGTTTATGCCACATAAATACAGATATATAATATATCCCAAAATAAAAAGTTCTTATGATGTAATTTATGAAGATAAAAGTTATAGTGAAACTGAAAAAAATAGTTCCAGACCTCTTTTGCTTAAGTCAAGAATAGGAAATGAGCGCCTTATAATATCATCCGTAATATTAGATTGGTCAGAACATTTAGAACAATTAGCTAATATTTTGGTGTTTATAACAGAAGGGATTAATCAATTTGCATTTGTATACAAAAGTTCATCGCTTAACAAACGATTTTCACGTTATATAAATAAAGCACGAGATTATAATATGGCATTAAAGCAGTATAACGAAAATGAACTTTTACAAGTACTTAATGGGATAAAAGTCGGCAACGATTTTCCCTTATATCCTCATAGTATTTTTGTTTTTTCAAACGAATGGAGCGAAAAAGAAGTTAATGATCTTTGGGAACAATTTTCTACAATCATAGAAAAAGATATTACATTTTATAGAATTGCTAGTGATAATCCTATCAAAAAAAATGAATTAGTTTTAGTTAGTTTATTTTCTAAATCTATAAAAAATAGTCATATATTTTTAAGTGCAGAAGAATGGATTGTTGCAAATTATATCAAATCAAAATGGAGGAAAAGTATTTGGACATATGAGTATATATTAAACTTATATGATAATTTGTCATTTAATACTACTGGATATATTATTCCTCTGTATGATGAAATTATAGGACATTTTAAAATTAAAGAAGCAAATGATGATGCAACTAATTCTAATAACTATTTGGATTTTACTAAATTAAAGAATAAAAAAGCATTTGAAAATTTGGCATTTCAAACATATGATAATGTTTTTAATTCCACATGTTCTTGTTGTAATGTATTAGCAAAATTATATTCATTAAGCAACAAAAATAATATTGCTGAAACTATTGAAAATGGGCAAAAGATTAATACGTCTATATTCTTTGAAGAAAGCGTAAAATGTGGTAATTGGATTCTATATAAATTAAATAATGTTGAGTATAGTAAAAGGATATCTTGGCAAGATTGTTTGATGGCATTTGTCGCACTGTATGAATCGGGATATATAAATTATATTAAAAATAATAATAATTTATATGAAGTAATGATAGAAGAACTAAAAAATATCTGTTCTATTTTTGATAGGCTGTTTTTAACAGTAGACAGAATTTCTTATAAGGTTGAGCCTACAATAACTTTAGTTGATTTATGTAAAATATTAAAATTTTTATATGTAGTTAATGAAGTATCACCTTATAGTTTAGAATGCGAAAAATATGCTCTGGCGATAGAAAAAAAATTAGTTGACGAGCAGAGCTATAATGGAGCATGGAAAAATTTAAGCGAGACATCAGAAATTTCCATTGCCTTACTTTCTCGTTTAAAATATAGTTGGAAATTTAAAGTGACTGAAGATTATGAATTAATGATTAATAGAGCAGTCAATTATATGCAGAATAATTTTGATTAGGAACTGTAGAAAAATTATCGCTTAAAGTTTAAAGCCTTTTATGATGTATGCCCATCCATGATGTGGACCTGTGTATTC
>QZDS01000066.1 GCA_009917455.1 bacterium 1xD8-48 | reverse complement strand
GTCATTTCCGGCAAGGAACAGGTGGAGATGTTTGTCAATGCGATTGAAGAATCTGCCAAGAACCGTCCTGTGCGTACTCCTGTGGCTGCAAGGCAGATCAAAGGGGAAGAGGAACTGAGAAAATTCATGAAAGAATGGGAGAAAGCGAATGCAGATCAATGATAAGTTTTTTTATATCAACATTCGTGATTATCTGGCATTAGGAAATGATGATAAAGCCGGAGAGCCAATGCTTGCCAGAGTGCTTTCCGGTTTTTCCTGTCCGAAGAATCAGGATGTGGCGAATTTTTTAAAGAAGAACGCGGTGGAATTTACCAAAAAGAGTCAGTCAGTTACATACCTTGTGTTTTCCGTGGAAAGCAAGGAACTGCTTGGATATTTTACCCTTGCATTAAAGCCGTTGTCAGTCAGGGGTGAAACGGTAAGCAAGACCACGAAAAGGAAACTGCTGCGTATCAGTGAACTGGACGAGAAATCAGATACATACACCATGTCAGCCTATCTGATTGCCCAGCTTGGAAAAAATTATACGAATGGTGCAAATGAAAAGATTACGGGAAAAGAGCTTGTCGAATTAGCATGGACTGTGATAGAGGATGCGCAATATATGCTTGGTGGCATAGTGACATTTTTGGAAGCTGAAAATGAGGAAAAGCTGTTATCATTTTACCGTGACAATCGTTTTTCACAGTTTGATACAAGGCAGACCGCATCAGATGCGGAGAAGTCGCATGAGTTGGTACAGCTTTTAAGGCTACTCTAATGCGGCTGCTCTGCACTGGAAAGCATGGATTTTGCCGGTAAAGGAGCAATTTGTCGAATCCTGTTTGTCGAATGTCGAATTGGGTGGGGTGTAAATGGGGTAAAGAGGGGTAAAAGTCATCATAATCTAACAGCGGCACAGGCGGCTATTGCGAATTGATGCTATAGGATTTTTGCTACTCGCAGGCGAAAGTGCTGGAGAATGGCTTAAAATCAAGGGTTTTTAGGCTTGGTGGGGTTCATCACGGTGGGTGGTGGACCCCGCTTTTCCGTGTTTTGTATGCCGCTGAAAAGGTGGCGATTGAGGCAAAATTATACTATCAGGCAAAAGTCGGGAGTTTCCGTGAGAGTATCCGAGTTTTGCCTGATAGTATGGAGTTTCGCCTGTTTGTATGGAGTTTTTACCTATTTGTTTGCGAAATTTGTAGTTTGTGGTATAATACTGGTATATTTTAACAAATACATACATAAAATACTTGGGAGGAATGTGAAGTGGGGAATTTTAATTGGTTACATTTATCAGATTTGCATTTGGAGCAATTTGAACAATTTGATGTTTCGAGGATAAGAACCAAGTTATTAGAAGAATTAAAGAGTCTCGAAGAAGTAAAATATATTTTTATAACGGGCGACATCGCCAATAAAAGTGAGTATGGTAACGCCAAGGGAATAATTGACGATATTAAGGCGGCAACGGGAGTGCCAAATGAAAATGTGTTTTGGAGCGTAGGAAACCACGATATTTCAAGAAATAATAAAAGTAGAAATAATTTAATTAAGCGCATAAGAGGGAATGGGAACAGAGGTAAAAAGAAATTTGAATCTATAATCTCAGATGCTGAAAACAAATTTCTGCTATACGATTTTCAATTTAAGACTTTTTATGAAAAATATAGTGAAATATTGGAGTACGAACCAGCTGGAAAGCCACATGCATTTTATGAAACAGATGATTTGTGCATCATAAATTTGAATACATGCATTACCTCATTTGATGATAATGATGCTCATAATTTACATATAATAGAACCTAATTTGTTAAAAATCTTTGAAAAAAATTATGACAAGCCTGTATTTGTGTTAGGGCATCATTCTATAGATTTCTTTAACGATGGTGAAAAAGAAAAAATACAGGAGATATTTGATGGAAAAGTTGATTTATATTTATGTGGCCATGCACATAGGTTAGGTTATATGGTAATTCCAAATACAGAGTTAGAAGTACATGAAATAACATGTGGTGGTGGTATTTGTGATAACTATTCAGTATATTCGTTTGTATATGGAAAGTATAGTTGTGGAACGAAAAGTATAAAGGTTGAACCATATAGTTATAGGGATCGAGGAAATAAAAGATGGCAACCGGATTATGAATTGCATAGGAAATTAAAAAAAGATGCGATTTTCTATTTTAAAAGGTTGTTATCAGATGACGAAAGAAATTTAATTTTTAAAAGTAAAGATTTAGCAGAAAATGATGTTGTAGAAAGAAGTGATGATAAAGACTTGACTCAGGTATACTCTAAAGTTCAAGATGTTATTGAGAAATATCATATCGACAAAAGAGTAAAAAAAACAATTGAAACGCAAGGATTAGATATTACTTGTCAAAAGTATACACAATATTTTTCAATTGCCTGCCAAATACCTGAAGCAATTAAGTATATAAAAGATACATGTATGTTTAAAGAATTGGCAGATATAATTATTGATACCAATAGTAAATTTCCATTATATATTAGTGGAGAAATAGGAACAGGGAAAAGTTCATTCCTCACACTGTTATATTTATCGCTAAAAAAGTGGGGGAAAGATATTGTTCCTCTTTATTTTGACTTGCATTCTTTTGAAATGCAGGATAAGCAGATCGCTTTACAAAGATTTGAAGAAGAAACAAATTTGTTTGAAAAAATTATATCGCAAGAAAAAGAAAAATTTATCATCTTAATAATAGATGGAATTGACGATCACAATCGTTTGATTGGTGATTTGGGAGTAAATTGGGTAAGTGAGCAAATTAATACATTACATGGTTCTCAAAATAAAAAAATTATTTCATTGGGATTATGGGGAGAAGATAATGGAATTTGCGATTTGCTAAAATTAGATGATTTAGAACCTACATTTACGATTTTACTGAATCGTTTGAATATTTTTATTAAGAATGATTATATAGAGAAGTTTGTTAGGACACAATTATATGATGAAGAGAGTGTCCAAGTTGGTATTAGTAAAATTAAAGGTTGTATTGAAAAATGGCATCTTGAGAAGGTGGATTTCAGATTATTGTGCATGATATTGGATAGTGAAAACTCGATGCTTCAAAAATCTGATAATTATACGACCTTTCTTAATAAATATTGTTCTAAGCTATTGCACTATAAGGATACAGAGTTATTAAGAGTTGCTAAAGAGGCGTTTATATATAATGAAACCAATTTTAACAAGGAAAATTATCATTGGGAGAAAAATAATACCATCATTTTTAGACATCGAGAGATATGCTCTTTTTTAACATCATATTATTATGTGAATGTATTGAAAGGGAAAGATGAAGAAGAAAGAAAACAAATGTTTAGGAAAAAATTTGTCTTTTCAAAGGAAAGCAATGCACATATAAAAAATTTAATTATTTCTGATAAACTTAATCAATTAGGCATATACCAGATTATGAAGAATTCTTTATTATATACAGATATTAGTTTTGATATGAAAGCTCAACTTTGTTATTTATTACCCAGAGTTTTTGGGGAAATAGGGAATGAAGACATTAAAAATGTATTGCAAACGGAAAAGAGTAAAATTAACAAAAAATTAGAAGAAATAGACAACGACACATTTATAGATTATGACTGTATTGATAAAGATAAAGAATTAGTTTTATTATTAAGAACGATTGTTTGTAGCTTGGCGATATGTGGAGAGTTTGAGCCATTATATGATTTTGTAAAGAAAATATTAAATGATCAGAGATATAGGCATTTGAATAGGCAGTTTTACAATGATTATTATGCTAATATTTCAACAGATATGAGTTTAGAAAATATTAGTTTGGCAGAAGCGAACAAAGAAAGTATTAAAACCACGTTACTACAATTAAGACATCAAATTTTACGTGCTGTGGGTACAGGATCTTTTAGAAATTATAATTTATTTGTTTTGGATGTAGTGACTTATTTTACTATTGTCCAGGAATGCGATAGTAGCAATGATAAAAGGCTTACAAAAGAGCAAAGTGATAAAGCTAAGAATTTATTAAATTCATTATTGAATGATGATGAGGCTTTAAAGCGTCTGAAAAAAATACAGGAATTGTATGATTATTTACATTTATTAAAATTAAATATTGACAAAGATTCATCAATTGGTGTTTTGGAAAAATTATATAGTTTAAAGACAAGAAAAAGGGCAGGATGGGAAGCTAGAGGAATAAAAAATGGCGAGTCGATTGCTGACCATATTTATGGAGCCTATTTATTAGGACTGCTGTATTTGCCAGAATATAAACCAAATTTTTCAGATACAGATTATAGTGAGTATTGCAAAGAAAGGATACTAAATATGATTTTGCTTCATGATATTGGAGAATCATATACGGGAGACATTGTTTCTACTCAGAAAACTGATAAAGAAAAGTTTGAAGAACGGCAAATTACGAGAGCAATATTTATGAGTAGTACTTATAGTGAAGTGTCAAATTTAACGTTTTATAAGGAAATTTGGGATGAATTTATCAAAAATAGTACTATTAATGCAAGAGTAGCACATGAAATTGATAAAATAGAGAATTTGGTTCAAATTTTGATGTATCGAAAGGCAGGGAGAAATATAAGTGATTTTGAACAGTGGAAGGGATATTTAAGAAGTAGAATGGTTACGACACTAGGGAAAAACATTTACGAGTTTATTGAAAATTCACTATTATAGATAAATTTTAGTGATTACGAAACAGCTCAAAATCAAAAGGGAAAGAGATTCCCTTTTTGGGTATATAATTTGGACGATATTGTCGAACCTTATAAGGGTGTCTTAGTTTCCGGCAGATACGGACACGGAAAGCCGAAAAAGCCCGTAAACACGGCACTTTCGGCACTACATAGGTTTCAATTTTACATTATTTCCGTGTGCTTTTAGGGGCATTTTTACATTAGCGAGGGTGCAAACAGTTGTTCTGGGGTTCTTTTGCCTGATAGTATATACTCGTAGGCAAAAGTCGGTTATTATCACGGAAACTCGGATACTAACAGGCAAAACTCTATACTATCACGCAAAAGTCGATACTCGCAGGCAAAACCTTTATACAAACACGGAAACTGCCTGTATTATCACGGAAACAGGATGGGAGTTTTCGTGATAATATGCAGAGTTTCCGTGTTCGTATATGAAAAAACAGTAAAAATTTAATGAAATAGCGAAAGAAGCTGCTTCGGCAGTCCTTTTCTCATGTCTTAGGATTTCACAACATTTTTTATAGCTTGCACGGTGGGTTTTGGTGCCATGTGCTTATAGTCGGTTCGTGCAATTTATGGGAGTTTCATGCAATGGGCTTTGACAGGACGCTTTACAATCCGATATAATTTATGGCGGAAAAAATACGGTACGATGTTTTGCATTGCATTGAATACGGAGGGAAAGTATGAAAACCAAAATAAATATTGCACTTATGCTTATCTGTGTTCTTTTTTTATCAGCTTGTTCTGACCAAAAAGTTATTGAGTGGAATGGAGAAGTGGAATATTATCACCTCACGATGGTATATGATGAAACAAATATGTACGAAACGGTGGGGCAAGTAGATTATATTTTTATCGGAACTGTCGATGAAGTTATTGACAATGTGGTAGATTACAATACCTCAAACAGCATGGATGCTTACAGCCGATATGCAATTACGGTTGAAGAGAATTTAAAAGGCGAACTAACAAAGAATATAGAATGCTATCGGCATGGAGGATATTTAAAAGATGGTACTTTATTATATCCACGGTCTGACCATATTGAGAATACAAGGGATATTCCGCAAGAAGGAAAAACATATATATTTATGGCATATGGGCAGCCAGACGGAGAACTAATTTTAGAAGAATTTTCTGGTGATATAGAGTATACAGACGAAGGTCTGAAGGGGATGTATATGGACTATATTGAAAATGAGATTCCAAAGGAGCAGGAGGGTTTTATTTCAAAATATGATGTAAATTATAGCAATTAAGCATGAAAGACATTACTTCCTTCTTAAGGATAAATCTGCTGTATGAACCAGGAGCAAGAGAGGGCTGATGCCGCATATCCGTCCGGGATGCCGTGTGGACTACGGCGTGGGGGCGCGTCCTTTTTGCAGGGGAAGTAGCCGGGTTCTTAAACCCGATGGGCGAGGGCATATCTACCGGGATGGAGAGTGGGTACTGCGCCGCCAGTGCAGTCATGGAACATTTCGATAATCCGGAAACAGTCCGGGAGACATACAGGCAAAGCACGGAAAATCTGAAATCCTATATGCAGCGCCAGTGGAGCCTTGTCGGGGGAATGGCCGGCACGTTCAGGGAGATGGAATGATGTGAGGGAAAAGGGCTGCTCGATATCTGCAGGCAAAACCCTTATAGGAACACGGAAACTGCTTGTATTATCAAGGAAACCTGCGGGGAGTTTTCGTGATAATATAGGTGTTTCCGTGTTTGTATATGAAAAAACGGTAAAAATAAATGGATAAATGATAAACAAGGAAAAGGGCTGTTCATGGCTCTTTTTTGATTTCCTGAAAAATACTTGTCTTATGCCATTGGATAAAAACAGTGAAGTGCTACGCAGATTTTTTTAATGAAAGGTATTGACTATTCCCTTGGGGGTTAGTTTATCATAGGTCTTGGAGGTGAAAATATGCTGATCAACGAAGTGTGCAGGGAATGTTTCTTAACCAAAAAGGCTATTGAGTATTACATAGAGCAGGGGATTGTTGCTCCAGCCATACAGGAGAATGGGTATCGCAGTTTTTCAGACGAGGATATTGCTGTTTTGAAAAAAGTTTCTGTTTTAAGAACCCTGGGGTTATCTGTTGCGGACATCCATGATGTCCTGTCGAACAAGGATGCGGCGGCGTTAAATGAGGTCTGCCATAAGATGTCTGTGCAAATGCTTATTCAGCAGGAAAAGCAGGGACTGATCCAGGAGCTTGCATCAAATCATGATTGGGAACAGATATAGAGCAGACTGCATCGGCTTCAAAAAAAGCAGATGGTTTTGGAACGCCTGATAGATGCCTTTCCGGGGTGTTACGGAAAATTCCTCTGCCTGCATTTTGCACCATATCTTAATTGCCTGGTTGTGACAGACACACAGCAGGAGGCGTTTGATGCAGTCATTGCTTTTCTGGACAGTGCTGATTTTGACATTCCGGACGATCTGAAAGGGTATCTTGACGAGATAACCCTGAATCTTGGCAGTGGATTTATGGAAGCTGCATCATCCAGTATAAATGAGGCTGTCAATGAAACAGAAAAATACATTGCAGACCACCATGAAGAAATCGAAAGATATCTTACCTATAAACGTTCCGAAGAATATGAAACCACGCCTGACGGACGCCTGGAAAAGGAACTGCGCCGGTTCAACAGCATGAGCGGATATAATGACATATTTATTCCGGCAATGTGCCAGTTAAGTGAATCTTATCGAAAATACCATGAAGGGTTATCGGCGGCAAATGAAATGCTTTCAAAAAAATATACGGAGCCGGAATAATATGCGGAGAAAAGAGTTTGAAAATATTACGGGGAGGTTCTATATGGAAAACATTTTAGAAATATCAAAATTAAACAAGTCTTACACGGATTTTTCATTGACAGATGTTTCATTTTCCCTGCCGGATAACAGCATTACCGGATTTATAGGTGTCAATGGTTCGGGGAAAACAACTACAATCAGGTCTATTTTAGGGCTGGCAAAATTCAATTCCGGGACCATTAAGTTATTTGGACAGGACATGAACGGAAACACAAGGTCACTTAAAGAACGTATCGGCGTTGTATTGGACGAGGGCGGATTTTATGAAGAATTCAGTATGTCTGAAATGAAAGGGATTGTATCCCCGGCTTATAAAAACTGGCAGGAACGGGATTACAATGATTACATGGAGCAGTTTGGACTGAACCCAAAGCAAAAGATCTCCACCTTGTCAAAGGGCATGAAGATGAAATTTTCTTTGGCATTGGCTTTATCACATGAAGCAGAGCTTTTGATCATGGATGAGCCGACAAGCGGATTAGACCCTTTGGTCCGCAGCCAGATGTTAAAAATACTGGCAGGCTACATGAAAAAAAGCGGCAGGGCTGTGTTCTTTTCAACCCATATCACTTCCGATCTGGAACAGATTGCAGACAGGCTGATACTCATTGACAACGGGCGCATCCTTTTTCAGGAAAAAAAGGATACTCTGCTTGAAACATACAGGATTGTAAAAGGTGATAACAGTTTGCTGAACGCAGAGAGCAGGAAGCTGTTCTTAAGTTTGAATCCAATGGAGCGTAGTTTTATAGGATTAACCGATAAGCCGGAAGAGATTGCCAGGATTATGCCGGACGCTTTAATGGAGCGCCCGACAATCGAAAACATTATGCTTGGGAAGATAGAGAGGGGGAATGCATCATGGCAGCTTTAATAAAAAAGGACTTTATGCTGTTAAAAAAATATGTGCTGTTCATAATTGTAATCGTGTTCGCCCTGCCTGCCGCACTTGCAGCAAAATCAAATGAAGTGAATATGGTCCAGTCAACAATGGCTTTTGCTTTTGAAGTGATTTATTCTGAATTCCTGATATGCCGCTATCTGGCAATGAAAGAATACCAGTATCCCAAAACAGCGAGTTTTTTATGTACGCTTCCCTACACGCGGAATATGCAGGTTGCCAGTAAATATTTGATTTATTTCATTGTGTTTGCATTTTGCTGTACGGCATACTGGATTGATACGTTGTTTGTTCCAAATTTAATCAGACTCAGTTCAGATTTGGTCATACCGGTTTTGGTTGCCGTTTCCGTTCTTTATAGTATTTATATGCCCGTACAGTACAAGTTTGGATATGATAAATCAAAACTCATATTCATGTTTCTGCTGATTGCGTTTCCGTTGTTTATTGCCAAGGCAAATACAACAATGATCATGGAAGTTTTATCAAATATAACTATTCCCGTAATGTTGATATTGGCATTAGCGGCATTGGCTTTATCTGTAATGGTATCTGCAAAAATATTTAATGGGAAGGAATTATAAAGGGAAAAATGGATGGACATAAAATTTTCAAAAATGCAGCAATACCTGTCATCTTGATGATTGTAGGCTTATGCCGTTATACGCAGAATCTGCCTTTATCGATAATTGCCGGGATAGGGATTTACGCAATAGCTTCCTCCATAGACAGGTTCATAAAAAAGAGGTGACGCCATGCTGAGACAGGATAGTACAAAAAGATACAATCAGCTTGCGGTTGATCTTTTGAAGAAAATACTTAACAGGCATTACTTGCCAGGAAGTAAACTTCCATCGACAAGGGAACTGGCAAAACAGGCAGGGGTGAATCCTAATACAATGCAAAGAGCCTTACAAGTCCTGTAGGATGAGAAAATACTCATAAAGCAGTCAACAACTGGAAGGTATGTTACAACAGATATCCAACACCTTAAAAATATCCGAAATAGAATGCTGGAACAGATAAAGCAAAATTATCAGGAAGAAATCAGGTCATATGGAAGTGGGTTTGAAAACGATGGGACAATCGGAGGAAAATAGATGGCGTTCTGTGCTGCTGAATGTTTTACTGGTAAACGATAAAAGTATGCCAGGACAGCCTTGTTTTTGCTAAATAATATACAAAAGCAAACCGCCGCAGATGGCAAACCGCCATATGCGGCGGTCTGCCGTTTCCGCAGGCAGGGTTCTTTTTCCTATTCAGAAAACCACTTGGAAAGCGGGGGAATCAGTTAATATGCTTACACGGCGGTTTGCATTTCCACCGTATCAGACGAAGGCGAAAAACTTTAGGGCTGATTTGGGCGTTTAAAAATAAAAAATTTGCGATTCACGTAGCCAGATTAACCATTCACGAAGTAGATGTTAGAAATCGCCCTTATTTTTCCGATAAGTTAGTTGAGGACTGGAGGTGGCAGAAACGATAAAAATTGCGGTGTGTGATGATGAAAAAAACATAAGATCTTACCTTGTTTCGCTCATTAAAAAGCAGGGAGGGGAATACGGCATCACGGAATATGCCTCTGCCGATGAGTATTTCTCGGACGGTAAGGAGCATGACATTATATTTCTGGACATAGAGATGGATGGCTCCGGCGCAGGTCTGGACGGCATGGGGCTGGCAAGGCGTATCCGGGGCATGGAGGTGCAGAAACAGCCCATCATCATTTTTGTAACAGGGTATGAAAAATATGTGTATGACGCATTTGACGTAGGGGCGTTCCAGTATCTGGTAAAGCCCGTGGA
>QZDS01000065.1 GCA_009917455.1 bacterium 1xD8-48 | reverse complement strand
GTCATTTCCGGCAAGGAACAGGTGGAGATGTTTGTCAATGCGATTGAAGAATCTGCCAAGAACCGTCCTGTTCATATACCCGTAGCGGCAAGAGAGATAAAAGGAGAACCTGAATTGAGGGAAATGATGCGGCTACGGAAGATGAAAATAAAGGAGAAGGAAAATGCCGGGAATTGATAAATTCTTTTCAGTCAATATCCGTGAATATTTGGCATTGGGGAATGATGAAGAAGCCGGAGAGCCTGCACTGGTTGATTTGCTTTCCGGCTTTTCCAGTCCAAAGAATAAGGACGTGGAACGCTTTTTGAAAAAAAGTGCCATAGAATTTACGAAAAAGAACCAGTCTGTTACATATCTTGTAGTTTCAGCAGAGGATGTCAGATTACTTGGATATTTTACCCTTGCATTAAAACCATTGACGGTAAGGGGTGAAACAGTGAGCAATACCATGAAAAGAAAGCTGTTGCGAATTAGTGAGTTGGATGAAAAATCGGATACTTATACTATGTCGGCATATCTGATCGCACAACTTGGGAAAAACTTCTCGGAGAGTGGCGGAACAGAGATCACGGGAGCAGAACTGCTTAAACTTGCCTGGGATAAAATTAAAGAGATACAGTATTTGGGCGGAGGCGTAGTGACCTTCTTAGAGGCAGAAAATGAGGAAAAGCTGTTATCATTTTACCGTGACAACCGCTTTTCGCAGTTCGATACCAGGCAGACCGCATCAGATACGGACGAGGTGCATGAGTTGGTACAGCTTTTAAGGCTACTCTAATGCGATTGCACCGCACTGAGAAATATGGATTTTGTCGGTAAGGGCGCAATTTGTCGAATCCCGTTTGTCGAAAGTCGAATTGGGTGGGGTAAAGAGGGGTAAAAGTCATCAAAGTATAACAGCGGCACAGGCGGCTATTTCCAATTGATGCCATAGGATTTTGGGTACTCGCAGGCGAAAGTATTGAAGAATGGCTTAAAATCAAGGGATTTTGAGCGTAGAGGGGTTCACCGAAGTGGTTGGTGGGCCTCTCTTTTTTGCGTTTTTGATGCCGCTGATAGTGGGGCGATTGGGGCAAAATTATACTATCACGCAAAAGTCGGCAGTTTCCGTGATAGTATCCGAGTTTTGCGTGATAGTATAAGAGTTTCCGTGTTTGTTTGGAGTTTCGCCTGTTTGTAGAAAAATGCTGTTGAAATATGGGGAATATTATCGAATCCTGTCAGGGTGTCTCCTTCCCCGGCAGATACGGACACGGAAAGCCCACAAAGCCCGTAAATCCGCCACTTTTGGCACTACATAGGTTTCAAAGTTACATTATTTCCGTGTGCTTTTGAGGGCATTTTTACATTAGTGGGAGTGCGAACGGTTGTTCGTGGATTGTTTTGCCTGATAGCATATACTCATAGGCAAAAGTCGGTTATTATCACGGAAACTCGGATACTCGCAGGCAAAACTCGATACTATCACGCAAAAGTCGATACTCGCAGGCAAAACCCATATACAAACACGGAAACTGGCTGTATTATCACGGAAACAGGATGGGAGTTTCCGTGATAATATACATAGTTTCCGTGTTTGTATATGAGAAAAGCGGTAAAAACTTAATGGATAAATGATGATGGGAGAAAAGGGCTGGATGACGGTTCTTTTTTGCTTTCCGCTCCCGAAAAATAGTCATTTCGTGCCATCGGGTGAAAAACAGAAAATTCTTATGGTATAATCCAGTGGACGTTTTTACTTTAGCGGGAACGGTTTTCTGCCGAAGTAATAGAGAAGGGGAAGTTGTATGTATTTTCAACAGAATAGTATAATATATTGCATATTTGCAAGACGGGAAAAATTATATGATAAAATATAAGATTTTAATAGTTGATGATGAACAGGGCATTGTCACTATGTTGAAGGACTATTTTGAATTTCATGGATACCGGGTATATACAGCTATGAGCGGAGCAGAAGCTCTTAAGGAAATCAATTCAAAGCCTGACATCATTCTGCTTGATATAAATATGCCTGACATGGATGGACTTGACGTGTGTAGAAGAATTAGGGATCATGTATCGTGTCCTATCGTTTTTTTGACTGCAAGAATAGATGAAACGGATGCAATCATTGGATTCCAGTCAGGCGGGGATGATTATGTGGTAAAGCCGTTCAAGTTAGGTGAGTTGGGGGCAAGGGTAGAAGCGCATTTACGCCGTGAAAACAGAGGTGATTCCAGCTCAACAGCAAAATTTTTTGACAGCCTTGCTATAAATTATGATAAAAGGCAGGTGTCTTATCAAGATAAAGAGATTCCGTTGACAAAAAAGGAATTTGATATTGTTGAACTGCTTACGAGGAATCCGGGGCAGGTATTTGATAAAGAAAGGATTTACGAAGTGATCTGGGGATACGATGGTGAGGGGAATAGTTCCATTATCGTAGAACATATACGGAGGATTAGAAAAAAGTTCATGGAGTATACAGAGAAAAATTATATAGAGACAGTCTGGGGGATAGGGTATAAATGGGAAAATTAAAGACAATTTATATAAATCTTCCTTTGAAAAAGGCTTTAAACATTACAATCGTGTGTTCCCTTTTCATTGCTTTTTTAGGAGCGATGACGATATTATTGGCGACACGGTCAAGCTATTACGCTCTTGAAGCGGAAAATCCGGAAAATCCGGCTCTGCATTGGCATGATTTTTTTACCATATCAACAGTAGGCGTCTATGTCTGTGCTGTAATCGTTGCAGGATCATTTATTTTCTATAAACTAAAACTTTACACTCCCATAAAGGCATTAACGGATGGGATAGAGCAGATAGCCGTGGATAATCTGGATTTTTCTGTACAGTATGATGCAGAAGATGAATTAGGGATGCTCTGTAAGTCTTTTGAACGGATGAAGAATGAATTGCAGAATAATTATAAAAGGATATGGCGTATGACGGAAGAACGCAGGAAGCTCAATGCAGCTTTTGCACATGACTTGCGAACACCGCTTACAGTATTGCAGGGATATACAGATTTTTTGGAAGAGTACATCCCATTCCCTGAAAAAGAAGATGCAAAACTGCTGGAAACAAACCGCATGATGGCATATTACATTAAGCGTTTGGAAGATTATGTCGAAGTTATGAACACGATCCAAAAGTTAGAGGATACGCCAGTCAAAGTACAGACAATTTCCATAGACAGTTTTATGAAAATGCTAGATGATAACATGAAATCGACAGCTAAGGAATATGGGAAAGACATTTCCATTGCAAAGGAAGCCGATCTGCAGGAGGTCAGGGGGGATATTTCCCTGATTTTCAGGGTGTTGGAGAATGTTATGAGAAATGCCTGCCGTTATTCTAAGGACAAAGTTTTTATGCATCTGTATGTGCAGAATCATTTACTTTCTTTTGAAATAATTGATGATGGAGCAGGGTTTAGTCCGGAAGCTCTGGGGCAGGCACTAAATCCCTTTTACACCTCTGGACAAACCGGATCTGCCCATTTTGGGCTTGGATTAAACATCTGTAAAATTCTGTGCGAAAAACATGGCGGCAGTATTACAATCAGCAATATGCCAGATTCAGGCGCCAGAGTGCAATTTTCATTTTTGTTGAAAAAGTAGATACTTTTGTGATATTTTTCATTTATACTCTCCTTGTATTCTAAGGAGAGTTTTTATTATCTCCGGGAAATAACTTGTGAAGGAGTATCGGTATATGGAAAAAATACTATCTGTATCAGGATTGCAGAAATCTTATGTTACGAAAGGGAATACTTATCCTGTGCTGAAAGGTGTCAGCATGGAGATGAACAGAGGTGAATTTGTTGCGGTCATGGGACCGTCCGGCAGCGGAAAAACGACACTACTGAATATCGTGTCGGGTTTTTTATCGGCAGACAGCGGCAATGTGAAAGTGGGATCTGTGGATATGCTTCATACGGATAAAGAAAAACAGGCCGAAATCCGTTCCAGTATATTAGGATTTATCTTTCAGGATTTTATGCTGATAGATGGGTTGACAGTGCAGGAAAATATTTTTCTTCCACAAATCATCGCCAAAAAGCCTGTCGCAGATATGGAAGGAAAAACAAGAGGTCTGCTGTGCGCCTTTGGCATTGAGGACATTTCCGGCAAATATCCGGGCGAACTTTCCGGCGGTCAAAAACAACGGGTGGCTATTGCAAGGGCTTTATCAAATGAGCCGTTGTTAATCTTAGCTGATGAGCCGACTGGCAATCTCGATTCCAAGTCAAGCAATGCTGTCATAGAAGCGTTTCTGTTTGCCAAGGAGCAATTGGGGGCTACAGTTTTGATGGTGACACATGATGCGATTGCTGCTTCTCATGCAGATCGCGTGATTGCTTTGTCGGATGGGATGGTAGTAAGGGAATTGGTACGTCAGAAAGAGCAGAGGCAGTTTATGAATGATATTTTGGAATTTTTGAAGATTGTGGAGGTGGGACAATGACATTAAATGAAATCACCCAGAAGCTGATCCGCCAGAATAAAAGCCGATACATTCTTTTTGGATTGTCAATCTGTTTTGCTGTTGCCATGACAGGGGCTTATGGCGTTCTGCTTTTCAGCAGGGTCATAACCGATGTATTGATGACAGATGGATCTACATACATAATTTCGCTTGGAATGTATGGGATTACGATGATTGGTATTATTGTTTTTCTTTTCTATGCTAACGCCATTTATATTCAGCTTCAAATGAGGGAGATCGGGGTATACCTTTCCCTGGGTCTTCCACCAAAATCCGTTGGTAAAATACAAAACCAGCAGCTTGACATCACATTTTTGATTGGAGGGGTTATCGGGCTTGTTTTGGCTATTCCGTTCTCTTTTGGCATATGGTCTCTACTGTCTTTATTTATTTCCTATACGGACGGAACCTTTCGTGTGGGAGGGAAAGGGCTGCTGATTGCAGGAGGGTTATGGATACTGGCATGGGTTATCCTGCGTATCAAGAATGCAGTTCATATAGCAAGGTTAGATGTAATCAGGATTCTGCGTTCATCATCTGAAAGTGAGGAAGTGAAAGGCTCCCACCCGATTTTGGGTATCATAGGGCTGATAGCCGTTCCTTTGGGACTGATATTGTTTAATATAACTGCGGTCAGCTATTGGTTGAAAAGTTTCTCTGTTCTCTTTCTTGGCGTCAGTGTGATTGGAATGTATATTCTGACGGCACAGATTACTTCTATGGGCAGCGTTATAAAGCGTTTTTTTCCTAACGCATACAGAAAAGGTATCTTGTTTTACAATCTTGTAAGGCAAAAAGGGAACCAGTATACATTGTCCTTGTTTGTTTCCTCACTGCTGATTACGCTTACGGTATTTTCCATATGTTTTAACGGGAGCATTTTCTTGGAACTTTACTATTCAATCAAGGAAGAACCTTATGATTATGCTGTTTTAGCTGGGGAATCAGGAGAGAAACTTGATGAAAGCAGGATACGCTCCTTTGCAGAAGAAAGCGGCATTTCTTTAAGCGAATGGCATTCGTTGGATATGCTTCTGCTGGGACGGGAGCATCAGTATATGGATGCTTCAAGAAATGAGTGGGCGCCGGAAATTGTTGTTAATGTGTCAGATTTTAATGCACTTTCCGGAATGAACCTGTCTGTTCCCGATGACGGATATATTTACTTTCAGGATTCCGACAATGCTATGTTCCAAACCTGTTCGGAAGATAGAGGGATGTTTTACAATCCATGCGTAAAAGAAGACTTTACATTGCAAAAAATTGAATTGATTTCAAAGGAAAGTATACTGAACCAAACTGCAAAGATAAATTCCTTTGCAGTCGTCAGTGATGATACATTTTACAGGATAAGTGATACTTTGGATGCCTCCTATAAAATGACCTATTATCTGTTTCGTGGCAGTAATACGGAAAACAGCAGTGAATTTCAAAAGAGACTTCTGGCGGAGATTGTAGCAATAAATAAGGGGCAGATATTTGTTAGCTGGCAGGATCAGGTTATTAAAGATAAAACAGGGAGTTATGAAGATATTTATATTCCTTATGATGGAAATGAGTTGTATGCTGCCCGGTGGTGGGAATTTTATCCTTATGCAAAACAGACGGAGATTGATGTCCAGATGGAAGCAGGCGCAGTTTATCTAATCTTAATTTTCTTTATTGCCATTATTTCTTTTGTGTCAGCAACTATGATAATGGGATTGAAAATTGCAGGAACGATAATGCAGGATACTGAGAGCTACAAGAGGGCGATGTATCTTGGGCTAAAAGAAAATGACCTGAAAAAGATTATCCGAAAACAAATAGGGCTTATTTATTTTTTTCCTGTAATTTGTGGATGTGTCACAGCTTCATTCATGATAAACCGTTTTATGGAAGCATCCTCTGCTACACGCATATTTGAAATAACGCTGGTCGCTATAGGATTATCACTTATAATATTCTTTATGCAGCTTATCATATTTTTCTTTCTTCAGAAGAAATTGGTTCTTTCGACATCTGGAATAATATATGAAAGCAGGTGACAGGATTGGAATATACGATACAGACTTACGGGCTATGCAAAAAATACGGCGGTTGTTCTGTTGTCCAGAATGTATCAATGCACGTTCCAAAAGGAAAGATATATGGACTGTTGGGCAGAAACGGGGCTGGTAAAACTACAATTATGAAAATCCTGCTTGGACTGGTGAAAAAAGATTCTGGATCAGTGACGTTATTTAATCAGGTGATGGCAGATTATCAGAGCGGGATTTATGCACGTATTGGAAGCACGATTGAATCCCCCGGCTTTTATTCAAATCTGACAGCGGTGGAAAACCTCTCCGTTTTTTCAAGATTAAGGGGAAAAGTGGATAAAAATAAGATACGCAATGCACTCAATGTCGTAGGACTTCCGTATCAGGATAAGAAGATATTTTCAAAGTATTCATTAGGAATGAAACAACGACTGGCAATTGCCAATGCAATAATAAATGATCCGGAACTGCTTATTTTAGACGAGCCGACAAATGGGCTTGATCCGATTGGTATAGCAGAGATGAGGATACTTATTCGGCGGTTGAGTCATGAATGTGGGAAAACTATTTTAATATCCAGCCACCAGCTTTCGGAAATGGAGCAGATGGTGGACTGGATTGGAATTATCCATGAGGGCAGGATGTTGGAAGAATGTTCTTATCAACAGCTAGAGGAAAACAGACAACATTCCTATATCCGATTAGTTGTGAAAGAACCGGAGCAGGTATATGAGTACTTGAAAAAAACCCTTTCAATCGAAAATATTAAGAGACCAGAAGCATCTGCCATAGAGATTTATGATTTGAAATACGGTACTTTGGAATTAAACAGCAGACTCTTTGCTGCTGGTTTTGCAGTAGCTGAGATTTCTAAGTGTCAAAACAGTCTGGAAGATTATTTTAAGAAAATGACAGGAGGTGCTGGCATTGCATAATGCAGTTTGCTCTGAAATAATAAAATTCCGCAGG
Organism: bacterium 1xD8-48; assembly: GCA_009917455.1. Taxonomy (GTDB): domain Bacteria; phylum Bacillota; class Clostridia; order Lachnospirales; family Lachnospiraceae; genus Suilimivivens. The sequence goes on along the minus strand of QZDS01000065.1, from coordinate 2,969 downwards.
AATAAAATGGCATGGCTGGGAACTTTGATTATTATAACGATTCCGCTTTTTATGATATGGAATCGTTTAGTTATTGACCAACAGAGAAAATATATGGAATGGCTGATGAGTGTACTCATGCTAAATACTCTTGTGTTACCTATCGTAAACGGGTTTGTAATCACTTCAAATATGCAAAGGGAATATCAGGACAGAACAATACGGAATATCCTGACAGCCCCGGTATCGAGAGAAAAATTTATGGCAGCTAAATTCGTTGTGTGGCTTTTGTGGTATTTAATATCAATTTGTTTGTCGGAGATGATAGTGACAGCAGGCTGTTATACTCTTTTTCCCGTTGAATTTACAACAGGGAATATGAGGTATGCCTTATTTTTAATAATCCAGAACAATTTTTTTTCTTTTATTGCGGGGATTCCTATTCTTTGGATATGTGTGAAACAGCAGGCATTGTTTTATCCTTCCATGCTTGCCACTTTAGGAAGCGCAGTATTGCAGGCGGCAGGACTGCAAGTTTCAGAAGAACTGATATTGCTAGCTAGTGTATGCCCTTGGACAGCAGTATCTATTTCTGGCTTAGTTGAGGTTGATACATTTTATTATTGGATATGCCTTGTATCAATATTTCTTTGCGGATTAGTTGGTTTTATGGGGACAATTATTTCTTTCGGAAATCAGGATCAATGATATGTTTGATGAGACCGCCGCACGATGGCCATCATCCGCCATATGCGGCGGTCTGCCTTTTCCGCAGGCAGGCCGGGCGGCCTGATAAGGGAAATTGCTTGGAAAGCGGGGGAATCAGAGGTAATATGCTTACACGGCGGTTTGCGTTTGTGCCGCCTTGCGGGGGGATATTGAAAGCGGCAGAGGGGATATTAAGGATAAAAAGCGTCAATCCAGTTACGCTGTCAAATCGTCTATTCACGCTGTCGGAGTTAAAAATATTCTTATTTTTCCGATACACGAAGTAAAGCATTTTTATGATAAATGCTGAAAGAAGGAGGTGGAGGCAATCAAAATAGCGGTCTGTGATGATGAAAAAAATATAAGGAGCTACATCTGTTCGCTGGTTCGGAAACAGGGAGTGGAGTGTGAGGTCACGGAATATGCCACGGCGGAGGATTATCTTTTGGCGGGGACTGATTATGACCTGCTGTTTCTTGACGTTGATCTGAAAGGTTTGGATTCATCAATGGATGGTATGGAAATGGCAAAACGGATCAGGGGCATGGAAGATATCAAACAGCCCATCATCATATTTGTCACGGGCTATGAAAAATATGTGTATGATGCCTTTGACGTGGGGGCTTTCCAGTATCTGCTGAAACCCATTGACGAAGGGCGGTTTGCCGAGATTTTCCAAAGGGCGGCGCAGCAGGCCGGGCAAGGGAAAAGGGTGCTGATGATTCAGTATGGGAATACAGGAAAAACAATACCGTTAAGTGACATTTATTACATGGAAAGCCAGAACCATAAAATAGCCGTCCATATGAAGGACGGGATTTTGGAATATTATGCAAAAATGAGTGATCTGGAAGAAGAACTGCGGGGGCAGTTCTGCCGTGTCCACAAAGGCTACCTGGTCAACCTGTCCTACGTGGATGAATACAATAAAACAGAAGTAACGCTGACAAATGGGGATAAGCTCCTGATTTCAAAGTATAAGTATGAAGATTTTGTAAAAGCGTACCTGCGATTTATGAAGGGAGGAGGGGCTGCCGTTGAGTGAAGCAAGTTTTACGCTGTTCCAAAATACAGCGATGGGGATTGAGACTATTATATATGCCTGCTTCCTGACAGCTTTTTTCTATCCGCATATGGCGGGGAAGAAGGGGGGAAATGCACAGGAAATTATAAAGGTGCTTATCGTATTTCTCTCTTATGCGGCAGTTTATCTTCTAAACATAGGGGTGGATTTGGATAAATGGGTGTGCATGGTGATTGTTACAGCCCTGCTGACAGCGGCTTCCCGGTATTTAGGGATTGGCAGGAAACCGGCCTTCCTTTTTGGGGTGTTGTTTTTCACCATAAGGAATTTAAGCTCGCTGGTGGTGGCAAGTGTGAATTTCTATACGGGCAGGTACCTTGTGTGGGGGGAGGAAGGAATAGAAAAAATATTATGGAATGCCGCCTTGAATTTCTGTTTGGTGGAACTGCTGCAGCTTATCCTGTTTTCTGTTTTGCTGTATATTGTAGGATGCCAGCTAAAGAAATGCAGGATGGAGTTGCATACAAGGGAATTATGCTATCTGCTTTTGACACCGTTGACAGGCATTTTGTTTGTGAATATTATATTCCGCATTCTGCTTATGGTCTCAGAAAATCAGGTCATACAGCTTTATGAACAGTACCCGGCGCTTATCGGCATTGTGCCCGTTGTGGCAGCATTATTCTATGTGGGGATTTTGGCTACGATAGTATCTTATCAGAAAATGGTGGGGCTCCAGGAGGAAAAGGAAAGATATTTTGTGGAACAGCAGCAGGTCCATGCCATACAGGAGCGGATGGCGGAGGTGGATCAGTTCTATGACGGTATCCGCCGGATGAAGCATGAGATGAAAAACCATCTGACCAATATCAAAGGGCTGCTTGAAAGTGGGGACTATGGTGGCATGGGGCAGTATATCTCCAGAATGGATGAGAGCATGGATGCCTTTGAATGAGAGTGGGTACATTCCCCGCCCCTTGGGGCGTACAAACTAGCACCGAGCGTAGCGAGGTTGGGGCTAATACCCCGCTCCTGCGAAGCAGGAGGCAAACGCCCTTGTGGCGTTTGAGTGCTTGCACCGGGGAAGTTTATTTTTCTATAAAGACAGGGAATGCCGTTACTGACGTGATCGTGAATGACAGGCAGAAAGCTGCGGAAAAGCAGGGCATACGGTTCCGGTCAGAGTTTACCTACCCGGAATCGGAAAGGTATGATGCCTATGACATCGGCATCATTGTAAACAACCTGCTGCAGAACG
>QZDS01000064.1 GCA_009917455.1 bacterium 1xD8-48 | reverse complement strand
GCAATTATTATAACAAAAAATGCTGGAAAATTCAGTATTTATCAATATTTTAAGTTGTTCAGCAGACACTAATTAATACAGCTAATAAATCAAACCCTATATTTGCAGTAAGCAGTAATATTAATGCATTAGATTTTGCTCAAATTCAATACAATGATTTAATTAATGAAAAACAGAAAAGTGATGCGCTTGTAAAAGAAATGAAAACAGATAAGTACTATTCTTTAAAGTTAATAAGAAAATATAAAATGATTGTTGGTTTTACGACATTTATGTCAGCTTTAGCTATTTTATTTTCAGGATGTTTGATAGGCATATTTTCTACAACTTATCCAACTGAGTGGCAAACTATTTTAAATGATAATATTGCAAAAATATTAGCTACAATTTTAGGATTAGTTGTAACGACTATATTAACAGGAATAGTACAGCATACAAAGACCAAACTTATTGAGGATTATAACGAAAGGGAGCTTAAACTATGAAAAAGAAATATTCTATATCAATGATATGTGCACCAAAGGACTCATTTGATGAGATAGTAGAATTTATAGTTTTGCAAGAGAGTATATTACATATTGATATTATTGATCAGGATTTTTCTGACTTTGAAGGCTTTGACATTAATGAAATTGTTAAGATACGTGAAAAATATCCTTCAGCAATAATAGATATACATATCATGGCACAACACCCAGAAAAATATGTGAAATTTTGCATTGAGCAAAAGTGTAATTTGATAACATTTCATATTGAAGGACAGCAGGATACAATGGCTTTATTATCAGAAATAAATATGGCAGGTTTAAAGGCGGGATTAGCCATTAAACCCGATTCAAAGGTAGAAATGCTGTATAACTACCTTGACTATGTATCATTAATTAATGTAATGACAATATTTCCGGGTCCAGCAGGGCAAAAATTTCAAAAGCAGGAATTAAATAAAGTAGTTTGCTTAAATAATTTGAAGAATGAAAAAGCATATACTTTTGATATTGAAGTTGACGGGTCTTGTAATGAAAAACATTTTTATATGATTGAAAATGCTGGTGCTAATATTTTTGTGCTAGGTGAGTCAGGTTTGTTCTCCTTAAATAAAGACTTTAAAAAAGCTTGGGCGCAGATGATAAAATATTCATCTGAAACTTCTTTAATTTATTTACATGCTGACTTAGTAGGAAATCCGCTTAAAGAATGCGTTAAGTCTTGGTTAGATATTAATGAATTTAATTACGTTTATTTGTATACGGATGGCTTAGAAGAATATCCTGAATGTGCACGAGAATTGTGCAAATATGTACTGGGAAATCCTCGTAATTATGGCATTCTATGCTGTGGAACAGGAATAGGTATGTCTATAGTAGCAAACAAAGTCCCCTTAATTCGTGCAGCTGTTGTTTCAGATTGTTATTCAGCGAAAATGGCTAAGGAGCATAATAACTCAAATGTATTATGTTTAGGATCTAGAGTAATCACTAAAGAAAGGGCATATATGATACTTGATTGCTTTTTTAAAAATAGATATTTATACGGAAAACATACTCCAAGAGTAGACCGTTATGAAGTAATCGCTTAATAATGACTTGATTAAGTGATAAAATACAAAGTTGTTTAATTACCTTTCAAAAAAAAGACGTTTAAAACTTTCTTATATTGGCTTCTTTCGTTTTTGAAAGGTAATAGACAACTTGAAAGAAATTATGTAACCACTTGTTGGTATTTTTATGGTACTAATAATAAGGTAAAAGTAATAGATTGTTTTTGCTATGAATAAAAAACCATTTCTTAAATCCACGATAAATTAACACTTCATAAAAATACTGGTCTAACAGTAACTAATCCACCCCTAATAAGATATAATTCCTACATTTGTTGCAGCAGATCCGAAATTCGCATACTTTGCTATTTTTATCATATTCAGCACCATCAAAACGGAAATTTCGTGTTTCAAGAGTATCCCTTAATTGTAAATATTTCTTTGATGGTGCATTCATTGTTATGTTATTTCCACATTCACATTCAATAGTTAGCGTCATACCATTCTCCTTTATGCCCTACTTGCAGATTCTTTTCTAGTTGCATTAATCACAATAAGAGCAGGGGGATTTGCCCCTTCGTCATATTTTCTGTCATGAAGATCCTGTACTTTTTTGACCTTACCGGGATTTCCTAAATCAACAAGTACATAAATCATATTATTAGTTTGCTCTGCTTTTCCATATTCTTCAATTTGAGTTTCGTATCCATGTAGATATTGATTATTTGAAGTCAGCTTTACTTCAATAATTGTTATATCTTGTCCCATTGAAACCTTAAAATCAACAGGCCCTCTACCTTCATCTGGTTCACAACTCATATCCAGATTATTCGCCTTGATATAACTCAAGCCTGCTAGATGAATAACTCGTTGAAGAATTTTTTCTCTATTTCTGCTATTTGCTTCCTGGATTGTTTCCCAGCCTTTATTATATTCCACCCACTGCTTGAAAAATTCAAGAATATCTTTAGCGCCAATGTAGGAATTGACAACCTTCTGCACAGTCTTCCAGTTAATACTTAGATTCTCTATCTTTTGAGTGAGTTTTGTCAAAAAATACTCAAAATTATCATGCGGGTTAAATGATTCAAGATTTTCTGACCTATATTCTTTGATTATACGTTTACAGGCATCAGGATCTTTGAATACTTCCCGTTGCAGATATGATTTGCGCTCAACCACTGTATACTTATTCCACTCTGAGGCCACCTCAAAATTCACCTCTGCCCGAAGCGCATTGTTCTGGGAAACTACAAGGTCAATATCTTCCCATGACTCTGCTACTGGTAATTTATGGAGAATATCTATTGGAACTAAAAGTACATCATTATGTTTATATGGATTGATAAGAAATTCTCCATTAAATGATAAATTTTCATATTGAGTTTGATCGATTTCTAATTCTGAGTTTATTCGCTTAGTATACGTCTGAATATCTTTTAAAATCAATGTAGCTATCATATCGCTCAAACGATCTGCACCCACATTTTCTTGGAAAAGCGGTAATAATTCAAAAAATTCAGGATCAAACACTCCAGCTTTTACAATATCATATGCTGTACTTACAACTTGACTTGCAAGTTCCGAACCAAATCCTGCTCCGCTTTTGCCTTTTGCATAGCCAAGACAAATACCATTAACTTCAGAAAAGTTAAACATTGCTAGAGCTTGCTTATAATAAATATCTGTTTTTTCCTTCCTTTCAGCTCTGTCAAGAAGTTTTATAATTTTCCGGAAATGTTCATGAATGTTTTTATACGATTCCATAAATTCTGGTATGGCAGTTTTTTTCAAACGCTGAAGATTTATGAAAAAATGACTGTCTTTATCAAGAACAGGGTCAAAAATACCATTCTCGTCCAATTGATAACCAATTCCAAGATAGTCAGATAACAACATTTTAAAACCTCCCTCGTTATATTTCTACTTTATAGATGGATATTCCATGTAGTATCGTAATACTTTGATCTGTATTCTCCACAAGCTTCCCGGAATTGACTGAGAATCAATGCTGTATCACTGTATGTATTACGTGACTTATCTGTTTTTGCTTCCGGATCAGGTTCTGTCACAAGATCCAGAAACTCTGTTGACGGTTCACTTTTCATTATTTCTTTCAGTGGGCGTAGTACTCTATTGATTTGCCCTACTTTGAAAGCGTTCACAAGCCCATCTGGCTGTTTTTTGGAAAGATCAGCAATTTCCGATGCGAGTCTTGTTAGTAATCCAGATAAGAGATCAAACTGTTCACGTTCTGCGCTAATGGCTTGAGTTGAAATTATTTCTTCATAAGTGCTAACAATATAGTCAAGATTTTCTTCCATACGGTTAGCAAGTGTGGAACACTTAGGGGTTCCAGGCACTTTTTCAAGTTCATGAATGTGATTGTTGCGCAGAAGATTAAAATCGTTTTTAATTTCTTGAACTTTCAGATTAATATATTCTTTGTCCACCAGCATAGCCCACCTTTCTGTTGATGCCACTGATATAGCCGTTTTACTATCAAAAATATTCACCTTTTTCAGTGTTACATTTTTACTTATATAGGTATTTTAATCGAGAGTATCCGCTTAATGTTTGGACACTTATATGTTTAGTTTGCCTATTTACGTTTCGTTATTTTATATATACTTTGTTTTTTATTATATCAGATTTTGTCTATGTTTGCGAGATACAAAACACTATAATTTTTATTGATTTTTCACAAATACCCGAATACAATACATGTCTCTTTTTATTATATAATGAAGATAAGCATATCAAGTATTGCTGAAATAACCTTTGCCAATAATTTCCTTTATCCCACCAATGACCACTTCGTAAGGAACATATGTAAATAAAAGCTTGCCGGTAACCGTTTCATAATCATTCCGATATACCTCCTTATCCACAATCTCTGCCAGAACGTCATTGATACATACCCCTGTTTTAGCAGACGGACAGACTGGAAGCGGTTCCCGCAGGCTCCGAACTTCTTGTACAAGTCCTGACAAAGATACATCCGGCTTAGTATATTCCATAATCTTGTAGATATCATATAAATGCCGGGAATGCCGGTCAACCTTATCTGACAGGTAATAGTCACAGAGGGCAAAAACCTTATCAATAAGAGTCCGTTCAATCGCCTGTGTTGTGATCTCAAAAGGCATAAGGTCAAATTCTTCTGCCAGCTCTTCCTGTTCCGTCATTTTCAGAAAACGATATATATAATTATCGGCCATACGGTTTACTGTCGGAAAGGGTAACAGCGCAATATAGGTCTCAATGACCAATTCCGGCTTTAATTCCAATAACGGGGAATAAATGCTGGAATAGCTGGCTCTGTAACAGTTATAACTGCGCCGGCTGCGGGTTTCTTCAAGGTTTGTAACAGAGAACCCCATGGACTCTATGGAAGAAACAACCGCCTTTTTTAGCTGCCGCTTGCGGCTTTCGCCAGGAACACCTTCCGATGCTGCATAGGAAATATCAATATCCTCCGAGAAGCGATCCAAAATCTGATAGCATTTTGTCAGGGATGTACCACCCTTAAAGACCATTCCCTTTACCCTGGTGGCCAGCTCCCGGAGAGCAAGTGTAACATAATAATCTTTTTCAATGATTCCGGGAGGTATATGCAGTTCGTTAGAAGCAGCGATGATAAGCTCGCTGAATGCTTCGTCGTCATGATGTAAATTCATAAATAATTCCCCATTCAATCAGTTTTTTTGCAGCAGAACCCGTAATGCCGGACAGCACACTGGAAAGAAGCTCCTTACTGTAATTTTGCTGCTTTGCATAGTTTTTCAGAAGAATTCCCGTATCAGAATCAGAAAGCTCGGAATATTTTTCTGCCTGGGAAACGGCATCTAAAAACTGGAGCAGTCCGGCGTTTTCCGATGTTATAGCCGTGGCGGGCCTTTTCAGCCGAACAACTTGGGAGCCTACAGTGACGGTACGCCCCTTTGTCGATTCTTTTGACGTTACGATCTCCAGTGTTGCCGGCATTTGGGTTGTCAGACCAATCTGATTGGCAAAAGTGGCTCCGGAAAAATATCCATAGGTTTCTGTTGTACTTTGGATATATTTGCGTATAATGACTTTCATGGGATCTAAATAACTTTTTTTCAGCAGCCGTGACGCTTTTGGGAGATAATAAATCCCGGTATCAAAACGGACCAGATCGCCTGACTTGAGCATCCGTTTGAAATACTGACGCAGGGCATTGTCATTAAGCCCATCCATCCGGATCTCATTTATGAAGATCGGTTCGTTGTAACCGTAGTTTTTTTCCAGATATTCCTTCAGCATACAGGTATCCACTCCTTCCACCTCCATACTACTATATTTATACCCAAAAGGTCAATAGATATGTCAAAATATAGTTTGTATGTTTTTTGTAGAATTATACAGCGAGGATAAAGAAGCGGATACCTTTGGCTGTCTATAAATCTATATGTTTTCGTATATACCTAAAGGCATACATTGGTTAGGTAGCAGAACCATTTACCGTTCTCCATCCAGCCGGTCATATCTTAGATTCCCTTGTGACACTTTTGCATGGTTCAGAATCCAGATGAAAGACCTGCTCTGATTCTCCAACGCCTTTTTATACCCGGCTTCTGTCAGAAATAACCGCATCCTGTGCCCCTTATCTCCTACGGGAGACTCCCCCGAAAGCACATCAAACACTATCATATGCGTCACTTCCGGGTCAAAGCGTTCCAGTGCCATGATGTCATGACCTTCCAGTTTCCGGGCACCGGGTTCCTGCCTTGCCACAGCGATCATCTCCCCAACCGTCCTTGCTTTCCAGGGCAGATGATAATTTCTCTGTATGTCACAGATCAGCTCCCTGCAGTCATCCTCTGAAAGCTCACGAAGTTTCTTTAACAGATTTTCTGCAGTGATCTTTTTATCGTGGTCACGGGTATACCGGCAGAGCACAGCAATCTCCTGTACTGAATCATGCCTGTGGCAGCCCTCCAGCTGGAACACCATCCTCTTTTCATCATCAGTCATTGTTATCATATATTTCCTCCAATCCGGCCTGATTGCCTGTAAATATCATATAGCTGCTTATTTTGTTCCCCGGCATCCTTATCGTCCGGAAAGAACTTCTCCAGAATGTCGATACTGTCCTTAGACGTATACCCCCACAGGATAGAACTGAGTGCGTCAATCGCCTCCCGCCTCCTGCGGTAATAGGTACGGAAACTGATATCCCGGATATGGGGGCGCAGTTTCTCTATGATCTCCTCCACATTTCGCAGCTGCTGCGGAGAGAGGAAGGAGTAATACAGCAGCCAGTAATAATTCTCCCCATTCTTGTGTTTGGTACGGAGCAGGTCGATGGAGGTATCCAAAAGTTTCAGCATCCGGTGGCTACGCTCGATACATTTGGCGTGATGTTCAATGCTGCGGTCTGACAGATCTATACCAGCCACATAGACAGACTCCAGAAAATCCTCGATGGAACTCCCATACTCGATCTCAAACCGGCTCCGTACCTGCTGGACGGACAGCTCCAGGCTCCACACCACATCCCTGTATTTCTTCAGCAGCTTCCAGGTATCATGGTACAGCGGGTTATCGGCAATGTTCATTTCTTCCTGATTCTTTTTCATGCCCTAGCACCCCCGTCCCTGTCTTTTTCGGTGGGAGAGAGCGCTAGCTCAAAGGTGTAGACCGGCTTGTCCTCCCCGCAGGATACGGTCATCCCGAACCGTACAGCTCCTTTCTGTATGTGGGATATATACTCTTCCCTGCAGGCGTCAGATAAAGGATATAACTTATATATGGATTTCGGGCACCGGAAACAGGAAATGCCCTGTGCATCAAGGATCTGCGCCATTTTTGTGATGACAGCTTCCATGTTCGTTTTTGAAACGCTAGATAATTCCTCTGAAACGCATATCTCATGCTCTGTAACAGCGGAATCTGCCTGCGGATCTGTTTCATCCATTTCATCCGGCATTGTAAGATTGATTTTCAGAACCATGGCAACCTCCTCCTTGTCAACAAGGACATCTGATATCTGGAACATGGTGGAAAGGTAGCTGTGAAGATAGATCACGCTGCCCGTTCTTCCGGGGAATGACATTAAGGAAATATAATCCATGTCAGCAAGTTTTTTCAGCACACGCCCCGTTGTAGCTTTGGAGATGCCCCAGCGGACAGCCATTTCACTGTAAGCTGCCAGCGAAGAGCCGGTGCCATTGCGGAAATAGACAACCGGGTCAATCTCCGAACCCTGCACCTGGCTGTCATTGTAGACAGCGGACATCCACAGATCCAGCAGGATATCCATTTCGGAGCAGCGGCCGGCGCTGACCAGTTCTGTCGCAACCACAGTGGGCATAAAGAAAAAGCCCGTATCTTTTTGGCAGGGGCAATTGTAGTCCAACACGGTATTATGCTTTTTCCAGTCGCGGATCTTGTATTTGACCACCTTTCCACGGTCAAGGAAAAGATAGGAAATAAGATGGCGTTTCTGCAGTTCATCCAGGATGAAGACTGCCTGGCGCTGGAAACGGGTACGGAACCATGCAGCCAGTTCCTTCACGGTACAGATCCACTCACCGGGGTATACAGTATAGCCGATACCGTCTATGCGGAGATAAGAGGTGCGGAAGTTCGCATAGTTGCAAAGCACCGTATAATGAAAAAGGCCGGAAACCCCGCTTGTGCGAATGCTCCGGTCTGCCATTAAGTTCTGGATAAAATGCCGGTAAATCCGGCAGCGTGGATAATCCACAATCTGTTTGATCTCTAATTGATATTCTGACATAGAACCCTCCATGTATCAGCAAAGCCTGTTCTGAGTCACATACCCACTGCTTGCAGCGGGTATGTGACCCTCGCGGCATTCGCCAAATATACGTGCAAGCACGTCTACTTGGCTCATTGCTCGCGGGAATAAAAGAACCTGTTTTTGTTGTCAGCCAACGTGGGCTATGGTAAAATGACATCATCCGATGTACTCAGACGTTTCTGCCTGGGTACACAGCAACAACAAAATATAGACTTTAAAATGAATTAAGCTACTCGGATTAACATAAAAATCAGCCGATGATTCTGCTAATTTTTTGCTAATTGACGTTCCTAAAAACGGCTTTTGCTAATTTTCTGCTAATTTGATGAAAGTTGATAGTAGTAGATGAAATTGTGCAATATGCAATAAAAAGGCACAATAAACTGGGTTCTACGAGGACACTTTTGACATGAAAAAGCATGAAAAGAGGTGTAAGGTAACTGCAGGGCAAGGTATAAATTTTCCTCCTAAGCGGTAGGTCGGGTGTTCGAGTCACCTCGGGAACGCTGGAAACATAGCCGAAAGCCTTGATTTTAGCGGGTTTTCGGCTTTCTTCATTTCAGCACCAAAACTCGGATTTGCTAATATGCTAATACATTTGAAAATCGAACCTACATGCTAATACGAGTTAAATGGTCGGATGTTCAAATAATCCGGCCTGTTTTTCTGCTAATAAAACTCCCATTTTGAAGCTTCTCAAACACCAGATTTTTTCTTTTTTGCTAATACGGTATTTTTATCCGTTCATTTGTCTGCTAATAGATTTACTCTTTATTAGCATTTTGAATAGACCTGGCAAATTCTATTAGCAGTTCAGGATTGGATTTCATAAGCTGCTGCAATACCTGTTCTGCGGAATTTGCTTCATCTTTATCATTTTTCTGTGGCTCACTGATACCTTTGCCATCAAGGAAATCATCCATCTTGCCGGCCAGCTTTTCACGCTCATTTGCAAAAAAATGTTTCCCATAACGTCTGGTCAGCATCTCCAGATTGGACCATCCGCCAGCCTGCATAACCGAATTGTAATCACCTCCGGACATAAGAAGTTTGGTGGTGGCGCTGGTGTGACGCAGACTGTGGAATACAATTTCCTGGGGATCCATATCAGGGTCATTCATTTCAGTCAGGATTTCCTTAAACCGTTTATTCAGGTGTTCTGTCATAATGGGACGACCATTGGCCTGGCAGATGGTAAGGTTATAATCCATGTAGCCATCCGGTCCTAATTCCTTTTTCAGCTTGTCCTGCATTTCCTTCAATACAAGCAGTGCATTCAGAACACTCTGGGGAACATCCACATTTCGTATCGTGTCGTCACTCTTGGGCTGTTTCAGAACAATCATAGTCTTGGTTCCCGGATAAAGATTTGGGAACTTGAAAAGAATGTTCATCTTCGGCATATCCATGTTCTTCTTGGATACTCTGTCGATTGCCCGGTCAAAATGGATGATCTGTTTTTCAAAATTGATCTTGTCCTACTGCAGACCACCGATTTCACCACCACGCACGGTACATCCAATGGCAATTAGAATCGCACAGTGGATTAAGTAATAATCATAATATTCGGGACGGTTGGTAAATTCCAGAACCTTTAAAATCTGCTCCGGCTCCAGAATTACCCTTTCCTTTTCGTGATGTTCCGGGAGGGTTGCATTAAGGAATGGATTTTTACTAATATACTCCCAGCGCACCGCAAGATTGAAGGCACACCGCAGTACCTTATGAATGTCATGGATGGTAGATGCCGTGATGTGTTCCCACATGGGCCTCCCCATATTGGTAGCTGGCTCTGCCTCTGTTTCCAGAAAATGATAGTAGTCATCTACCGTTTTTGTTTTGATAGAACGGAGCTTTTTGTCACCCAGGTAGGGATGTACATAATTCTCCAGCAGTCCGTTATTGCCGTCATAGGTAGATGCCCTCCATTTTTTCAGGCCATATTTTTCAATGAACTCATAAAGAAATTCACTGACTGTCATATCCCTGCTGTCTACTGTAGAAATGGTATTTGTCGCCTGCTCATGTTCAATCTGGGTTTTCCTGCTTTTGGCCGTGGAATAACTGAGTCCGGATTCCCAGACCTGCTGACGCTTTTTTCCGGTTCCCTGATAATAAACAACAGAATATGATTTTCCTCTTTTTACAATAGATGCCATACTGATTCTCCTTTTTTATTTGCTGTCCAGCCATTCATCGAAGGAAGGTTTTGACACCCTGACATACTTCCCTACCCTGACCGTTTTAAAGAGGGACTGAGAGCAGAGATTGTAAGCCATACTGCGGCTGATATGCAGGATTTCGGCAATCTCCTGGACAGAATAAGTCCTTTTTTCATTAGTGGCTGGCGTTTTCATGATCTTTTCATCAGCTGCCATATACGCTCCTTTCCTTGCAGCTGAAACAGAATCAGCATAATCCTTGAAAATATTCTCCATATATAATATACGAAGTGAACCGCTGAGATTTCAACTGCAATTAGCAAAAAATATATTTTATCCACATGGCGCCCTGGGCCACTTCCTGCGCCGGAGTTTCCGCCGCGTATTTTCAGGCCGTGCTGTGCAGCGATTAAGCAGGGGCAGGCTTTTTATGGCAGACCTGTCCCATGCACCTGTATAACTCCCAGTACCATGCTATAAAATTGTCAATGTACGTTCTATGGCATCTTTTTAAATGACCTATATAATAATAAAATAGGGTGAAAACCAGATATTTCTGCAAGAATCAGAAATTTTTAAAGGTGTTAGTCAGGAAATGGGGTGATGGGAAATTAAAGTCCAGATTATGGGACATTAAATTTGTTACTATAAAGTCATCAAAAAGGAGGATGACTTTTATGGATGACGATAACCGTATCAAACTTGCCGACCTTATTT
>QZDS01000063.1 GCA_009917455.1 bacterium 1xD8-48 | reverse complement strand
TCTTTTCCTGCACGATATTCAGGTGTCAATTTTCGGTTGGAATCTCATTCATTGAGATTCCGAGAAGTTATATGTTCTCCGGCAGTATCCGATAAGCCCTGACAAAATCTGTTTTCCAAAGCCTCTCCCCACATATTCCGGTCCCAGACATATACCCGCTTCCTGGTAAACATGGTCCGACAGCTTTTCCACGCCGGCAAATCCGATAGGCTCGCCGCTTTTTTTCTCATAAACCAGATACGTGTCATGATTTTTCTGAAATTCCATGGTTTTCCGAATTCTTATTCTGGCTTCACTCTCGCTTTCGGTAACCTTCCAGAGCATATACCTTGCGCTTTCCGGCCGCGACCAGACGTTTTGATATATCCCTCGCCAGTCCTCAAATACGGCTTTGTCCAGAATAAGGTCGTCCGTCTCTATCATTTTACGTTTCCTTCCTCCTTAAGTCAAATGCACTACCGTCATTTCATGATGAACTTCTTTTAAAAAAGTATCGAAGACGTCTCCGGTGCGAAGCCTTAAGCTGGACGTATTCACGCAGGGGTGGCATCCTAAGAATTCCTCCTCAAGCACCTGCGCATCTACCAGCAGCTTTACCCGGTTTTCCTTATCGTTCATCAGCCCCATAATGCTTACCGCCCCCGGAGAAATATGGAGATATTCTTCCAGAAACTCCTCCGGCGCAAAAGAAAGTCTTGAACTGCCAATCTGCTTCGACACTTCCCTGGTCTGAAATTTCTTCTCGCCCGGCATCAGCAAAAGATAAAAAGTGGTTTTCTGCGCATTGCAAAGGAACAGGTTCTTACACATATGAATACCGAGAAGCTCGTCCACGCCCCGGCAGGCTTCAATGGTGTCCACAGGCTCATGGTCCAGCCGCTTAAAAGGAATAGAAAGCCTCTCTAAAAGCCGGTATACCTCCATTTCCCGGTTCAGCCGTCCGGCAGAATCGGGAATATTTTCATACAGATTTGCATCATGAATTTTGCTGTTCACAAAAACCCTTCCAGTCACCTCGTCGCAAAGCGCCCGCAGCTTTTTTGCCGCATCTGCCGGAGAGGTACCCATAATCCTGAAAATTTCATTCACTTTTTCGGAATATTTTTCCGGCCTCTTTTCAAAGCCTTCTATGCGAAGCACAGCGTTTTTCTCATTCAGGCACCACTTTTCATTCAGCGCAAACAAAAACTGATTGAGCGCGGACACGGAGCGGAACAGATGCCCGGCAAGGTAATAGCTGTCGCTGCTTTCCGCACATTTTTCTGCAAAGGCGCAGGAAAATCCCGCTTCAAAGGAAAAGAAATCCATCAACGCCTTTTGCAGCCCGGGCGGATACAGCTCTGCTCTTTCCTTCGTCTTTAAAAACTCACCCTCTCCTGCATATAAAACCCTGCATGAGGCCAGCTCTCCCCGGTACATGACATCCAGAAAAGCGTGAGGGTGGCCGGTCTGATAGTGACAGGCACACCTTCCTCTGTCGGTTTCCTCCACAATCCTTTGAACCGCAGACCAGTCGCGCATGATAATATCCACATGGCGGCCGTCTATCACAAGCCATCCGCCGCAGTTTACCCATTTCCCCCATTCGCCCTCTTTGCAGATAAGATGGTCTCTGTGCTCATCGTCAAGCCGCCCTGCAATTTCATTGAGCTTTCCGTAGTCGAGCCCTTCCGCATCATAATAGATGCCAACGTCAATATCTGATTTATCCGAAGCCGTCCCGGTCGCCCTCGATCCTCCAAGCACAATACCTTTTATAAAAGAGCAGCCCGCAAACGCCGTTTCTATTTTCTGTAATATCTGTTCTGTCATCTTATACCTCTGCTGTTTTTAACCTATCCCATTATATCCTTAATTTCACAAATGCACAAACCTTCTTTTATGGAAATCATTTTTAGATTTCGGGTTGACATCCTTGCTAACTTTGCATGATTATACACTATAAACGTATATTATGCAATATATATCGATTTTTTCTGAATAAAAATTAAATTATTTTTTTAAATATGCAAAACTGGGTATTGCATTTCCATATAATATGTTGTATATTGTCAGAGGTAACAGGCAAAAGGCACCCGCCTGTGAAAAAGTAATGTCAAATACCGGTTCCTGATTTGCGGGCCGGATAAGAATGGAGGAATAATAATGAAGGAAAAGGTCATCTTAGCGTATTCAGGCGGACTTGATACCACCACAATCATCCCCTGGCTGAAAGAAAATTTTGATTATGAAGTTATTTGCGTCTGCATCGACTGCGGACAGGAGGAGGAACTGGACGGTCTGGAGGAGCGGGCCAAATTCTGCGGAGCGGAAAAGTTATACATTCTGGACGTGACCGATGAGTTCTGCGACGAATATATTGTTCCCTGCGTTCAGGCTCACGCCGTCTATGAAAATAAATATCTTCTGGGAACTTCCATGGCAAGACCCCTTATCGCAAAAAAACTGGTTGAAATCGCCCGAAAGGAAGGCGCTTCCGCAATCTGCCATGGCGCTACCGGCAAAGGGAACGACCAGATTCGTTTTGAGCTTGGTATCAAGGCCCTTGCTCCCGACTTGAAGATTATTGCCGCCTGGAGAAATGCAAAATGGGATATGGATTCCCGTGAATCCGAAATTGCCTACTGTAAGGCTCACGGAATCGACCTGCCCTTCTCCGCCGATTCCAGCTACAGCCGCGACCGCAACCTGTGGCATATCAGCCATGAAGGACTGGAACTGGAGGACCCGGCAAGCGAACCTGATTTCGGACATCTGCTTGTGCTCAGCACCACTCCTGAGAAGGCTCCCGAGGAAGGCGAATATGTGACCATGACCTTTGAAAAGGGAATTCCCACTTCCGTCAACGGAAAAGAAATGAAGGTTTCCGATATCATCCGCGAGCTGAACAGATTAGGCGGAAAACACGGCATTGGTATTGTGGATATCGTTGAAAACCGCGTGGTTGGCATGAAGTCCAGAGGCGTTTACGAGACTCCCGGCGGAACCATCCTTTACGAAGCGCACCAGCAGTTGGAAGAGCTGATTCTTGACCGCGATACCTACGCCCTCAAGACGGACATGGGAAACAAGCTGGCACAGATTGTATACGAAGGAAAATGGTTCTCACCCCTGCGCGAGGCAGTACAGGCGTTTATCGAATCCACCCAAAGCTGCGTTACAGGCGAAGTGAAATTCAAGCTTTACAAGGGCAATATCATTAAGGCCGGAACCACTTCCCCCTATTCTCTCTACAATGAGAGCATCGCTTCTTTTACCACAGGCGATTTGTACGACCATCACGACGCAGAGGGCTTCATCAATCTGTTCGGCCTTTCCACCAAGGTCCGCGCCATGAAGATGCAGGAGCTTAAGGCTGACAAGTAATCGTACAGCCGCCCACAGACGTTTTTCAGGAAAGGTAAGCACGCATTATGGACGTAATTACACTTTTAGCCGCTTATTTTGCGTCAGTAAATTTCATCGGCTTTGCCCTCATGGGCATTGACAAACACAAAGCAAAAAAAAGGGCCTTCCGGATTCCGGAAGCCACCCTTTTTATCATTGCTGTCATTGGGGGGAGCCTCGGCTCCCTCATTGGCATGTATACCTTTCGTCATAAGACAAGGCACCGCAAATTTGTTATCGGAATGCCTCTTATTCTGGTTTTTCAGATAGCGCTTGCCCTTGCTGTCTTTTATGCGCCTGTAGAAATTAAAATTCTGTAGCCCGCAGCGTCTGCCGGGTGATAAGGCATCCTCCCGCTTCGCGGGTCCCTCCTTACCACAAATATTGAGCAGACGCATTGAATGCGGACTATGTCCGCGGCGTCTGCCGGGTGATAAGGCATCCTCCCGCTTCGCGGGTCCCTCCTTACCACAAATATTGAGCAGACGCATTGAATGCGGACTATGTCCGCAGCGTCTGCCGGGTGATAAGGCATTCTCCCGCTTCGCGGGTCCCTCCTTACCACAAAAGTCAAAGGGTCACGATGACGCCGCCGTCGTTGGCGTACATGCTGCTGACGCCTTTTGTATCCATAATCAGCACGTCTTTTACCCTGATTTTCTCCAGTATCATTTCCTTTACTTTTTCCGCCCGCTCCCGGCAGTTGCAATGAGTAATCATCAGCATTTTTTCTTCCGGGTGTACGGATTCCCTTGCCACAGCCTCCGCCATTTTGGCGAGAGCCTTCTGGGTTCCAATCGCCTGACCGATTTGAATAATTACCCCTTTGGTGGCGCTCATGACCGGTTTGATGTTTAAGGTGGTGGCAACAAACGCTTTAATTCCCGTAAGCCTTCCATTCTTTCGCAGCGTTTCCAGATTATCCAGCACGAAATAAGTCTTCATTTTATCCCTGTACTCCACAAGCCTTTGGCATATCTCCTCAAAAGAACAACCCTCCTTCGACCATTCCACAGTCTTGAACGCCAGCTGGGTCTCCCCACAGCTTGCAGATTCTGAATCGCACACAAAAATATTTTTATCCCCGTACTTTTCATGGTAGAGCTTCTTTCCCAGCTCCGCACTGTTGTAGCTTCCGCTCAAATGGGAGGACAAAGTAAATACAAAGACATTCTCCGCATCCGTGCGGTAAGCTTCCCTGAAAGCTTCCGGCGACGGACAGGAAGATTTCGGACATTCGGCGGACTTTGCCACGCTCTTTAAAAATTTCGCCTGGTCAAAGGATTCGTCGTCAATAAAAACTTCATCCTCTACATCCAGCCGAAGTGCAACTCTCTCATATCTGGAATCCTTTTCATATCCTTCCGGAAATTCACAACAACTGTCTGCCACTATTTTATAACTCATGATAACCTCCAGGACCATTTTATTCCCGCGAGCAATGAGTCAAGCGGATGCGGAGCATCCATTTGACGAATGCCGCGAGGGTCAATACCCCGCAGCTCTGCTGCGCTACAAGTTTGATGCCCCGTCAGTTTGCTGCGGGGTCTTTGACTCTTTATGCGTAACCACTCTATGTGGTTTTTGATACTACTTATAATAGCATATCATTTCCTGTGTGTAAAGAGTTATTCACAAATCCGTATATCGGTCAGGCAGACAGCAGGCAGCGCACCTTGCGAGCCGGCCAATTATAGTAAAACCGGACGCAAAATCCTGTCAAAACAGCCTTTTACATCCGGTTTTTTATCATCTATTTCCTCTTAGCCCATGCGCTCGGCATCCACGGGCACCTGTCCTCCACCTCGTTGGTGTAGCCTTCAAGCTTTTGCATCTGCTCCACAATATGCGGCATATCCATGCGTTCCACCAAGGTGCCAATCAGCGCCTCCCCCTCGTCGGCAAGAGCCTGCCTTGCGGCGTCGTCAGGAATCTGCGGCGTGCTCATGTGGTCCTTCGGGCTTGCAAAGCAGTATCCGGCGGAGCCGCTCTGATAAGCCAGCGCAAATAAATCGTTAAAGGGCGAGCAGGTCTGCTTTTCCTGATGGAAAAACTCCGTGGTAAAGGGAACGTCTGAAAGCCGTCCCATAATCTGATAAGCGCCCACGGTAATCGCATGGAAGCTGTTCATACTCTTGAACAAATCCCTTGCATGATGCATCATCTGCATGGACAAATCCATATATAAAATCGGAACACCTGTCTCGTCAAAGAAATCCCTAACCATAGGGCTACATGTCATGTGCGCCGGACCATGGAAGCTGATGTATATCTGTCTTTTAAATCCCTGACGTAAAAGGCTGCGCGCCACAGCCCCCAGATAATCAATTCCCTGGCGAACGCTCACCTGAACCGTTCCCCGTCCTGAAGCCGTCGCTCCGGCATAAAAATAGGGAAGTCCGGTAAGCACAAGGCCGTCGCAGCTCTCCGCCATGCGGAGGGCATAAGCCTCGCTGATAACCGTTTCACTGTCAAGAGGCAGACCGCCGTGCATCTCCACCGTGCCCACCGGCACAATAATAATGTCGTTATGCTCTAAATAAGCCTCCACCTCGCTGTTAATCATTTTCGGAAGAATCCGTGTCCTTAATTCCATAAAATCTCCTTTCTGCGGCTTTTCCCGCGGGCACGCGCCAGACCGGCTGAAAGCCGGACTTCCGGCCCCCGTCCCCCGTCCCCGCCATAGCTTTTTATGCGGACTGTCCGCCCTTACTCTGCGCCATCTTTTCCCGGATTTCAGGCGTAATGTTCCATACAAAGGTAAATGCAAGCCAGCTTCCGATAACAAAAATACCCGGCATTAATACGCACAATGCCTTGATACCGGTAATTGCAGCGGCAGACTGTACGGCAGCGGCGGTATCGTAGCCTACCCAGCCCAGCATCAGCACTGCCAGTGAAGAACCGACGGTATTGCCAATACGGCGGGCAAGGTTAAAGGAACCGTAAATAGAGCCTTCCGTACGCTTTCCGGTGAGATATTCGTTATAGTCAATCGCTTCTCCCACCATGCCCCACTGCATCAGGACAGACAGACTTGCAAAACCGGAAGCCAGAGACGACCAGATAATGTGAACCCATATATTCACATTCATAACCATATGAAGCGCAAACAAAGCAACATACATAACACAGCTAAACAGCAGGCCATGGCGTATCATTTTCACAAGACCAAGCTTTTTGGCTACCTTGGGCGCAATCGCAAGAAATACAATACTTAAAGGCATTGCAATGGTGGACGCCATACTCATCATGCCGATATTTCCCATAACGTCCTTATACATATAAGTGCCAAGACTGCTGGAAGCGTTCTGCATTACGCAGATACAGATTCCGTGAATGCACAGCGCAAGAAACGCGCGGTTCACCCTGACAACATTCAGAATGTCCGTAATCTTTACCTTTTCGGCATTGTCATCGCTCTTCGGAGCATCGGATATGTTCCGCTCTTCCGTCCAGTAATAATGCAGAAAACACATCACGCCCCCGACAAGCGCGCAGACCGTTGCTCCCAGACCGAAACCTGTTGCGCTGTCGCCGAACTGCGCCAGCAAAAGCGGGAACAAAACCATGGGAATCAGATTACCTATAATAGAGCCGAAACCTCTGGCGGAAGATAACCCGGCACGTTCCTCATCGGTGTTGGCCATAGCCGAAAGCAGGCTTCCCATAGGAATATTGAACATGGTATAGCAGCCCTCGTACAATATCTTACAGATAAACAACGCGGCAATCATGGCAACGCCGCTGAAAAACGTAGGCACCGTCCAAAGCGCGATGGCCGTAACCGCCAGCATCGGAGTGGCGCGCAGAAGCCAGGGCCGGAATTTTCCTTTTTTGTTGTGGCTTTTCGCATAAACCTTGTCCATAAATGCCCCCATCATAGGGTCGTTGACAGCGTCCCACACATTCCAGACAAACAAAAGTCCGGCAAGCACCCGGCTGTCCACCTGAAGTACATTCATACAGTACCGGGTAAACATTCCTGTCATCAGCGCAAACGTCATACATCCGCCGGCGTCACCCAGACCATATCCGACCTTATGCTTTATTGTCAGGCCGGAGGTTTCCTTCTTACTCATTGATTTTCTCCTCTCGTGTTGCATGGGCCGAAGCCCCTCATTTGTTCTGATTGTATTATAAATTACAATCTGTGCAGAGAAAATTGCAATTATTGCATATTATATTGTAATTTCAGCATTTTCATGCTATGATTTTTATGAAAATATTGGATTATACAGGAGAATTTTTGGTGAAATTAGATGAAGTGCATGAAGTGAAAAGACGTCCTGAGTTTCAGGAATTTTTACGGGAAGGAGGAAATATCAGACCCCAGGATTTTCAGTCCGCCCTGCTTGCCGCCGGTATCCCCAGTGTAAACCTCTATCAGGAACTGGAGATGAATTCCCGCTATGTGAACGCCCATTCCGACGTAAATTACAGCGGAGACATTATACAGCTTCACAGCCACAGTTTTTATGAAATACTGTATACCCGAAGCGGAACGGTACAGTATCTTCTGGGAAATGAACGCTACAGCTTAAAGCAGGGGGATATCGTGTTTGTGCCGCCCGGCTTAAGCCATCGCCCGCTGATATCCGAGCCCGTGACCGAACCCTACTGCCGTTATGTTCTGTGGCTCAGCGCCGAATATATCGAACAGGTGCGCAACATTTTGTCCGAACCAAACACCGTCAGAACAGAAGGAAAAGTCCTCCGCACTTTCGGCACCTCCATGGGAGAAATACTGCATCAGCATTTCCGGAGTGCCGCCGAGGAAAGCGGCCGGAAAGCGCCGGGCTGGCAGGCCGCCCTTTACGCCGACGCGATGCTTACCCTGGTGCAGCTTTACCGCGCTTTCCGCGATATCAGGGTCCACACGCCCAACACCGAAAAACAGGAGCTCCTTGACGACGTCCTTACCTATATAAAAAACAATCTCTCTGAAAAAATCACCCTGAAGGATACCGCACGCAGGTTTCTGGTCAGCGAAAGCACTATCAGTCAACTGTTCAGAAAAAGGCTGGGAGTCAGCTTTTACCACTGCGTAACCCAGCACCGGCTGATTGCGGCAAAAAACCTGATTATGGACGGAGAGCCGCCGGGCTGCATCTACGGTAATGTGGGATTTACGGATTACTCCTCCTTTTACCGGGCTTTTAAACAGGAGTATGGCATGTCGCCGAGGAAATATCTTGGGTGGATAAATGGGGGTGGGGGCTCGTAAATCATTTGCCGAAAAGGTCGCTATGGGATCCTGTCCGAGACAGTGTCAACACCAGTATGTCATCCTCTATCCTGTAAATGAGAAGCCAGTCCGGCTGAATGTGACATTCCCTGTGACCAGTCCAGGCACCTGTCAGTTCATGGTCCCTGTTTTTCTCCGGCAATGTTTCTCCTTTCGCCAAGACACGGATAACATCATCCAACAGATTAATGTCAAGTTTTCGTTTGACTGCCAGCTTATAATCTTTTTTGAACTTCGTGGTCCATACAATATCACGCTTCATCTTTTCAGTTCCCGAAGGGCTTCCTCTACGTCGGAATAACGCTTCACGTCCGGAGAATGCGCAATACGTTCTGCTTCCAGCATCGCTGCTATGGTCTCTTTATTAGGCTGTTCCAGCTTTACGTCAAAAGGAAAACCGCCGACGCGAAGAGACTGACGCAAAAAAACATTAATAGCTGTGGTAAGGTTCATACCTAATTCACCATACAAACTCTCGCACTGTCTTTTGATGTCGCTATCCATACGGACGCTGAAATTTGTTGTAGATGCCATAATACTAACTCCTTTCGCATTTCATTGCACTTATATTATACGCAATTTGCAATGCAAAATCAACTCAACAGACAGGGAAATCACATTATCAATGTATTTTATAATCATTTAAATTCCCATTCTCACATTTAGTATAACTTCTCAGCAGTTATTTCAGGCGAAATATATTTTGTCTTCAACACATAAGTCCCCAACAACGTATCACAAGCAGTTTCATCACTTATGACAGTTAATCCGGGCGTCTCTTCTAATATTATATTGGCATTTTCATCATTTAACAGTCTGTTTGCATATGCACTGAGTGCCTGACATGGCTCATATTTCGTTTTATAACCAACACCATCAATCACAAAGAATAGGTTATATTCCATGACTTCTGTCCGTGTTCCGTCTGATAATTTCAGCGTAAAAATCACGCCTTGTCCGCTATACTCTGTATAGGAATTGTCTTCATTATAGATAACCACATCATTCAAATATTCTGTCAATTCCTTGATTTCTTCAATTTGAATGGTCGTGTCCGGCGGAGTCAATCGTACTGTGGCTGACACTATTTCCGATGATTCCAAATCTTTAAATGTTTTTTCCACTAACAGCTAATAAACAATAATGATAATTCCTATAAATAATATGCATGTTTCTGAAAAGGAAATGCTTCCAGCATGGCTGCTTTGGTTTCTTTGTCAGACAGTCTTTTGATATCGCTGAAATTTATTGCAGATGCCATAATATCAGCTCCTTTCGCATTGCAAATTGCACTTATATTATGCGCAATTTGCAATGCGAAATCAATCCAACAGACGGAAGTAGCTTTTTTATCTCTTTTTTACCAAAATCTGTGATATATGTCTCCACTTTACCAATGCCACCGTTAATGTCGCACCTACTCCGCATAAACTTGTTTGTACAAGTAATCTGATAATTAGAATATTCCATGAAATATCCTCTCCCTTATTCCCACTTCTGCTAAAAACTGAAATATATATTCCAACAACAGCAATAATTATTAGATAATCAACCCAAAGAGTGTTTTTCTTCCCCATTACTTTGTTATAAGCAAGTCTCGCATTGCCCGGTACTAACATTGTAAATGTTGCAAAAACAGTTGCAAACAAAATCCCCTCAATTCCCCAATATTGAACCAATATAATTGATAACACCAAATTCGCAATCCCCTCTGCAAGAGAGAACCATTTGCTTTCCCTGTAAAGTCCCGCTCCATCTCTTACTAAAAAAATATTGTTGATAGTCATTTTATTCATAAGATATAAAGCCAATAAAAACACACACTGACTACTTAATATGTATTCTTTACCAATCCAGAGTCTAATAAAACTATTAATATTCAAAATAAATATAGATACCGTTGTAATTGCTGCTACCATATGATAAGCCATGATTATTTGAAAATAATCAAACAAATCAGGGTCACGATTTTTTATTTTCATCCCTATCTTTGTACGATAATTTTCACTGATTTTGTTAATTGCTTGCGGAAAATAATTCATTGTTGAATAATAAGCATGATAAGGCGTAACGGACATAATATTGACAATCGACAAAATAATAGTGTCTATGTTGCTGTTAAATAAACCTGTGATATGATGCAATAAAATATCCTTGGTCATCTCCTCTGGTCCAAAATCTGGAACAACCGTTTCTTTCTGTACAATACCACAAAACTTTTTTACCAAAACAGAATAAATAACACCTACAATAATGTTCCCAATGCATCCTATCACCAATACGATGTACACAGAACAGCGAAACCAAACAGCAATAAGGATTTCAACAACTGTTATCACAATATAACCTAAGCTATCTATATTGTCTACAATATACTTATAATCATAAACATTCAAAAGAGTCTTGGATGTAAGACTCACGAAATAAGGAATTACAAACCTCAGTCCCAATAGCAACAGCATCAGCCCTGCCTTTATAAAAGAAATTGTAATCCTGTCCATAATAACAGGATACAATATCGCCACTACAAGCAATGCTGCCATCATCTTAAAAGCAATTTTTTGCATTGACCTTTTTAATCCCATGAAAAGGCTGTAAACTTTTGCAACATCCCTTTCATTAACTGGTGCATACAGCTTAAACTGATATGCTGCACTCATTCCGCTTTCAAACAAAATCAAATAGGCAAAAATCTGATTTGATGTCTGGAAAACAGCATTTACTTCGCTGCCATAAGTATGAATCAATACTTTTGTGCGTATCGTAAGCAATAAAACATATATAAAATACATCAGCAAACTACATGCAATGCCTATTTGACGTTTGGTTTCTTTTTTCATATCCTCGCCTCCATAAGAAGAAAGCAATTAGTCAAATTATAGCTTTACTGATGTTAATTAGTGTCTGCTGAACAAGCTGTTTTAGCTTGCTTCAGGCAACACATACTATAAATTTATAGCGTATACTA
>QZDS01000062.1 GCA_009917455.1 bacterium 1xD8-48 | reverse complement strand
AATTATGCTGTACCTTCTTTTAATTTGAAGAATTTTCGGGCAATTAGGAGTGGGTAAAGTTACGAATAACAAGTCCGGTATTAGCAAATATGTTTCTGCACTATGTATTTGATATGTGGATGGTAAGAAACTTCCCACGAGCACCCTTTGAAAGATATGCAGATGATGGGGTAATTCATTGTCGAACAAAAGAAGAAGCATTGTGGATAAAAGAAAAGCTTACATGCAGATTTGAAGAATGTAAACTGGAACTGCATCCTGTAAAAACAAGAATCGTGTATTGTAAAGACAAGGACAGAAATAAAAATGAAGAACTTACAGAGTTTGACTTCCTTGGATATACGTTTAAAGCAGTATACATTAAATGTAGGGATGGTAAAATCAGGAATAGCTTTATTGCATCAGTAAGTAAGACTTCCTCCAAAAACTTTCGGGAAAAGATAAAAGCAATGGAAATTCATAAGAAGACAGGGTGTAAGATAGACATTATAGCGGAAATGATTAATCCATTGGTGCGGGGATGGATGAATTACTTTGGAAAGTTCAATCCATCAGCCATGAGAGGGACACTACAATGTATTGAAAGAAGAATTATAAAGTGGGCAATGTGCAAGTACAAAAATTTTCGTGGAAGAAGACGCAGGGCAGAGAAATGGCTCTGCACTATAAGAAAGCGAGAGCCAAAACTTTTTGCTCATTGGAGTATTTTGTATTCGTATTGTTGAATGATAGGAGCCGTATGAAAGGAGACTTTCACGTACGGTTCTGTGAGAAGTTTGAGGTGAAATTCCTCTTACTTACTCGACTGAGAGGTCGGTAGATAAAATAATTATCTACCTCCTACCCGATTTGAGATTCTGTCTCATTAAAATTACCTCATTTCCTGTATGGGATTGACAGAAATTATGCCTTTATCTATAATTGTAGCAAGTAATTGAAAAAGCACAGGTACTATCCTTAAGGAAAGTGTAAAGCAAAATGATAAGGAATTATATTAAGGAAGCGAATTTTGAGGATACAGGGTTCAGTTATACGCTGTCGCTGATATCCGGCAGGCACAAGATGGTCATTCTTTACTGCCTGATGGAGTTCGAGGTTGTGAGATTCAATGAATTAAAGCGATATCTGAAAAACATATCAGACAAAACACTCAGCAATAACCTGAAAGAACTGGAAGCAGACCGGCTCATAATCAGAAAAGAATATCCTCAAATACCGCCAAAGGTGGAATACTCTCTCAGCGACAGGGGAAAGTCGCTGATGGATGTTTTAGACCAGCTATGTATTTGGGGGGAAAGTAACAGAGAATAGTTGGAGGAAGGTACTGTTTTTATTGGTACAATAAATAAAATTGAATTTCCTGTCAGTTTTCATTACGGCAGCCATACAAAAATCGAAAGCCATCGATTCATCCCATGCTGGAAGATGAGCGCCGGGAAATCGTATGCAGCGACGGCGTGGAACGGGTTCTGTGCTATAGCCATACCCTGGAGTTATGGAGAATAAATTATGAACAATAAGTATGATAATGAGATTTTTTTTGAGGAGTATGCCAAAATGCCCCGAAGCAAAGAGGGCCTTGCCGCCGCCGGAGAATGGCATCAGCTGCGGCTTCTTTTTCCTGACCTTGCAGGCAGGAGTGTTCTTGACCTTGGTTGTGGGTATGGCTGGCATTGTCGGTTTTGTGTGGAAAAAGGGGCAAAGGAGGTATTGGGCGTTGATATAAGCCGGAAAATGCTTGAGGAAGCAAGGCAAAGGAACGGAGAAAGCAGGATAGAATACCGACTCTGCGGAATTGAGGAGTATGAGTATCCGGAAAACCGGTGGGACTGCGTTATCTCAAATCTGGCGTTGCATTATATTGAAAATATTGAGCAGATTTTCCTGAAAGTCCACAGAACCTTAAAGCGGGACGGAGTGTTTATTTTTAACATCGAGCATCCGGTTTTTACCGCAGGGGTCGGGCAGGACTGGATTTATGACAGTGATGGAAAGCCTCTGTTCTGGCCGATAGACAATTATTTTATTCCCGGAGAAAGGAAAACTCATTTTCTGGGATGTGATGTGGCAAAGCAGCACCATACCCTTACGCAAATACTGATGGGACTGATAAATAACGGTTTTGAACTTCAGGCGGTCGAGGAGGCAAGGCCGCCGAAAGAAATGATGCAGCTTTCAGGGATGAAAGACGAACTGCGCAGACCGATGATGTTGCTGGTGAAGGCGGCAGTGAAAAAATAAGCAGATACCGGACTGTGTACAAATTTAAATAAGAAGGAGCTGCTAATTTGAAACCAACAAATACCCCCGGAATTGCAACTGAAAGACTGATTTTAAGAAAATTTACGGAAAAGGATTTTATCCGTTTTGTGGAAGGGAGAAAGTCATGCTTGAACGGTTTAACTGGATTTTGAATATTATAATGGGAAGTACTGTGGGGGTTCTGCTTGGCCATGGGATTTATTTGTACTGGGATTACCGGACGCGCCCGGGTCTTTATGAGATGCAGTCAGCCCCATGGTATACCAGCATTCTGGTTTATGGGTTGGCTGTGGTGTGTGTGCTGATTCTGTGTTTTATTATGAAGCTGTACATCCGCAAAAGAATGCGTGAATTGGAGGAGGAATGATGGAGAAAATCATTCAAAACAATTTACGAAAATAAAACGTTGCCATTTTTCCGCATGTCTGCTAATATAAACCGGAACGAATATAAGTTCGGATACAGGGAAGAAGGTGACAGATAGAAATGAATGAAGAAGTATGGAGTCTTTTAGCGGATTCCTTCTGGAAAATTCTTTTGCCGGGGCTTACCATGACAATCCCTCTGACTGTGATTGCCTTTTCGCTGGCACTTGTGATTGCCGTGGCTATGGCAATGATACAGTTTGCAAATGTGAAAGTGTTAAAACAGCTGGCAAGATTTTATATCTGGATTTTCCGTGGAACGCCGCTTCTGGTACAGCTTTTTGTGGTGTTTTACGGACTTCCCAATGTGGGGATTCTGATTGAACCTTTTCCGGCTGCGGTGCTGGTATTTTCTCTCAACGAAGGCGCTTACTGCGCAGAGTCTATCCGTGCGGCGCTGGAAGCAGTACCGGCAGGGCAGATGGAAGCGGGCTACTGTGCGGGAATGTCCTATATGCAGATTATGCGCCGGATTGTCCTGCCTCAGGCCATGCGCACAGCCTTTCCGCCCCTTTCCAATTCACTGATAGCAATGGTAAAGGATACCTCACTTGCGGCGAATATCACCGTGACGGAGATGTTCATGGTGACCCAGCGCATCGTGGCCAGAACCTATGAGCCCCTTGTCTTATACATAGAAGTTGGACTGATTTATCTTTTATTTTCCACAGTGCTTACAGGACTGCAGAGAGCGGGGGAGAAAAGGCTCGCAACACACAAAAGGAGGGAGGATTGACGTATGCTGGAAATAAAAAATATACGGAAATCTTTCGACGGTCTTGAAGTCTTAAAGGGCGTAAGCTTTGCGGTGGAGCAGGGGGACGTGGTGGCTGTTCTGGGCCCCAGCGGTTCGGGAAAGACCACGCTCCTCCGTTGTATGAATTTTCTGGAAGCAGCCGACGGAGGTTCCATGATTTTCGACGGAGAGGAATTCATATTTGGAAGGGTTTCCAAAAAGGAGATTTCCCGATTGCGGCGGAAGACCGCGTTTGTATTTCAGAATTATAACTTGTTTTTGAATAAAACCGCTCTGCAGAATGTAACCGAAGGTCTGGTTATTGCGCGAAAAATGCCAAAGGCAGAGGCGGAGGAAATAGGAAGGCGCGCGCTTGACAAGGTGGGCATGTCCGACAGGTATCATTATTATCCCGACCAGCTTTCCGGCGGCCAGCAGCAGAGAGTGGCCATTGCCCGCGCCATTGCCACGGAGCCGGAGATTATTTACTTTGATGAGCCAACCTCCGCGCTGGATCCGGAGCTTACCGGTGAGGTGCTTTCCGTCATGCGCCAGCTTGCGGACGAGGGAATGACCATGCTTGTTGTCACCCACGAGATGGGTTTTGCAAGAAATGTGTCCAGCAAGGTGATGTTCATGGAGGACGGGACGCTGGTGGAGGCGGGAAGCTCGAAGGAGTTTTTTGCAAATCCCAAAGAGGAACGGACGAAGGTGTTTTTGCGGAATGTGGGCGAAAGCGGCAGAGGCGAAGCGGAAGTATTGTGGTAATAAGGAATAGGAGGATGCTTATGAAAAGGAAAATTGTAAATATTTTATTATCGGCAGTTTTATTATCAGCCCTGTTTCTGACAGGATGCGGTAACGGCGGAACAGCGCAAAGCACCAAAGGCGCGGCAGATTCCGGTTTGGAAAATTCGCAGTCAGGTGAGGAAACGGAAGAAAATGCGGCAGACAGCGGGGCAGCGGAAGCAGGTGGCGCCGGTTCCGACGCAGCTGCGGGAAGTGAAGCAGGAGCCGGGGCGACAGGCGAAGATTTGCTTGCGCAGATTCAGGAAAAGGGTGAAATTGTCGTTGCCATGGAAGGGACATGGGCGCCCTGGACCTATCATGACGAAAACGATAATCTTGTGGGATATGACGTTGAGGTGGCGAAGCTGATTGCAGAGAAGCTGGGAGTTACGGCAAGCTTTGTTGAGGGCGAGTGGGACGGACTGCTTGCAGGGCTTGACGCCGGACGGTATGATATCATGGTAAACGGCGTGGATATCACGGAAGAGAGGCAGAAGAAATATGATTTCAGCACGCCCTATGCCTATAACCGGACGGCGGTTATTGTAAAAGGCGATTATGAGGAAATCCAGTCCATGGAAGATTTGAACGGGAAGCATACCGCCAACACCATCTCCAGCACCTATGCAGAGGTGGCGGAAAGCTATGGGGCGGAGGTTACCGGCGTGGATGATTTGAACCAGACCTTTGAGCTGCTGCTTACCGGGCGGATTGACGCAACCTTAAATGCGGAAGTTACTTATTATGATTATATGAAGGCGCACCCCGACGCCAATATCAAAATTGCAACGCTCACCAGCGATGCAACTCAGGTGGCGATTCCTTTTAGAAAAGAGGCGGAGACGGAAAGCCTTAAGGAGGCTGTCAATCAGGCGATTGCGGAGCTTGCGGCGGAAGGGAAGCTGACGGAGCTTTCGGAAAAGTACTTTGGAACGGATATTTCCAGGGAAGAGTAAGTTTTTTCAGGCCGCGTATTGAATGGGGATGCTGTGCCTGGGATTGTGGCGTTAATTCTGCTTTTTATTTTGGAATAAACAGCATAAAGGTTTAAAACAGGGAAGAAATCTGTGATGAGCGGGTCTTCCCTGTTTTTCTGATACCAAAGCAATTCAGATATATTGCAGAAAGACAGGGTGTTAGATTGAAAAGTATTTATAGAAAAAAATCGGAATGGAGTATGAGAAATGTGATGATACTGGCAGTTGTGTTGATTATTCTAATGCCGGTTTTGACAGTTTCTCTGTTTGCCTATAAAATCCTGAAAGATAAGTTGTATGAAGAATTTTACAGGATGAACGAGCAGGTCATTAATGCAGTTGACGGAAACATGGAGCTGTATCTTGATGGGATGGAAAATTTGATGGATTATGCCATGATATCCGATGAACTGGTAGCGGCATTAAAAAAGGAAAGCGTTTCGGAAAAGGACAAACTGGTGCAGAATTGGGCGCTTTCAGCCTATATTAATAAGCTTTTTGGCGGTAGAGGCGACATTGATTCCATCCGTATTTATGACAGGGAGAAAAATGGCATATATGAGAGGCACAGTATAGCCATGATGAATTTTGACGCGAATGACAATTCACTGTTGGAGCATCTCGAGGACGCGTCCTATGGATGTCAGTATATGGGAATTGTTTACGGAAATAACAGCCGCCAGCATTCTTACCCAACGTTTGTTGTCGGAACAAAAATTGTGGATGTGTTTACGGAGAAGGTATATGGATATCTTCTGATAAGTTTGAACTTCAATACAATCGGGAAGATATTGGATACCAATAATGTGCAGGAGGATTTTTTGATTTTACTTGGAGAAGACGAAATTATATACGATAAAAACGGAAAGGAAAATATAGGTAAAAAATTAAGCGAACTTAAAATATATTCAATGGCGGAAAAAGGGCAGAAGGAGTACAGAGGAAATTTTTATCTGCATTACAGCGGATTTGGGGAATGGAATTATTTGATTATCAGTGATAAAGGGAATCTGCTTCGGGCGGTAAATACCGCAGTCACACCGTTGGCTTTGGTGAGTATTATTTGCTTTCTGACATTTATTATATTCTCGGTTTTTCTGGTAAATAGAATTATTGCCCCACTGAATATTCTGAAAAAGGCAATGCAAAAGGCGCAGGAAAATAATTTTAATTCTATTGTACAGGTCGATAATACTTATCGGGAAATGAAAGAGCTGGTTATCTGTTTTAACGTTATGCAGGTGGAGATTAAAAAGCTGATGCAATCCGAAAAGGACTTGCTGCAAAAGAAATTGGAATCTGAATACAGGGCGTTACAGTTTCAGATTACCCCCCATTTTTTATATAATTCGCTGGATTCCATTAATTGTCTTGCCTGTAGCTATGGGAAAAAAGATATTTCAGAGATGATTTTAAGCCTGAGTCATATTTTCCGGTATAGTACGGGAAAAGATGAGGAAAGGATTACGTTAGGAGACGAAATCAATCATGCAAAAAATTACTGTCTCTTACAGGCGGTTCGTTTTCAGGACAGGTTTCAGGTAGAATACCAGATTGAAGAGAGATTTCGCTGTGTCCGTGCGATTAAGTTTATGCTGCAGCCCCTGGTGGAAAACGCTATTTATCATGGAGCGGCGTGCCGGAAGACGGGTGGAAAAATTGTGATTGGAGCGGTGAAGAAGGAATCCTGTATTATTATTTTTGTGTGGGATAACGGGGACGGATTTGCGCCGGAGCAATATAAAAGATATAAAGAGTTTTTCGGAAAAAAGGAAATTACCGGTGTGTCCTTTCAGGACAAAAGTGAGAAAATCGGGCTCATAAATGTTCATACGCGGCTGAAATTTACATTTGGCGAGGAGGCCGGACTGTTTTTGTGGCAGGAAAACGGAACTGCTGTGTGCATACGGCTTCCTGATTAAATTTCAGGACTTTTTGGGATTTTGCTAAGAATGGGGAAAGCTATGTTAAGAAAGATATTGATTGTGGATGATAATCCGTTGATAAGAATGGGATTGACGGAGATGATAGAGTGGGGAAGGCTCGGGCTTAAGTCGGTTGGATGTGTGGAGGACGGCGAGGAAGCGTTGGAATTATGCAGGGAAATGCGGCCGGATATTGTGATAACAGATATTCGTATGCCACGGAAAGACGGGATAGAACTCCTTACCAGACTTCAGGAGGATTATCCGGAGGTACAGACCATTGTTGTCAGCGCTTACGACACTTTTTCCTATGTGAAGCATGCGATGGTAACAGGGAGTCTCAATTATATTTTGAAACCAATTGACCCAGGGGAATTGAACACTACTATTGAAAAG
This sequence comes from bacterium 1xD8-48, assembly GCA_009917455.1. Taxonomy (GTDB): domain Bacteria; phylum Bacillota; class Clostridia; order Lachnospirales; family Lachnospiraceae; genus Suilimivivens. The sequence goes on along the minus strand of QZDS01000062.1, from coordinate 4,645 downwards.
GCTCTTATGGAAATAGAGAAAAGGAAAAAACAGCGAAAGAATCCGGCTGAAATTTTGCTGGAACAGATAAGATGGGCGTATGGAGAGAATTATGGAAAAGAAGAAATCTGCCTGATTGCCGGAAAGGGATATCATGGGGAAAGAACAGAATTTTGCAGGCAGATGCTGCGGAATGCGGTAGTGGCGGAAAATGCTTTTCCTGAGGATATTTTTCTGGCAGCAGGGTTGGCAAAAGGAGGATTCAAAAATGCAGAATTTGAGGAGAAGTGGAATATGTTTTTGAAAAGAGGCGCTATGGGGAGAAAAATATTACAACCCGTCTTTTCAGAAAATGAGTGGGTCAAAGGTTGTCAAGAAGCCATAGCGGACGCATTTTTGCAGGGTTTTTGCTGGAAGGGCGTGGAGTGTGAAGAACATTTTTCAGAAGGCATAAGTCAGGGAAATTTGTTTCCATTGTTGGACAGCGGCAACCTGCAGATGGCATATTGCCTGTTGACAGACAGCTTATCCGCCTGTGAAAGGTGGGAAAAGGATAAATGTGAGAAGAATCAGGAGATTATCAGAGCCTGTTTAAAGATTATGTGCCAGTATTCAGAGGAAATCTTTGACGCGTCCGGAGCAATTTTAAGTAAAATGGATGAAAGCAGGCATTTTTTGCTTTACGAAGATGTGCGGGAAATCTTAAAAGATATTTACAGAGTAATGGAGCGTATTTGCTTAAACGCTGCGGAAAAGCTTCATACCCAGAAAAATATAGCCATACAGATGAAAAAAATACTGGATGAAAATTTTAAGGAGGATATCAGTATTGAGAAAATGGCGGAGCTGTTTGGCTATTCGGCGGTATATCTGAGCCGTTTATTCAAAAGAGAGACCGGTGTCAGCGCAGGACAGTATCTGATAGGGATACGGATGGAAAAGGCGGCGGAGCTTTTGCGAAAGACAGATATGAAAATTATTGATGTAGCGCATCAGGTAGGGTATGGAGATGAATTACATTTTCAAAAGCTCTTTAAAAAGAAAACAGGAAAGACGCCGGGAGCATACAGGAAAGATACAGGATAGAATTGTACAGTTTTTTGTGGAGAAAAGGCCATACATTCAAAATGTTCATTTTTATATAATGTGTCTGTAAGATACATACAGAGTTTTTTCAGAGTCCTGTGTCCGCGCTGCATTCGCAGGCTCTGTCATAAAAAGCGGCGCAGAAATGAGGGAAATATGAAAAGAACAACCAGAATGTGTATGGCAATAGCCATGGCGTTATCCTTGCTGACAGGGTGCGGCGGTTCACCGGCGACGGAACAGGACGTGAAGACGGAAGGGGAAAACGCCCGGAGCAATCAACAGGAGGATTCAAAAACTTCGGACAACCAGGAAACGGAGGATGCCACAAAGGCAGCAGGGAACGGAGAAATAGTAGAGCTGAACTACTATACATGGATAGGCTCAGCTGACAAAAATTCATATCCAAACAATATGATTGAAGCATTCGAGGAAAAATATCCCAATATTAAAGTTAACGTTGAGTATGGCTCTCAAAATGTGGATGAATACCTGCAGATGCAGAAGGTAAAGCTGCTGTCGGGTAAAAACCTGGATATTACCACGCTTCGCGCGGAGAGCAGGCAGCCCTATACGGATGCCGGATATCTGCTTGATTTATCGGGACAGGAATTTCTGAACGCTTATAAACAGGAATTTCTGGATGTGGTTGCTACCAATGGCTCTGTCTATTGTATGCCTTATGGAATGGATGTGATGGGCGTAATTTATAATAAGCAGATGTTTGAGGAGCATAACTGGGAAATACCGGACAGCTATGAGGCGTATTTAGAACTTTGCGATGCCATTGCAGCGGAAGGAATTATGCCGGCAGCGCAGGGATATAAGGATTCCTGGCCTATGGCAATGGATTTGGATTTGTTTATGAATCGTGCGGTTACGGCAGAACCGGATATTTATCAGAAGATTGATTCCGGCGAGGCAAAATATACGGATGAAATGTTTCAGGAAATTTTTCAGGATATGAATGATTATTTCAAAACAAGCGCTGTAGATTCTTCATTTATCGGAATGACATATGACCAGGCATGCTCCGCATTTGCCACCGGACAGGCAGCGATGATGATTCATGGGGAATGGGCGCTTGGCGGTATGAAAAATGCCGGGCTTGATTTTGAAATCGGGGTATTTCCAGTTCCTTTAAACAGAGAAGGGGAAGCGCAGAGAGGGATTGCGGCAGTTACCACAACACAGGCAGTGACTTCTTTTAGCGAGCATCCGGAGGAGGCATTATTGTTTCTGGAATTTATGTCTACACCGGAAGCCGGAAAAATGTTTGTGGAAAGCAGCGGTAATTTTTCGGCAGTCAGCGATGTTCAGGCTGACGCGATGGATGCATGGCAGGATTTGTTGAAGCTGCCGTCTGCGGATTTTTACACTGATATGATGTATGCCGGAGCATGTTCCGAAATGTATAAGGCAACGCAGATGATGTTTATCGGCGAAATGACCCCGGAGGAGGCTTTGGAGGATATTCAGAAAGCCCAGGAGCAGAAATAGACATATTAGGAAGAGAACACTATGAAAATAAAAAAGAAAACAGGTCTTCCTTATTTATTTATGCTGCCTTCTATTCTGATATTGCTTGGAGTTTATCTGCTGCCGTTTTTATACAGTCTTTATATCAGCGTGACAGACTGGTCGGGAATGGGACAGAAATTGAATTTTGTTGGGTTGTCAAATTATAAGGGACTGTTTGAGGAGCCGCATTTTTGGGAAACGCTGCGCAACAATCTGATATACTTTGTAGAGCTTGTGGGAATTCAGTTTATCATTTCCATGGTTCTGGCAGTGGTTCTCAATGCGGCCTTTAAGGGAAGAAATTTTTTTCGGGCATTGTACTTTATGCCCACAATCATATGCACGCTGGCAGTGGGGTTTATCTGGAATATTATGTTTGACCCGATTAACGGGCCAATTAAGACCTTGCTGAAAAATGCGGGATTTTTGGAGCTTTCCAGGATAATGTGGCTGGGAAACACAAAGACAGCCATTCATGCAGTATCCTTTGTCAGTCTCTGGCAGTGGACAGGATGGAGTATGGTGATTTATCTTGCAGGACTGCAGTCAATTGATAAAAATCTTTATGAGGCGGCGGAAATAGACGGGGCAAACGCAGTCCAGAAGTTTTTTAAGGTTACGCTTCCGCTCCTTGCACCGTCGATTACGGTCAATCTGGTGAACTCAACGATTGGCGCGCTTAAAATTTTTGATTTGCCATTTATTATGACCGGCGGCGGACCGGGACACGCAACGGAATCCCTTGCAATGATGATGTATACCTATTCGTTCGGTTTAAATAAAATGGGTTATGGCACGGCGATATCGATTATTCTATTTGTTGTAATTTTGATAATTTCCGGGGTTCAGACTACGGTTCTGCGGAGAAGGGAGGATAATGTATTGTGAAAACGAAAAAAAGAGCAGTGAATTTTTTCAGATACTTTTTCCTTAGCCTGGGTGGAATCATTATTCTATATCCGTTGTCAATTCTGGTTATCACGGCCTTTAAGACGCAGAAGGATTACATGATGAGCGCCGTGAAGCTGCCGGAAAAATGGATGTTTTCCAATTTGACAACGGTACTGGAAACCGCTGATATCGGACAGGCGTTTTTTAACAGTCTCCTTATTGTCACAGTTTCGGTGATATTGCAGATTTTTTTTGGCGCGCTGACAGCCTACGCTCTGACAAAAATGAACTTTGAAAAATCAGGGAAGTACACGATTGCATTTTTGTTTCCTATGATTTTTCCCATTCAGAGTTTTGTTATTCCGCTGTATCTGATTTACTCTTCCGTTGGGCTTTTGGATACAAAAAGCGGGTTGATACTGATATACATAGCGACGGGGCTGCCTCTGGTAATTTTTATGCTGACCAGCTTTATGAAAACGGTGCCTGTGGAGATTTCCGAATCTGCCCGCGTAGAAGGGGCAAACGAGTTCACCATCTTTTTCCGGCTGATTGTTCCGCTTTTACAGCCTGTGATAGCCACAATCATTATCATCAGCGGACTTGGTATCTGGAATGATTTTTTTATGCCGCTGATTATGATTTCAGATATCGATAAAAAAACGCTGCCTTTAAAGATTTATGATTTTATGGGGCAGTATACCAGCAACTGGCCGCTTATTTGCGTTTGTATTTTATTTATTATCATGCCTATTCTTATTGTGTACTGCATTATGCAGAGGTATATTATTGAGGGCGTTGCCGCCGGAGCGGTGAAAGGGTAATAACGGTCTTAGCGGAGCGTGAAGAACGAACGCTGGCATGCTTCGCAAACCAGGCTTATTGTAAAAGATAAACGGATGCCGCTTAAGCATGGCATCCGTTTGATAAGCAAATTCTTTAAAGTATAATTAAGAAACGTGGAATGGATGATTGGACAGATGGGGTCCAAAGCTTGCTCAGGGCATATTCTACCCTTGGCGGAATTTCCGGATACACTGTCCGGATGACAATTCCGTCGCTTTCCAGAGAACGCGGGCTGAATAGTTACAATAGATGTAACTATTCAGCCTTGTCAAAAAAATCACCAAAAAACTGCCGAAATTTTTTGATGCTGTTTAAAAAGTTA
>QZDS01000061.1 GCA_009917455.1 bacterium 1xD8-48 | reverse complement strand
CCAAGGCTATAGTATGCCGCCAGCATTTCAAGGGTCATGGATTTCCCGAAACGCCGCGGTCTGCTGACGCAAATAAATTGCTCTCGCGTGTTTAAATACCTGTTTGTATATCCTATCAGCTCCGTCTTATCCACATAGATTTCAGAACGGATTGCTTTCCAGAAATTTTTATTCCCCGGATTTAAATAAATACCCATCTCCTGCATTCACCTCCTGCGCTGATTTTATTATACGGAATTTCGGATAAATTAACAAGGATTATTGTTTTTTGTTTCCCATCCTGTCAGCCCGCCGGGCGGCGTCTGGATTCCCTGTCATGGAGTATCGCCTCCACAATCCCCTCCGCGGAAATCTCCGATGCAGTAAGAAAGTAAGCGTCCGTATGCTGTTCCAGAGCCTTTGCAGTAACGCTCCCGATACACACGCAGCAGACTCCTTCCGGGACCGCGCCATACTGTTTAAAAAAGGACTCCACACCCCCGGCGCTGGAAAAGGTGAGATAATCCAGCTTCGGAAGCCTCGCCGCCCCGGGACTACTCTCCAGGTCATAAACCGGAATATCCTCCACGACAAACCCCGACTTTTGCAGCATCTCCGGAAGCGTCTTTGTGGCAAGGGCCGAACGAAGCAATGTCACCCTCTCCCCCGGCTTCGCCACAGCCGCAATGGCAGACGCCAGATGCTCGCTGGTATAAGTATCCGGGCAAACGTCGGCATCTATACCGTACCGGGCCAATGCGGCTCCTGTGGCTGCGCCGATAACCGAAAATTTCTTTCCTTTCAGGAAATCCATATCTTTTTCCATCATCTGTCCTGCTTCCGCCACCTGTCGGAAACAGGCCCTCACTCCGTTTGCGCTGGTGAACACAAGCCAGTCGGAATTCGCTGACAACCGCCGCCAGTCATAGGCTCCCGGCAGTTCCTTAATTTCAGAACGTACCGCCCACACTGTTTCCGCCCCCAGAACCTGCAGGGCAACCCGCTGTTTTTTCTCAATCTCCGGCGTACCTGTGAGCCCGACCCGGACTCCCTTCAAGGGAGCCTTCCAGCCGCCAGCCCTAGCTCCCTTCAAAGCTCCTTTTCCGCCGTCATCACATATTCCCTCCAAGGACTCCTTCCGGCTCTCCCCGTCTGCGGACAAATCCATGACCGCCACACCGCCAACTAAAATAATGGCGGGCGCGGACACACAGGCATTTTCCGCCGCCTGCGCAATGGCGTCCAGAGAAGCGCGGACACAGGCAGGATTCGGCGCATTACCGCCGGAAATAACCGCCGAGGGCGTCTTTGGGTCCTTCCCGGCGGCAATCAGACGGGCGGCAATCACCGGCAGATGCGCAAGTCCCATCAGAAATACCAGTGTGCCTGAGAGCTTTGCCAGCGCGTCAAAATCCTCTAAAAGCCCGTCCTTCGTATCTGCGGTATGCGCCGTCACAATATGCAGGCTGCGGCTTATCCCCCGGTGAGTCACCGGAATCCCCGCCTCCGCCGCAATCCCCATAGGAGAGGGAATCCCGGGAACCTCCTGACAGAAAATTCCGGCAGCCTTAAGCGCCGTCATTTCCTCGCCGCCACGCCCGAAAAGATAGGGGTCGCCCCCCTTAAGACGCACCACCTTAAGACCGGAGCGCGCCAGGGCAATCAGCCTTTGATTGATTTCCTCCTGCGATGCGGCATGTACGCCGCTGCGTTTTCCCACATAGATTCTCTCTGCGGATTCAGGAGCCGCGTCCAGAAGCTCCTCGTCAATCAGGTCGTCGTACACCACAGCCTGACACTGTCGAAGAAGCCGCAGTCCCCGCAGCGTAATCAAATCCGCCTTACCGCAGCCCGCCCCTACAAGCGCAACGCTACCCGGCAGTCCGCAGAAAGTATCCTTCACCACCTCGGCAATGCCCTGCGCTTTACCGGCAGCGTTCTTTTCCGCCGCCGCAACGCCCTGCGCTTCTCCGGCAATGTACCTTCCGGTCTCCTCCCAGGTCAGCGGCGCTCCCTTCGCCATACCGGCCTCAAACAGCCTGCGGAATATCTCCCCCCGCCTGCTTTGCTCCGGTACGGCGGCTTTTACCGCCGGCCGAAGAGACTCCAGCCATAAAAGAAGTCCCTCCAACCCTTCGGGAAGCAGCTCCTTTATCCGCTCCTTGAAATAAGCCGCCGCCACAGGGCTTGCCCCTCCGGTGGAAATTCCCGCCGAAAAAGCGCCCTGATGCACCAGCGCCGGAAACAAAAAGCTGCACAGAGCCGGGTCGTCCGCAACATTTACCGGAATATGGCGGTTCCGGCAAAGACGGGATATCCGACGGTTTACCTCTCTGCTGTCCGTGGCAGCAATCACCAGCGCCGGGCGAGGACGCAAATCGGAAGCCTTAAAACCGCGCCGTTTCAATTTCACATCGGGAAAATCCGCAATCCCGGGCAGAATATCCGGCGCGACCACCGCCATCTTCCCGCCGTAGGGCGACAGCTTTTCAAGCTTGCGGAGCGCCACGCTGCCGCCTCCTGCAATCAGCACCGGTTTGTCTTTCAAATCAATGAACATGGGAAAAAAGGGCATTTCATACCTCCTTCGGGGTACAATAATACTGAATGCCATGGGGAGTGTCCATGCGGTGTATGCCTACGCCGAACACCTCCTCCATAACGCCTTTCTGATAAACAATCTCCGGTGTGTCGCAGCAAAGCAGTCTGCCATCCTGAAAAACCGCAATAACGTCCGCTTCCCGAAGCGCCAGCGAAATATCGTGCAGAACCAGAACCACCGCTTTCCCTTCCCGGGCAAGGGACTTTGCAGTCTCCATCAGCCGGAACTGATGGCTGATGTCCAGATAAGTGGTGGGCTCGTCCATGAAAATTGTCCGGGTGTCCTGCGCCAGAGCCATTGCCAGATAAACGCCCTGACGCTGACCGCCGGAAAGCTGAGTGATATTGGTATTTTCATGCTGCCGGCTGCCTGTGGTATCCATGGCTCCGCGGGCAATCTCATAGTCCTCCCTTCCGTAATATCTGGGATAGGAAAGATAGGGAAAACGGCCGTGGAGCACCATCTGCAGCGCCCGAATGGAGGGCGTGTTCCGGCTCTGGGTCAGGAATGCCGCTTTCCGGGCTATTTGCCTGCGTTTCAGCAGACGGATATCCGTTTCCCCGTACAAAACTTCCCCCTCTATGGCCGGCAAAAGCCCTAACGCCGCTTTCAGCAGAGTGGACTTCCCGCTTCCGTTCGGGCCCGTCAGAACCGTCACTTTACCCGGTTGAAATTCCATGGTTACCTTCTCGATTACAGGCTTTCCAAAATAGCCGGCGGAAAGATTTTTTATCTGTATCATGCGCGCACCCCTTTCTGCCGGAGCAAAAGCCACAGAAAAAAGGGCGCGCCCGCAAATGCCAGTATAATTCCTACCGGCAGCTCAAAGGGGGAAAACAATATTCTTGCCAGCACGTCGCACACCGTCACGAAGAAAGCCCCCGCCAGCGCCGAGGCCGACGTCAGCAAAAGGCTGCTTTCTCCCAGTAAACGCCGCATAGTGTTGGGAACTATCAGCCCCACAAAACCGATAAGGCCGCAGAAGCTCACAGCCGCCCCGGCCAGAACCGCCGCCAGAAACAACAAAATAAAGCGCACCGCTCCCACAGGAAGCCCGAGACTTTTCGCAGTATCGCTGCCCAAGCCGAGAATATCCATCTGTCGGGCAAGGGAAAGCACAGCCGCCACACTGACAAGAATCAAACCCGCAGCGGGGGCAAGCCCTGCCATGGTAACGCCGGTAAAACCGCCCACACGAAAATCCGCAACGCCGTCCAGAGCCTCCGGTTTCAGCGTCACCACCGCATCAATCCCCGCGCCAAACAAAGCGGAAACGGCGACTCCCGCAAGGACCACGGTTATCCGGGACGCGCCGGTGCGCCAGGACAGCCCCGTTACCACAAGAGCCGCCACAAGCGCGCCGCAAAGAGCAATAAAAGGCGTATATTGCTGGGAGATGGGCGCTACGGCGCAGCAAAGCGCCACGGCAAATCCCGCGCCGGAGTTGACGCCGATAACCCCGGGCGACGCCAGAGGGTTCCCCAGCACCGTCTGAATCACCACGCCGGAAACCGCCAGGGCTGCGCCCGCCAGAAGCGCCGCGCAGGTGCGGGGCAGGCGGCTGTAAATAATAATCCGTGCTGCGGTGGAAGATGTGTCCTTCCCAATCAGCACATCAAGCACCTGCACAGGGGAAAGGGCCACCGAACCCGTCCACAGACTCAGCGCTGCCACCGCCAGAACAAGAGCACACAGCGACAGCCAGAAAATACTTTTACTGTGCCGGGTAGAGAATATCCGCCAATTGCTCATAAGCTTCCCCCCATCGTCCGTTTGGTTTTAAATTGTAGAGATTCGAATCCATCACGAAATATTTCCCCTCGCGCACGGCTGTCAGCGTATTCCATGCCGGATTTTCAAGAAGCGTCGTTTCCAGAACTTTCCGCGCGTCCGCCGGGTCTGCGCTTTGCAGCACCGCAAAAATATAATCCGGGTCATTTTGCAGTATTGCCTCTATGCTGAGCTGTTCCAGAAGGCTGCTTTCCCTGTCCGCAATGTTCTCGCAGTCCAGATTTGCCAGCATCTCCCCCAGCACGCTCCCTTCGCTCCCCTTTACCTTACAGTTGCTCCCCGTGGCGCGGATATACAAAACCTTCGGGCGCGAACCGTCCGCCCTTGCAAGAGCCTCCTTAACCTGCGCCTCAACGCTGCTGCCAAAGGTTTCGTAATTTTCAGGATGACCGGTAATCTCCGTACAGATTTTCAGCATCCGCAGATAGTCCTCAAAGGTATCTACCTGAAAATACGCCACGTTAAGCCCCATGTCGTCAAAAGCGGATTCCAGCTCCCGGTTCCGGTCCGTCCCGCAGCTTGCCAGGACGAAATCAGGATTGCAGGCAATCAGCTCCTCCAGATTCAGCTCCTTTGCGGCTCCCAGATTGACCACATCCTCCCTAAGAGGCAGGTCAAAATAAGTCCAGGTAGCGTTCGTCGCCGCCGCAATCTGCTCCGCCCCTCCGGCAAGACACCAGATATCCGCAAAGCTGGCAATCAGGCACGCCACCCGCCCGGGCCGGTCCGCCGTCACCGTTCGTCCCAGGTCGTCCGTAAAGGTCACGGCTGTGCCCGATGCCGCCTCCGATATTCCGGAAACCGTTTCCGGACTTTCTAAAGCCGCCTCTGACGTCGTTTCCAAAGCCGTTTCTGACTTTGCCGTGCGGGACGGCGCATGAGACGCACCGCCGCAGGCGGTCAGGAGCAGAACGCCGGACAGCATGGCAAAGCAGACCCTTTTCCAATAAATCAGTTTTTTCACAGATTATTTCCTTTCCGTTTTATCGCCCCGCATGGCTTTCCTTTCGCTGAACGCGGCACTTCCGTATGCATATCATACTTTGCGCAAATGCTGCGCCCTGCCCGCCTCATTGCTCCACAGAAGAAGGGGACAATGTGATTTTGGCCACATTATCCCCTGAAAATTTTACGGGATACTCTTTAGCAGGTTGCGCCGCCTTTTACGGTTTTCTGCAAAACGGCAGCCTTGTCGATAGTGTCGGAAAGCAGCTTTTCATTCACATAATCAAATCCCAGCCGGCTGACGGTATCGGCAAATCTCTCGCCGGAAATCCCTTCGTCGCGGAACAGGAGAATCGCCCTCTCCACAACCTCCAGCACTTCTTCCTCGCTGTCGAAAATCTTTGTAAGAGGCGTTCCGTGGGCAACCTTCTTGCCCCAGCGGCCTCCGATGTATATTTTGAATCCCTCTTTGTACTCCTCCAGCACCCCGAAAGGACATTTCCCTTTGCAGCGCCCGCAGTTGTTGCAGGCATCCGGGTCGATGGCAATCTTGCCGTCCGTTACTTTCGCAACCCTGACAGGACAGTTTTCCTCCACCTGGCATTTCTTACAGCCGCGGCATTTGGAAAAGTCCGCCATGGGAACCCGCTGTCCCACAATACCCAAATCATTTAAGTCGGGCTTTACGCAATTATTGGGACATCCGCCCACGGCAATCTTGAACTTATGAGGCAGCGTCACATCGTGGTATCCCACATAGAACCGCTCATGCAGCTTTTCCGATAAGCCGTAGGTATCCGCAAGACCGTACTGACAGGTCGTGCCCTTGCAGGAGACAACCGGACGCACCAGCGAGCCGGTGCCGCCTGTGGACAGGCCGTGTTCGCCCAGGAAATCAATCAGCGGCTGAATATTTTCATATTTGACGCCCTGTATCTCCAGCGTGAGGCGGGTAGTCATGGTAACCGCGCCTGAGCCGAAGCGTTCGGAGGCTTCCGCAATCACCCGATGCTCTTCGGCAGTAATCTTTCCGTTCCGGGTAATGACGCGGACATTGAAGACATCCGCATAACGCTTATCCTGCAGACAGCCCAGCCCCTTGACGCGCTTGATTTCCGCGGGAGGCAGTACGCCGCCTGAAAATTCAACCTTTACCTTGTTGACAAAAGCGCCGCCCTCAAGCACGCGGGTGTTGGTATAGCCCAGCGCTTTCAAACGGTTTTGCAAAAAGTAACCGCGCTTGCCCCTGGCGCATACAAGCAGCAGCTTTTCTTTAAGGTCAATGCCCTCCAAAGGCGCGGTAACCTTGCTTAAGTTCACCCACTTTGCGCCGGGAATTGCGGCCGCCGGATGCGCGTCGATAACCTGAAAGCCTCTGGCAGCGCCTGCCGCATATTCGGCGGGCGTAAAAGTCTCAAATGCGCCGGAAAGCTTGTTTTCCAATATGTAGCACGCCTGCACAAAAGGATGAATCGCCGTGGAGAAAGGAGGCGCATAGGAAAAGTCCATGGTATCAAAATCCTCCACCGCCGCGCCCATGGCAATGCCGGTAACGGCAATATCCACCATCTTGTCTACCGCGCCTGCTCCCAGAACCTGAATCCCCAGCAGCTTATGGGTATCCCTGTCGGCAATCAGCTTGGTCACAAAAGCGGAAGCATCGGGATAATAGTGCGCTTTGTCGTCTGTAACACAGGTAACAGTAATCACATTAAAGCCTGCATCCCTGGCCTGCTGCTCGGTGAGACCGGTGCGGCCCGCGTTCAAATCCCCGGCCAGTTTCACGACGCCTGTTCCCAGACAGCCTTTATAAACAGCTTTGTCTCCCGTCAGGTTTCTGGCAAGACAGCGTCCGGTGATATTGGCGGTAGAACCCATGGCTGACCACTGACCTTTTCCGGTAATCCGGTTGTAAACCTGCGCGCAGTCGCCTACCGCATATACATCGTTTAAATTTGTTTTTTGACAATCGTCCACCACAATCGTACCCCGGTCCATCAAAAGACCGGATTCCGAGAGAAAAGCGGTTGCGGGACGGACACCGATAGCAAGAACCACAAGCTCTCCCTCAAAAGTACCCACACTGGTACGGATACCGGCAGCCCTCCCGCTGCCTGAAATCTCTTCCAGAGCGGCTCCCGTGACAATTCTGATGCCCTTGCTTTGCAGACGGCGGCGGATATAGGCGGCCATTTCCTCATCAAACAGATTCGGCATCACCTGGCCTGCCATATCTGCCACGGTAACCTTAAGCCCTTTTGCCAGCAGATTTTCCGCAATCTCAAGTCCGATAAAACCGCCTCCCACCACCACGGCGCTGCGGCAATGGTTATTGTCTATGTATTCGCGAAGACCGATGGCGTCGTCAGGCGTACGCATGGTAAATACGCCGGAAAGCTCCTTTCCCGCAACGTCAGGTACAAAGGGAACCGCGCCCGTGGCAATCACCAGCTTATCGTAAGAAACCGTTTCTCCGTTTGCAAAGCTGACAGTTTTTGCCTCCGCGTCAATGCCCACAGCCTCCATTCCGGTCCTGACCTTCACACCGGTGAGACCGGCGTACTTTTCAGGAGTATTGACAATCAGCTCCTCACGGCTTTCAATACTTCCCCCCACATAATATGGCAGCCCGCAGCCCGCATAGGAAATGTCTTTTCCTTTGGTATAAACCGTAACCTTTGCGCTGCGGTCCTGCCGCATCAGCTTTGCAGCGGTTTTCGTGCCGGCGGCAACGCCTCCGATAACAACAACATTCATAGCTTTTCTCCTTTACCTTTTCTCTATGGAGCAAAAAACCCTGCCCCTTCCCTTCTCTTTTATCCTGAAATCATCATAGCATAAAGCCCGCACAAATTCAATAAACTGCGGCTTTCGTTTCCTGCAAACGCGGCTGCCAGCAAACTGCATTTTGCCGTTTCCTAAAGGCACGGCGGCATTCGCCTTCCGAAAATCCGCAGTCATAGTTCAATATGCCCTGCCAGCGCCGGAAAAGGAATCACCTCCTTCGGATTTTCTCCGTGCTCCCCCAGCAGCTTTTCCATCCAGACCATGTTATACCATCTGCCAAACTTGTAGCCGCACTTATGAAATTCTCCCACCATACGATATCCCATATGCCCGTGAAACTGTACGCTGTTCCCTGTCAGATACTCGTCCTCCGCCTCAGGATAACCGATGCAGGCGTTTAAATTCAGAATATTCTGCGCCCTTGACACCTTTTCCAGCGCCTCATATAACGCCCTGCCGATTCCCATTTTCTTTTTACCTTCTTTTAAGTAAATCGTGGTTTCCGCCGCCCAGGCATAGGCCGCCCGCCCAACAAAAGGCCCGGTATAGGCATAGCCGAGGATTTCCCCGTCCCTTTCCGCCAGGAGATAAGGATATCTTTTTAACGTGTTTTCTATTCTTTTCTGAAACTCCGAAAGCCCCGGTGCCTCACACTCAAAGGATATCGCCGTATTCGTTACATAGGGGGTATAAATGGCAAGGAGCGCTCCCGCGTCGTCGGGAGTTGCCGCTCTTATGGAAAAATCGAATTGTTTCATTGTCTTACCTCGCATCTGTGTATTCTGACAGAACCAGCCGGCTTTTGCGCCTGCAGAGTCACTTGTTTATAGAGTTATTCTATCATAGACGATGCCTGGCTTCAACGCTTTAAAGCATAGTATGAATTTTATCCCGAGAGTTGATAAAAATATTCATTGAAATCTATAAAGTGCTCGTTTATACTAAGTATATCCAAAGAAGGGAGCTATTTTATGCAGGCAAAGATAAAGGAATGGGGAAACAGTCAGGGAATCCGCATACCCAAAGAGCTTCTCAGAGAGGCCGGGATTTCCCTGAATGAAATATTAGATATCACCGCTTCTAATGGCATAATTATGTTGTCGAAACCATTTAAACATAAGACACTGGAAGAACGTGCCGCGGAATTTGACGGAAGGCTGAATCTTGACGGGGAATACGACTGGGGACAGCCTGTGGGTAAAGAGGTGTGGTAATGTCAGGAGAATTACAGCAGGGTGAGATTTTAAAAATTGAACATATCAGACATCCTGTGGTCATCGTCAGTAAGAATTTTTTCAATTCTTCCGGGGAAATCATCGGTTGTCCGATATACAGCAATTCAACGGCCGGTCCCTTGCATATTGCCGTGGCCACAGATGAAATTCAGGGTTATGTACAATGTGAAAAGCTGGCTTTGCCTGATTTAACTGTACGGGGACATAAGAAAATAAGCAGGTTAATGTTAAATGATATTATAAATATTGCAGATGCGGTGCAGGGGATTTTTGATTATGTTTAATCCCCTGCACAATTTTAATTATTTAATCTTTAGCCCTCCCCAAAGTCCGGCATGCATGGAGGCCTTTTGGGAACATGCCTCTTCCGGGCAAAGCAATCTTTACCGAAAATATCACTTCTGCTTTCGAGCGGCCTGCTTCAAAAAGAATCCTATAACCGGCTGGCAGAGAACCTGTTCCTGTCTGATACCGCTCTTAAATACAGGTTGTATAAGCTTTTTTCTGCTGCTAACTGTAAAAACCGCACAGAGCTTACTGCGCTTTTCCGGAATTATATCCCGGAGTTTGATAAAAATCTACCTTGAGCTCCACAAAGTTAATATACACCGTCTCTTTATGCTGACACAAATAACGCCTCTCCTATTCCTTCACCATCGTTTCAACCAGCGACACCGCAAACAGCCAGTTCATCTCCCGCGTGGGGTGATTAATCCTGTTCGCCAGAAGCTCCGTAATATCCACACCGTTTTTATATAAAGCCTTCCACTTTTCATAGCAGTCGCAGACTGTAATCCCGCATTCTTCGCAGACTCTTATTGCATTTTCCAGATAACATTCAAGTACGCCGCCTGTTTGTTTCTTCATGGAATCCTCTGCGATTTCCTGAAACAGCCTGTCCGTAATGCGGCAGCTGATACCGGTATTCATCATGTTAGGAGTCATGAAAATAATTTCAGAACCGGCCTTCTTAAGTTTCCCGAAAATCCCCCGAAGCGCGTTTACATATTTATCAACACAGGCAATTCCTTCATTACAGTCATTCAGCCCAAAGCATACCACCGTCAAATCGGGATGGTATCTCAATTCATTTTTCCGTCTCTCCTCTCATAATTTTATCAGACAGTTTTTCTTTTTATTGCAGCCAAAAATATTTCTATTCTTCATCAAAATTCAGTTTGATTTCTTCTTCATCCAGCATTTCCACATAGAAAAACAGCTCCGCCTCCATCTCCCGAATCTCCGGCAAAACAGGCGTCTGTATCACACAACCGTGCTGCCGCAGTCCATGCTTGCCAAAAGGCTCGTCAGGCCTTAACAGCATCATCATTATTCTGGCGCTTCCTTTATGTTCCGCCGGTTCCCCGTCCAGAAACGCCTTATCATAAAACGTCAGGTTTCCGTCCAGCGTACACTCATATTCTATGCCCAGATAACACATCCCCCGCGGGCAGTCCTGCTCCAGCCCTTCGAAAAATTCTTTCTTATGCTTTTCCAGTTCTTCCGCAGTCATAATTTCCAGATAACGGGGGTCCCTGAACCGCTCCTCGTTTTCCCGCCATATATCTATGGGATAAACCCTGTTGACATAGCAAATCCCGCTTCTTCCGTCTTCCAGGGAAAAAGTAATTTCCGCTTCTTCACCTGGCCTGAGGCATACCGGTTTTTCCACTAAAAAAGAGCGGCCTACCTTTCCAAGCCGCACGGAAATTTCCTGACCTTCCCATGACAGAAGCATTTTGCAGTCGCTTCCACATAATTTCACCGTTTCCGTCACGTCCTCAGTTTTCTGTCTATCCTCGGTATCTGCGATATCGGCAACGGATTGCCCGTCCGTATTCCCGGCCAGCTCGAAATCAATCTGCGTCACCCACAGCTCCTCCCGGCTTTTCCCTGCAAAAAAACCGCATTCTGCAGAAGGTATGCCCTGCCCCGGAGGATATCCGGTAATTCCTTTTGTTATAAACTCCGTTTCCCCCACTTTCACCGCCGCAATTTCCATCAAAACATCGGGCTCCGTGTGAATTTTCATTCTCTCTCTGTTCGTGCCGCCGCAAACCGCCGGACGGTTCTTGTCCGCGGCATTTTCCGTCAGGATATACAGGTGCGCCTGATTCCCCTCTCTGGTCATCCCGGCTATATAACAGCGGGTTCCTTTCGACTCTCCATTTCCGTCTCCGCCTCTTGCGGAAATATAAGCATTTTTTCCTATAGTCAGAACCTCGTCACAGTTCTGTATTGTCTGTTGTAATTCTGCAAAATTCATGTTGTTGCTCCTGTGTGGAGAAAGGATACTGTTATTTATACCGGTACTGGCTCTCACATCTGAAGACGAAAGCCCCCTTTTCCTCTCCTTACTTTTTCCCCTTTGCAAGTTCATCCATAAGCTTCAGAGTAGCCCGTGTTTTTTCATAGTCCTGTATGTCTATAATCGCGTAGCGCCCACGCCCGTTTTTGGTGAGAAAAACGGGCGCACCGACGGATACGTCACGAAGCACGTCACTGTAATTTCTCAAATCAGAAATTGGTTTAATATCAGGCATAATCATGTTCGCCCTTCATGCCTTTAGCATACTCTGATTTGCCGTTAAATTCAACATAAGATTTTACAGCAGTACCGCAATCCGCAAAATATCCGTCTCCCGCACAGGCTCCCTACGCTTTCGGCTTATACACCACATAAGTAACGGTTCCGTCTTCATTCAAAATACACACATCAATCGTCAAATCTTCAAGTCCGTTCTCCGAATAGCCGTATCCCTTAATTTCCATATCTCCCGGTTTTCCGGAGGATAAAAGTTTCTCCAAATTGATATCGCCGCTTGCCCCCTCGCTTTCCAGTTCAAATTCAACGTGAATCCATCCGTTTTTGTCAGGCGTACAGATTTTTCTGGTGGACTCAACGGGCGAAGCATACTGGTCGATATTTTCTTTGGTGAGCTTCTCCATAAATGCCTCCACGGTCAAATCATTTTCATCGTAACTATTCAGCCTTCCTTCTAAAAACAACGCACCCAGCACCGGCTAAAAAATAGCCGGTGTTCCCAGAA
>QZDS01000060.1 GCA_009917455.1 bacterium 1xD8-48 | reverse complement strand
TCTTTTCCTGCACCATATTCAGTTGTCAATTTTCAGTTAGAATCACATTCATTGAGATTCCGAGAAGTTATCATATCGCCCTCATAAGAAGGCAGTTCCCGATATTTATCTTTATGTCAAAATAAATTATACAGACATGGATAATAGCTCTTCTAAAAAACATGAAAATGACGAAATTCATCAGACGTACATAAAAGCATACCGACAGATTTGTCAGAGCTTTTTCATCATCCAATACGCATCTGCATATTTCCCGCTTTTATATTTCATATTATCAGGGAAATGCCCATACTTAGTAAAACCTGTTTTTTCATATAACGCTATTGCATTCTTATTATCTGCAATCACTTCCAGTTCCGCCTGCTCATAGCCCGCCTCTTTCGCTGTCTTTAAAACGGTTTCCAGCATCATTTTTCCGATGCCTCTGCCGCAGTACTCCTGATACAGTGCAATCGCAACGTCGCACCGATGGCGGTATCTCCTGTAGCCGCCAACGCTCATAAGCGAACAATTTCCGATATGTTTCCCGTTAATTGTCGCAACAAGCATCAGCTCCCTGTCGGAAGCTATGATTCTGCGAATGAAGCTCTGTTCTTCCTCAAGGGACAAAGTAACCTCATCAGGTTCTCTGATTAAATATGGCGTCTCTTCTGTTGTAGCTTTCAGATAATTTATCAGATTTTCAGCGTCACCTGTTTCCGCATTTCTCAGTATCACTTCCTGTCCGGTTTTGTCAGTTATCTTCAAAGGCTGGAATACCATAACTATAATTCCCCCGCATAAATACTTTTAATGTTCATGGCTTATCTTAAAGAATCACAACCCCTTATCTGCTTTCAAATTATATGTATATGGATAATAGCTCTTCAAAGCTTCGACGTCTGTTTGCCTGCCTGCGTAAGTCTGTAAAAAATCATCATATTCCGGGTTGCTCCATACGGAGCCGTCCTCAAAAGCCACTTCCTTCAGACAAAACAGCGAATATGCCGCCTGATTCGCTTCTCCCTCTCCGACCCAAAGCCGGTCTCCCATCTTCTCACCGTCATATAATGACCAGCCTCCACGATAATTTTCCGTCTGTCCGGGCAGAAGGTTTACGTCTTCGGTTCTGACAACACAATCATAACTGCATTCCGCATTGCTGTCCAAAAAATTCCAGTATAATTTTAACGGCATACCATCGGCATCATATGCGAGCATACAATATTCCGTTTCGGTAATGGTACTGCCCGTATGGTTGGTAAGTATATCATGTATATACGGATATCCGTTTTCATAATATAAAATGTCCGCGCTTTCGTGGACAATGAACTCCGTTTGCCCTGCATTATCGGACGGCTCCTTTGTCTCAAGGGTATCACCTGAACTTACAGCAGTTGCTGCTTCGTCAGCCTTTTGCGCACACCCCGTCAATACACAGACGAGCAGAAAAACCATATATGCTATTACTTTATTGTGTCTTTTCATACAACTTACTCCTTTTCCCGAATCGTACTTTATCAAATTTGTCTGCACCTTTCACGTGTTATATTATAAAGTGATTTATCCATTTAATGAAAATGAAATGCTCCTCTTTCAATCGCTCCAACAAATGCTCTCCTTTCATTCACATTATCCTTCTATCGATTTATCCCCCATCCACCCACAAATCAAGAAAAAAATCTGCAATTTCCGCAATCATATTTATAATAAATTCTGACATTCTTTATTCCTCCGCATTTAGTTTTGCATACACATAGGTATCTTTCCAAATTACTTTTCCGTTCTCATCCTTCCAGAAATATACATTTTTTCTGAAATAAGCCTCTCTCTGAAATCCCAATGCTTCAAGCAATTTCCATGAACGCTCATTAAGGGGGTCGCATTCTGCATAGATTCTGTGTATGCCGTTTGAAAATGCCTGCCTGATTAAGGTTCTGCAGCTTTCAGCGGCATAGCCATGCCCCCAGCAATTCCGGTTAAATACGTATCCCATTTCCAGCGTCTCAAATTCACGCTTTCCCATATAGACATTGCCAATCATTTTGCGGGATTGTTTCAATTCAACGGCAATCATTTCGTCTGTCCCGATACGCCACTTGAGGTTTTCTTTTGTTTCATCAAAGGTCAGGGGTTTATATGGCTCATATTCCACGACCTCCCTGTCCGACAAATATTCATATAAGTCCTGCAAATCCTCTTGTTGATATTTTCTTAAAATCAGCCTTTTTGTTTCTGCTATGATGATTTTGTTTTCCATGGCATTGTCCTTTCTCCATCAACATTCAAATCGCCCTGGCATCTTTTCTGATTATAACACATATCTTGCAAAATTAACATCTAAAAGCCCTCACCAGTCCCCCGACTGATAAGAGCCTTTATCTGTCTAATCACCACATTTACCGTCGTCTCCCGGCCGTCCCTTTTACCGGATTTACCGACGTCTGCGGGCGGCGCTTCGCCCTCCGCTTTTCTTCCCCTTCTTCCCCGGTTTCACCGCCTCTCCCGGCGCCCCGGCCGTGCAGACAGCCAGCACTCCGAGAAGAAGCATTACTCCCAGCGAGACAATCCCAAGGGGAATACTTCCCTTATCCGACGTGCCGCTGCAGGAAGCCGTGTCAAACCCAATCAGAGTCAGCGCCGCCGAAAAGGGATAAATATTTCTCAATAGCCCCTGCTTAAAAAACAGGACAGCATACCCGGCAATAAACGCGAACACCGAGCCGCTCATAAACATTCCCGGCCTTCTGCCGCAAATACCGATAAGCGGCAGCACCACAATATAAATAGCGATTGAAAGCCCAATCATCTGCAGCAGGCCTTTTAATAAAACCAGACCTCCGAAACCGGAAAGGCCCGCGACGAGTCCCACAATCACCGTCGCCAGAAGGCTGTACACTCCCATGAGAATTGCCAGAAGGCCCACAGCCGCCAGCTTGCCCGCCAGAAATTTCCGGAAGGAAAGAGGAATGGTAAGAATATTTTTCAGGGTATCGTCCGTGTATTCCCTGTTCATCAGATAGCCGCCGATCAGCGTGAACATCATCGGCATGAAAATCTGCGCGTTGCCCCAGATTGTGGCGTCTATAAGGGCTGCAAAATCAAAATGGGGATCCCTTGCCTCCGGCACAACTATCATCTGAGAAAAAAACTGTAAAAGCGGCGAACAGAACATGCCGATTAGCCCGATTAAAAGAATCTGATACCGCTTTATTTTCTGAAATTCCGTTTTTATTATCGCTGCCATATACCTGTCCTCCTTACACACTCTGTTTCCGGTAAACCTTAATCATCAGCATAACGCACACGGCGGCCTCCCCGAGCAGCACCGCAAAAATAACCGGCGTTGACACAAAATAAGGGCGGAATCTGTTGTAAAAGTCAATCGTCTCCTGCCCCGCGTCCTCCAGCGAATGGTACTGGTAAAGCCAGCGGCTAATCATGGGAACCGGCAGCAACGTGGGAATGTTAAAGCCAATGGGAACCATGATAAAACTGTCGTTTACATGCAGAATATAATTTATTACGGTGTAGGCAAACGCAATAATCACGGAAATAATGTAGGATCTGTTGCACCAGACCACAAAAAGAATACAGGGCATTGCTGCCGCCCAGATTAAAATCCCGCTTCCCGCGGCAAGAAAAATCTCCAGCCAAAGTCCTTCCAGCGATTCTCCCGAAATGGCAGTGAGCAGGACAGCACTTATCCCTCCTGCCAGCTCATATCCTATATCAAAAATTAAAATCACAAAAAGCTTTGCCAGCGTCAGCCGTCCTTTTGTAACCGGAATGCACATGAGATTTTTCAGTGTGTCGCAGTCATGTTCTTCAAAGAACAGATTGGCGGCAAGCACCACTGAAAAGGGAATTAAAAGCAGAAAAGCGTTGTCCGTCTTTACTACCGACATCATATTTTCCAGCGTCGTATCATCCAGAATCAGGAAGTACAAAAGCGGCATAACAAAGGTCGTGAGGAACGCAATTCGAAACAGCTTCTTTCTTTTCAGCTTTCCGAATTCGCAGACAATCATATTAAGCAATCCCCTCACCTCCCGTCACCCGTTTGAAATACTCTTCCAGGCCTTCCTCGCAAAGATGAGCCTCCGACACTTCCAGCCCGTTTTCCACAAAGGCTGTGACGATTTTCCCTACCGGCAAATCCAGATTATGAACCAGAATATTGGCATCGTCCTGTATGGAAAACCGGGTTTCGGAAAAGTCACATTCCAGAATCCTTGCAGCCTGGGCGGTGTCGGAAAGGATAAAATGAATATGCCTGTTGCTCTTTTTCTCCAGCTCTGCAAAGCTTTCCTCCTCAATCAGGGCGCCATGGTCGATAATCCCGATATCGTCGGCAAGCAGCGCAATCTCAGACAGAATATGGCTGGAAATCAGAATGGTCTTCCCCCTCTCGTCGCAAAGCTGCCGGATAAAGGAGCGCACCTCCGCAATCCCTATGGGGTCAAGCCCGTTAATTGGCTCATCCAGAATAAGAAGCTCCGGGTCGTGCATAACGGCAAGGGCGATTGCAAGCCGCTGCTTCATGCCCAGGGAATATTGTGTAAACAGCTTCTTATCCTTATAAGGAAGCCCCACCAAATCCAGCGCGTCCTTTATAGCGTGGGCGTTCGGCACGCCCCGTAAGGTGGCGAAGATTTTCAGGTTTTCCGTTCCCGTCAGGTTGGGATAAAATCCCGGCGACTCTATCAGGCTCCCGATGCGGGGCAGCAGCTTTTTTTCATTACCCTTAAGGGGCTTACCCCAGATTTTGACCTCACCCGCTGTCGGCGGGGTCAGTCCCAGAAGCATTTTCATGGTAGTGGTCTTCCCGGCTCCGTTTCTTCCCAGCAGCCCGTAAATTCTGCCCTGCTGTACATGAATGTTCAGACTGGCGACGCTTTTCTGAGCGCCGTACTGTTTGGTGAGATTTCTGGTCTCGATAACATATTTGCTCATTCGTAAAACCTCCTGTGTTTTTGAGAGGCCTGCTTCGCGGGTCCCTCCTTACCACATTTGCTTGAGCAGACGCATTCCATGCGGCTTCTCCGCAGCGTCTGCGGGTGATAAGGCATCCTCCCGCTCCGTGGGTCCCTCCTTACCACATTTGTTTGAGCAGACGCATTCCATGCGGCTTCTCCGCAGCGTCTGCAGGTGATAAGGCATCCTCCCGCTTCGCGGGTCCCTCCTTACCACATATTATCACCCCAGTCTTGCATAAACCTTGCCGGAACCTTGCGTTAACCTTGCAAATTGGTATTCCCCTCCTCAGCCGTTAAATGTGCCGTGAGCCGCCCGGCTATTGGACGCGGGAATCGTCCAGCGGAAAAAGCAGTGTGAACGAAGTGCCCTGCCCCGGCGCGCTTTCCGCAGTTATGACGCCGCCCATTTTTTCCGTAAGCTGGCGCACGATGGAGAGGCCGAGCCCGCTGCCCTTTGCCGCTCTCCCCTTATCACACTTGTACAGCCGCTCAAAAATATGCTTCAAATCCTCCTTTCTCATTCCCACTCCGTTATCCGAAACCTGAATCCTTATCTTTTCCCCGCCGCCAGCCTCAGCAGCGCTTTTCTTCCCGCCACCCTGCGCCGACAGGCCGATTTCGATTTTATCCCCACAGCTGTGGGCAAGGGCGTTTTGTATCAGATTATTCAATATCCGCATATAGCTGTCCTCGTCGAGCCTGACCCAAAAGGGCTGGTCGGGAATGTCCACGGCATATTCTATCCCCTTATTCTCGAACACCGGTATCCAGTCAATCAGAATGTTTCTGGTAAGCTCCGCCGCCTCGAGCCTTCGGATTTCCATGGCAAACTCTCCTGAATTTAATTTGAACCAGTCGAAAAGCACATCAATGTAGTCCTTCAAATCATGGGCCTTCCGGCGGGCGGTTTCCACATAATCGTCGCATTCTTTCCCGGTGACAATCCCCTTGCAGGCAGCGTCAAGATAGCCAATCAGCGTAGTAAGGGGCGTCCGCACGTCATGGGACAGGCTCGTCATAAGCTGCTTATTGGTTTCCTCCGTTTCCCTGAAAGCCGCAAGCCTTTCCTCATAGGATATGATGATATCATTTATCTCATAGACAATCTGCGCCGTAAGCTCATGCTCCTGTGCCAGAATACGCCTGTTTCCGTTTCCGCTTCTGACATCGGCCAGTGCTTCTTTCATTTCATTCAGTTGTCTTTTCACACGCCGGATAAGAAAAAACGTAAGAAAAAGGGACAATGCGGCAACAGCCGCGAGTAGAACGTAAAGAAATTCCAGAGAGAGAAACCGCATAGAAACACCTCCATACTTTTACCATTTGGGGAAAGTTTTGCCTTCCTAAATTCAAACATCCTTATTGAACCGGTACCCAATCCCTTTCACCGTCTGGATATACTTAGGGCTTCCGGGATTTGCCTCCAGCTTTTTCCGAAGGCGGCTTATGACTGCCATAATATTGCTGTCGTCATAGACATATTCCTCCCCCCAGACCGCCTCGTAAATCCGCTGCTTGGTCAGAATCTTTCCCTGATTTTCCGCGCAGAATAAGAGCAAATCAAATTCCTTCGGCGGCAGCTCAAAAACGCCCTTTTCCGTGGTGACAAGGCGGGTATCCATGTCGATTGCAAGGCCGTCAAAAGAAAGAAGCTTCGGCGCTCCCTCCTCCTGGTTAAAACGGGTATACCTGCGAATCAGGGAAATAATACGGGCAATCAGCTCATCCATATCAAAGGGCTTGGTGAGGTAATCGTCGGCTCCCGCGCGGAGCCCGCGAACCTTTGAAATGCTGTCGTTTTTGGAGGTAAACATCAGAATCGGCAGGCTGCTTTCCCTCCTGATTTGCTCTAAGGTTTCAAACCCGTCCATGCCCGGCATCATCACGTCCAGTATCACAAGCTGATAAACGCCGCCTTCCAGCCTGGCAAGTCCCTCCCTGCCGCTGTGGCAGAAGTCAGCCTCAATATTTTCCGTTAAAACGCTCCGTTTTATCAGAGCACACAGCTCCCTGTCGTCGTCTATAATTAAAATCCGGTTCATATTCTGTTCCCCTCCACAAGCTTCATATCGCCGGCGCACTTATAAAACCGTCCCCGGCCTGTTTCCCATTATTTCACGACCCGCTGGACTGATAATGCCGCACGCCGAACCTCCAAAGGAGCATGCCCGGTATCAGGAAAAGTACGGCAAGCAAAGGCAAAATCATGTAAAGCAGGGACGTCCGCCGCCCCAAAAGAAAGAGCAGAGGATAATATTGAATCAGCGCATAGGGCACAATAAAAGTGGCAAATAACAGCAGCTTTTCCCCGTATATCCCCACCGGGTACTTCCCGAATTCCCTGGCCCCATCAGTAAACACATTCATAAATTCCAGCCCGTCCAGCGTGAAAAAACAGATTCCGGCATATATCAGGAAAAGCCCTCCGAAAACCGCAACGCCTCCCGTCAGCATAAAAATTACGGTAAGCGCCCTTGGAAATGTCCACGTCACGTTGCTTTTCACAATTCCGTAGACAAACATCACCAGCGCCTGAAGCATCCTCCCGATTCTCGCCATTTCAAACCTGCTGCCCAATACCTGAAGAATTTCTCCCCGGGGCCGCACCAGCACCCGGTCGAATTCTCCCCTTCTCACCATACCGGGAAACATGTCAAATCCCCTTGCAAACATTTCCGCCAGGGAAAATTCCAGTAAAACAATGCCGTAGCACAATAAGACCTCGCTGTAGGAAAATCCGTCCACCTTCGAAAATCTCTGAAACATGAAAAAGATTCCGAGGAACACATTGAAGGACACCAGAAACTGTCCAATCACCGACAGCAGAAAGGAGGTCTTATACTGCATCACGCTCCGCACATTCATTGATACATAATGCCGGTAAAGCTTTATAAACGATACTTTATTTTTCATCTTCATCCTCCTCGCGGTGCGCCGCAAACCGGGGCTTTCCCGCAAATTCATCGGACAAAAAAGCGTCCCTTATGCCTATCCCCCCTGCACGGTGATTTTCTTTTCCACCAGACGGTAAAGTATCTTTCCAAATCCCGTTACCGCTATCAGCCAGAATAACTGCAGGAAAAGCGCCCTTCCCGCCTCGCCCCCGCTCATGCTCCCGCTGTAGATGCGTAGCGCCACGTTCTGCATGGCGGCAAAAGGCAGAAGCTCCATCACCGCCCTCAGCTTATCAGGGAAAAAGGGCAGCGGAATCACCCCGCCCGCCAGAAATTCCGTCCCCGAAATAAACAGCATACGAAGCCCCTCAGGCGATATGGTAAAAAACGTCAGCATGTAGATAAGCATGCAAAAGGACACCGTCACCAAAAGCCCCAGCACCATTGCAAGAAGAAACATTACAAAGCATGTCAGGCTCGCCGGAACCGCAATCCCGTAGGGCTTTGGCAGAAAAGACGCCACCGCCAGAATGGGGAGACACCGAAGCGCCGCCCTTGCAAGCCGGTTTGCAGCGTTCCTTGCAAACCACATATCATAAATGCTGACCGGCCTGCACAGCTCATAAGCCACGTCACCGTTTATAATCATGGAGAAAATCTCATTATCCATCATCCATGCCGCAAAGAGAGACAGAAATGCCTGCTGCAGCCAGATGTAAGAGACAGTTGCCTGAAAGCTCATGGGAAAAGAAGCGGCGTCCGCCCGGTAAAAGGCTTTGAATATCATAATTTCCATAAAGCCCCATACAAATTGTGTGACGATTCCCGCTAACGCAGCCGTCCGGTATTGCAGCCCCATGGCAAAGCGCAGCCGAAAAAATGACAGATATTTCACAGCCATTCCTCCTTTAAATGTCGTAGGAGCGGTACAGCTCCGCCACCGTCTCGTCAATATCGGCGTTTCCCTTTTTGATATCCGAGAGGCTCCCGTCCATCAAAATCCGCCCTTTTCCAATCAGAATGATTCTGCTGGCAAGGGCTTCTATATCCTGCATATCATGGGTCGTCAAAATCACGGTAGTCCCATGGGTCTTATTTTGCTTTAAAATGAAATCCCGCACCGCAAGCTTGGAAACCGCGTCCAGCCCTATGGTGGGCTCGTCCAGAAACAGTATCCTCGGCCTGTGCAGAAGGGAGGCCGCAATTTCGCACCGCATTCTCTGCCCCAGGGACAATTGCCTCGCCGGCGTGCGCAAAAGCTCCTCCAGATTTAAAAGCTGCGTCAGCTCCTCAAGGCTGCGCCTGTACATCGATTGGGAAATTGAATAAATATCCTTCAGCAATTCAAAGGAATCAATGACCGGAACATCCCACCAAAGCTGGGAACGCTGCCCAAACACCACGCCAATCTGCCTTACATGCTCGATTCTGTCTTTACAGGGAATCCTTCCGTCCACAAGAACCGTTCCACTGTCCGGTGTCAATATTCCGCTGAGAATTTTGATTGTGGAGCTTTTCCCCGCTCCGTTAGGTCCGATATAGCCCACCATCTCTTTGTCGTTTATGGTAAAACTGACATCGTTTAAGGCGGCAATCACTTCATATTCCCGATGAAAAAGCGATTTGCACGCCTCCTTAAAGCCCGCGTTTCTCCTTGCAATCCTGTATGATTTGCACACCTGCTCCATCATTATCATTCCTGCTTCCTCCCGGTAGTTATACTTTCATATCTTGCCAGGCTGGTCCGGCTTTCAAATTTTAACACAGAAATTCCTCTTAATCAATCTTTTATCTCCTGCAAAGCCCGCCTTTCTTATATAAAAGCCCGAACAGGACGCCAAACACAATCATATTTGCGGCAATAATCATCGCGCTCCCCGCATAATCCTCTCCTTTTCCCAATCCGTTAAAAAGCTGGCTTATCTGCTGGGAATAAGTAATCTCCGCTATCTTTTTTATGGTTTTATTAAACACGGAAAGCATTGGAAGAAATGAAAAAATCATCATCACAGGGACAGTGACAGAGGTTGCCGCCATCTGATTTGCGCTCCCTGCTCCTATAGCCGCGCCAAGAACCATAGACGCCACAATCCCTACCGCCATGATAAACAAAAACAGCCCCTTTTCCCGAAAGCTCTCATGACCTGACAAAGCGCAGAAAAACGCCGCTCCGGCCATACACGCCAGAAACACATAGCCGCCGGTTCCCGCAAGGTACTGCCCCGGCGTCACATCTGCCATCATCAGCACACGAAGGGTATTCTTTTCCTTTTCCTCGGAGATAATCGCGGACATGGCCACAAGGGGTGCCATTCCGATGTACATCACCGCGAACATATTCACAAAAAAATCGGGCGGCATCCCCTCTATTTTCACCGAGTTTGTCATGATAAACGCCATCACCGGAAACATCACAAACTGAATCAGAACCGCCTTGTTTTTCAGCGTGTCCTTTATCTGCTTTTTCAGAATGATAAGTATGTTGTTCATTATTCGCCAAGCCTCCTTCCCGTTATGCCAAGAAACACCTTTTCCAAATCCGGCTCCGAGGAATGGAGGCTCACGATTGCCTCTTCGCCCAGCCACCTCCCCAGAATCCCGGCGCTTTCACCGGCGTTCTTTATGGTATGTATCTCCCCGTTTTTCAAAACCACCTCTATCTTGTTTTCGGAATTGTACTTCCGGCAGATTTCCTTCGGAACGCCGTTTTCCACCAGCCGCCCTTCATTTAAAAGAAGCACCCTGTCACAGAGCTTTTCCGCCTCATGCATATTGTGAGTAGTCAGAAAAATTGTGGTTCCGGCGCTTTTTTCCTCCAGCATCATTTCATGGATTTTTTCCGTGGTGGCGGGGTCAAGGCCGGAGGTGGGCTCATCCAGATACAGAATATCGCACTCCTTCAAAAGCGCCCGACAGAAATTCACCCGGCTGCGCATTCCTTTCGACAGC
This sequence comes from bacterium 1xD8-48, assembly GCA_009917455.1. Classification (GTDB taxonomy): domain Bacteria; phylum Bacillota; class Clostridia; order Lachnospirales; family Lachnospiraceae; genus Suilimivivens. The sequence goes on along the minus strand of QZDS01000060.1, from coordinate 1,609 downwards.
TTCCCCACTGTCGTCTTTTTCTCCTTTATCATCTCCGCCTTTTTAAGGAGCCCGTCAATCCGCTCCCTGGGCGCCCGGTAAATTCCGGCAAATATTTTCAGATTTTCATAGACGGACAGCCGCTCGTAAAGACCGAAGCTGTCCATCATAATCCCCGCCCGGCTCCGATTCCCCGTATCGCCGTCTATTGTTATCTTCCCGGCATCCGGCTTAATCTGCCCGGTGAGAAGATTTACAAGCGTGGTTTTTCCCGCGCCGGACGGCCCCAAAAGGCCGGTAATCTCCCCTTTTGCCGCCTGAAAGGAAATATTGTCCAGAACCTTTTTCTCCCCGAAAGAGTGCGATAAGCCGCTTACTTCAATAAATGATTTCACTGTACCTCTCCTTTATCCTGCTTTTTCTTTAAATTCTCCAATCCGTCCTCCAGACGCCTGTTTTCCACCCTTTCCCTGTAAGCCGATACTGCCGCGCTGATGACAAAGCAAATCCCGAAACAGAGGAGAAAGGCAATCCATCCCTCCGCCTTGTCCACGGCAAACCACCCGAATATGCACGAAAAAATACCAATCAAAACAATCACTGCTGCAAGCATTCCGACAGTTCTTCCTGTAACAGACATTTTTTTTATCAGGATGTCCGTAAAAAACACGAAACGCAGAGCCGTCACACAGATACTTGTGAGCAGATACTGAAAAACAGTTTCCACAGGAATCCCGCCGCTCCCTAACCGGAACATGGTGGATTCTCCCGCCGCCGCCTCCCCCAACAGGGTACAGATAATGCTGATTGCCAAAATCGTTATTCCAAAAATTGTAAAAACCTGTGTCAGATAATCCAATAAATGCTTTCTTTCTTCCATCACCCTGCCTCCGTTTCTATTACAGCCCGCCTAATCCGCTTTCCCTTTCATGTCCAGCAATTTTCTGATAGCATCCGCATACTGTCTGGATGCAATTAACTGTTCTCCGTTATTTAATATGATTAAAAGTCGTCTTCCAATGTGCGTTTTTATAGATTTGATATTTTTCAGGTTTACAATGGCGGACTTGCTGATGCGCACAAAAAGGTACTCCCTAAGCTGCTGCTCCAGCTCATACAGCCGACTGTCGGACTCGCAGGTTTCTTTTTCCGTGTAGACAAAGCATTTTCTGTCCACCGATTCTATATACAAAACAGCATCCAGATTCAGAGACGTGATGTTTCCCCCGCAGTTCACCACAATCTGTCTGTCCACAATTTTAAGCGCCGCAATTAATTTATTGATATAAGGCGTTTTCTCCCGGCACCTTATGGTAATAACGGTTTCGGGAAGATCCTCCCCTATTTCCACATGAACCTGCAAACGAGGCACCTCCTGTCGTTTTTCTCTTTCTGTTTTCTATTTTATCCAAAAGAACGCCTCATACAAGAGGCCGGAACATATTCTGCCGTTTTGGGGTAGTAAGATGCCATAACCTGTCATTGTCATCGCCGCCCGGCCCACACACAAAAAGCACCGGCTTTATCCGATGCTCAAAGGGGATGTCAATTATTCTTTTGGTGTTAGTCAGGAAATGGGGTGATAGGCAGTTAAATCAAATGTCTAACAGCCCCCTCATCTTAACATCGC